>JBBAJQ010000004.1:47180-98879 GCA_040403945.1 Sediminibacterium sp.
TATAACCTGTCTAATGATTTAGGTTTAACCAAAACCGGAACTGATTTCCTTGTTGGATTTAGCGCAAGACAATTTGTACTGAATTCTCAGGGTACCTTATTTGCAGATACTGCCGGTAATATCAAAATCAATGAACTGGGTATGTATGCTCAGTTATCTCAAAAATTATTCGGCGACTTCCTGAAGGTAACTGCCTCCGGTCGTTATGATAAAAACACGAATTTCGAAGGTCGTTTCACCCCACGGGTTTCTGCCGTAATGAAGCTCGCGCAAGATCATAACCTTCGTTTCTCTTACCAGCAAGCTTACCGCTTTCCAACAACACAAAATCAGTGGATCAACCTGTTGATTGGTGGTGGCACTCGTTTAATGGGTGGATTACCTCAGTTGAGAGATTATTATAACTTTAGTGGTAACCCAGCTTACACAGTTGGAAGTGTTCAGGCATTCGGCGCAAGCGTTCTGGCCGGAGCTCCCAACCCTGGTTTATTACAGCAACAAGTATTCCCTGCATTTAAGCCAGAGTCTATGAGGTCGAATGAAGTTGGTTACAAGGGATTGGTAGCTAATCGCCTGTTGATTGACGCTTACTACTACTGGGCTACTTACAAAGACTTTATTAGCGGTGTTCAAGTACTTCAAGCAAGAACTCCCGGTTCAGCAGCTGATTTGTTAGATCCTAATAAGCGTATTGGTTACAGCATTTCTACCAATACTCCCGGCGATGTAAAAACATCCGGTTGGGGCTTTTCATTGGATTATCTGTTGGGCAGAAACCTTACCTTCTCTGCTAATTTGTATTCTGATAAAATTGGAGCATTACCAATTGGATTTGTTTCTTACTTCAACACCCCTTTATACCGTACTAACATAGGCCTCAATAATACTGGATTTGGTAAGCAAAACCGTTGGGGTTACAATGTGATGTATCGTTGGGTAGATAGTTTCACTTACGAAGGAACTTTCGCTGTAGGTGATATGCCTTCTTATGGCACATTCGATGCTGCTATAAGCTATAAACTGCTCGCAAGCAAGTCGCTGATTAAGTTAGGGGGTACCAACATATTTAATCGGTATTACAGAACCGGTTTTGGAAATCCTCAAATCGGTGGATTGTATTACATGAGCTTTGGTTGGAACGTATTCTAATCGAATCAGTCTAATATAGTTTTGCAAACCCCCTTTCTAACCGGAAAGGGGGTTTGTTATTTAAATACTAGGCTAGTTTTGGGATTATACTTGATAATCTTATATTTTTGCAACTCAATAATACCAGTTACTCATGCGATCAATTGCATTTCGGGAAGCCCTTAGGGAAGCTATGAATGAAGAAATGAGAAGAGATGAACGTGTATTTCTGATGGGGGAAGAAGTAGCGGAATACAATGGTGCCTATAAAGTTAGTCAGGGCATGTTAGCCGAATTCGGCAGTAAGCGTGTAATTGATACTCCCATTGCAGAATTAGGTTTCACAGCCGTGGCAGTAGGCGCTGCACAAAGTGGATTACGTCCGGTGGTAGAGTTTATGACGTGGAACTTTGCTGTATTAGCTATGGATCAGATTCTTAACACTGCTTCTAAAATGCTGGCGATGAGCGGCGGTCAAATTGGGTGTCCCATCGTTTTTAGAGGCCCCAATGGTAGTGCAGGACAATTAGGTGCACAGCACTCAACGGCCTTCGATAGCTATTATGCAAATATCCCGGGTATTAAAGTGGTTGCCCCCTCCAATGGCTACGATGCAAAAGGATTATTAAAGCAATCTATCCGCTACGAAGAAGATCCCATTATATTCATGGAAAGTGAAGTAATGTACGGCGATAAATCTGATGTTCCAGATGAAGAGTATTATATCCCTTTGGGAAAAGCCGACGTAAAACGGGCGGGCAGAGATGTAACCATCGTTTCTTATAACAAGATGATGAAAGTGGCTTTAGGTGCCGCCGATGAGTTAGCCAAAGAAGGGGTAAGTGCCGAAGTAATCGACCTGAGAACTATACGACCATTAGATTGGATGACCATTTTAGAAAGTGTGAAGAAAACCAATCGCCTAGTAATTGTAGAAGAACAATGGCCTTTTGCATCTATTTCATCCGAAATTTCTTATCGTATTCAAAAAGAAGGATTCGACTACCTAGACGCACCCATCAGAAGAATAACCAGTGCCGATGCACCCATGCACTACGCACCTAATTTAGCAGCACTGGCTATTCCGGATGTGAATCGTACCGTTCGCCTAGTGAAAGAAGTGATGTACATGAAGAAATAATGCAATGCCCTGTATGCTATTTATAACCCGGATCGAGCTCCGGGTTTTTTTATACTATATGGATATCGTTTAGCAGTATGAAGTTTCATATTCAATACCTAATGAGTTTACGGATACTTTGTTGCTTGTTCGCAGGGTATTTTCCCTTCGTTATTAGTGCACAAGATATTGTAGGAGATTCAGGCATTACTCGTTCCTCTACCCCCTTGGATAGTATAACCGTTACTGCTTTTAGAAATAATGCTACCCGCGCTCAATTACCTGCTTCTATTGTTCTTTTAACATCCAAAGAAATTTCATTAATGGGCTCGCTCTCTATGTTACCTGTTTTTAATCAGGTTCCGGGTGTTAAAATGGAAGAACGCTCTCCGGGAAGTTACCGGCTTTCTATTCGCGGGAGTTTATTGAGAAGTCCTTTTGGTGTGCGGAATGTAAAAATTTATTTAAATCAAATTCCATTAACTGATGCCGGTGGCAACACGTACTTAAATCTTTTACCGGTAGGGATGTTGCAAACGATAGAAATTGTTAAGGGACCCGCTTCCAGTGTGTACGGGGCAGGAACCGGAGGGGTTATTCTTTTTCAATCCGGGTCTGATTTTTTGCACGATAGCAGTCGGAATCGATTTACAGCCTCATTGGCTGGCGGAAGTTATGGATTGAATAAGCAATCATTTGGCTGGTTGCATGCTAGCGGTAACACACAATTTGAGTTATACCAAGATCGCCAGCAGGCTTCCGGATACCGGATGCATGCTGCTATGCACAGAGATGCCATTAGTGCGCGATTAACACAATCGTATAAGCAGCACCGCATATCTCTGCAGGTTTTATATGCTGATTTGTTTTATCAAACCCCCGGAGGATTAACGCTATCCCAGTTTCAGCAAAATCCCCAATCAGCCCGGCCGGCAACTGCCACCCTTCCGGGGGCAATACAGCAAAATAGTTCTGTTAGCAACCAAACCCTTTGGCTGTCGGCCTCCCATCAATGGAAAGTAAATGCTAAGTGGCAAATGCAATCATTTGTTTCGAATGCACAAACCCGTTTCGAAAATCCTTTTATCACCAACTACGAAAAACGAAATGAACATAATTGGGGAGCAGGCACCAATTTTCGATATGCCAACCGATGGAATAATCACTCACTCGAATGGATTTCCGGATTCGAATGGCTACAGCAGCAATCCCGCATTGATAATTTTGGCAACCGAAATGGAAAACCAGATACATTGCAGTTTACCGATCAAATGAGGGTTGCTCAATGGTATGTTTATTCGCAGGTTACCTTTAGAATTGCTAAATGGATTATGGAAGTGGGTATCAGCAGTAATCAGCAGCCGTTCACATTTCAGCGTATATCCAATCCCTTTAGTGAGCAAATCACCAGAATAGTACCTTCTATACCTGCCCCCAGAATCAGCATAACGCGTAGAATAAGATCTGGAAATATATACCTGCTCGCCTCCCGCGGTTTTTCGCCCCCCACTTTGGCTGAAATCAGACCCTCCGATGGAAATTATTATGGTGAACTTGCGCCGGAAAGTGGCTGGAATATGGAAGCCGGTTGGCGCTTATCGTTCAGTAATCTTCGTTGGCAGTGGGAGGCTAGTTTTTATCGATTTGCACTTAATCAAGCTATTGTTCGGCGCAATAATGCTGCCGGAGCCGAGTATTTTGTAAATGCAGGATCCACTTTACAGCAAGGTATTGAAACGAGATTACAGTGGAAGGTTTTTTCAAAAACTGCGCTACGAAAATGGGAGTTACATTGGCAAGGCGGATTTACCTATCAGCCGTATTATTTTGTACAATACCGGCAAGGTAATACGGATTACTCGGGTAATCCAATTACTGGAATACCCCCAACGATTCTCTTTACCAGTATACAATTCCAACATCAGAAAGGGTGGTATGCAACCACCCAACTTACCGCTAATGCAGCCCTGCCATTGAATGATCTGTCGGATGAATATGCAAAAGCCTATCAACTGTTTCAAGCAGAGTTGGGATATAAGTTCTCAAGAAAACACTTGCACTGGCAGTTATTTATGGGGGTGGATAATATCCTGCATCAATCCTATAGCCTGGGAAATGATATCAATGCGGCTGGGCGCAGGTATTATACGGCGGCACCTGGAATTAATGGATTTGCGGGGATTCGGCTTATCAGCCGATAAACAGGACTATATTGTGATTTCTTTAACGCCCCTACACCTAATATTCGGGGCTTACGAACAACTTATTTATATTCGTAGTAAACATTTGCTTCATGGCAGCTATTCTTCTGATTGACGACGAAAAATCTATCCGTAATGTGCTGAAAGATATACTCCAGCATGAGGGATATCGCGTGGAGGAAGCCGCGGATGGGGAACAAGGACTAAAACTGCTGGCTGCCCAATCTTTTGATTTGGTTTTGTGTGACATCAAGATGCCCAAAATGGACGGCTTGGAGGTATTGGACCAAATCATGCTATTGCAGCCCGATGTACCCGTAATTATGATCAGTGGCCATGGTACCATCGAAACAGCTGTAGATGCCGTAAAAAAGGGGGCATTTGATTTTATAGCCAAGCCACCCGATCTCAATCGCCTATTAATTACCATCCGCAATGCCCTCGATAAAAATACCCTCGTGAAAGAAACGCGGGTATTAAAAAAGAAAGTACAGAGAGTTCAGGAAATTATTGGAAATAGCGAGGGGATTTCGAAAATTAAATCTACCATCGAGAAAGTGGCTCCTACCGATGCAAGGGTGTTGGTAACCGGAGAAAATGGTACGGGCAAAGAATTGGTAGCCCGCTGGCTGCATGAAAAAAGTAACCGGGCGAATCACCCACTTATAGAAGTAAACTGTGCCGCAATTCCTGCAGAATTAATTGAAAGTGAGCTGTTTGGTCATGAGAAAGGCTCCTTTACCTCCGCCATAAAACAACGCATTGGTAAATTTGAGCAAGCACATGGCGGAACCCTTTTTTTAGATGAAATTGGGGATATGACTTTAAGTGCCCAGGCAAAAGTTTTACGGGCCCTGCAGGAAGGAAAGATAACCCGAGTGGGAGGGGAGAAGGAACTATCGGTAGATGTAAGGGTGATTGCAGCTACCAATAAAAATTTACTGGAAGAAGTAAATCAGAAAAATTTTCGCCTCGATCTTTATCATCGCCTCAGCGTGATATTGATAGAAGTACCGGCACTAAATGAAAGAACAGATGATATTCCCCTGCTGGTAACTCATTTTTTACAGGAAATTGCTGATGATTATCGGCAGCCCGTAAAAAGCATCGAGGGTGCAGCGTTGGAAGCACTTATGCAACACCGCTGGACCGGAAATATACGAGAACTTAGAAATGTGGTGGAGCGGCTGGTAATCTTGTCGGGGAATACCATTACCCGATTAGACGTGCGTAGTTTTGTGGTGCAATAAAGGCTTACTATAAGTGACTGAAAAAAAACATTGAATCTGCACTTGAAAAGATATTTTTGTAATTGACAAACTAAACAAATGGGCTATATTATTTTATTGGTGGGAATTATTGGTTGGCATGCCGGCATGTATGGAATGTTTAAAAAGGCAGGTATTGCTCCTTGGAAAGCATTGGTGCCATTTTATAATACTTGGTGTATGGTAGAAGCAACACAAACCGCCAAATATTGGTTTTGGTTACAGTTAATCCCTATTGCTGGTCAGTTTATTACTATATGGATTTCCATCATATTTGTAATGCACTTTAAAAAAGTATCTCTGGGCGACCACGCCGCTACTGTATTTTTACCTTTTATTTATTTTCCTTACCTCGGTTTCTCGCCTAAAGTTAAATGGCATGGTGCTGAGGCGTTGGCCCATTACCATAAACCCCCTTCCCGTGAATGGATAGATGCCGGGGTATTTGCCATAGTTGCGGCTACCCTTATCCGGGGATTTGTTTTTGAAGCCTATGTGATACCCACAGGCAGTATGGAAAAAACCTTGCTGGTGAATGATTTTCTGTTTGTGAATAAAATGTCTTACGGCGCCCGAATTCCTCAAACGCCTTTATCTTTTCCCTTCGTACACAATTTTATGCCGTTTACTAAAACGGTTCCTTCTTATATTAAAGAAGTACAGGTTCCCTATAAAAGATTTCCAGCTTTTTCTGCCGTTAACAGAAATGATGTGGTAGTATTCAACTTTCCCGCAGGTGATACCATTATTAATGACGAAGAACACGGGAGTCTGGTTCCATATTATGATGTTTTGAGAAATGAGTTTAAAGGAAATCGCGAAGCCCTAAATGCGCAGTATCCGGTATTGGTGCACCCAATGGATAAAACTGATAATTATATTAAACGCTGTGTGGGTATCGCAGGTGATAGTTTGCAGGTAAAAGAAGGTGTATTGTATGTGAATGGACAACCCGCTTTTCAGTCTGCTACCTCTCAAACTGAGTATATTGTTCAAACTAATGGCACACCCATAAGTACCGATTTTTTTCAAACTGAATTAGGGATTGATACAGAAATTCCAACAGATCAATTGCGTTTTTCACAGAATAAATCGGATGTATTAGTTATCAATATGACGCCGGAGGAAGCTGAAAAGGTTAAAAAGTTATCAAATGTGCAGTCAGTGGTTCTGTATTCTGATAACATGATTGGACAAACATTTCCTAATAATGAAGCCCTGTATCCCTGGACGGTTGATAATTTCGGACCGATTCGAATTCCCAAAAAAGGCGATGTAGTAACACTTTCCTCATCTAATATTGATTTGTATAGAAGACTTATTATTACCTATGAACACAATACATTGGATGAAGTAAATGGTAAGTATATATTAAATGGCAAAGAAGCTACCCAATATACCGTTCAGCTGAATTATTATTGGATGATGGGAGATAATCGCCATCGAAGTCAGGATAGCCGTTATTGGGGTTTTGTACCTGAAACGCATATTGTGGGGCGCGCTTCCCTGATTTGGTTTAGTTACGAGAATGGTCCTCGCTGGAAAAGATTGTTTTCTGCAATTAAATAGGTAGATTTAGTTGAATTTGAAGGATATGGAGCAAGTAATACCTTTTCGATATCAAGTATTTACCAACATCGAGTCGCTAGAAGCCGAGGATGGGGCATTGCTAACTCAAGCAAGAAGCCTTACCTCAAATTCCTATTCACCTTATTCTCAGTTTCAGGTATCTGCTGTGGCGAAATTAGCGAATGGACAAATACTATCCGGTACCAATCAAGAAAATGCCAGTTATCCGGTTAGCATATGTGCAGAAAGGGTTTTGCTCTCTGCCGTTGCTTCTTTATATCCTGGTGTGGCGGTTACTACTATGGCCATTAGTTATAAAAATTTGAAAGGGAAAAGTGAACACCCCATTTCTCCTTGCGGAGTTTGTAGACAGTCTTTAGTAGAACATCAGCACCATCATAAACAACCCATTCGATTAATACTTTCTGCACAAACCGGAGATATTTATGTTATACACGATGCGGCAACTTTGTTACCTCTGGGATTTACGGCAGACGATATGCGGTAATAAAGAGAAGGGGTAGGTTATTTGTGCAAACTCTAATTCCTTAAAATAAGGTTTGTACACCCAGATTCGTTTTAAATTCATGTTGTAATAGCCATTTTTTTCGCCACGTACCGCCAGCGTAGCCAGTTAAAGAGCGATCGCTGCCAATAACGCGGTGACAGGGTCTCAGAATCATCAGTTTATTTTTTCCATTGGCTGCTGCAACTGCCCGGGTAGCTTTCGGATCACCTATTTGCTCGGCTAACTGTAAATAACTGATAGTTTTGCCGTAGGGTATGTTAACTAGTTCGTTCCAGGTTTTATGTTGAAATTCAGTACCCTCCTGATATATGGGCGTTTCAAATTGTTTTCTTTTTCCATGAAAGTATTCTATCAATTCTTCTGTGCACTGATGAATTACCTCTGTTATACCAGGCTCACCATGTATCATTTCCTCCGCATTATCAATAAACATTACTTCCCAAATATACTGTTCGGTTCCCCCGATACAAATCAGACCGATAGGGCTCTCATAATAGGTGTAGTATAGCTGATTCATCATCCGATTTTTAAACCGTTAGAAATGGGGTGGTCTGGTTGCAATAGTACTACTTCATTGTGCTCGTCGTAAACACCTAATACCAGGCATTCGCTAAAGAAATTGGCAATCTGTTTGGGCGGGAAATTAACAACCGCAATTACTTGCTTTCCCATTAGGGTTTCCGGAGTATAATGTCGGGTAATTTGTGCGGAGGATTGCAGTATTCCTAAACTGCCAAAATTGATTCGTAGCTGATACGCCGGTTTTTTTGCTTTCTCAAAATGTTGGGCCGCTTCAATGGTGCCGACCCTTATATCAATTTTTTCGAAGTCGGACCAGCTTATCATGGGGGATGCTTTTTCTAGGCGGTTGAAAGAATCAGAGAAAGTTGCTTAATCTAGTCAAATCTTCCCATTTATTCTTATTTGCCGGATCAGACTGATAACAGTTGGCCATTTCCCAGATTAGTATTTGTATGATTTTTTTATTCGACAGGGGTTGATAGTGAGATGGCTTAGGATTAATCCCATTTTTTTTTAAGTGGGCAGTTATATCATAGGTAGAATGTGGAAACCCGTTTGAGGGGTCTACAAAAAAATGTATATCGTCCGGCGTAAAATCTGTGTTGGGAATATCATTGGGATAAAAAGCCACTAAAAAATGGCCGGCTACGTTTACAATACTGGCATGTACTGATAGTTGTCTGCACAGCGTTTGATAAAGAATAGAATTGGTAATTAAATTGCCCTTTTTATGTTCGATTACCTTATTGATTAAAAATTCATCCGGTTTTTGGTAGTTTACTGCATTACCTGAAAGTGAAAAATGCCCATATAAAATTTTATGGAATATACTTGCTTGTTCCAATGGTGTTAGAAAGCTATTTAACTCGAGCCAGATATTTTTTCTGAACTTTTCTATAGTATCTAAAGAGGATTGAAAGGAAATATCGGGTTGGCTGTATTTGGCGATTAATTGGGCGCCCAACATTAAATCTTGGTGACCGTCTTTTGACCAAAAAGACAATTCCTTTTCTAGCTCTGTTAGGTGTAGTTTGTGTATAATTGATTCAATCCTGCTTTGTACTTCCTCATTGGGAGAGGTTTCCCACAGATGCTCTAAATTGGGCTTGATGGGAAGGCCATAATCTATCAACTTGCCGGATACCGACAAATAAACTTCCCCATCTGGGTCGTCTATAAGTGAAAGTAAAGCATCTAATTCCTTGGTTGCCTGCATGGATTGGCTTCAGTAGTTCTGTGATATAAACGTTCGAGAAATGAAAAAGTATATTTATTGCAACTTTTTTTCATCATTTTGTACCAAATACTTATGCCCCTTTGTGGAAATGTGGGGTTTTACATAGGTGCTATTTTTGTTATTTGTTCATTATCAACTAATTATACTAGTGTAATTTATAATTTAACACGAAGAGTTAGGTATTATTGATTAATTTTGTATATTAAATTTTAATCTACCTTACATGTCTTATTATACCCTCCCCAAATTTCCTGCTGTTACTAAATCATTGCATACCGAACTTAAACAACGGGTGCAAGATTATTTCGATCAACGCGGAATAGATGCTACTGGTAACAATGGTCTTTTTACTAAAGCCATTCTACTTGTTTCCGCCTTTTTGTTGGTATACACCCATCTGTTATTTTTTACGCCGGTGGCCATTTTGGCCATAGTGGAATGTATTATACTAGGTGGTATTGTAGCCGCCATTGGTTTTAATGTAATGCACGATGGTAGTCATGGCAGCTTCAGTCAAAAAAAGTGGCTCAATCGAGTAGCCGCTTCATCAATTAGTATGTTGGGCGCCAATCACTTTATGTGGAATATGAAGCACAATATGATTCACCATACTTTTACTAATATTGATGGCGTAGACCCAGATATTGAAGTAGCAATCCTTCTTCGGATGGCCCCTACCCAAAAGCGTACTTGGTTGCATCAGTTTCAACATGTTTATTTCTGGTTTCTTTATATGATGCTTTATATTGTTTGGCTTTTTGCTACCGACTACAAAAAATATTTTTCTCAAAAAATTGGAAATATTCCTTTAAAAAAAATGTCTTTGGGCGATCATCTAGAGTTTTGGCTTGTTAAAATCTATCATGCGGCTGCATTTGTTGCACTTCCCATTTATTTATTAGGTTTTACCAAATGGATAATTGGGTTTCTTGTAATGACCATGTTTGCGGGATTTGTTTTGAGTATTGTTTTTCAAATGGCACATACTGTAGAACATACCCATTTTCCAATGCCTGTTGAAGATACCAATCGAATGCCGGATGAATTTGCTGCCCATCAAATAAAAACTACCGCCAATTTTGCTACCAGAAACAAAGTAATCAGCTGGCTGGTTGGTGGCTTGAATTTTCAAATTGAACACCATTTATTTCCTAAAATCTCTCACGTACATTACCCCGCTATAAGTGAAATTGTTCGGGCTGTATGCTCAGAATATCAACTGCAGTATCTTGAGTATCCCACTATGCGTCAGGCTGTGTCTGCACACGTTCGATTCCTTCGTCAGTTGGGTAAGTACGACTAACCACTACTTTCCCCTTAGGTGGGGAAGGATTGCATGATTGGTTAAAACAAACAATTACTTTTTCTTAGCCGTTCCTTTTTTAGGAGCGGCTTTCTTTTTGGCTGCTGATTTTTTGGGGGCGGCCGATTTTTTGGCTGCTGCCTTTGTTTTTTTGGTAAAGGCACCGGGCATTTGCGTTTCAATCATTGCCTTGGCTTGCTCAACAGTAAGTTCTACCAGTTGCTCAGGTGTGTATTTTTCTCCATCGGCCTTCCGGGGTAGTTTCAGCATTTTTTTCTGAAACCGCAGGAAAGGGCCCCATCTGCCATTTTCAATAGAAATTTTATCTGCCGGGAATTGTTTGATAAATCGATTTGATTCTTTTTCCTGCTTCTTACTAATCAGTTCGTTGATATCCTGCTGACTAAGCTTGTCAAAATTATAGGCACGGGGAACATTAATATATAGGTCGTTCCATTTAATAAAAGGTCCGAATCTTCCCTTCCCTTTGGTAACTGGTAAACCTTCGTATTGCGCTATGGGCGCATCTGCCTGCTTTTTTTCTTCTATCAATTTAACAGCAGCCGCCAAATCCATTTCATGCAAATCAATCCCTTTAGGGATAGAGATAAATTGTTCTCCCAAGCGTATATAAGGGCCAAATCTACCCACATTTACGGCTAATTCCAGATCTTGATAGGTACCCAGAGTTCGGGGTAAACGAAACAGTTGCAGGGCCTCCTCTAAAGAGATGGTTTCTATGCTTTGGGTTGGATTTAGTTTGGCAAACCGGGGCTTTTCATTTTCATCCTGCTGATCTCCCACTTGTACCATGGGGCCATATCTGCCCATTCTAGCCACAATTCTCTTTCCGGTTTCTGGATCAACCCCTAATTCTCTTTCTCCTTTGGCTCGCTCAGCGGTTTCTAGGGTAGTTTCTATGGTTTCATGAAAGGGCTTATAAAACCCGTCAATCATCTTACTCCAAATAATTTTTCCTTCTGCTATCTGATCAAACTCCTCTTCAATTTTTGCCGTAAAGCCAAAGTCCATTACCCGGGTAAAGTGTTGCTTTAAAAAGTCGGTAACTACTATACCTAAGTCGGTTGGGAATAATTTATTTTTTTCGGCTCCCGTATTTTCTTGCACCAACTCTTCCTGGATATGTCCATTAGGTAATAACTTTAAGAGGGCAGCGGTTCTTACAATTCCTTCCTTATCTCTTTTCTCTACATAGTTTCTCTTGATAATCGTAGAGATGGTTGGGGCATAAGTGGAAGGTCGGCCAATACCCAATTCTTCTAATTTCTTTACCAGCGAAGCTTCTGTATAGCGGGCGGAAGGACGGGTAAATTTTTCGGTTGCTTTTAAAAAGTTATTCGTTAGCTGTTCACCCTTAGTAAGTGGAGGCAGCATGCCTTCGGTGTTCTCATCTTCTTCCTCATCTTTTCCTTCCAGATACACTTTTAAAAAGCCATCAAATTTCATCACTTCACCGGTTGCAGTTAATGTGTCGGGTCGGGTGCTGATCGCAATCGAGGCCGTAGTTTTTTCGAATTCGGCCTCGCTCATTTGTGAGGCAATTGTTCTTTTCCAAATTAACTCATATAATCTTCGGGTTTCTTCATCCGATACCGAATGGTTATTCATGTAAGTGGGCCGGATAGCTTCGTGGGCTTCCTGTGCACTTTCATTTTTATTTTTAAAGCGGCGGGGCTGATAGTACTCTTCCCCATAATAACCCGTAACCTCTTTTCGTATATCCGCCATGGCAGTATCACTTAATTGTATGCTGTCTGTTCGCATATATGTGATCTTTCCACTTTCGTATAATTTTTGTGCGAGTAACATGGTTTTACTTACGCCATAGCCTAATTTTCGGGAGGCCTCTTGTTGTAGTGTAGAGGTGGTAAAAGGTGCTGCCGGAGATCTTTTGGCCGGTTTTACCTGAATATCTTTTACAGCATAGCTGGCTCCTTTACAACTTTCTAAAAATGCCCGCGCATCCTTTTGTTGCTGCATCCTGGAGGGCCCCTCCGCCATAAAAGTAACCTCCTTACCATATATGTCTTTGGCAGTAAACTGGGCCTCTATTTTAAAGCTACTTTCCGAAACAAACTGATTAATTTCCCGCTCTCTGTCTACAATCAACCTAACTGCTACACTTTGCACCCTTCCGGCACTTAAGCTGCGTTGCATGCCAATTTTTCTCCATAATACTGGGCTCAACTCAAAACCCACCAGTCTGTCGAGCACCCGGCGTGCCTGTTGGGCATTTACCAGATTCATATTAATCAAACGGGGGTTTTCTACTGCTTTTTTAATCGCGGGGGCCGTAATCTCGTGAAAAACAATTCTTTTGGTAGTTGTGGGGTCTAATCCTAAAACCTCCGCTAAATGCCAACTGATACTTTCCCCTTCGCGGTCCTCATCCGATGCAAGCCACACTTCGGATGACTTTTTTGCCAGTTGTCGTAATTCCTTTACTACACGTTCTTTGTCGTCGGGCACTTTATAACGGGGCTGGTAGTGGTTATTCAGGTCTATCCCCATATCATCCTTTTCTAAATCTCGGATATGGCCATAGCAACTCTTTACCTCAAAATCCTTTCCTAGAATTTTTTCAATGGTTTTTGCCTTGGCTGGCGACTCTACAATCAATAAATTCTTTGCCATATTTCGATTTTCCCCGCTCGTTTTTTGATGTTTTCCTGTTTACTCTCCCCATCACCTTACCACAAACTTAACCTGCATTCCGCGATGCAATATTAGGTGAAACAACCTAATCTTAAAAAATATCAACAGTTGGGTTGTTCAAAAACCCGGCAATTTTACGAACCACTTCGGAGTCTCGGTAGATTTTATTGTGTCCCAAATTTTCGGTAACAACAAACTCTATATGCGGCAATTGCTTGTCTATCAAGGGTTGCGCATCCTCAATCGGGCAAATTAAGTCGTCTTTATCGTGTATCCATAAAACAGGCATGGATATATTTTGTAATATTCTAACTATGGAAAAGTAACTGATCGGATATCCTGCCAAACGCTCCACAACGTTCCGAAACCGATTTCTCACCTTTTCATTTACCGGGATAATAGAGAAAAAATTGTTGATAGACCGATGCGATTCAACTGCTGGGGCTATTAAGATCAATTTTCGGGCTTCTTTGAATGCCAGCCTTTCCATGGCAAGGGAAAGTGCGAGTCCGCCCAGTGAATGCCCTACAAATGCATAAATCGGCCCCTCCATCTCTTCAATGGCCAAAATCATATCCATATAATTAAAAGGTTGAATATGATTGCCGGTTGTTTTTCCATGGGCCGGTCCATCAAAAGCCAATACAGTGAACCCTTTTTCCAGCAGCGGGGGCACCATATGTTCAAATTTCAAGGCCTGGCTTCTATACCCATGCACCAATAAAACTTTATATTTTCCGCCTTCCGAAGGGCTCCAGCGATAGCCCTGGGCAATCATTCCGTCTATATCCAGTTGAAAAGGCTCCGCCTGAGGTAGGGAAGGGGCTTCAATAGGGTTGATTAAAGGGGGAGGGGTGGTAAATAATTGATAAGCTCTGATGGCTGCCCTAGTGGGAGAAAACAGGGAGAGTAAGTTGAGGCGTTGCGTGTGATATACAATTAATATGCGCTCCTTTAATTTTGGTAACATGCCGGCAAAGATAATGGAATGTGCAGCAAGCCTTGTTAACCAATCCAAGCAAGATGCCAGTTATACTGCAAACTGCACCGACTAAAATCCTCCGTTGGCAGATTTTTTATCTGGGCGATTACATTTTTACAAACATTTTAGGTGGATGATTGGTTAATTACTCATTTAAGATACTTTTGCAACATTATTATGTACACAATTAGAATACATTTCGAAGAAAAGGGTCTAGAACCCGTAACACTAGAGCAGGTAACGCCCGATCAAAGTCTGCTGGAGGTATGTTTAGATAATGGCATCAACCTGCACCATAATTGTGGGGCCGTTTGTGCTTGCAGTACATGCCATGTTTATGTAAACAAGGGCGAGCAATACCTAGAGCCACTATCTGATAAAGAGGAAGACTTTATTGATCGTGCCGTAAACCCCCGAATTAATTCCCGTTTAGGCTGCCAGTGTATACTTCAGGCAGGCAATGGAGATATTGACATTACTTTACCAGATCAATCTCAGTTTTTGGGAGAGTAAGGTGTGTTAGCTGAAAATAAAAGATTATGAGCCAATTTGAGCCGCCTATTGAATGGTCAGATCACGAAGACATTGCCCAAAAGCTTTATGAGCGTTTTGGAGATGATTTTACGGAAAGCCGCATATATCGGATACGATTTACCGATTTGCTGGAATGGGTGTTAGAGATTCCCCATTTTACAGGAACCCGCGAACAAAGTACGGAAGGGCACCTCGAAATGATTCAGAGTGCCTGGGTATATGAATGGAGAGATAATCAATCTTAGTTTTTTAATCACTATAAATTAAATCTATCATAGATTTCTTTCAACACATAACTACTTTTGTGCTGGACGTTGATGGCGTGCTAACGGATGGCAGTCTTTGGCTGATGCCCGGTGGCATTCAAGTGCGTAAAATGAATATCCGCGATGGATACGCCTTACAATTGGCTATCAAAAAAGGATATCGCATATTAATCATATCTGGTGCCGTATCTGAGGAAGTAAAAACACGGTTACAAAACCTTGGTATCACTGATATTCAGTTGGGCATTACAGATAAAGCAACCCAATTACGCTCATATATCCAGCAGCATGCAATTAATCTGGAAACCGTTATTTATATGGGCGATGATATGCCAGATGTGGCAGCTCATCGTATGGCCGGCGTTCCTTGCTGTCCATCCGATGCAGCACCAGAAATCAAACAGCAATCCATTTATATTTCACCCTTCAAGGGTGGGGAAGGTTGTGTGCGGGACGTTATTGAAAAAGTGCTAAAAATTCGGGGAGATTGGTCGGAAGATTTTTCCATTGCTGCCAAATGAGTAAAACCCATTTTATTATTTAGATTAATCGGAACAATTGAAATCAATCGCATCTTTTTTTAAATTGGTCCGCTGGCAAAATTTGCTGTTTATTATTATTACACAATGCTTATATGAGTATTGTATTTATTTGCCCATTTACGGTTCTCATGCAACTAATCAATTCTGGTGGATAGTGGCAGCCTCCGTTTTGATTGCAGCTGCAGGGTATATTATTAACGATTATTTCGATTTGAATATCGATCAGATTAATAAGCCGGAACGAGTTATAGTAAATCATGCGGTAAGCCGCAGGTGGGCAATATTCTGGCATTTGGTATTAAGTTTACTAGGCTTGTTTTTTACCGTGCTGGCGCTTTCTCCTTCCATTTATTGGTATTTGATTTTGGCTAACCTTATTAGTATTTTATTGCTATGGTTGTATTCGACCAATTTTAAGAAGCAACTTTTAGTGGGGAATGTGATCATCTCCCTATTAACCAGTTGGGTTATTTTGATTTTATTTTTTTCTAAAAATCCATTGTCGGTAGATGCCATTATTTCGATTGATCACCAAGAAATTCGATTATTTCGGCTTACCATGTTATATGCCGGATTTGCCTTTGTAATTTCCTTGATACGAGAGGTGCTGAAAGATATGGAAGATAGAGCTGGCGATGCACAATACGGTTGTAGAACTATGCCCATAGTTTGGGGGTTACCTGCTTCAAAAGTTTTTGTAGCAGTATGGCTGGTGGTTTTATCGGGTACCCTGCTATTGTTACAATTGTATGTGTTGGCCTATGGATGGTGGCTGAGTATTGTATACTGTATGTTGGCAATTGTTGCTCCATTATGTTGGGTATTGTTCAAACTACCGAATGCCCAAACGCAAAAAGATTTTCATTTGCTAAGTGTATATGTGAAAGGAATTATGTTTACCGGTATTTTGTCGATGGCATTTTTTTATTATTATCGTTAATCTTATATGCTACCTCCACTGCCCTCTATTATCCTTGCTTCACAATCTCCTCGCAGAAGGCAATTGCTTGAGTGGGCAGAAGTAAATTTTACGGTGGAGGTTATTCCTACGGATGAATCTTATCCTGCCGATATGGCTATTGAAGAAGTGCCTGTATATATTGCCAGAGAAAAAGCCCGGCAGGTAAACAGCCAAAAAAATCCGGCAGCTTTGCCATTGCTGGCAGCAGACACCGTGGTAGTGCTTAATAACCGAATAATAGGTAAACCTCGGGATGCGGAGGAAGCTATTCAGATTTTAACCGATCTTTCGGGCACTACGCATCGGGTTATTACCGGAGTGGTTCTATTGCATCCAAAAGGAGAAATTTCTTTTGCCGACACAACGGAGGTTACCTTCCACCCAATTACCCGCGAACAGATTGAACATTACGTTTCTACTTATCAACCTTTTGACAAAGCAGGCGCCTATGCCATTCAGGAGTGGATAGGTGTAGTGGGTATTCAATCGGTGAAAGGTGATTTTTATAATGTAATGGGTTTGCCCGTAAGTAGGGTTATGCAGGCCCTATATAGTATATCCGGCTAAATAAAAATCAGGTATTTTTTCATGTTTTCCATTATGTAATTTGTTCTCTTCAAATTGAAGAGAAATGAAAGAAGATTTGTTGCAATTTATCTGGCATAACCGCTATTTTTCGCAAACAGCGCTTACAACTACTTCGGGCGAACCATTGAAAATTTTTAAATCTGGAAACTGGAATACGCACCAAGGTCCAGATTTTACAGAAGCCCTTATCCAGATTGGGTTAACTGTCTGGGGCGGCCAGGTGGAGATACATTTTCAGTCATCCGATTGGTACAAGCATGGGCATCCGGATGATCCAAATTATAGGAACGTTATTCTTCATGTGGTTTGGGAGGATAATCAGCCGGCAATAGATAATAACGGAGTTCCTATTCCAACCCTTTTATTGCAGCATCGTATTCCCAAATCTTTATTGAACCGGTATCGGCAATTGATGGAAAAGCAGGAACCGCTTATTTGTCGATCATTTTTACCCATGGTTTCATTACAAAGCTGGTATTCGTGGAAACAATTATTGGTGAAAAATCGATTGGAACGAAAAGCAGCCCGTATTTTACAATGGCATGCCATTTCCGGCGGCGATTGGGATACCGTTTTCTGGCAATTACTTTTCGAGCAAATGGGTGGGAAGGTGAATGGTAGTTATTTTCTTTCTTTGGCTAATAGTATTCCGCTTGCAACTTTATTAAAAAAGCAATTGACTGCCATCGAATGGGAAGCAATTTTACTTGGACAGTGCAATCTTTTACCCGTAACCGCTTCTGAAAGTTACCATCGGAAACTGCTGAAAGAGTATCAATACTTACAATACAAATATCAACTGGTGCCCTTAGCAAAGAGTCCTGCCTTTTTAAGAATGCGCCCTGCTTCTTTTCCAACGATTCGATTATCTCAATTGGCAGTTTTATTGTTTAACAATCCCCGCTTTTTTAGTGTATTGGTTTCTTCTGTTTCGTTACAACATTGGAAGCAACAATGTCGTGTTTCTGCAGCAGAATTTTGGGACACTCACTACCTTTTTCACAAAGCCTCTCATCAGCAACCCAAACCGCTGGGAGAGCAAATGACCTATTCCATTGCCATCAATGCTATGTTGCCGGCTTTATTTGCCTATGCCTATTATAAAGGTGATAAGGGGTTGACCGGTAAAGTGTTGGCTTTGTTTTCTGATATTCCTGCAGAACAAAATCGCATAATCAGTCTTTGGGAAAATACAGGGGTAGAAAAAAAGCAAGCCCTAGATACCCAAGCCCTTACAGAATTAACTAATCAGTATTGTACCCAAAAACGCTGTTTACACTGTGCGGTGGGTAAGCAAATATTGCAAAATGGGGTTATTGCCAAATAAACGCCATATCTAACTCGATATCCGGGTGTAGGGAGCGTTCTACCGGACAGGTTCGGGCTGTTCGCTCAAGTAAATCCCGGTGGTGCGCATCTTCCGTTATTCCGGCCGGGAAATACACTTTTGCTATGATTTTACCTATTCTACGGGGGTCTGAAACCATTATCTTGGTTACCTCCACCCGGGTGCCATCCATTTGTATCCCCATACTTCGGGCTTTTATCCCCATAGTGGTAACCATGCAGGTTGCTAATGCTGCCACCACTAAATCGGTAGGGGAAAAGCGTTCCCCCTTTCCCTGATTGTCGGTGGGTGCATCGGTTTCAATCAGGGTACCACTTTGCATATGAACCGCCTCGGTTCTTAAATCAGATTTATAAATTATTTGTGAAGTCATGCTGCTTTTTTATTATAAATTTACAATTAACTAAACAAATGTACGTGAAGCGGCTGTTTCCGATTGTATTTTTCCTTTTGCCACTCTCTCTTCTGTCGCAAACAAAAGACAGGGAGGCGGCTGCTGCCGAAAAGGCGCGCAAAAAGCAGGATAAAAAAGAAAAAATCAATCAACTTATCAAGCAGGAAGAGGAAGGTGCCTTAATTTATCAGAAGCAGCTTGCCTATGGGTTTAATTTCCACACCGATGGATGGAGTTTTTTTTACGAAAAAGGGAAGTATAAATCAATCACGAAAACCGGTCTTTGGTGGGTATCTTTTGGAGAGCGGAAACATCAGAAAGAAGAGAGAATACCCACTGTAAGTTCCTCGGGTGGGCTTTTAATTGTGTCTAGCTATACTTACGGAAAAGTGAATAATTTCTATTCCCTAAATGTAGGGGTAGGAGAACAGCGTTTGATAGGGGGTAAGGGTAACAAAAACGGGGTAGCAGTTTCCCTAATTTACGGAGGGGCATTTGCTGCCGGATTATTGCGCCCTTATTATCTGGAAGTTCTTAACCCTAGTACCGGCTCACGCGAAGAGATTCGATATACCCCAACCAATAAATCTATTTTTTTAGATCCCACAGGAATTATTGGAAAAGGCAGCCTTACCAAGGGTTGGGGTGAAGTAAGTTTTGTGCCTGGTTTTCAGGCTAGAACAGCCCTCCGTTTTGATTATGGAAGATATAATGAAATGTTATCTGCCATAGAAGTTGGGCTCCATGCATCCTACTATACCAAGCCTATGCCCATGCTGTTAGACGTGCCCGAAAAAAAATTCTTTTTCAACGCCTATGTAGCTCTCTGTTTTGGTAAGAGAAAGTAACTACTTTTGCACCACATAAGGAAGGAATCAAACCACTTCCTTATTCCTATATTATGCATTCTTCCACGCAGCCCCCACTTACTGATACCACTAAGCCTACCGCCGTTAAAAAGCCGGGCTGGCTTCGCGTAAAGTTGCCTGTAGGTGAAAGTTATAAGCATGTTCGTAACCTAGTGGATACGCATCGGCTTCATACCATTTGCGAGAGCGGCAATTGCCCCAATATGGGAGAATGCTGGGGAGCCGGAACCGCAACTTTTATGATTTTAGGTAATACCTGTACCCGCAGCTGCGGATTTTGTTCGGTAGCTACCGGCCGACCGGACCCGGTTGATTGGGAAGAACCCCGCCGCGTTGCAGAAGCCATCCATCTAATGAAGGTGAAACATGCCGTTATCACTAGTGTAGACAGAGACGAATTAAAAGATGGCGGATCTATCATTTGGTATAATACCATTGAAGCAGTTAAGGGCCTCAATCCCGACACAACCCTCGAAACGTTGATTCCTGATTTCCAAGGCAGGGCTGATCAAATCCAGCGCATAATACAAGCCGCTCCGGAAGTGGTGAGTCATAACCTCGAAACCGTAGAAAGATTAACCCGACAAGTGCGCGTTCAGGCAAAATATCATCGCAGTCTGGATGTATTGCGGCAATTGAAACAGGGCGGCATGCGAACCAAAACCGGCATGATGCTGGGTTTGGGGGAAACAAAAGAGGAAGTGATTCAAAGCATCCAACACCTGGTTGATGTGGGTTGTGATGTGCTAACATTGGGGCAATATTTGCAACCAACCGCCAAACACCTGCCCGTTCAGCGTTTCGTGCATCCCGATGAATTTGCTGAGCTTCGCGAAATTGGGTATCAAATGGGGCTCGATTATGTAGAAAGTGGCCCATTGGTTCGCTCATCCTATCACAGCGAAAAACACGTGATACCGGGTTGGGGAAAATCCGGCTGGCTGATGGAAAAATCCGGAACCACTATTGCCTCCTGAATTAGGGTGTATGAAAAAAATCTTTCTACCAATTCTATCGTTTTTTTTAATAGCTAGTGCGCAAGGTCAATGGGAATGGACCAATGTAGATAGCTCCTTTTCCCCACTGCCTTCTTCTGTGCATGTTTACTATACCCAAACAGTAACCGAAGGAAAACCCAATAAAGCTTATTATGTAAGCATAGATCTTTCCGACCGAAAACTGGATCTTACTAGCCGGGTAGGGAATGGTAAAAGATATACGCCTTCGCAATACTTTGAGAATAATGAGCAGCCGCTGCTTGTAATGAACTGCACTTTTTTTGAGTTTGTGCGAAACAGCAACCTGAATGTGGTTATGCGGGAGGGTCAATTACTTTCTTATCAAGTGCAAACAATGGCTGCTAAAGGAAAAGATAGTGGTCAGTATTATCATGTTTTAGGGAGTGCCATCGGAATTAGTAAGCGACGCAAAGCCGATGTGGCCTGGTTGTATGTAGACTCTTCGTTGCGTTATCCACTGGCTACCCAGCAGCCTATCAATAGCTGGAAAGATGCTATTTCAAATCCCGCAGCAGCCGACTATTTGCAAAAAGGAAAATTCAAGAAATGGAAAATGCAAACAGCCGTAGGTGGCGGACCAGTTCTGCTGCAGGATGGAACCATTCAGATTGCCAATAATATAGAAAGGAAATTTGCCGGAAATGCCATTAAGGATAAACATCCCCGAACCGGTATGGGATATACTTCCGGTGGACAATTGATATTACTCGCGATAGAAGGTAGATTTCCCGGAAAAGCAGAAGGGGCCACCCTGGAGCAAATGGCAGCCATGTTTAAACAAATAGGTTGTGTGGAAGCCCTTAATTTAGATGGAGGGGGCAGCAGCTGCTTATTGATAAATGGAAAAAATACCATCCAGCCCAGCGATAAAGAAGGTCAACGCCCTGTACCAGCAGTATTTATGGTAAAATAAAAGTAGAGGTTACTACACTTTCAAATCCCATACAAGAGCTGATGCACCCAGAATAGCCGCATCCGATTCTTTCAGGTGACTCACCAGAATTTTTACTTTTTGCTGAAATATTTGAATCAGGTTATTTTCCATATGCTCGCGAACGGGCTTTAATAACAAGTCGCCCGACTTGGTAAGGCCGCCAAATAATATAATGGCTTCGGGGCTAGAGAACATAACGAAATTTGCCAAAGCCATCCCGAGTATTTTTCCGGTAAATTCAAATATTTCTTTTGCCAGCACATCTCCCTTCATGGCAGCATCGTACACTTTTTTTGAATCCAGTTGGTCTTCGGGGATGTCGCGTAATAAACTCGGTTGGTTGCTGCCGGCCAGTACTTCTAAGGTAGTAAGCACAACGCCGGTGGCGGATGCATAGCTTTCGAGAGAGCCGTATTTACCGGTTCCCTGATGGTAACGACCTTCCGGAATAATAATCGTGTGACCCAACTCACCGGCAAATCCATCATGACCATAGATGAGTTGACCATTCGCTACAATTCCACTACCCACGCCGGTTCCCAGCGTAATCATGATAAAATCATTCATTCCCTTGGCAGCCCCATACATCATTTCGCCAATGGCTGCTGCGTTAGCATCGTTGGTTAAAACAACGGGCATTTTAAATTTATCCTTTATCATTTTAGATAAAGGGATAATTCCTTTCCAGGGTAAATTAGGGGCATATTCAATGGTACCACTGTAATAGTTTCCGTTAGGGGCCCCCACACCAATACCTCTGAATCTTCCAATGCCTCCAGCCTGTTCTATCAGGGGCTGCATTTTGTGGTATAATTCATCAATATAGCTGTCTAGATGATCGTGCCCACGGGTAGACATTTCGCTGGAAAATAGCAAATTACCCAACCGGTCAACGATTCCAAATTTTGTTCCGGTGCCGCCAATGTCTATACCTATCGCTAATTGTTCCATACTTTTTTAATTTCAGTTGCTTTAGATTAAGTCGTTTGAGCACTCAAATAGTACACTTGCCTGTTTATTAATGTCCCCCACCAGATACCTGTGCATCAAAGTCAAGACCCTGCCTCTTTAACACAGATTGCAGCTTAAGAGCAAGTAAGGCTAGTATTGCAAAACAAACAGCTGCCAGCAGATAAGATTGGTGCAGTCCGATAGAGGCTATATCTCCAATAGCACCTTGCAAGGGGGGAACTACAGCGCCACCCAATATCATCATAATCAAAAAGGCAGAACCTTGACTGGTATATTTGCCCAATCCACCCACGCCCAGTGAAAAAATGCAAGGCCACATTACAGAACAGCATAATCCACCTGCCATAAATGCATAAACAGAAATGATTCCTTTGGTGAATACGCCAACCAGCATGCAAGAGGTTGCGAGGAGTGAAACAAATAACAAGGTTTTAACCGGTTTTTCCTGGCCATAGAAAAAAACAGCTACTGCAATGGCAATCATAATGGCATATCCATATAAATCACTTACATCGTTGCCATAAATAACACTAACGGTAAGTACTAGGGCAAATGCTACAAACGGAATTACTGCCATGGCAATCTTTTTTGTTATTCCGGTTAAATTAAATACACTCACCGCTCCCATCCATCTACCAATCATCAAACTACCCCAATAGAGTGAAATGTATTTTGATATTTTGCTCTCATCCATTCCTGCATCGGTTAAATAACCGGGTTGTTTTAAAAGGGCTCCGAAATTATTATCAATGGTTACTTCTACACCTACATATACAAATATGCCAATCATACCAAAAATAAGCTGCGGATACTTCATAGCACCCCAGCCATCTGGCTGCTGAATCGCCTTTCCATTAGAGTAAAATAAAATGCCCATCACACTGATTACAGTCAATAGCAAAAGCCATAATTTAGATACATTTGTTAATTGCCCAACTATAATTACCCCTACAATTAAGGCAGTCATCAAAAACAAAGAAGAAGCGGCTTTACCTGCTTTTTCAAATGCCTCATCATTTTTTCCATCGGGTAATTTCGAAAAGGTAAAGAAAAGGGCTACAGCCGCAAAAACGCCAGCCACAATTAAATAAAGGGTATTGATATTAGTAACGGTAACTTCAGCTTGACTACTGCTGGGGGTTCCGAATAAAAAATAGCTTACAATCAATGGTCCGAGCGTAGTGCCGAGAGAATTTACACTCCCTCCCAGATTTAAGCGATGGGAACCGGTAGCCGGATCTCCCAGTAAAATGGCAAATGGTTGTGCAGCTGTCTGCTGAAGAGAAAATCCAAGCGCAACCACAAAGAAAGAAGCCAAAATCGCCGGAAATGAGTTGGCATTGGCAGAAGGTATAATCAACAATGCACCCACAACGGATATCATAAGTCCGTAAATGATTCCCTTCTTATACCCAATCCTATTCAGGATATCGTACCCAATCATATTGGAAACCAGAAACAAAATCAGTGACCCGATAAAATAAGCTCCATAAAAGGCAGAGCCAATTAATTGAGATTCAAACTGACTCAAGTTAAAATGCGTTTTACAAAAGGGAATAAAAATACTGTTAGAGGCAGCAATAAATCCCCAGAAAAAGAATACGATCACCAGATTGGCTAATGCACCTGTATTGGTGGGTTGATGGGTTGTTTTCATGGCAAGCAATGTTTGAATAGGGGCTAAAGTAATAAGAATTTCATGATTTTGCGCTTTTCAACAGATAATTTGAGCGAATCAGAATTGTTATTAACTTTCGTGAGTAAAAACTTACAATGGAAATTATTCATATTACTGCTGAATGTTACCCGGTTGCTAAGGCGGGCGGACTGGGAGATGTGGTGGGTGCTTTGCCAAAATACCAGTGTAAGGCAGGCCATATAGCCAAAGTAATTATGCCCATGTATCGTACTGCATTTTTGTATTCGAATGAGTGGACGGTAGATTATAAGGGACACGCTAATCTGGGAAGCTGGCATTTTGATTTTACCATTATCAAAGAAAAGCATAATAAACTGGGCTTCGATTTGTTTTTGGTAGATATCAATGGGTTGCTCGACCGACAAAAAATTTATGGATACGGAGACGATACCGAGCGTTTTGTGGCTTTTCAGATTGCCGTACTAACCTGGATGAAAAGTTGGGAACATCGACCCGATATTGTGCATTGTCACGACTACCACACAGGCCTGATACCCTTTATCATGCAGCATAGTTACGATTATCAGGTATTGGCAGGCATCAAAACCATTTTCACTATTCATAATGCCCAATACCAGGGTTGGATGGGTTGGGATAAAAGTAGGTATATTCCAACATGGGACTTATGGAAAAGAGGCATGCTCGAATGGGCGCACTCTATCAACCCATTAGCTTCTGCGGTAAAATGTGCCCATAAGGTAACTACCGTTAGTAACAGTTATTTGCAGGAGTTAACATTCCAGTCGAATGGATTAGAAGACCTGTTTGAATATGAAAAGGGCAAATGTGTGGGTATTTTGAATGGCATTGATAATGATGTTTGGAATCCTGCTACCGATAGCTATCTTTCACATCATTATACTGTTGAAACCGTACATACAGGAAAAGCAAAAAATAAGGACCTGCTTTGTAGCCGATTTGGGTTAGATCCGCAAAAACCCCTGATTATTTTTATAGGAAGACTGGTTGGAGAAAAAGCTGCGGAGTTGTTACCGGATGCGATTGCAGGTGCTATACAAGAAATGGGAAATGCAGCCTCTTATCTGATTTTAGGAAGTGGCGAACATTATGTAGAAGGCAGACTTACCGATATGCTGATGCCTTATTCCGGACAGTTTAACGCCGTAATTGGGTATGATGAAGGCCTTAGCCACCTGATGTATGCGGGGGCTGATTTCTTGCTAATGCCCAGTCGGGTAGAGCCCTGTGGTTTAAATCAACTATATGCCATGCGATACGGAACTGTTCCCATAGTTCGGTCTACAGGGGGATTACAAGATACCGTAACAGATATGGGGGATCCCGAGGGCTTTGGAATCCGCTTCAATCAGGCTTCGGTTGCCGACATTATTTATTCTATCGGAAGGGCCATTCAGGTTTACCAATCCCAAGATCACCTGAAAAAAATGCGAACGTGGATGATGGGGATCGACCATAGCTGGGAAAACACGGTAGAACAATATACCCGGGTATATAGGGATTAGTAAAATCTACCCTGAACAAAAGCTTATTCAATGGTTAAAATTCAGTAAATTGCTGATATGACAAGTATATCAAAATCAGTTGTAGCCGTTATTTTGGGTGGTGGAGCCGGCAGCCGCCTTTTTCCCCTTACCGCTAGTAGATCAAAGCCTGCAGTTCCTATCGCCGGCAAATATCGATTAGTTGATATCCCTATTAGTAATTGTATTAATAGCCATATCAATCGGATGTTTGTATTAACGCAGTTTAATTCGGCATCCCTTAATAAGCATATAAAAAACACCTATCATTTTAGCGCATTTAGTACCGGTTTTGTAGATATTCTGGCTGCTGAACAAACCCCCGATAATCCCGGATGGTTTCAGGGAACAGCCGATGCAGTAAGACAATCGTTGCGGCATATTTCTAATTTAGAATTTGAGTATATCCTGATTCTAAGCGGCGATCAGTTGTATCAAATGGATTTCAGCGATATGCTCAATAATCATATTAAAAATGAGGCAGATATTTCAATTGCAACTATACCGGTGGATGAACGGGATGCGCCTGAGTTTGGCATATTAAAAAGTAATCAAGCCGGCATGATTACCTCCTTTATAGAAAAACCTAAGAAAGACCTGCTGCCTGATTGGGTAAGCGATACCGGCCCCGACATGCAGCAAAAAGGAAAGCATTACCTCGCTTCCATGGGTATCTATATTTTTAGTAAACAAGTACTCTATCAATTGCTGAATGAAGTTCATCCTACCGCAACCGATTTTGGTAAGGAAATCATTCCAAATTCTATCGTGTCGTTTAAGGTAGCCAGCTATCAATATGAAGGGTACTGGACGGATATTGGAAATATTCATTCATTTTTTGAAGCTAATATTTCGCTTACGGATGATATTCCACCTTTTAATTTATTTGATAATACAAAAACTGTTTATAGCCGAGCGCGTATGTTGCCGCCAGCCAAAATTAGCGGCACCACCTTAGAGAAAACCCTTATTGCGGAAGGTTCTATTATTAATGCCAGCCGCATCGAACAAAGTGTGGTGGGAATTCGGGCAAGAATTGGGCATGGTACAACAGTAGTAAATACCTACATCATGGGAAATGACTACTACGAAACGATTGAGGAAATGGCAGCGAATACCGGGAAAGGTTTACCCATGATAGGAATCGGTGAACGCTGCTATATCAAAGATGCTATCATTGATAAAAATTGTCGCATAGGAAATGATGTACGAATTAATGGGGGAAAACATCTAGCCAATACAGACCATAGTTTGTATACTGTAAAAGATGGCATCATCGTAGTAAAGAAGATGGCAATTTTACCAGATGGTTTTGTTATTTAAATTAAGCAGTTTCTGCATCATTTTTAATTTATAAATAATTGCTGCATGTCTACCGTATATTCCGGAACCAAACAGCCATTTAGTTTTTGGCAGATTTGGAATATGTGTTTTGGTTTTTTTGGTATTCAGTTCGGATGGAGTTTGCAAATGGGCAATATGAGTGCCATTTACGAATTTCTGGGAGCCAAACCCGAAGAGATTCCGGGCTTATGGTTAGCAGCACCTATGACTGGTTTGTTGGTGCAACCTATAATAGGGTATCTGAGTGATCGCACTTGGCATCCTACCTTAGGCCGCCGGCGACCCTTTTTTTTGGTGGGTGCTATTTTAAGTTCTTTGGCACTGTTGCTGATGCCCAATTCCAGTGCTGTGTGGATGGCGGCAGGAACGCTTTGGATTTTAGATTCCTGTATCAATATTACCATGGAGCCCTTTCGGGCTTTTGTGGCCGATAACCTAGATGAGAAGCAACAATCCTATGGATATGCTATGCAGAGTATGTTTATTGGCGCCGCTTCTTTTATTGCCGGCTATTTGCCTGGGTTACTGGTAAACTGGCTCGGTGTTTCGCGCGAGAAAGGGGCAGGAGGAATTCCACTAAATATCATGTGGTCATTTTATATTGGCGCTGCTGTATTTTTAGGGGCTGTATTGTATACGGTATTCAAAAGCAAAGAATATCCCCCCTCCGATCCGGATTGGAAAGCGAAAGCAGCCGCACAACAAGGAGGGGGAATAATTAAAGGGGCAGGAGAAATTTTTCAGTCTATCAGAACAATGCCGATACCTATGCAAAGACTCGCCATTGTTCAATTCTTAACCTGGCCCGGACTATTTTTAATGTGGTTCTATTATAGTACCGGTGTGGCAGCCGACATATTCAAGGGAGACGCGATCAATAATAGTGAACAATATACCAAAGGTTTAGAGTTGGCTAATGAAACATCGGCCATATTGAATTTAGTAACCTTTGCATTTTCATTTTCCATTCCTTTTTGGGTTAAGCTACTGGGTAAAAAACTTACCCATACTGCCTGTTTGATTATTGGTGGGCTGGGATTGATTTCTGTTTCCTTTGTATCTCAACCCTCTTTACTATTTATTTCTATGAGTATGGTGGGTATTGCCTGGGCCTCCATTTTATCTATGCCTTATTCGCTTTTGTCTGGATGCATTCCTCCCGAAAAAACAGGTATATACATGGGTATCTTTAATTTTTTTATTGTATTACCCGAAATCATAGCTTCCCTGTTTTTTGGGAAGGTTATGGAAAAATACTTGGGAAACGACCGCTTATTGGCTGTTATGATTGGGGGTATGTTACTCTGCACCGCAGGGATAGTATGTGCTCTGATTGTGAAGGAAAATGCTTCGCCTACCTTGCAACCTGAAAATATCGAATAAATTACCTGCTTTACTTTTTCAAATAATTCTGAAGGATTTATTACTATGAAAAAAAATTTTCTCTTCGCCCTTATAGGTTTGCTTAGCCACCTCGGGTTACAGGCACAATCGCTGGAAGCCTACCCAAGTAATTGGTTTACGAAAATGCAGTGGAACAAAATTCAAGTAATTGTTAGAAGTAAATCAGATCAGTTAGCCGGCAAAAAAGTTAGTATTCAATATCCGGGAGTTAAACTAACCTCTGTAGATAGCTTTCCCAATAAACGATACCTAGCATTGCAGTTAACCATCGGATCTTCTGCTAGTGCGGGGATTATTCCTATTCAGATTTTTAACGCAGAAGATACCCTCACCCTGCATTATGTATTGAAGCCTTCCCGTTCCGGAAGAGGCAATCAGTATGCACAAGGGGTTCGGTCGTCTGATTTGATTTATCTACTGATGCCAGATCGGTTCAGTAATGGTGATCCCACTAATGATGCTATAAAAACTATGCAAGACGCAGTAGTTAATAGATCAAATCCCCTCAATCGCCATGGCGGTGATATACAGGGCGTAACGCAACAGTTAGATTACCTAAAAGATTTGGGAGTTACTACCATCTGGATGACGCCGGTAAATGAAAACGATATGCCACTGGAGAAAGAGTCGGCAGGTATGCTAAGTGGGTATCATGGATACTGGTTTACCAATCAATATCAAACAGATCCGCGTTTGGGAGGCAATGAGGCCTATAAAAAACTGGTTGAAACTGCTCATCAGAAAGGTATGAAAATTATGCAAGATGCCGTTTATAACCATGTGGGTATAGCGCATTGGATGTATAAGGATGCTCCAGCTTCTGACTGGATCAATCGCTGGCCCGGATACACCGGCAGCAACCATAAAGAAGAAATGCTTTTCGATCCATATGCCAGCGAAAAAGATAAGAAGCGTTTGTTAGATGGTTGGTTTGTACCGCACCTGCCCGATGTAAACCAGCGAAACCCCTATGTGGCCAATTACCTGATTCAATATGCAATCTGGGCAACCGAAGAATTCGGGTTAGATGGATGGCGCGTTGATACGTATAAATATTGTGATGAACCCTTCTTAAACAAGATTAATACTGCCCTGCTTAAAGAATACCCTTCTCTCACTTTATTTGGTGAAGCCTGGACGAACTCCGTTTCCGGGAATGCCTATTTTACGCGTAATCAAATGGAAGTGCCCTTTAAGCATAATATGTTGGGTGGTGTTGATTTTCCTATCAATGGCGCCATCTTAGAAGCTATTAATCAGCCTGAAGGATGGACGCAGGGTATAAATCGGTTACACATGACTATGGCCCAGGATTTTTTATATGAACAGCCGCTTAATAACTGCTTATTTCTGGATAACCACGATACCGATCGTTTTTTCTCTATGGTGGGGGAGGATATCAATAAATTTAAGCAGGGAATAGGACTCTTATTTACTTTACGCGGAATACCTCAATTATACTATGGTACGGAAATCCTTATGAGGAATTTTAAAAATCCCAGCGATGCGATGGTTCGGCTGGATTTTCCGGGTGGATTTCCCGGTGATGCAGTAAATAAATTTACAGCTTCAGGAAGAACCGCCTTAGAAAATGAGGCATTTACTTATGTGCAGCAATTGGCCAAATACAGAAAAAAGTCGTTACCCCTGCAGCTTGGAAAAACCAAACAATACCTGCCGGTAAATGGCGTGTACGTATTTACCAGAACCCACCAAAAACAATCGGTACTTTGTGTGCTTAACCGCTCTAACGAGAGTCGGGAAATTCCGTTTAAGGAGTATGAAGAATCATTTACTGGCTTTACCAAGGCTGTGGATGTGTTGTCTGGGGAAACAGCTAGTCAGGTATTGAAAGTGGGGGCAGGACAGTTTAAAATTTTCGAACTGAGAGCAAAGTAATACTGGCAATGCAGCCAGGGGAGATGATTGAAGTAATCATATACGCACACAAAACAAACCCATGGCCAAGAAATCCGATTCCGCTGATAAAACAAGCGATGTAAAGTTGCCAAAGAAGAAAACAGCTTCCCCATCGGTGCCGTATGAGGAAGTACATTTTGTAGATACCAAGCAGCCGGTTTGGAACTATTCCCTTTTTACTCCGGAGGATATTACCAATTTTCAAAATGGAACCCATTATCGTTTATACGAATTGTTTGGCAACAAGCAAGTAACGGTTAATCAGATAGCCGGCACCTATTTTGCTGTTTGGGCACCCAATGCTAGTTATGTTTCAGTAATTGGTTATTTCAATTCATGGGATACTTTGGCACATCCGTTAAAGGTTCGGCTAGATCATTCCGGTATCTGGGAAGGATTTATTCCGGGAATTTTGCAGGGAGAAGCCTACAAGTATCATATACATGGATTTCAGGGAGTGCAATTAGATAAAGGAGACCCCTTTGCAAATTATTGGGAAAAAAGACCCTTTACGGCTTCCATCGTTTGGGATTCCACCTATAATTGGGGGGATAGTGATTGGATGAAAACGAGAAAGAAGCACACCCAACTACAAGCTCCCTATTCGGTGTATGAAGTGCATTTAGCCAGTTGGATGCGGCCAGATCCGAATAACGAAGAAGTATATAATACCTATCAGCAAATTGGAGAGCGCCTGGTTCCTTATCTATTGGATATGGGCTTTACCCATGTAGAGTTTATGCCCGTGATGGAGCACCCCTTTGATGGAAGCTGGGGCTATCAGGGAACCGGTTTTTTTGCCCCCACCTCCCGATTTGGAAACCCCCAGGAATTTGCCGCATTAGTAGACGCATTGCATCAGGCCGAAATTGGCGTTATTTTAGATTGGGTTCCCTCTCATTTTCCATATGATGCCCATGGACTATTTATGTTCGACGGCACCCATACCTACGAATATGCCGATATGCGTAAAGGGTATCACCCCGACTGGAATTCCTATATATTCAATTATAAGCGCGGAGAAGTAAAATCTTTTTTAATCAGCAGTGCCCGTTTCTGGTGCGACCGGTTTCATGCGGATGGTTTGCGGGTAGATGCAGTTAGTTCTATGTTACGCCTCGACTATAGCAGAGCCAATCATCAATGGGAACCTAATGAATATGGCGGAAATGGCAATCTGGAAGCCATCGCATTTATTACCGATTTGAATGAAACGCTCTATCGCGATTTCCCCGATATTCAAACCATAGCAGAGGAAGCCACCGATTGGCCTAAAATTAGTAAACCCACTTTTGAAGGCGGCTTAGGATTTGGCATGAAATGGATGATGGGCTGGATGCACGATACTTTAGATTACTTTAAAATGGATCCGCTTTTTCGACAGTTTCATCAAAATAAGTTCTCTTTTAGCATGATGTATTTCTACGACGAAAACTTTATGCTGCCACTGAGTCACGACGAAGTAGTGCATGGAAAAAGTCCTATGATTTATAAAATGCCCGGCGATGAATGGCAAAAGTTTGCCAACCTGCGGGTGTTATATACCTATATGTTTACCCATCCGGGGGCAAAATTACTATTCATGGGAAATGAATTCGGTAGCACGCAGGAATGGAATTATAAAAGCGAACTACCTTGGCATCTTCTTCAATTTGCACCCCATGCCGGGCTGCAGCAGTGTGTGAAAAGTTTAAACGCCTTATATCGGTCGGAGCCGGCACTATACGAAAAGCAGTTCGAACCCGGGGGATTTGAATGGGTAGACCTTAACCACCGAAGTGAATGTGTGCTGGTGTATTGTCGCAAAGGGAAAAAAGACAAAGATCAACTGATTACCTTGCTGAACGTTTCGCCCGTTGTAAGAAATAATTGGGAAGTATACGTGTATGGAAAAAGTAAATGGCAAGAAATATTTAATAGCAATCAAACCGAATTCTGGGGAACCGGTGATGTATTTAATCCTTCCATTGAAGCAACTTTAGTAGATAAAGCCACCAAATGCTATCGGTTACGCATTCATCTGCCAGCCCTAAGTGCAATTGTTATCAAGTAAGCAAGTATCTACTTCAACTGAATTTAGTTGGTAGAAAGTAGGGGCAATTCAATCCGGAAACAACTTCCTTTTCCGGGCTCCGACCAGCGAACGCTTATTTTGCCTTTATGGTATTGTTCTATGATTCTTTTGGTTAATGCCAACCCTATACCCCATCCTCTTTTTTTGGTGGTATAGCCAGCATCAAAAATTTTCTCCTGAACGCTACCATCCATTCCTTTTCCCGAGTCGGTGATTTCTATTACCACATTTTGTGTCGTTTGAAATCCGATTATTTGAATACTTCCCTTTCCTTCCAGCGCATCCAAAGCATTTTTTAAAATATTTTCTATAACCCAGTCAAAAAGAGGTGCCGACAATTGCGTGGATATGTTTGCCAGTTTACTTACATCGCATTGTAAAGTAACTTGACCGCCAATTCGCCGCTTCATATATTCTACTACCTCTTCTATTCTATGTGCAGGAAAATCAGTTTCTAGTTGCGGGATGTTTCCGATTTTACCAAACCGGTCTGTTACCAGTTGCAACCGCGTAACATCTTTACGTAATTCCGCAGCAATAGATGCATTTTCCGGATTTTCTTTTAAAAGTTCAACCCACCCCTGCAAATTACTCACTGGAGTTCCCAACTGATGAGCGGTTTCTTTGGCAAGAGATACCCATAAAACATTCTGCTCGTTTTTGTAAATATATCTAAGCGATGCAATGGTGATAGCAATAAACAGGAATGCAATAAACAACTGAATAATCGGATACCACCTGATTTCATCCAGTAAAGAACTTTTTCCGTAATAATAGTAGTTAGCCGTGTAAGGCTGTTCTTTTATAACCAGAATGATTGGATTGGGCTGGTATTTTTTAAAAGCCAGTAATTGTTTTTTCAAATAGTTAGCATCTGCCAGCACTTTGGCACTATCTAAATTTACATAATTGCCTGTGATACTATCTTTTTCAGTGGTTTCAATAATAGGAATACGGGTGTTTTGAATAGAAAGATGTGTTGCTAAAGTAATACTGGCACTGTCGGAGGACTGCAAAATTGTTCTTTGTGCTTCTACCCAGGTTGCTACATGTTTTCGCTCATCTTCTTCCAGTAATCCAGATAAGTAATGCGAATACACCACACTAGAAACTACCCCCAGTAAAGCGAAGGAAAGTAACAGCCATTTCCAAAAACTGGTAATAGGGCGCATCCTTTTTTTGTTATTAAAGTTATAGAAAAAAAATGCTGTCTTTTTTATTTACGAATAGTTTATACAAACAGGGCAGCTAAATAACATTTAGCTGCCCTGTAACAAGAATAGTTCAATCAAGTTGGTTAACCAAAAAGCCCACCTTTTTTTAGCGTTTTAACGCCTTTCCCAATTCTAAAACCGTTGTGATAAATTTCAATCGTGTAGTTGCCTTCTGCATACCGGTCTGTTTTCTTTAAGTCGAAATTTACCGGAACAATTTTTCCTTGCTCATAATTCACCCCAATTTTATTGGTATAGGTTTTAACCCCTTCTTCCCGGGTAGTGAATGTATTGTTGGCGTCTGAAATTACTTTACCATCGGGGCCAGTTACAATCACATACAATTCTTTGTTGCCCGAAGGGGTAATACGGTTCTCATCCAGCACAAACTGCACACGAATCAGGTCGGCTTTTTTAGCGGTGGTTGTTTCTTTTTCCTTACCACTATTCGATATCGCGAATGCGCCTATGCCTATTTGAGAAGCATGCAGGGTAGAAGCTACATCAACTTTGTCTTCCAGTTGCTTTTTCTCCGTTTTAGTTACAGAAAGGTTCTGTTCTAGGTTTTGTTTTTCAGTAGTTAACTGAGTTTTTTCTGTACTCAATTGTTGGTTAGCCACCGTTAATTCTTTGTTTTCCCCTTTCAGCTTTTCTATTTCTGCAAATAGGCCATCCACTTTTCCATTCAATTCACCAATTAATTGTTTGGCAGCCGACAATTCAGATTCAGTAGCATTTTTCTTTTTAAGGATACTGCTAATATTACCCTTCAGTTGCACGATGTCTGCATTTTTAGCTGCCAAATCTCCTGTTAACTGAACGGTGGTTTGTGTAAGGGAATCTGCTTTGGCAGATACTTCCATAAAATCTTGCTGAATGGCTGCCCGGGCGCTGTCTATACTCGAGATACGGGTTTCCAGAGTGGTTACTGCCTGGCGGTGTTCACTTTTATCGTAAAAAATATAACCCCAGGTACCTACCAGTGCGGCCAGTAGAATTCCATAAATGAGTTTTCTATTATCCTTTTGCTCAGGCATTTGATACGGAGTGTCTTTTTCGGGGGATTCCATGTGTTAGTTTTTTTGTAAAATGTATAAAATAGTAAATATGAAACTTTCGGATTTATTGGTCATTGATATAGAAACCGTTCCGGCTGAACTGTCTTTTGCACATCTTAAGCCGGATTTGAAGTCGTTATTTATAGATAAAGCTACCAAAACCATGCCATTTCAAGAGAATCCAGCCGAAATTTATAAAAAAAGAGGGGGTATTTGGGCAGAATTTGGCAAAATTGTTTGCATCGGTGTTGGGGTATTCGAGCCGGTTGATCCATTGGGGTGGGAATTAGATTTGTTCAGTTTTGCTGGTTATGAGGAAGTAGAAATACTCAGAGATTTTGCTCTTTTTTGTGAGAGTCGAACCAAGGATATTCCCGGATTTCGTTTTGCCGGGCATAATATTCGGGAATTCGACCTTCCCTTTATTGGGAGAAGAATGTTGATAAATGGCATTCCGTTACCGATTGCGCTGCAGTTACAAGATAAAAAGCCATGGGAGCTTACCCATTTTGATACGATGGCGTATTGGAAATTTGGTGATTATAAAAATTATACTTCGTTAGATCTATTGGCCCAGGTGCTTAATATTCCTACTCCCAAGCAGGGAATAACCGGTGCAGATGTGCAGGATTTGTATTATCAGCAGAATAATCTCCCGGCTATTATTGATTACTGTAAAAAAGACGTAGTTGCTACTGCCCGAATTATACAGCGCTTTTTAAACCTACCTCCGGTTGGGGATGAACAAGTTAAAAGTGAACAAACCTATAAGGGAGCAGCAATGTTTACAACTTTATCCTAAGGTTTTTCATTTTTACCTCTCCCTGTTCCATCTTTGCGGTAATGTCAATGGAAAAAATACTTCAGGACTGGAAGGCAAAGAAATTCCGGCCAATTTACTGGCTAGAAGGGGAAGAGCCCTATTACATTGATATGTTATTGAATTATGCCGAAAATAATCTACTCTCACCTGCAGAGGCTGAGTTTAATCTCACCGTTTTTTATGGTAAGGATGCGGAAATGCCGGCTATCATTAATGCGTGTAGAAGGTATCCTATGTTTGCCGAGCGTCAGGTGGTAATTTTGCGGGAAGCCCAAATGATGCGGGATGTAGAGGGGCTAATTCCCTACATTGAAAAGCCACAGCCCTCTACGGTTTTTGTAGTTGCCTATAAAGATAAAAAGCTGGATGGGCGCAAGCAGATGGCAAAACTGGTTGCGAAATCGGGCGAACTCTTTTCTACCAAAAAATTATACGACAATCAACTGCCTGCCTGGGTGGAGCAGATGGTAAAAGAGCAGGGATTAACCATTCATGCCCGGGCACAGCAATTACTAGTAGATCATATTGGCAACGACCTCAGCCGTTTGTACAATGAAACCGTTAAACTGGCGGTTAACCTGGGGAAACGCAAGAATATTACCGAAGATGATATAGAGGAATTTATCGGAGTGAGTAAGGAGTTTAATGTGTTCGAATTGCAAAGTGCTTTTGGACAAAAGAACCTAACCAAAACGGTTCAAATCATACAATACTTCGAATCAAATCCGAAAGCCGGTCCCATTCAAATGATTCTGCCTTCACTTTTTAATTTCTTTAGTAAGGTATATATGTTATACGCACTTCGGGGGGCAGATCAACAAACCCTGTCTACACAATTGGGGGTGAAGCCTTATTTTTTAAATGAATACCTTGCTTCCTCTCAAAAATATTCTTTCCAGCAAATAGAGCGAGCCCTGTTGCTGTTGCATCAGTATAACCTAAAAAGTGTGGGTATTGATAATGCCCGCAATACGGATGCTGACTTAATGAAAGAATTGGCAGTAAAAATAATGTTATAAAGTGGTTGTTTTTGCCAACCATTCCAATGCTGTTCGGCGATCCGAGGCAAGTTGGGTTGTAAGTTGATCCAGTGAATTAAATTTCACTTCTTCTCTAATAAAGTGAAGAACTTTTACCTGCAGGGTTCGCTGATAAATGGTTTCAGTAAAATCAAATAGGTGCACTTCAATTACCCGGTTTTTGCCATCAACGGTAGGGCGGATTCCAATATTCATCATACCCTCTTTTGGGATACTATTCTTGCCTTCGATATCGAAAATAGAAACAGCAACTACATATACGCCATTTGCCGGGATCAGTTTATCCTCCTCTGTTATTTGTAAATTGGCAGTTGGGAAACCAATCGTGCGGCCCAATTTATTTCCCTCCATTACAATGCCTTCAAAAAAATAGGGATATCCCAAAAGGGCTGTTGCTTCTTCAACCTGATGATGTAAAATCGCCTGCCGAATTCGGGTAGAGCTGATGGCAGAAGCCTGTAACATTTGCTCATCAATTTCCATCACACGAAATCCAAGAGACTCACCCATCTTTTCTAATAAATGATAATCACCGGATCTACCTTTGCCAAATCTGTGATCGTACCCAATAATTACGGTGTGCGGATGAAACTGGGCATATAAAAAGTCTTGCACAAATGCTTCGGCTGATAATTGGGCAAAGTGGTGATTAAATGGAATAACAACTAAATGGTCTATACCGGCCTGTTCTAATAGTAAAGTTTTTTCATGTAGGGTGGTTAATAATTTCACCTCTCCGGGAATAGATGATATTACTTTGCGGGGATGCGGATAAAAAGTAATAATAACTGTTTCCCCCCCAATCAATCGGGCTTCTTCTAGCATTTGGGCAAGAATTTGCCGGTGACCTTGATGTACCCCATCAAAACTACCTATAGTGATAACGGCTTTTTTAAATGCCGGCAGCGTGGCTTTTTCAATAGTATGTATCTGCATACGAATCAAAAATACGCAGCTTTCGGGAATACCCACTCGTTTGTTGAGTAATCGGTTTTTCAGTGCTATAGGGATGTGCCAATGGCCAGTATCCCCGATATTAATTACCTTTGCAAAGTATTTAGCCCATCTACCATGTCGATTTATGCCAGCAGAGGAGTTTCTGCACAAAAAGAAGAGGTTCATCAGGCCATAAAAAATCTTGATCAGGGACTATATCCGTATGCATTTTGTAAAATGTATGCCGATCTGATTGGGGGAGACGAAGATTATATTAATATCATGCATGCCGATGGTGCCGGAACCAAAAGTATCCTGGCCTATCTATATTGGAAAGAAACGGGGGATGTATCCGTTTGGAAAGGAATTGCCCGGGATGCGGTTGCTATGAATTTAGACGATTTATTGTGTGTAGGTGTAACCGATCAGTTGCTTTTTTCTTCTACCATAGATCGGAATAAGTTGCTGATAGGCGGAGAAGTACTGGAAGCTATTATCCAGGGAACCCAAGAATATTTTGATTTACTAAAGGAATATGGGGTGCATATTCATTACCTCGGTGGTGAAACTGCCGACGTAGGTGATGTGGTAAGAACTATTGCTGTAAATGGCACTATGATGGCACGTTGGCCAAAAAGCAAATTGATTACCAACGAACAGATTGCTGCCGGACAGGTTATAGTTGGCTTATCTTCTTCCGGCGTTTGTGATTACGAAAAAGAATATAATAGCGGGTTAGGCAGTAATGGATTAACCAGTGCCCGGCATGATGTATTAAGTAAATATTATGCGGAAACATTTCCCGAAAGTTTCGAGCCGAGCCTAGAAAAGTCGGTGGTTTATCTGGGGCATCATCGGTTAACGGATACATATACTGCCAATGGATTCTCCCAGCAAATAGGCAAGTTATTGTTGTCGCCCACCCGAACCTATGCCCCTGTAGTTAAGCAGTTATTAGAATCCATGCCACAAGCTGTAAAAGGCTTAATTCATTGCAGTGGTGGTGGACAAACCAAGTGCATGAAATACCTGCCGGGCCCCCTGCATATTATCAAAGACAACTTATTTGCTGCACCCCCCGTATTCGAATTGATTCAACAAAATTCCGGTGCAGATGATCGTGAAATGTATCAGGTGTTTAATATGGGGCATCGGCTAGAGGTATTTACCCCCGAAGCGGATGCGGAAGCAGTTATAGCGGTGGCAGCCTCTATGGGTGTGGAAGCACGCATTATCGGAAGGGTGGCAGCATCTCCCACAAAAAAGCTAACCTTACATGTAAAGGAGCAGCCGATTTTGTTTGAATATTAACACCCGATTCCATAATCTGCCTGTATTTTTGAATAGATCAATAAACATATACTATGTCTGAGCTGATTGTTTCTATCGAAGGCGCCAATATTTATCAGGGGGAAGCCCTAATACTGCGAGATGTAAACTTTACCATTGGTAGGGGTGAATTCGTTTATCTGGTAGGCAAAACCGGAACCGGCAAAAGCAGTCTCCTGAAAACATTGTACGGAGAGTTACCCTTACGGGAAGGGAAGGGGTCGGTAGTTGGGTTTGATTTGACGCAGATGGATTGGAAAAAAGTACCATATCTGCGTAGAAACCTAGGGGTTGTTTTTCAGGATTTTCAATTACTTACCGATCGGAATGTGCATGATAACCTGCGTTTCGTTTTAAAAGCAACCGGCTGGAAGGATGAACACCTGATTGAAGAAAAAATAAACGATGTATTGGATAAAGTAGGCTTAAAAAATAAAGGCTATAAGATGCCATTCGAAATGAGTGGTGGAGAACAACAGCGGGTAGATATTGCCCGTGCCTTGCTCAACTCGCCTAAATTAATTCTGGCGGATGAACCAACCGGCAATCTGGATCCGGAAACCAGTGATGAAATTATGCAGTTATTGATACAAATTTCCAAAGATTATGGTACTTCCGTTTTGATGGCTACCCATGATTTTATAGTAATCAATCGCTATCCCTCTCGTATGCTAAAAACAGAAAATAGTCGGGTAACCGACAGTATTTCAGCTGTTTCCTGATGCCAGATAATGGATTAACCGAATATTGCTTTAACCAACTGGCTTGCCTGCTGTTCGGGCTGAAATATTTCTTGTAAAAGTCTTTCCCTACCTGCCCGCTCTTCTAGTGTAAAGGGTTGATGATAGAGCTGGGTAATTAAGCTTGCTAACGCCTCGGTATTTTCAGCAGCATAGCAGGCAGCTGCGAGTGGACTGTTATTAATGGCTGGTGCATTTACAACAATATGTCTCCCATGATATAGGGCATGTAACCATTTTAATTGAATGCCGGTAGGGTTAAAAGAGGGCAGAATATGTATATGGGCTCTAGCAATCATATCTTCCATTTCTATATCGGTAGGATCGGCTACCAAACAGGTATGGGAAGCGCGATGGGCCAACTCAATCAGTTTGTGGGAAGGATTTCTACCGGCAATAACCAGGGGGATTGTAATTTTATTAAACACCTGGGTAAGCAAATAGATGGCCGCTTTTTCATTAGAGGGAACTTGTAAATCACCATGGTAAAAACAGTAATTCCCCATGCCTTCGGCTCCCTTTACCTTCCAATCGGGTAAAAATACCGGCAGATGCTGTATATGTTTACAAGAAAATTGTTGCTGGTAAGTAGCCACCTCTTTTTCTGAAACTGCTAAAAACTTTGCCCGGTTAGCTATTTCTTTTTCATATCTTTTCAGCAACCTACTTTCCACTTCGTAGTATACCTTTTTCATCCACGAACGGGTATGTAAGGCCAGGTGATGATAGTAGATATATTCAGTGTTATGAAGTCGTACCCAGCAATTTCTGTTTCGGAATCTATTATCATTTAACAAATAAGTACAATGGATGCCGTGCATTAATATGGGTGCCTCATCTTCTAATAGTCTATCAAGTAAGGCAGCATTGTTTCGGCTGGCAACTATATAAGGCCACTGAGAACTGATGCCTTTGTGCCCACGATTGCGAGCGTAATAGTCTACCGATTCGCAATAGCTTAGCAATGCATCCTGTTGCCCGCGGCCATAATCAAAGCAATGCAGATGAATAGAAATGCCGGCTTTTTTTAATGCCGGAAGCATGTAAAACAAGTCAAAAACACCCCCATAATTAACCGGATAGGGAACAGTGAAACAAAGGATATGGAGCTTTTTATTCAATGATCAACAATTAGCGTAAAATGCCAGTAATTTTTTCTGCTCTTCTTCCCAGGTAAGTACTTTTCTGGCTTCCAAGCAGGCCTGTACACAATTTTCATATACAACATCCTCTTGCAGTAATTTGTTCAAAGCTGCAGCAATCGCTTCCGAACTGGCGGGATCCACTGCAATACCAACCCCGTATTTAGCAAGAATGGCTTCATATTCGGGGAAGGCGGGACAAATTTGTGGTATACCTGCCATGATATAATCGAAAAACCGATTCGCAAGTGATAAGTATTGGTTTAATCCGTTGTTTTCAAAAAGCGTAATACCGATAGCTGCCGTAGGCGTAAGTGCACGAAGCTTTTCCGGCAGCAGCACACCCTGGCAGCTTACCCGATTATGTACTCCATATTTTTCAATCAATTCGTTTACCTGCGTAATAAAATTTCCGGTTCCATAAATCCGCAGGGGAGCATCCACGTGCAGCATGGCTGGTATCAGTTGTTCAAAGCAACGGCCTTCATTTACTGCACCCTGATAAATAATCCATCGAGGGGTGTCTTTTGCATTTCCCTCCGAAAGGGGTTTGTATACAGGCGCGTTTTGGATTACTGCATATTTTACCCCATAGCGATTGGCAAATTCAGTAGCAAGGTGCTGATTAACGGTATACCCTTTAGAAAAACGAGGTACCAGCCATCGTTCTACCATAAGCCAAATCCGATGCACCAAGGGTCGGGTTATCACTTCTTTCTGCTCGGTAAATAATTCATGCGCATCATAGGTGCGTTTATTTTGGCGAATCAAAGACGCTAGGTAAACTGCCGGCAGGGTGTCTAAATCAGCTCCGTTGAATATATCGGCAGGATGGGTTACTAAGTAAAGGAAAAGCCGAACTTGAAATTCCAGATAAAATAAGGTTCCCTTTTTGCTCCAAACCCCGAGCCAATGTCTCCGATAAGTGGGTGTGGTATCTAAAGGTATTGTACCCCTTTTTCTACCTACCAGCGTAACTGCAAATCCATCGGATTGTAAGCTGCTACATATTTTATGCATGCGCTGATCGTAATGCAAATCGTTGGTTACACAGCAGATAATTGAAGGCATAAAAAGGGGTAGGTGTAAATATACAAATCTTTATTGGCAAAGCCGATTTACTTATATTATATTAATATTCAAATAATATTCACAAATAAATGAAAATCAAATATTTAACTTAATTATTTTTTATGTTTTTTGCAAAAAAATACAATTTCTCCACCTATTATGCACAGTCCATATTATTTCTCCCTCAGATATAGTGGTTTTCGTGTATGTTCGCAGGTACTAAACGTAGAGGTGTGAGATTAAAATCATTAGAAATCAAGGGGTTCAAAAGTTTTGCTGATAAAACGGTGGTTAGTTTCGATGAAGGGATAACCGGCATTATCGGGCCCAACGGATGTGGTAAAAGTAATATCATCGATAGCATACGCTGGGTGATTGGTGAGCAAAAAATTTCGGCGCTCCGAAGTGAAAATTTGGAGGCATTGGTATTTAACGGAAGTAAAACCAGAAGTGCCAGTGGGTTGGCTGAAGTGAGTTTAACATTCGAGAACACGAAAAACTTATTACCCACCGAGTTTAATACCGTAACGGTTACCCGCCGTTTTTATAAAAATGGGGATAGTGAGTATCGGCTGAACGATGTTACCTGCCGCTTAAAGGATATTCATAATTTGTTTTTGGATACTGGTGTAAGCACCGATAGCTATGCCATTATAGAATTGGGCATGGTGGATGATATTATCAAGGACAAAGAAAATAGTCGGCGCAGAATGCTAGAGCAGGCTGCTGGAATTACTATTTATAAAACCCGTAAAAAAGAAGCCAAAAATAAATTGGATGCCACCGAGCAGGATTTGGCAAGGATTGAAGATTTACTTTTCGAAATCAATAACCAGTTGAAATCTTTGGAGAGCCAGGCACGTAAAGCTGAGCGATTCTTTGAAATTAAAAAGGAATATCGGGAGGTAGCCATTGAGTTAGCCAAGGCTTCTCTGGAAGGTTTTAATACTAATTACAAATCAATCATCGAGCAGCAGCAAGCGGCGCAAGATAACCGCTTGCAACTAGAAACTGCTATAGCTTCCGAAGAAGCTGCGCAGGAACAAGAAAAACTGGCTTTTGTACATCAAGAGAAAGCATTGCAGCAACTGCAACAAACCTATAACCAATTTTTACAGGAGCTAAGAACTAGCGAAAACGAGAAAAATCTGGCTACCCAAAAATTGCATTACCTGCGCGAAAAAGAGACCGGTTTACAGGATTTCTTAGAGAAAGCGAACGGACAATTAAAAACCATTGGCGATTCTATCGAATACACCCAATTGCAATTAACGGAGGAGGATGCCCGATTAGCCGAAATGCAACAGCTGGTGCTGCAGGGTCAGTCTGGCATGGAAGAAAAGCGCAGAATTTTTGATGAAAAGCGCAGTGGGTTGGATGCCATGCGTGGGCAATATCAACAACTTCAATTGAAGCAGTTTGATGCCGAAAAGAAAGTAGCGGTGGCAGATACCTCTATACAGAACCTTCAGCGTGCCTTTCAACAACTGAGTGATGAAAAAAACCAACGCGAAAACCAGCTTCAGCAACTACAGCAGGAGTCGGTAGAAAAGGATGGATTATTGGCCGAACATCGGGTTAACTTACAGCAACTGCAAGAGCAGCATGAGAAAACCAAAGAATTGATTTTTGAAACGCAGGCTGCATTAGAGCTTTTACGCAACGAATTGAATGATGAAAATAGAAAACTAGATGCCAAGCGCAACGAATTTAATTTGTTGAAGAGTTTAATCGACTCTATGGAGGGATACCCCGATAGTATCAAGTTTTTACATAAAAATCCCGAGTGGAATCATGCTGCTCCGGTTTTGTCGGATATCATTTACGTAAAGGAAGAATACCGAACAGCCGTAGAGAATGTACTGGAACCCTACCTTAATTATTATGTGGCGGCCAATTTGCAGGAAGGCTTACAGGCGGTTCAGTTGCTCGATAAAAATCAAAAAGGTAAAGCCAATTTCTTTTTGTTGAATGCTTTTAACGGATATGCTGGCAATATACCTCAACCGGTAGATACCATCCGCGCGCTGGAAGTGGTTGAGGTAGATAGCCGCTATGCAAAACTGGCTGAATATTTGCTGGGAAATGTATTTATTGCCACACAGGATACTGCTTTAGACAGTGCTGCCGGCACCGGGGCGGTAATTTTAGAGAAATCGGGTAAATATGTAAAAGGAAAATATACCCTCTCCGGCGGTAGTGTAGGTTTATTCGAGGGTAAAAAAATTGGCCGTGCGAAAAACCTCGAAAAACTGGCGGAAGAAATTTCTGATCAGGAAGCAGTGGTTAATTTGTTGAAATCAGATATCCAGGCAAAACATCAAGAAGTGATTGCCTTTAATGATCAACTAAAAGAAAAGGCCATTCGGGAAACAGAACAGTTGATTAATCGCTTCACCAATGAAGTGTTTGCCGCTAAAAATAAAATAGAGAACCTGCAGGTAGCTCAACAAAATGGATCACAGCGTATTGCTGAAATAGACCAGCGCTTGCAACACGAACAAACTGCCATTGCTGCCACCCGTGAATTGCTGGGTACCTTAAGTGGAGAGATGCAGCAGACAGGTGAATCCCTGAAATCAGTAGAGGCCGACTATCAACAATCTGAACAGGAATATAATTTGCACGTTTTTCAACTGAATGAAAGCAATCTTCAGCTTACCCGTCAACAAAGTAAAATCAATTCTCTTCAACAGGAGTTGAGTTTTAAAAAGAATCAGCTAACCGATTTACAACAGCAGATTACCAATAATAGTGCCCTCTTGCAAGAATCGGTTTCCGCTATAGCGGAAAGTAACCAACACTTAGAGACAGCACTTGCCCAATTGCAAGAAATGCTGAAGCGGAAGGAAGAGGAAGAGAAAAATCTGAATGAGGCAGATCAGGCATTTTATGTGCTCAGAAATGCCATGCAGGATAAGGAAGCAGCTTTGCGTGCCCGTGTAAAAAATAAAGATCAGGTAGATCAGCATATTAATACGCTTAAAGATCAGTTAAACGAATTAAAACTGCAGCTGGCGGGCATGAAAGAAAGAATGCAGGTAGAATTTAAAGTGAATTTAGATGAAATTATTGAGGAGGGAAGAACAACCGAAACCCCGTTAGAAGAATTACAGTCCTCTGCCGACCGCATGCGGAAGCGCCTAGAAAATATGGGGGAGGTAAATCCAACTGCTATTGAAGCGTATACTGAAATGAAAAAGCGGTATGAATTTATATTAGAGCAAAAAAACGACCTGGTTTCTGCCAAAGAAAGTCTGCTGCAAACCATTCAGGAAGTGGAGGCTACCGCCAATCAACAGTTTCTAGAAACATTTAATAAAGTACGGGAGAATTTCCAGCGGGTATTTAAAGCATTATTTACAGAAGAAGATACTGCCGATATGATGTTGGTTAATCCAGATAACCTGGCAGAAACGGGTATCGAGATTATAGCCAAACCTAAAGGTAAAAAGCCATCCTCTATTACCCAATTAAGTGGGGGAGAGAAAACGCTAACGGCTACCGCACTATTATTTGCCATTTATCTGATTAAACCGGCTCCATTCTGTATTCTCGATGAGGTGGATGCACCACTGGATGATGCCAACGTTGGTAAGTTTACACAGATGATTAAAAAGTTCAGCGATAACTCTCAATTCATCATTGTAACCCACAACAAGCAAACCATGAGTGCAGTGGATGTGATTTACGGGGTTACCATGCAAGAACCCGGGGTAAGTAAATTGGTACCAGTAGATTTTAGAAGTCTTGCTAACTAATTACCCTTTTCCGGATTCTTACGAACCTGATATCCAATTTTCTGAGTAGAATTGTAATTATATTATTCCTGGTTTGTTATGGCACCTACCTGATTGCCACCCGACAGCCCGATTTCTTTGACGGAGAAATGGTTCCTGCAACCATCGTATACAAAACAAACAAAAAGGGTATATCTACTCCATTCGCAGTGTATCATACAGGCTATGCTTCTTATACTGTAAATGCCCTGTATTTATTTCGCACCTATCGGCCGGGAGACCGGGTAACGGTTATTTATGAGGCTTCTACCCCTTCTACAGGGGCAGTATATCATTGGTGGGGGTATTGGATTACTTGGCAGGAATTATTGGGCGGTATGCTAATTATTTTCCTTTTATTTCAGCTGGCTCGGGCCGTAACTAGTAACCCTACTCCCGAAGCGCTTTTAGAGCAAATGGAATACGTAGAACCTATTAAGAAAAAATACATTGAGTAAAGCTAAAGCTGCAAAAACATGCATTGCCCAATTTTAATTATATTTATAACATGAACTTGCTTCCTCCTCAGCCTAGTTTAGTAATTTCTTATTTACGGGTGGGACGTTTATTATATTGGTCTCTGATTATTTTTGTGGTTGAATCTTGGTTTTACTGGCAAAAATTACAGGCTGTTTTGGCAGATAATAGCCATGCCTTATGGGTTTTTTTCTGGATTTGGAGTTTCCTCTTCTCTTTTGTTCATATTTTTCTGGTACTGGCAGATGGATGGTCAAGATTTCAAAATTATAAAAGAGCAAAAGATCAGTTTTTTCTACATGGATTTCATCCTCGGATTGCCAATCGCTATATAGTTTCTAAATGCCAGCGAATAGCTGCTATAGAGGCAGCCCGAGAGTTGGGCTTACAGCATGAAGTAGAAACCCATTATGTTTCAAAAGGGGTTAAATGGTATCATTTTATACCCTATTTTATGCTGCAAGATTTTTGGTTTGGCCTTAGGAAAAATTTTTGGTCAAGAACTTTTTTAGAACCCCATTATACCCCCCGATATAATTTTCGGGAAGTACAAAATTCCCAGTTGGCTATATGATTTCGGGTACCGGATTAACCAAGCAGTATGGAGGAATTCCGGTACTTAACCAGGTAACGGTTAGCTGTAATTCCGGTGAAATATGTGGCTTACTGGGAGCCAATGGTGCCGGGAAAACTACCCTGTTTAAAATTTTACTAGGATTGGTAACCCCGGATGCAGGTACCCTGTCTATCGTATCTTCATCGGTAAAGTCGGTGGGGGGCATTATAGAAAAGCCTGCCTTATACGATTACCTGTCTGCCGCCGATAACCTGCGAATTTTTTCTAGTATACAAGGGTTATCCACGCACAAGCATACTATTCATATGCACTTAGAGCGGGTAGGGTTACCGGTTGACCGGAAGGACCCGGTTGCTAATTTTTCTATGGGTATGAAGCAGCGCTTGGGTATTGCCATCGCCCTATTAAACAATCCAGCTTGTTTAATTTTAGATGAACCTTTTACCGGTTTGGATCCCATGGGCGTAGTAGCCTTGCGACAGTTGATTCGCGACCTAACGAATCAATATCAGCTGGCTGTTTTTCTTTCTTCCCATATGTTGGATGATCTAAATAAACTATGCAGCAGATTGTACGTATTAAATAAGGGGCGCATCATACGAGAGGGAGATACACAAGCAATAATGAATGCCTGTACGCGTCAATATTTGATTACAGGCAACCATATAGCTACCTCCCACGCAATAAGAGACTTGCCCCATACCATCATTGGAAATACAGCCGATATCCAGCTTTTGCCGAGTGAACTTACGCATTTGCTGGTAGCGCTGCAGAAAGAAAATATTCAGGTTACAGCCTGTATTCCCCAACCCGATTTAGTGCAACTGTTTGAAGGAGGAGCCGCATGAAAAGACTTATAGTAGCTGAACTTTTTAAGTTGGCAAAACAGCGAAAAACCTATTATGCCCTAGCCTCCATCTTTATAATTGAAGGAATTATTTTACTCAGCGCTTATTTTGAAGGAACTAATATTATCAATTTACTATTAGACAATCTGAGAAAGTCATTTTATTTCCAAGGTAGTTTACTCAATGGAAATTTGTTACAGTATTTGGTACTTAATACACTTTGGTTTCATATTCCACTGATTATAATGATTGTTGTTTCGGGTATGTTAACGGCCGAGTATAAAGACAAAACCATTCAAGCGGTTATGTTACAACCCATTAAAAAATGGCAGTGGATATTGAGTAAATATGTGGTAGCGGTTATTTTTACTATTGGGGTGGTGGTGCTATTATATGTAACCTCTTACTGGCTTTGTACCGGAATTTTTGGCGAGGGAGATTTAGTGGTATATCTCGAAGGATTAAACTTTTTTCCTGCTAAAGAGGCGGCTTATCGGATTCGTTGGGCTTTTATAGCCGGATCGGTTTCTATGATGTTTTTTGCAGTAAGTAGTTTAACCATTGCTGTTTTATTAAAAGATGTAACAACAACTTGGATTGTATGTTGCTTATTTCTGATTATTTGTAATTTATTGCTTAAAATTGATTTGGGTAATACCTGGCTTAATCAATATGCTTTTGTTAAGTTGAATGATACCTGGCAATACTTTTTTCAATTTACCATACCCTATCAAACGATATTGATTAATTGGTGGGTTTTGGTGGGGTACATTCTCTTTATGGCAGCTGCGGGTATATTTGTATTTAATAAAAGAGATATAGGATGATGCGAGTATATTTTGTGGGTTGGTTGGTTATTAGCAGCCTCGCCTTATCTGCACAAGGGGTTGATGAAGATTTACTGCGTATGAAACAGCGGTTAGACTCTGTAGTATATTTTCAAGTAAATTTGCAACTAGAAACGGATATTTCATTTGTGCATATGCCGGTTAAGAGGGCGCTTATGAAATTCGAAAAAGGGAAGCCGGTTCAGTTCTCTTCCAGTGATTTTGTTTTATTGCCGAAGCGTGGCCTCGATTTCTCTCTTCAATCTTTATTTGAATATCCGGTGGTTACCCTCGTTAGAAATATAGCAGTCAAAAATGGCAATACCATAAAAGAAATCAATGTAATTCCTGCGGATAAAAGGGCCGATTTTACCATTGCTACCCTCTGGATAAATACCTCACTAAGGCGAGTAGAATCGGCAGAAATCAGTACTTCAAAAGATGGCACCTATGTTTTGCAAATGCATTATCAACAGGCACCAGATATTTTTCCCGATCGGGTGGAGGTAAATTTTGAAATTGAGCGGATACGCATACCCCTTAATTTTATGGGTAAAGGAACGCAGATAGATAAAGAGAAATTAAAATCGGAGGGATCTAAAACCGGTAAAATATTTATGATGCTGAGTAACTATCAGATCCGATATAAGTTGCGATAGTTATTTTAAAAGTCTTTTTATTTCTTTGTCTACCTCACGGGTACGAATCGTATCCCTCTTATCGTGCAGTTTTTTCCCCCTGGCTAAACCAATTTCTACCTTTACAAGTTGTTTATCCGTAAAAAAAACGCGCAGGGGTACAATGGTTAGCCCTTTATCTTTCATTTTTCCTTCCCACTTTTTCAATTCTTTTTTGCTGAGCAAAAGTTTTCTGTCGTGCACTGCCAAGTGATTATTTACGGTGCCTTTAGAATATTCTCCAATGTATAAGCCTCTTAGCCATAGTTCACCATGGTCGAATAAGCAATAGGCATCATTGAAACTCAGTTTTCCTTCGCGTATAGATTTAACTTCCGACCCCAGCAAAACGATTCCGGCTACATAGCGGTCGTCTATGAAGTAATGAAAATATGCCTGTCGATTATTCATTTCCTGTGCCATAGAAACAAGGGTACTTGGGGAAATTGGTTCCTAACCTTACGATGGGTTATCCCTTTAGGGGTTATTGTTGAAAGAGACGAATAAGTTGTGCCAATTTTTCTTTGAGATGCTTTCTTTCAACAATAAAGTCGAGGAATCCATGTTCCAATAAAAATTCACTTCGTTGAAAACCTTCCGGCAAATCTCTTTTGATAGTTTCTTTAATTACCCTGGGGCCCGCAAACCCAATCAGTGCGCCGGGTTCAGCAATATTTACATCACCAAGCATACCAAAACTGGCAGAAATGCCGCCAAAAGTGGGGTCAGTAAGGAGGGATATATAGGGTAGGGAGGCATCACTTAATTGCGATAGTTTACCGCTGGTTTTGGCCAATTGCATTAAACTGAAGGCACTTTCCATCATTCTAGCACCGCCACTTTTGCTGATTACCAGATAGGGCAGGCGATGGGCTATACAATAATCAACTGCCCGGCTAAATTTTTCGCCCATTACACTTCCCAGGGAACCGCCAATAAATGCAAAATCCATACAGGCAATTACCATCTTATTTCCTTCAATTTCACCAACCGCCACCCGCATAGAATCCTTTAAATCGGTAGCGGCATGAATTTCGTCGAGTCGTTTCTGATAAGATTTCAGGTCGGTAAAACCCAGGGCATCTACACTTCTGATTTCATCAAATAATTCAGTATACGCACTATCGTTAAAAATCAGATCGAAATATTCTTGACTCCCAATGCGGTGATGGTAATTACATTTGGGACAAACAAAGCGGTTTTCTTTTAATTCTGAAGTGGTGCAAATATGGTTGCACTCAGGACATTTATTCCATAAACCTTCGGGCGTTTCTTTTTTGTCGGCAGTAGAAGTAAGAATGCCCTTACGGATTCGATTAAACCACCGGGGTTTGGCAGCTTCATCGCCCGTTGTTTGCTCTCCCGTGAGATTTGCTTCCAGGTCTTCTTCACGTTCTTTTTTCATATTGGGGGTTCCAATTTTCAGTATACAAAGATACTACATATTTGGCATTTGCACCTGCAACCCGCATTCATTTAGCGGCAGGCTTTTCTGTAGAAATAGAGCGGTAAATCCGAAAATGCCTACATAGGATTGTAAAAAGCAATTTTTTATTTAATTTGTATGCCTATAGAGTTGAAAAGTCTCTAGTTTAGTCAAGCTATTAGCATGAAAAAAAATAAAAAAAACATCTCCAAACCTACCCCAGCCTCCGAGCCTATTAATCAGCCTATTGCAGTTTCCAATACTTCCGCCGGGATACTCCGTTGGATGCCTATTGTGATTGTAGCACTCTATTTTGGGGTGGAATGGATAGGCCCTTGGGATGGTATTGAATATTTGGGTAGTCAGTGGCTCTATCTAATGACGGTGAATTTTGTAGCAGTTGGTTTTGTTTATAGTCAAAGAGACCATTATCAATCAGCCATACGTGCTGTTTTTTCAACAGGCGTAATTTGGGTATACCTTCTATTAGGCTTCTGGGCCCTCATTTCATTAACGTATGCTTTAAACGCTACGGAAACCGTGGTTTGTTTGGTTCGGTTGGCCACGGCTCTAATTGTTTTATTGAATTTGAGTATCTTATTTTATCAGCGAACCGCCGATATAAAATATGTAGCTTTTATTGCAGCCTTTTTTCTTTTTGCTCAGGCTGCTATTTCTTTGCTCTACTTTTTTAAGGGGAGTTCCGAATTGTCGTTTACAGAGTTAGTGCTTACCATGCGATTAAATGCAGGTAATAAAAATATCTATGCTGCTTCTATGGTGGTAAAAATACCTTTCGTGCTGATGGGATTATATTACTACAAAAACGC
>JBBAJQ010000004.1:98979-100268 GCA_040403945.1 Sediminibacterium sp.
AAGCATCCGTTTTCTGGATGTGGATATGGAAACTGGAAACTGGCCTCCATTCCGTATTCCCGAGAGTTTAATGATGGCTTGATTGTGCCTATTCATGCCCATAACGATTTTCTCGAGTACTTTGCCGAGCTGGGGTTTCCCGGAGGTATTTTATATGCTTCCCTATTTTTATTTTTTCTTTTCTATGGCATCCGGGCTTATCTGCATAATCCACTATCAGAAGAAGCTGTATTTACCATTTTTTCTTTAGTAGCCGTATTGGCATTTGCCATTGACAGTTCTCTTAATTTTCCGAAAGAAGAACCAATTAATCAATTATTACTGGCAGTAGCGGGTATGGGTGTTATCTCGGGATATTGGACTTGGAAAAATAGCCGGGTAACCCCAACTGAAAATGTATCAGGCATTGCCGGTTTGCCGCAGATATATTCCTTTGTTCTTGGTTTAGTAATGTTGCCTATTTTGTATATCGGATTTCAAATATGGCGATCTTCTGTGGCACAAAATCTCTATGTGCAGGAATTAAATGCAGTAACGCTTACGGCTCCGGTAGATCAGGTGGTGAATGCATTTCCTGCGATACCTAACCTGGTTTCTAACACCGTTCAACCCATTGAGGGAATGCTGGGAATGTATTTATGGAAAAATGAGCGACCAGTAGAAGCAGAAAGATATTTACGTCGCGGACAAAAAGCAAATCCCTATATGATGTATGTAGAAAATATTCGGGCGAATATATATTATCAGAAAGAAAAATGGGATAGTGCTGCTTTTTTTGCTAAACAGTGTTTATACGAGCGTCCCCGAAATGCCACCTACTATCAAACTTTTATGGCTTGTGTGGCCCGGACCTATGACACAGCCACTTTGCGCAAGGGATTCGAACTTTATAATCGATATCATCCCAAAGATGCATTTTGCTGGAATCTTTATTTAAGCAATATGCTGAATGCTAGTCAGGGCGCAGATGCTAGACTCAAACAAATGGCAGACAGCGCCCTTCGTTTATTTCCAGATGATACCGAAATTAAAAAGCGGAATCAAGATATCAGCACTGCTTTTGCCACCCGCCGTTAAAACTATCAGGCATTGCGGTTGATGCAGTTCAAATCTTCGAAAGCAATTTCTAAGCGCTTACTGAAAGACTCTTCTCCTTTACGTAACCATACCCGAGGATCGTAATATTTTTTATTGGGCTTTTCTGCTCCTTCGGGGTTGCCTAGTTGTGCTTGCAGATAAGCTTCATGCTGCTGATAAAAGTGCCGGATTCCATCCCAGAATGCCCACTG
>JBBAJQ010000004.1:100368-107442 GCA_040403945.1 Sediminibacterium sp.
GGTAGTGCAAATTGATTTTCCTTGGCATCATTGTATAAGGCTTCCAGTTCTTTACCGAATAGAACGCCAGCGCGATATTTTCCCATGAGAAAGTTTTTCTGTTGTTAATTAGAGGGCAAGATAAATCATTGATAACAAACGAATGTTAGCATTGCTTTTTTAGCAGATTTTGCCTATTGTGCCAGACTTTGTATTACATCGTATTTCGTTACAATATGGTGTTCGCCTTTATCATCTTTAGCCAACACGGCACCATTTTCTTTATTGATTAATTGTCCCAACTTTTCTACAGGTGTTTCAAAAGGAACAACCGGATAAGGGGGTTCGATCACCTGTTGCAATAATTCGTGTCGTATTTCGGGATTACTAAAAACTTTTTGAAACAATCCGTTTTCACTCACTGCTCCTATAATCACTCCCTCCTGGGTAACGGGTATATGTTCGATGTTGTATTTTTTCATTAAGTCTACCGCTTCCGAAACAGTTCGGTTAGTTTCTAGGGTAAGTAAATGTTTGTCTCTTCTCCCATTTACAATGTCTTTGAAAGTTTTCACTTCCAAAAATCCTCTTTCCATCATCCACTGGTCGTTATAAATTTTTCCGATGTACCGGGTACCATGGTCGTGGAAAATACAAACTACTACATCCTCCTTTTTTAATCGATTTTTTAATTGCAGTAAGCCCTGCAAACAGCTCCCTGCACTGTATCCGCAAAACAAGCCTTCTTCACGGGCAATTTTACGAGCCATGATAGCACCATCCTTATCAGTTACTTGCTCAAAGTGATCTATAAACCGCATATCGTAGTTTTGGGGAACAAAATCTTCTCCAAATCCCTCTGAAATGTAAGGATGCACTTCATTCATATCAATCTCACCCGTGCGAAAATATTTGGTTAGCAAAGACCCATATACATCAATCGCCCAAATCTGAATGTCGGGATTTTTTTCTTTCAAATACATGGCTGTTCCCGTAATGGTTCCTCCGGTTCCGGCAGTGCAAACTAAATGGGTAATCTTTCCTTCAGTTTGTTGCCAGATTTCAGGACCCGTACTTTCGTAGTGCGCCTGCCGGTTGGCCAGGTTGTCGTACTGATTCATATACATGGAGTTCGGAATCTCCTGGGCTAGCCGTTTGGCAACACTGTAATAACTTTTTGGATCGGTAGGCAGTACATTGGTGGCACAAACAATTACCTCTGCCCCCAGTGCTTTTAAAATATCTACTTTTTCTTTCGATTGTTTATCGGTGGTAACAAAAATGCAATGGTATCCTTTTACGCATGCGGCTAGTGCTAGTCCCATACCCGTATTGCCACTGGTACCCTCTATGATGGTTCCCCCGGGCTTTAACTTTCCTTCTTTTTCAGCCACTTCCACCATTTTCAGGGCCATCCTGTCTTTTATCGAGTTACCTGGATTAAAATAATCTACCTTGGCTAAAACGGTGGCTGGAATGTCTTTGGCTACTTTGTTCAGCCGGATGAGCGGTGTATTTCCGATGGTTTCCAGGATGTTGTTCAACCACATAAACTAACAATTGTTTGTACAAAAGTAATTCATTCGTATGGGAACAGAAACAAAAATGTGGGGTGGGTATTACCAGAGAATTTCTTCGGCTATTTTACCGCAGATATCGTGCTCAACCATTTTGCAGGCGAGGTCGATCATGTTTTTAAAGGCTTTTGCATGGCTGATACCATGACCAATGATAACTGGTTTGGCTATACCCAGCACTGGGGTGCCGCCGTAATTTTCGTAGTGGAATCGCTCGAAGTATTCATCCCGAATGCCCCGGTTACGTGTAAGGTCGTAAACAGACTCTGCCATTTTTAGCAGGATGTTTCCGGTAAATCCGTCGCAAATCACTACATCGGCCTTATCCAGAAAAATATCGCGACCTTCTATATTTCCTACAAAGTGGATGTGTTTATTTTCTTTCAGCAGGGGATAAGTAGCTTGCGCGAGTAGATTTCCTTTTCCTTCTTCTTCGCCTACGTTCATCAATCCCACTTTTGGTTCGGAGATTTGTAAAATGTGTTTCGCGTATAAATTACCCAGTATGGCGAATTGATTCAGTTGCTCAGGCTTGCAGTCGGCATTTAATCCAACATCCAGCAATAAGCCGGTTTCACCATTTAGTTTGGGAATAATAGATGATATGGTGGGTCGTAAAACTCCTTCAATGGGCTTGATGGTGAACATGGCACCTACTAACATAGCACCTGTGTTTCCAGCGCTTATAAAGGCATCTATTGAACCACTGGCCAGCTGTTGAAATCCGATTGCAATGGAGGATTGCGTTTTTTCTTTCAGTGCCTTGGTAGGATGCTCGTTGTAACCGATAATTTCGGGAGCGTGGATAATGGAAATCCGGGAAGAACTAATTTGATATTGCTGAAATAGGGGCAGTAATTCTACCTCGTTTCCAATACAATGAATATTGGCTTCACTCGTGGGGTTGGCTAAGAATGCTTGTAATCCTTTTACCGCTTCTAGTGGGGCATAATCTCCCCCCATCATGTCTATTCCAATATGCATCATAATCAGTGAGTAAATTAAATTGAACTACCGCTTAGGCTTTCAGAGGTGCTTTTTCGGCAACCAGATTCCCTTTGTAGTACAATTTACCTTCACTTACATGTGCACGATGGCGAACATGGGTTTCACCCGTAGCATTGTCTTTTGTTAATGTTACTTCCTGAGCTACATAGTGCGTTCTTCTTTTTGCACTTCTTTGCTGTGAGTGTCTGCGTTTAGGATTCGGCATATCATCAATTTTTGATGGTCAACAATTATTCTGAAAAATTTTTAAACTGGTCTAACCCCTTCCAAACAGTTGGTTTCTCCTGCGCAAGGTTTTGTTCCATTTGTTTGAGTTTCTCCAATACCTCCCGGTTACAATAGGGGCCGATTTTTTCAGAGTCGGCACATATTTTTTGAAAGGGTACGCTGAGGATGATGAATTCGTAAATCCAGTTGGCGAGGTGTAAATGACTTTCCCCTCTTCCAATGTAATATACGTCCGGATCTTCCTCCTGCTCATTCATGGTATCGGGGTTTTCGACTATTTTTACCAATAGTGAAAACTCGTCCCAAAGTTGAACTGGCAAAGGGTTTCCGCACTTATCGCAAATGCCCTGCACAGATCCGTCAACATCAAATTTCAGTTGCATGAACCCTGTTTTTTTATCCAGGGCTACCCGCACATTCGCTTCACAATTACTGAAATCCTGCGCTCCAAATGAAACAAAGAACTTATCATCCACCTTAAACTCGTACTGGTGCAACCCCGGTTTTAATCCCACAAATGCTATCTCAAATTCCCGGCGCTGACTCATAACGGCCTTTTAAGGGTTGGCAAAGGTACGATAATTGCCATTATTCACCAATAATATCTGATTGAACTGATTAACAATCGGTTACGTTTGCTCCCCAAATTGTTGGATATTTGGCTATGGAATGGAAAAAAACCGGCTTTTGGCAGCATCGCTGGCTATTTACGGCACTAGCCCTTGTTTTCACCTTCTCTCAGTTTTCGGAAGCGGTGGAACAGTATTATTCTACCGGTTTTTACCCTTATTGGGGTAGATTTCTCCGGCTCCTCCTAGGCTGGTGCCCTTTTTCGATAGGGGATGCTATCTACGTATTTGCTATTGGATTTGCGATAGTTATAATTTTTAAATTCTTATATGTTGGATTCCTCTTTAATAAATGGCCAGCTTTTAGTAAAGTTTTACTCAAATTAGCTGTTTTTCTAGCCTGGGTGTACATAGTATTTAAAGTATCCTGGGGACTCAACTACGACCGCCCTGAAATTGGCCAATCGCTTAAGATTACCACCAGCCCTTATACATTGCCTGACTTGCAAAGTTTGAATAATCAACTTATTCAACGTTTAAACGATGCCCGTGCCCAGATTCCCGGCGACTCTATTCCTACGATTTCCTGGAAGGAGCAAAAAGACCTTGCCTATGATGGCTATCAACAATTAGCCATAACCCATCCGGCATTTACCTATTCATTTCCCTCTCTTAAAAAATGCAGCTGGAATTTTTTGGGTGAATGGATTGGTTTCACCGGGTATTTTAACCCTTTTTCTGGTGAAGCACAGGTAAAAGCCGACTTGCCTTCTATTTTGCTGCCCTATACCACCTGCCACGAGATTGGTCACCAGATTGGCTATGCCCGAGAAAGCGAAGCCAGTTTTGCGGGGTTATTGGCAGCAGGTGCTTCAAAGGATGTGCGAGTAAAGTATTCCTTGTATCTCGACATATATTCTCTTATTCAACAAGAATTATGGCGGCAATATGCTGCTACAGGGGATAGCGCCGGATTACGCCAGCAGTTCGATAGTAACCAGCAGCGGTTAGATACCCTGGTAAAGCTCGACCGAAAAGCTATCCGTCGCTACTTTCAACAAAGAACGCATCAGATTACCCCGGCATTTACGCAGGTGTATAGTCAGTATTTAAAAGCGAACGGTCAAGCTTCCGGCATGCTTAGTTACAGTGAAGTTCTCGGGTGGTTACTCGCGTATCAAAAAAAATATGGTGAAAAGAGTTGGTAACGCCACTAAAAAGCGTTCTTCCACATCATACTTTCAATGGGCTTATCCGGTTGCCCACTATATTTAGCATTCGCTTTTTGATTGTAGCGTACTTCAATTTCTCCGTCTACGGGAAAATAAATCAGTTGACCAATGGGCATACCTTTATAGATTCGTACCGGTTGTTTGCAGGAGATTTCCAGCGTCCAGTTACCACAAAAGCCAACATCCCCCTTTCCGGCGGTGGCATGGATATCAATGCCCAATCTGCCCGTTGATGACTTCCCCTCTAAAAAAGGCACATGAGCATGGGTTTCTGTATATTCTTCGGTAACCCCCAGATAAAATCCACTGGGTTGGAGAACAAAGCCATCTTCAGGTATTTCGAAATAGGTGATGGTATTATGCTTTTTGGCATCTAGTTGGGCATCTACATAGGTAGCCAGCCATTTGCCCAGATGCACATCATAACTATTACTGCCTAAATCGCCCCGGTTATAGGGTTGAATAATGATGGTGCCTTTCTCCATCTCTTCTAATATGCGCCGGTCTGTTAAAATCATTTCCCTGTTTTTTCAATTGGAATGCAAATAAGTCTTAATTCTGCATACTAATTGCTAATTTCCTATTGTGCCCCTGTTTTATCAACAAGATATCAACGAATTTACCCGGCTCGGGGTTTGGCATATCACCGAGGAGGTAGATTTTTTTCTGCAAAAAGCTGTTTTTCGGTATCCAATCGAGCATCCCAATAAACAACGGCAGCACCTGGCAGCCGGGTATTTGTTATCGGAATTGTTTCCGGATTTTCCTTATCAATCCATTCAGTCAGCTACCTATCAAAAACCCTTCCTCACCGGAAACCCATATTATTTTTCGCTTTCACACACCAATCAATATGCTGCTGCCATCGTGAGCCGGTCAGTGCCAACCGGAATAGATATCGAAATGATTTCACCCCGGGTTCAGCGCATACGCCACAAATTTTTGAGTTTGGAAGAAAATGGGTGGGTAAGCGAATTTACCCCAGCCCAACAGGATTCCTTGCTCACTTTGCTCTGGACGATTAAAGAAACGGTATATAAATGGCTGGAGCAACGGGGCTTGGGATTTAGTGAGCATATACAGATACTTCCATTTGAACTAGACGCTGATAACCGGGTTACTGTTAACATTCATCATCCTTTACACCGGCAAACCGTAGAAGTGGTTTTTGAAAAAAAAGGGCAGTTTTATCTAAGTTATATTGCCAGGAAACCCTTAGTCGTCGAACCTTGATTTACTTTTTGGCAGCAGTTGTAAGCTTTTTCGCAGTCGTTGTTTCATTTGCCATTTTAATAGTTGCCCCATCGTTTGAATTTTTCTTTCCGAAATGGCAACTTGATAATGCTGTGCCAGTTCGTTGCGCAGCTGATTAAACTTTTCCGGCGGCGCGAGCTTGTCCTTGGCCATAATATCCAGCATAGCTTTCATACGATACCGCGAGGAAGTTAATCGGAAAGTCATCAGGGTTTGTTCTTCCGCCTGGTATTGCGCAATAGATTCTTTATCTAAGTGTTGAATCGCTAATTGAACCAGGGCATAGTTTTCTTTGTAATACTGCGGCAGGTAGCCGTTTTTTCTGCCTTCATAAGTTTGCTGATCAAAATCGATTGCCCTTATACGGTATTGAAAATCTTCTATATCCGGAATCATATTCACCACAAAATTATAGGCACGCATATCACCTAATAATTGTACAAAGCAACGCTCATTAAATTTTACAAATTCTTTGGCCAGCCGAATCACATTGGTGCTCGAATGCTGTAGATAATCCCTGATAAAAACATCTCCCGGTATACCCGGCACATGTTCTTCTATTAGCGTTTGCTGATGGGTGAGGTAGGTCATCCGGTTGGGAGACAACAGGTGCTCCATCTCCAATCCATAAATCCGGTTGGCATCGGCCTGTTTGATGTAGAAGTGATCGTAATTATCGTTGTATTTATTTACAATCCGAATTCGAAAGGGCTGGCTATTACCGAAGTAGCAAAAATCTATCCTCGCCACATCCAGGTGGTTGGCAAAACTCATGTCGCCTTCAGTTTTCAGAATGGCGTACATCCGAATCAATGCCCCCCGCAGATGGTTCCATTCCTGCAAGTCATAAGAAACAGTATCCCAGTAACTGTCTTTTCCCGATTTATCTTTCAGGGGAGTAGTATAGGTAAAGCGTTTCAAATCGTGGTAGGAGAGGGGCAGGGGTATTTCTCGTCCGTAATCAATCAAGTATTGCCGCAGGGCGGGCTGCGGTGTATAAATGGGCTTTTTGCGGGAGGGTTGTAAATCCTGCCCCATTTCATTTTCTATATTACCTGATTCGATTAACATACCCTGTGTTTTGTTAACTGGTGTAGAAAGCTACCGATTTTTTTTGAAAAATGAAGCCCCTCATTATCATTCGGTTAGATGCTCCCCGTGTAGTCACCGAACGCAGAGAGAGACTGCACGGTTTGGAATGAGAATCCTGCTCACAAAGGCGCGCAG
>JBBAJQ010000005.1:0-59582 GCA_040403945.1 Sediminibacterium sp.
TGCCAGCTCTTGTATTTACGTAACCAGTCATCCACTTTATTCAAAGGAATAGCCAGGTAGGTAACATCGGTTACTGCCTTCGCAAGCACCTGACTGGTTTCTCGATGAAAATCACATACCAATGTAACCGCACAGGCTTCGCCGGGATGGAGATAATACATAAAAAATTCGTCGCCAGTTTCATCTTCCTGATACAGTTTAATAGTACCACTTACTAATAACATGGCCGAGCGGATGGACTGTCCCGTTTTTAATAAAGTTTCTCCTGCCAGTGCCGTTTTTTCCTGTGCATCAGAAAGAATTTCTTCATATAATCCATCTTCCCAATCCGGAAATAAATTTTTAATTGTTGCTATATCCATTGTTCCAAAATTGAGGTGAAGGTACTACATGACTTCAATTATGTAATAAAAGTCACCGCAAAACCCTTTCTGGGTGATGTATCTTTGCAATATGAAAAAGGGAATCATGCGATTTGTAAGGCGTATAGACTGGATACTATTGTTTCGGCTAAGCTTGAGTGCGTTGCTAATTATTTCCGGTTATATAAAGGCGGCAAATCCGGATATATTATTTGGGAGTGCTTTAGCCATCTATTCAATATTGGCAGCCCGGTTTCAGTGGGGTTGCGGTTATGGAAATTGCACTTATACGCCCCCTGTTTCGGAAGTAAACAAAAATCAGCTCAATCAAACAACCCCATTATAATTATGGCAGAAAAAGAAACGTTTCGCTCGGTAATCAATGGCCCCAAACCGGTGCTGGTAGATTTTACGGCCAGCTGGTGTGGGCCTTGCAAAACGATGTCTCCTATTTTAGAACAGCTTCGGACAAGTATGGGAGAGGCGATCCGAATAATAAAAATTGATGTTGACCAAAATAATGCGCTGGCTACCGAATTACAAGTGAGCGGAGTTCCTACCCTTATTTTATACAAAAATGGTATGCCAATCTGGAGACAAAGTGGGGTAGTTCCCTTGCATACCCTACAATCCATTATTCAATCGAATCTACAAAAAGCCTAACCGGTAATGCTATCAGGTTATAGTAACCAGCCAATAATAGAGAGGCATTCCAATAGTAACATTAAACGGGAAAGTAACGGCAAGTGCCATAGGGATATACAAACCCGGATTGGCCTTAGGCGCAGCAATTTTCATAGCAGCCGGCACCGCAATATAAGAAGCACTGGCAGCTAATATAGCCAGCATAAAGCGATCACCTACTTCGTGCGTAACCATACCACTCAGCCAGCAAGTAATGATGCCATTAACCAACGGAATACAGATACCATAGATTACCGGTGCCCAGCCATTTTGTAAAAACGAGTGTAGTTTACGACCACTGGAGATGCCCATGTCTAATAAAAAGATAGCCAGAAACCCTTTAAAGATATCGGTAGTAAATGGTTTAATACCTTCTGCCTGTTTTGCATTGGCTAACCAACCAATTAGTAGACTTCCCAAAATCAATACCACACTTCCGTTAGTAAGTGCATGTCGAAGCGCCCCCTTTGTATCCCCTTTTCGATCTTCCTGAGGGCGGTATCGAGACATTAAAAATAAAGCGCCAATAATTGCCGGAGATTCCATCATAGCCATAATGGCTACCATATGTCCACTAGAATGCTGCCGCAGCATTTCTAAATAACTCACCGCTGTTACAAATGTTACGGCACTAACCGAACCATAGGTTGCTGAAATCGCAGCGGCATCATACACAGAAAATGATTTCCGCAGAATAAAAAAAGTGTAAATAGGAATCAGAAACGACAGGGCAATTCCTAACCCTATACTACCCCAAACTTCGGCAGTAAAAGCTTCATGCGCAAGCTCCTGGCCACCTTTAAATCCAATAGAAAACAACAAATACAATGCGATAAACTTAGATGTATTCGCAGGAATTTCTAAATCGCTTTTTATTTGAACAGCAAATATGCCCAACAAAAAAAATAACAATGCCGGATTAGAAAGGTTATCGGTAAGTAATTGAAAGTTCATCGCTTTTTTACTGGTTATATCATAAAATTATCCGCTCTGCCCCTCTGCGCAGTTTATCGTTAATGGCTGCGCCCAATCCCTGCTCCGGCAACCACTCCGCCACTATAAAATCTGGCTGTGCAGCATCCAACTTGCCCAATAAATGATACAATTGAAAAGCGGCTTCGGTATCGCTGCCGGAAGGAGATAATACCTCTTGCGCAATAACAGAAGAATGCGCGGTTGCTTTACGGAAACTTAATACTGCCAGCCTTGCCGGAGCTAGCTGTTCTATTACCTGCTCTACCTGATTAGTTACAACCATAGGCGTTTGAGGTGCATAATGACGCAATTGCATACCAGGTGCTTTTGGATTGGCCGTAGCGTGACCCTTATACAAAACTACGCTTCCCAATACTTCTTCAATTTGTTGATTGGTAATACTGCCCATCCGATAAATTACCGGCCTATTTTGTTCAAAACCGATAATGGTAGATTCCACTCCATACGAGCATCGTCCGCCATCAATAATCCGGTCTTTTAATTCAGGCATTGCCAAAGCAACCGCATGGGCCGTAGTTGCACTCAGCTCTTTATACCGGTTCGCACTGGGGGCGGCAATAGGTGTACCTAACTCACGTATCAGTTGTAAAGTAATGGGATGATTTGGAACCCGCAACGCAACTGTTGGTTGGCCCCCTAACAATAATGGCGACAGAGAGGGTGCAGCCGGCAGCACAAAACTGAGTGGCCCCGGACAAAATTTTGCTGCCAACTTATATACGCCTTCCGGAACAGATAAAGCATACCGCGAAAACGCATCCACACTATCTACATGCACAATCAGCGGATTGGATAGCGGCCGCTGCTTGGTTTCGAACACTTGTAAAATGGCTCGCTCCGAATCAATAGAAGCCCCCAAGCCATAAACAGTTTCAGTAGGGATAACTACCAGCTCTCCTGCCCGAAGCCATTGTATATATTTTGATACGTCCATTATACTTACGGATTACATTGATTACAATATTGAGGGTCTTCCTGTTGTATCCCCCGCGGAAATCTTTTTGTCTCCTTGCAGTTACAACGCTTACAAGTATATATTTCACACAGCACAGACCGGGTAGGGGAACCACACCAACTGCAGGGCAGCCCCCTTTCTACAGCCGATACAGAAAAACCATACCAACCGCAAGAAGCACAAGTGTTGCTAAGGGTATCTGCCAGCAAACTGGCTAATCGAGACAAATGTTTTCTGCGCGTAGGATTTTGCATGGCACGCATATCTGTTTCTATAAAGCAGCTTCCCTTTAGGCTTAGTATACTATGCATATTCTGTACAATCTCTTCGGGCGTACTTCCGTTTTTATAAATTATCTCCGCTTTTTCCTGAGAAGATTTTACAATCACCCGCTGCGCTGGGAATCCTACCCTTTGAAGAAAATCTAAACATGCCTGTTCACTTGCAATGGCCTCGTGCCAAAAGCAGGTATCCATTGTTACATCACGCACTATCAATTCGGCATCCTCTTCTATGTCATACAATACCAACCACTCTTCCCCCGCAGTTACCCATCCCAGGGTAGGATGTGGCCCAAAAGACCCTTCCGATGCCAGCAGATACCCCTCCCGAACATACTCCTTTGCCCTCCTACATTTTTCTCGGGCACAATCTACCGGCGAAAGCGTACGGGCAACCTCTCCGCTAAATGTACCCAACAAATCGGTATCCACTTTGTCCATTGTTTGGCAAACGAATCCCAGCCGTTCCGATAATATCGGCTCAAAGCTCTGCTGCTTTTCATGTTTACTAACTACATGCAAAGTTTTACCCTTGAAATAGGCGGGATACTTTTGGCGGGGAATATCGGCAGAATCCTTCATATTACCTTACCGAACACCACCGTACAATAAAACGGTGATTGCGGATGTGCGGCAAAATTAGGGGCTGAGATTAATAACAAATATTTATACTAGTAATTAAATACATAAACTAAAGCTTATGCATTTTTTACGCCTGTCTAGAAAAGCCAAACCCCGCCCCTGGAAGCAGGTATAAATAGCCGTCTTCTACCCGAAACCCGCCCGAAACTAGGTCTTCCGCAATATCAAAACTTCCATCCAAATCGAGATAACGTGTGTGTTCACAGGCATAGGCTGTATGCAGTGCAGCGGTTATACTAACGATACTTTCATCGTTACATCCCCAAAATAAAGAAATACCTCCAATCGCTGCCACATTCGCTATTTGCAAAGCACCGGCAATTCCGCCACATTTCATTAATTTGATATTAAAGATGCCAAAAGGTTTTATCTCGCCGCAAAATCGCAAAGCTGCATCCGCATTTTTTACCGATTCATCCCCTGCTATGCGGGAGCGTATAGAAGCATCTAGCGTATATAGCTCAGTCTCGCTGCCAACTTGCAGTGGCTGTTCTATCAATTCTACCCCATACTGTTGCATGGCAGGTATAAATTGATGTAATTGCTGCATCGAATACCCCTGATTAGCATCCACCCGAATCAACATAGAACGGCCGAAACGTTCGTATAATTTGGCTATGCGTTCTATATCTTCTTCCACCTGTAAACCGGTTTTCACCTTCAACACCCGAAAACCTGATTTCTGATATTCCTCGGCTTCCTCCAGGGTTGCTTGAACTCCCTTTATACCAATCGTTACAGAAGTTAATAGTGCTTTAATTTTTTGCCCATAAAAATCAACTACCGAAATTCCCAGGTATTGCGCAAACGCATCATGTAAAGCAATATCAATAGCCGCTAACGTACCCGGCAACCGTGGAAAAAATACCCGGCTTTCTTGTATCAGTTGCTGAAAATGGCGAATATCTCTGCCCACCAATTGCTGCACAAAATCTAACTGTAAATTGGCCGCGGTTTGTTCGGGGGTTTCTCCCACTACCTCTTCGGCTGGACTAGCAGAACCCAACCCAATCATACCATTAGCCAATTCTACTTCAAAAAATACCAGGGTTACATCCGAAAAGGTATTGTAAGCAATGGTATATGTTTTTTTTAAAGGAACCTTACGCAAAGAAGAACGGACGGCAGTTATTTTCATAACAAACTACAATTGCATGAGAGATAATAGTGTTGGAACTAATTTGTTTACTCCCTGCTGTATGGGAAGTAAAACTGGTATGGATAATCGACTTTCATAATCTTGCTGAAACTGAAACGCCTCCTCAGCACTACAGCCTTCTGTATGCAGCGCAACGGCTATTACTTCGGAACCCAACATTTGAATGATAGCTATTTCAGACTCAACAGAAGGTATCGGCCCCCAATGTTCATCATTATCAAAATATTTTCGTTTGGGGGAGCAAAGCAGCACCACTTTTTTAGCATTGCCCGATATTAGTAATTCCGACCCACAGGGGCCACTTGGGTTGCGCAGAGAAGATTGTCCTTCCAGAAATATCATATCCGGCTGCACTTCTTTCCAGCAACTTACAATTGCATGTTCCAGCTCACCCGAAACAAAGTCATTAACGGTTGAATCAAAAATAAATCCATACTTGCCCCCCTGCAACCACCCTGTTTGCCCTGTATATATCATCTCTGCCTTTCGGTTAACTGCTCTAAGCGCTTGGGTAAGCATGCGGGCAGTAGTTCGCTTACCCATAGCACAGTCCATACCAATTACTGCTACAATCGGCACGGGTACTTTAAAAACTTCTCCAGTAAAAAAATGCAGTTGATCCCGAGTTTTGGGTTTTCTAACATCCGTTAAGCCCACGCCTTTTTCTGCCGCCAATGCAACAATGGCCGGCTTATCCGTTAAAAATTCGTGCAACCCATTTACAACGGAAAGTCCTGCACGAACAGCAGCCTCTATCACAAGTAACATATCACCCGGTATCCTACCCCCTACAGTTGCTACACCAATTACTAAATAACTTACAGTAGGAATATGTTGAATAGCGTCTTCTAAAGTTGCAAACACTGGAATATTACGATGCTTACCATCGAGCAACTCTCCGGCATCATTTCCGGCAGTTGCCGCATTATCTATCACGCCCATTACTGTAAATCGCTCCGTACCCCGAATAAGTCCATGCGCCGTTTTTGCATCGGAATGAACCAGTAATCCATTTGTTAACAGCAATGCCTCCTTCATACGTTTCAATTATTCTTTAGCTATAAATACCCCGGGTAAATTTCCGGTTGACTTATGTTGTTTCCAGGTAACTTGTCCGCCAATCCATACCTGTTCTATTCCTTCCGACAAAGCCTTCCCATTTTCTATTGAAGCATTGTCTTTTACTTTTTCCATATCCAATAAAACTAGGTCGGCTATATAACCCGGAGCAATTACGCCCCGTTTTTGCAGACCTAAATGTTGCGCTGTGAGACCTGTCATTTTATACACCGCCGTTTCAACCGACAACAGCGGTTTTTTTCGTACATATTCATACAATACCCTTGTAAATGCCCCATATCCTCTCGGGTGTCCGCCATTGCCACCATCGGAGCAAATTACCGAGAAGGGCCAGGCGATAAAATTTTGTACATCGTTTTCGGTCATCGACTTTCCCATGATTGTTTCAACAGATCCGCTGAATGTAGGGTTGGCTTTCCTAAACGAATCGGCCATAGCAATCAGTTGTAAGAGGGTTTGTGCAGGAGACTCTTTTCTGATTTGCGCTATTTGTAATAAGGTTTTCCCTTCATATGCCGGAATAGGCGCAAAATGAACCATTACCGAACCGGAGGGATCACAAAGCTGCGAAACGGCCAACTCGGCATCAGGCAAACTATTATATTTACGGGAGGGGAACAACACTTTCAGCGTAGAATTCCAAAAAGTATAGGGATAAACATCAGCCGTAATATCCACGCCTTCCTGCCGGGCCTGCTGCAGTTGTTGCAAAAGGGAGGCGGAAGTATTCCATTGAGAACGCAAGGCAATTTTTAAATGCGAAATTTGCACTGGCATTCCGGTTTCTCTTCCAATGCGGATTATTTCATCAACCGCATCCTGTAAGGTTACGTCTTCACTTCTGATATGACTGATATACCGTCCCTTTTTAGCGGCAGCGGTTTTTGCTAGCAGCAGCACTTCCTCTTTGGAAGAATAAAATGCCGGTTCATATTCTAATCCGGTTGATAACCCCAGTGAGCCTTTCGCAATTTCTTCGGCTAACAATTGTTGCATTTGTTCAATTTCTGCAGGAGTTCCCGGCCGCAGCAACTGATCTTCCCCCATCACCTGTTCCCTGAGCGAAGTGTGGCCGGTATAGGTTGCCACATTAACTGCGGCCTTCCGCTGATTCATCCACGTTCGAAGCGAGTCTATAGGATAACTGTTGCCATCCTGACCAATAACAATGGTTGTTATCCCCTGATTATTGGTGGCCACTGCCTGTGGAAATGCACGCAGAGAAGAAAAATGGTGACTATGGGCATCGATAAAACCAGGACAAAGAAACTTATTTTGTCCGCTTATCACCTGCTCACCCGGCAGCGGTTGTAGATTTCCTACTGCTACAATTTGATTGCCCTTAATGCGAACCGACCCAACATAGGCAGGAATTCCGGTTCCATCAATAACACGTACCTCTGTAATAAGCGTTGTTGTATTTTGCGCATAAGAAAATCCCGCAAGGAATAATAAAACGATTCCCAAGAGTATAGCACGCATAGGTAATTTTTTACAACTTAAAGATAGTAAATTAGCCTTAGCAGCGTAATAGCACCAAAAATAGACAATGCAAACAAGCCCTCCTTCAAACTCCCAGTTATGAAAAATATTTGTTAAAGCACCTTTTTGGCAGTGAATTTGATATAACTAAATTGTTTATCAAACAACTAACTTTAACTCAAATTGTGCAATATGCGCGCCCACCTGAATACGATTATTGTGTCCGCTGCCATTTTACTTACAGCGGTAATTCTCTCGAATGCCTTTATTCAGAGAAACAAAGCCACTAAAAATATTAGTGTAACCGGACTAGGTAAAAAAGATTTTGTGGCAGATTTAATTGTGTGGAGCGGATCCTTCACGCAAATAAACATGAGCCTTAAAGAAGCCTATGCTAATTTAGACAGAGACCGGGAGCATATTCAAAGGTATTTATTGTCGAAGGGGTTGCGTACTGAAAACATTATTTTCTCTGCGGTGGAAATCAATAAACTTTTTGATGATGTATATGATGGCTCTGGAAGGAAAGTAAAATCGGTTTTTGAGGGGTATAGTTTAAAGCAAACGGTACAGATAGAGTCCAATGAAGTAGATAAAATTGAAAACCTCTCTCGCCAGGTAAGCGAGTTGATAAATTCGGGGGTTGAATTCTATTCCGAAAAACCCGAATACTATTATACCAAATTAGGCCAGTTGAAAATTGAAATGATTGCCGAAGCCACCAAGGATGCGGCAACCCGTGCACAAAAAATTGCAGCCAACGCCGGAGGTAAAGTAGGGTCACTGAAAAGTGCCAGTCAAGGAATATTTCAAATTGTTGCTCAAAATTCTAATGAAGATTATTCATGGGGAGGCTCTTTTAATACCAGCTCTAAAAAGAAAACGGCAACCATAACGATGAAGCTGGAATATGAAATAGATTAATGCTTGAATTCAGGAATCTGAAAAGTAGCCCAATCTACTCTACCCATCCGAATAGCAACTTGTAGGGGTTTATCTTTTTGTAACGTCATTTTAGTGCCCTTTACATCCAAGGGGGCAAACAAAACGCTTACGCTATCCTTCCCCCAAACAAACACCTTCTCTTCTTCCTGTAACATTCCTTCAATCATATAGGTATAATTCACTCGTACAGTATCTCCGACATAAGAACCCTCCAAAACACCATTAGCACGGTCTTTCTGATCGGGCAACCAGTAAAACTTTCCGGTAGCCTTTCCGTTTTGCAAAGTCAACTCGAGAAAGGTGCTGTCTTTATTCAAAGCATGCAAAAAGCAACCACTGCGAACGGATGTATCGGCATTTGAAATAGTGGGTAGTACAAATTCTGATGTTGGGTTATTGCAGGCAGCTATTGTAACAATTGCTACACCTGCAATCCAAAGTATTTTTCTCATACAAAGGGTTCTGTTTTATGAGATAAATATACAGATTTCAATAAAATCAAACGGCTCCACTAGAAGGTTGGGCAACGGATTCCCTTTTTCGAAGGGTTTTTCCGATACTGATAAATAAGCGAAAATTCAGTTGAGCGGCTATAAGGGGTATTGATTTTAGTATTGCCATAGGCGAGGTCGTAAGTAAATCCTGCCCGCCATCCATTCCATTCCAGCCCAAGGTAGGGTATGTAAGATTCGCCATTGCGCACCCACATGCCGGCATACACTTCATAGTTATTATCGCCGGATGCAATAAAATAGCTTGCCGCACCCCCATACATCCACTCTTTATAATCGTATTGTTGTTGATATTGTGAGCTGAAGTGAAAGGTAGTATTCGGGCCTAATGGAAGATACCCACCAGTATGCAGATTATATCTTCGGTTAAGCGGATAGCTGTTGTTGCCAAATCCTACCGAGGGTTCTAGCAGGTGATACACAGAGGCCCCTGCATAAAAATAGATATCATTCGCAAATAGTCCTGTATACATTATCCCGGCTTGCATATCGGCTACTTTTCTATTCTCGCTCCCCAGCGTTGCCAAATCATTGGTTGGTAAAATAAAGCCTCCAACATCTAATTGATCTTCCAAGGTTGCCATTCCCCTGTTGAAAGCAAAGTTGCCATACGTCATTTGAAATCCCGCCGTGATTGCCACATCCCCGTTATAATCCAGTCCTTTCTTATACGCCATAGATACCGCCAGATAATTCTCCTTTAAAACCCCACCCCCCGACTGATCACTCATGCCGAATAGCCCCAAGCTCAACCGGTCGCGTTGGGGAATTTTATTTTGCAGGATGGGGCCATCTACTGAAAAGGTAATGGTAGAATACGCGTTATTAAATGAAGGCCATTGATTTCTGCTATTGGCAGCTACCCGCAATTCTCCATTAAAATAGCCGGTGTTGGCAGGATTCAGACTTAAGGGAGAGGCAAAAAATTGGGAGAAATGCGGATCCTGTGCCATCAATTGATGAACAAAACTTAAAAGTAAAACAACCAGTGCTATCACATGTTTCTTCATCGCATTAAAGTTATGTTTCCGCGATAAGTTTCTGTTGTACCATCGGTTAATCCCAATAGCAATACATACACGTAAGTGCCCGCCGGCGCTTGCTTACCTTTGAACATGCCATTCCATCCTCCCGAAAAATCGTTGGGTAGCACATTGCTGGTTTCAAATACCTTCTCGCCCCATCTGCTAAAAATTTGAAACTGATTTACCCTTGTTACCCGCTCTCCGGAAATCACATAGAAATAATCATTTACCCCATCTCCATTTGGCGAAAAAGTATTGGGTAGAGCTATATGAGACTGGTAATATACATTCACCAATAAAGTTGCCGTATCTACACAAAAAAACTTATTGGTTCCTGTAATTGTATAATTTCTGTTAGATAGCGTATATAATACCGGATTCCAGCAGGTATCGCATGATAAGCCCCCGGAAGGAGACCAGCGGATGCTTTTATAGGTGTCGCCCTGATTAATTACAAACAACTGCAGTTTCTCATTTCGCAATAAATTAATCTGATTAGATAACATATCTATCGCAAATGGTGTGAATGGGGTAGCCGTTGCATTGTTGCTTACATCAGGCTCATACACTGTTTGCGCAACATTGATATAGCTTACTACCTTTCCGGTTCGGGTTTGTGGAATTACATGTTGAATAGTTGCAAACCCAGACGGGAATGGAGTGGTAACTGGTATCCAGCCTACGCCAATTAATTTTCCAACACCGCCGGTAGAATCATTATCAAAATACTGTATCTGAACCGGCTTTTTTAGTGAGGTATACCCCTTTAATAAATAAACATCGGAGGAAACAATTATGGTATCCGTTGCATAACAATTCACTACCGATTTTTTCATTTCAATATCAATGGGGAACACTTTAATATACGCCGAGATGGTATCTACGCAGCCATAAATTGTTTGTATGGTTAATCCTAGTCGCATTGTATCATTTACCACTACCGTTGGATTTAAACAGTTTGCACAACTTACCTGTGAAGCGGGCGACCAGATAACGGAAGATAACGGATCGTTCGCCTGATTTTTTACCACCACCGGCAAATTAGTATTCATATTCACAATCGTATCTGCGGGCTGAATAGTAAGCTTGGGCTGGAAGCGAATCCGAAAGGCTGTATTGTTAGATTCGTCTAACTCATTAAAAAGATTGGCTTCATCAAAAATGGCCATGATGGTATCCTGCTTGGTTTTACTGGCTTTTACTATATGCGTATACACATTGCCACACTTACCGTAAATATCATTCGGCAATAGAAAATCCGGTGCCAGTTGCGAACCGCCAGGCAATCCGGGTATTTTATCGTAAAATTTTATCGGAGTTCCTGCGGGTATAGAATCGTATCCATTATTAGCAACGGCAAATTCCACCCGGATACTATCATTCTTATAACAGTTTACAGCGTATATATATACGGCTCCATCCATCCGCGCGTCTAACACATTCACTGTATATATGGGCGACTCATCTGTACAGGTTCCATCCGTGGCAACTAATTTTATTCGATATAGCCCCGGAGAAGGAAAGGAATACACCCAGTCTCTGTCTGTTGAAATCGGTTGAAAATTATTACCCGTATTGTCGGTTAAATACCATTGAAAGGAAGTTCCCCCATAGGTAAAATTGGTAAATGTTACCGGCTCCGAATAAATAGAACCCGAATGAGTAACCTTTCTTTTATCCGGAGAGAACCGTGCTTCTACACCACAATTCACGTTTACTTTACTAATAAATGTAGAATAGCAGGTCTTTACCGAATTATAAACCCGCAAGCTTAGTTCGTATACCCCTGCAACAGGAAAAGTGTAGCTAAAATCTTTTGTAGTGCCCGCCAATAGACCATTTATCAGCCATTCAAATGGATCGTTTCCAGGTGTAAGATTATTAAAGTTTACCAGTTCGCCCGCTTTAGGATAAGGAGTGCTCCTATACTCAAATGCAGCCTGCGGCACTCCCGCACAAGGGGGATCACATTTATTGGAGGCTAGTAAGCTGCCCCCACTGTACACCTCTAAATAGGTTCGCATGCGCTCAGCTTGTCCAAAAGTAAACACCGAAGGACAAGGGCTTCCATAATCCATAAAGTTGGAGATATTGTCCGGCTGATCTTTTGTGAAACCCGAAAGCGTATCTGTACGACACGAATTTTCGGGGCTATTACACGGAGAAGAATTGATACTTCTATCCGGAGGTGTATCACAAACCAGATCGCCATTAAGCGTACAATCGTTGTTCAAACAGTTTTGGCCTTCAAACGTGTGGTAAAGCGTTAAATAATGCCCCATCTCATGTGCCAACAATGGACCCGATAAACCCGCTACCACCAATCCAAAACCCGGCCCAGCAAATCCACCTACCCCTATTCTAGTCCATTTGCCGCAATCGAAATAAGTAGCTGGGTTTTCAGCACGTATATTTCCAACTACCCAAATATTTATATACTCCTGATGATTCCAATCCGACAACTCGGCCAACCGGCCAACTTCCAAATCTTTGTCAACCCCTTCGAAATAACTTTTCACCCGGTTAATCCCGGTAGTATTTCCACCATCCGGAGCAATCTTAGCCAGACAAAATTCTATGTCCGTACTTACCCCTAATGGATCAGAAGAGTAGGCCCCCCGATGAGCAAATGCATCATTAAGGTCATTCAGAGCCGCTATTATCATTGCATCCGTAATGGCTTCCGGATTTTCGCTGAGAATATGAAAAACTACGGGTACTTCATATACATTAGGAAATGGCGAGCCCGCCGCCTTTGGCTTTATTCCTAAGCGTTTGGTTGTACCGCTTTCCGATGCTGCAGACTGCTTTTGAAGAATTTTGTTTCTAATCAGCTCGTTTAATTGCTGCTCTTTCTTAACAAAGGCAACATCCTTTCTGGCATTTTCGTACCAGCCATCCGTTCCACAGGAAGAAACCGGCGAAGTACTATTTTTAGACTGTGCAAAAGAGGAAATCGATGCTAACAGGCACACTACAATAAATACCCATCTCAGCTTCATTGGTACGGCTTTTCAGTTATTAGGATTATTGGTGCCCACCGGGAAATATTAAAAATATACATAAATTCTTGTGGACCTGCTATCTCGTGTTATTAAACCACGAATAAACAATTTGTTAACAAAAAATGCGGCACATACACCGTTACTCTACTAACAAACGTATCCAAATGCAAGAATATTTCCCCGAAGGCTGAATTATTAGATACAATACGATTGGATTTCGTTGTATTGTTTGGGCATTAAATGATGGCCGTACACACCTCCAATTTGTTATAAGTACCTTATTTTTTTTCAGCCACAAGTTTTACATTTACAAAAAACTAACTCTATGCGTTGGATTGGTAACAAAGAAAGCGGTAATGTAGAAGATAGAAGAGGTGGCGGTGGTGGAAGAGGTGTAGCCATGGGTGGTGGAATAGGAGGCATCATCATCGTGCTGATTTATCTTTTTCTGGGTGGCGACCCCTCTCAGGTTGTGAACCAACTCCAGAATTCAGCGCCTGCTCAAAGTTCGTCCGCCCCCCGCAGTGCGGAAGAAGAAAAGTTAGCTTCCTTCACTAAAGTGGTGTTAGGACTAACAGAAACCGTTTGGGATTCTATTTATCAATCAAATCGAAGCAGCTACGAAAAGCCCGTTTTGGTTATGTTCTCTGGACAAACACAATCGGGTTGTGGTGCAGCCAGTTCAGCCTCGGGCCCTTTTTATTGCCCGGGTGATAGAAAAGTATATATAGATCTTTCTTTCTTCGACGAACTTTCCCAAAAATTTCAAGCCCCCGGTGAGTTTGCCATGGCCTATGTAATTGCCCACGAGGTAGGTCACCACTTACAAACCCTCAACGGCACTTCGCAAAAAGTTCATAACGCCCGAAGAAGACTTTCCGAAAAAGAGTACAATCAGCTTTCCGTAAAACTCGAATTACAGGCCGACTTTCTCGCCGGCGTTTGGGCCCATCACGCCAATAAGCTTCGAGATATCCTCGACCCCGGAGACTTAGAATCTGCCCTCAATGCTGCCAATGCCATCGGCGACGACAGGCTTCAAAAACAAAGCAAAGGCTATGTAGTTCCCGACGCATTCACACACGGAACCTCCAAACAAAGAATGTACTGGTTTAAAAAAGGCTTCGACTCCGGCGACCCCAGCCAAGGCGACACCTTCTCCGGCATCGAAGAATAACTCGCATCCGTGCATCCGTGGCTCCATCCGTGTAATCCGTGTAATCCGTGGCTCTATCCATGCATCCGTGGCTTCTTCCACCCCCTACAACACCAATCTCTTAACCCCCAACTGAACCTCCCCAAAATTTATCAACAACCCTAGCTTATTCCCCGACACTTTCAAATAATTAATCGTTTGTGCCAGAAATACAGGACTAATGGCTGCAGCAGCCTTCACTTCTAAAATTACCGCTTCCTCCACCACAAAATCAGCTACATAATAATGCATCAACTTATTCCCCTTATAAAACACCTCATATTTTTTCTCTCTTTCAAAATAAACTCCTCGCGTTATTAACTCAATTTCAATCGCATCTTTATAAACCACTTCCAAAAACCCAGGCCCCAGGTGATTATGCACTTCCATGCAGGCCCCAATAATAGCATAACTATATTCCTTAAAAAGTAAATCCATCAAATACGGCAATTAAATAAACAAAGCTGATCAATACCAGCTTAACCCGTATGCGTATCCTTACTGGCTATTAATACCTAAATTAGGGTATAGGTTATTCAATCAAAAACCAGCTATATCCATTAGCCGGTAAAGAAAATGTAAAGGGGGTCGTATAATCTCTTGCTAACAAATACTTGGTTCGAACTCCGCTTGCATTAATTATTGTAGCCGTTTCTTTTTTGCCAGTATAATACAGGGGCAAAGCAATAGTTCGGGTAATCGGTTGATCGGTAGGATTAAATAACATTACCAACCCTTTTTGCGGTAGCAAGGGATCGGCGTGCATCCAACCATCCCAGTCCCTACCATCTGCCCTGCGCAGTTGAATGATGTCAGCATTTAAAATGGCACGATATTTTTTATACCACCCAATAGTTTTGGCAACTACTTGCCGGGTGGTATCGGTATCATATAATCGGGGACCTCTATAACAAGCCTGCACGCCGGCCCCATAATATTGCATCATCAGCTGTTCATATTCTTTCAGGTGTTCGCTGAGTGGCTCTAAAACAGCTTCCGGCCCACCTCCTTGGTATTTGGTAAGTGGAACAAAACCCCAACCCATGGAAGGAGTTTTTTCAATGGTGCCATCATGAATATTCTGCCGGTTTAAAATAATTTGCTGCTCCCGTGAGAGAGAAAAATTAACTTCCCGATACCCGATAGCAATTTTATGGGTGCCATCTAAAAAATACCAATCGGGGGCATTTATATAAACGCCCCGCTCATTCAGCCAGCGATATAAATCTTTCTGAATCAGCATTTGTTTCCATTGAGAATCGTCCCAATTTTTATGTCCCGGATGATACACTGAAGCGCAACGGTCTCCCGGATAGGGACCATCATTTTCCCAAATATCAAAACCCGTTTTAGCAAAAAACAATTTTATTTTGTCGCGGTAAGCTAATCCCCATTTACTTCCGAAACAGGGTGCATTACCGAAAAAAGCGCCACCCGGCTTGCCGGTGTTTATATCAATCACATCGTCTTCATCGCTGATGCGGCGGCTACTGAACAAAGAATATCCTCCTAACAGAATATTTTTTTCATGTGCATAGTCGGCCAATTTTTTCCATCGTTGCAAATTGGCAACAGCCGTATCTTCCATTTGCAGATGACTACCAAAGCTCAATATTACTGCTTCATATCCGGTAGCCACGCATTGATTGATTGCCTCTATTACTTCCTCATCTTTTCGGCTAACGAGATGCATAAATATTGGATTGCGAGTAACCCAGGGAGCGATGGTTCGATACATTTTACGAATCATCAATCCCCTGCGCTGGCGATCGTAACTATCCATCAACAATTCCCAGGTATGCACCGACTCAAACGAATCATCTTTTACTAACTCAATGCCCGGAGCATATTCGGGGTATATTTCTAGCAAACAGGGTGTTTGGTAATTATAGTTAACCTGAGAAGTATAGGAGCTATCTGTTTTCCAGTGGGTGGTTTGATCACTAATGTCGTAACGCATTGCATTATTAAAGGCATAATTAGTTTCTACATAAATGCCATGTTGCTTTTTCATTTCGGTGGGCTTGCCAACAACAGCACTTTCCTCTTCTACCAAACCCAATACTTCATTTACCACTCGGTTAATTTTTAGAGATTGACTGCCAGTATATTGAAGTGTTAGCCATTTTTCTAATAAGGGCAATCCCTTATACAGGGCATAATGAACCGTAACTTCCAAACCCTGTAAGGTTGGTAAGCGGGAAGTAAAAACAAAAGCAATCTCTTTACCTTCGGGTGCGGGGTAGGGGTTGCTCCCCTTCATCCTGGGTTGAATGGGCTTGGCCGACCAGCTTTTCCAGTGAAAATCACTATCAGAGGTGATTAGTTGTTTTTTATAGCTTCCTTGCCAATACGCTTTTTCGGTTTGGCCCCGAGCGCCACCCACCTGATAAGTGATTCCATTAATAACCAACCGTGCTTCCGGTTCAATACTGCGTATCAATTGCTGGCCCGAAGAAAGATTGAGAAAATCTACGCAAGCCAGATTAGGCTGTTGCAGAAAGGTTCTCCTGAGCAAGCCATTGGAAAGAACCAGTTGACCATTGCCAGTATCAATCATCACGGCGTCTTTCACTTGATGAATCAGCCAATCTTTGGCAGGTAGTACCTGGGCCGATAGCTGTTGTGAAAAAAGCCAACTGAACAGAAGAAGAAATTTTCGGAGATGCATACGCTATAGGTTATCAGGTTCCTACATCAGATAGATTTCTAAGTTAGCGCAATCATTCCACAACGGATACAAGAAGTGGAAATTTACTCCTGTAAAAAAACGCATTATGTATCGGAGGCAAACTATCAATCAACAATCTTGTATCAATTAACTACTTTTTGCAATTTTTCCAGCGAAGCCCGTACGGCATTTTGAAGTACTTGAAAAGTGGGCATTTCTTTACCTGTATATAACATAAATACTGCCACCTGCTTTTGTTTTTGCAGCAGTGCCTGATGGAGGAAATGATTGTTAAGGCGATATGCTTCGCGCAATAATCGTTTGATACGATTTCTATGTACTGCTTTTTTAAAGTTACGGGAACTAACCCCTACGCCAGTTTGTATACATTCGTTGAGACCTGCAGGATGTAATAAATAAAAACATTTTACCGGTGAAACGGTAATCGACTTGCCTTCAGAAAAAAGCTGTTGAATCAGCTTTCGGCTTTTCAGCTTTTCGGTGCGGGGATATGAGTTGTTGTGGGCCGTCATAGCAATCAAAAAAATGCCTCACCCTAAAGATGAGGCATTCTCGCAAATTATTTATGGTTGGATAGGCGCCGAAGGAATTATTTCAATCCTTTTTCGCTAGAAACAGTTAGCTTTTTGCGGCCTTTTGCTCTGCGACTGGCAAGCACCTTTCTTCCGTTGGCAGTTGCCATCCGCTGGCGAAAGCCGTGTACGCTTTTGCGACGACGCTTATGTGGTTGGAAAGTTCTTTTCATTGGTTTGTTTTTTCAGCCCCAAAAATTGGTTTCATTTCATCGCTGCAGTCACCATACTGCTGCTTGTGAAAGGACGGCAAAGGTAGGGGAATAAATGTTTTTTCACAAGAGAAAATAGAGGTTTTTGGCTAAAAAAGCCCTTTTACAGGCCTTTCGAAGGCATTTTTACCACTAAATCGGTGTGATGAGCCTTTAATGGGGCTCCAAAAAACAATGTAGCCTGCCGCTCAAATTCGGCAGGAGAATCGGTTGTATAAAATTGCAGGGCGGCTGATTTGCTACAGTTCTGATTGATCTCAGGATGTCTTTCCAGATATTGTACCAAACTTTTAGCCACAATTTCACCCTGAGTAACTACGCGAATTTGTGCAGGGAGAAACTGTTCTATTTTTTTTAGCAGCAAAGGATAATGGGTGCATGCCAACAAAAGTGTGTCAATATCTGGAGACTGGGCGAGTATTTGCTGCAAATGCTTTTGTACAAAGTAATCGGCCCCCGGCTGGTCGGCTTCTCCATTTTCTATTAGGGGAACCCACATAGGGCAAGCTTCCTGGTATACCCGGCAGTGAGGAAAAAAATGATGGATTTCAATTGGATAACTATTGCTGTTAACAGTTCCAGCAGTACCTAAAATACCAACAGCGCCTGTGTGCGAATAGTTACCTATCACTTCAGTAGTTGGCCGGATTACCCCCAAAACTCTTTTTGTTGGATCAATGGTTGGCAGATCTCTCTGTTGCAGCGTGCGCAGGGCTTTGGCGGAAGCCGTATTGCAAGCCAGCACTACCAGCTCGCAACCCTGATAAAAAAACCAGCGAACAGCTTCCAGGGTATATTGATAAACCGTTTCAAAAGAGCGGGGTCCATAAGGAGCGCGGGCATTATCACCTAAGTACAAAAAGTCGTGTGTGGGCAATTCTTTCACCAGTTCTTTTAATATGGTGAGGCCGCCATATCCACTATCAAAAACTCCTATGGGCTTACTGCTATTCATACCTAAAATTAAGAACCCCTTCGATAGGAAGGGGCTCTTTTAACAAATATTCGTTTCAATTGAACTATGCTTTTGGCTTTGGGGCGGCAGCAGGTGCCTTAGGGGCAGCAGCGGGAGCAGCAGAAGGCAATCCGGTTCCACCGGCAGCTTTCCAGGCATCTTCTGCTTCCTTAGGTAACGTGAGCTTCAGCTTGATAGCTACGCGAACCGCCAAATTATCCAACAGGGGTGGATTCACATAAGGCGAAAGAGCGTCATTCTTTAACACCAATGTATACTTCTGCTCAGCAATCACCTCATTAAGGGCTGCAAGAATTTTTACTCGGTAAGGTTGCAGCAATTGTTCCTGCTTTTGCCCTACGGCCTCCTGAGAGTATTGCTGCCAATACACTAGCTTCTGCCGGTATTTATTTAAATCACTCATAGCCATATCTCTAGCTTTCGGAGGCATGGTAGCAGAATCTTTCTTAAAAATACTATCCTCGCGAATAAACTGTTTGTAGGTATAATCGTACTCGTCCTTCAAAGAATCTTGCTGGAATGATTCGATTTGCTGAGAAACCTTATCAATGCCCGGCATCAGACCCAACACCAGCTGTTCGTCGAAATATCCGATTTTAACCGGCTGTTGTGCAGAGGCAGTTCCGGCAGTAAACAAGATGGCGGAAGTGGCCATCAATACAAAAAATAACTTCTTCATTTCAATGTTGATTATAGATTATTGATTGGTAACAGGTTTATTTAATCCCCATTTCCTTAAGCACTTCATCGCTTTTGTCGAGTTTGGGGTCGGCAAATATAATGGTTATTCCTTCACTTTTATCCAGAACAAAGTCATAAGATTTTGCTACCGCCAGTTTCTGAATTACATTATAGAGCCTATCCTGTATGGGTTTTACCAGCCGCTGGCGCTCTTTAAACAGGTCGCCCTCGTAGCCAAAACGCTTTTTTTGCAGCTCCCGGAGTTCTTTTTCCCGCACAAAGAGTTCGTCTTCCCGCTTTTTTCTTAATTCTTCGGTAAGCATAAACTGCTCAGCTTCGTAGTTTTTATACATTTTGTCGAGAATTCCCTGTTTGTCGTCTATTTCCTTTTGCCACTGCTCGCCAATCAGCTGCATTTTCTTGTCGGCTTCTTTGTACTCAGGAATCTTACTTAAAATGTATTTAGTGTCAATTACGGCATAACGCTGGGCCTGAACGGTGAATGAAAGGGCACCCACCAATAGAAAAAGAAGGAAAATTTTTTTCATATAATTTTTTTTAGGTGTTGGAAATCGGGCAATTACTCCTAAGGTGCCAATTTTATTCAGGTTCAAATCCAAGCATAAAGGTAAACCTGGCAGCATCTTTCAGAGCTCCTCCCGAAGTTATCCTATCCAATCCTATGCCATAATCGAATCCGAGCAGTCCAAACATCGGCAAAAAGAAGCGCATACCCAACCCAACCGACCTTCTCAGGCGGAAAGGATTGTACTCTTTCATTGAATACCAGCCATTTGCAGCCTCAAAAAATCCTAAGGCATAAATTGTACTGCTGGGGTTAAGGCTCAGTGGATACCGCAGCTCCATGGTATATTTATTAAAAATGGTGAAGTATTGTGATGCAAATTGCCTGTCTGGATTAATGGTTGGGTCGGAGTTATCATACACCGGATACCCTCTGTGTGCAATGATATCAAACCCTAAAAGAGCAAACTGGTTGCTTAAACCGGCATCCCCCACCTGAAAACGCTCAAAAGGAGAAACCTTAGAATTGAGGTTAAATCTGCCTACAAAACCAAATTTAGCGGCAAGTTTCATTACCAATTGCTTATTCCGCTCTTCTCCATGCGGACGGCCAAAGGGTATATACCATTCCCCGTTAAAGCGCCATTTCTGATATTCTAACCACTTATAGGGCTCATCATTATTCAAGTTGTCGTTAATCAACGAGTATGGCGGCGTTATCTGCAAACTCAGCAAAAAGGTTGATCCAGAGCGGGGGAACATAGGGAAGTCTACGGAGGACCGCTGAAGAGATACACGCAAATTTAGATTGTTTACAAATCCATTATCAAAACCGGGCAGATTGGTTGGGTCTATCGCATAGTTTTTCAGCTTATAGCGGGTATAGTTAATACCTGTTGTAAGTGAGAAATAGTCATCCGGCCACTTCAACTGACGGGAAATGCTGGCAGTAGCTCCTGTTGTAGACAAATACCGCTGATCGGCAATATTTTGATTGTACTGCCCGGTAAGGGGGTCAAAGGTTTGTCCGAAACGAGTATTATAAACGCTGAAGGTAAGCGCATTCCGCTTTTTTCCACCTAACCAGGGTTCGGTGAAAGAAAAATTATAACTGCGGAAAGCCTTTCCATTACTTTGTAAGCGGAGACTCAATTTTTGTCCATCGCCCATTGGTAATGGATCCCAGGCAGATTTCTTCCAGATATTTCTCAACGAGAAGTTGTTAAAAGAAACCCCCAATGTTCCGGTTAATCCGATAAAACCGCCCCAGCCGGCACTCAGTTCTAACTGATCGCTCGATTTTTCTACTACCCCATAGTTAATATCAACGGTACCATCATCGGGGTTAGGAACGGGTTCGAGTTTTATTTTTTCTTGGTCGAAATAATTTAGCTGTGCGATCTCGCGCTGCGAACGAACCAGATCGGTACGACGAAACTTCTCACCGGGTATGGTTCTCAGTTCGCGTCTAATTACATACTCTTTGGTGCGGTCGTTTCCGGTAATGCGAACATTTTTAATAGTCGCCTGCGGGCCCTCAATAATCCGCAACTCGAAATCAATCGTATCATTATATACCGCTGTTTCTATCGGTTCGGTTCTAAAAAATAGGTATCCATCATCCTGATACAATCCACTGATATCACCGCCCTCGGGTCCACCACCTCTACCCAACTTCTTGTTCAGAATTTCCATATTATAGGTGTCGCCCTTGCGGATTCCTAAAATTGAACTCAGAACGGAGTCGGAATATTTGGTGTTCCCTCTCCAAGATATGTTACCAAAATAGTATTTCCGCCCCTCTGTTACTTTAATATCGATGTTGATATTTCCACGACCAGTGGAATAAACTGTATCTCTTTCAATCATAGCATCCCGAAATCCAAGGGTGTTATAGTAATCGAGAATTTTATCTTTATCGTCTAGAAATTTTACCTGGTCGAACTTTGCCGAGTTGAGCTTGATACGAATATAGGGGTCCAAAACCCGCTTGGTTTTTGTAAAAGTAAGGAACCCTTTTTCCTTCATGTATTCTTCGAACGTATAGTTTTTGGGTATAACAATTTGTCCTTTATCCTGCACAGGGAAAAGAGTAAGCCTAGACTTTTCTTTTGTATCCTTGAATTGCTTTTTCAGTTTGGCATCCTCAACTGTATTGCCCCCAAAGTTGATATTATTGATTTTAACTTTCGGCCCCTTGTCAATTACAAAGTCCAGCGCAAGGGTATTATCCATGGCGGAATCTTTCTTTTCTACAATTTTAACCCTAGAATCGAGGTAGCCTTTTTCGGCGTAATATTTTCGAATGGCTTCTACTGCAGATATCTTCATGTCTTCCGTAACTACCCTATTAGGAACCAGGCCTGTTTTTCCGGATAAATCATCAATTTCCCCTTTTCTTACCCCTTTAAAGTTGAACTTAGAGAGCCGGGCTCTTTCGGTAACTACGATTTCAATATCTATATTTTTCCCTTCCAGTTTCGTGATAAATATTTCAACATTGCTGAAATACTTTTGGGCCCAAAGTTTATTGATGGCTTTAGAAAAATTATCTCCGCCCGGAATGGTTACTTCATCCCCGGGATTAATATTAGCGATAGATATAAGTAGATTTTCATCAAAAAAGCTATTGCCGACTACTTTTACGGCTGAGATTTTATAGCGCTTGGGCGTTTTCTGATTAAAAATATTCAGTAAATCGGCATTGATATTGGTAATGCTGGTATCCTTTTCGGTAGTTTCTTGACTCCAAACCGGAATGCTGCCAAGCGTTAGAAGGAGAGCCGACAATAAAAATTTTAACACTTTGGGCATCCGTTTATGTTTTTTCATGTACCCGGACGCTCCTCCGGTGCACATTGCTGCTGTTAGTTAAGGTTATAAGGCGGGGCAAATTAACGGGAATAATGAAAAGTCTTTGTTAAAACCCCCCCTATAAATGCAATTATGCTTATAATTATTATACAATGGGGGCCTCCTGCTGAATTTGTTGTCCAGTTTTTCCAAATCTGCGTTCCCTATGCTGAAAATCTATGATTGCTTCGTACAGGTTATTCTTTCTAAAATCGGGCCAACGGGTAGGTGTAAAATAGAGTTCGGCGTAGGCCAGCTGATATAGTAAAAAATTACTAATGCGATATTCGCCACTGGTTCTAATCATAAGCTCCGGATCGGGAAAGGAATGGGTGGCCAAATGTTCCCGAAAAACATCCTGTGTTATGTTGGAAGGGTCTAAATTACCTGCCTGAACCTCTTCGGCTATCGATTTAACTGCGTGCACTAACTCCCAGCGGCTGCTATAGCTGAGGGCCATAATCAATTGCAGGCCAGTATTGTCAGCCGTTAGATCCAGTGCCTCCTGCATTTCCTTGCGGGCCTGTGCAGGCAGCAATTGCAAATCGCCAATTACGTGCAAGCGGATTTTATTTTTGTTGAGGGTAGGTACTTCTTTTCGAATGGTTTCTACCAACAGTTGCATTAGCCCTTCCACTTCGAGTGGAGGCCTGTCCCAGTTCTCTGTACTAAATGCATATAAAGTGAGGTATTCAACCCCCAATTCTGCCGCACCTTCTACAACATTTCGCACACTTTCTACCCCATGATAGTGACCATAAAGCCTGTCCTTGCCTTTCTCTTCGGCCCAACGTCCATTGCCATCCATGATGATGGCAATATGCCTGGGTAGGCGTTGCAGGTTAATCTGGCTGATCAGGCCCTGATCCATACTCTCGAAAGTTTAAGGGGGCAAAGTTAACAAAATCAACTGGTAGACGGGATATTATTACAGAAAAAGCCATCCGGGTGCTTTCTTACACCATTATCGTATACGGGGAGAGGGTGGGCAGCGATAGGTTTCTAAATTAAAAGCCACCCCTACTTTCAGGCTGGCATAGGCATCGGGTTGAAGGCTATTGCCCCTTTGGCGACCCTTTACCCCTATCGATAAACCCGATTCGTAGCTCCGATCTTGTAAAAGAAAAGCGGGCGTGGGCGACCCGTCGGGGAGTGGCGGAAAAGCATCTGGGGCAAAAACACCGCTTACATCATCCAAAAAATCGGTGTTGGTAAACCGATAAGTGAATTCAGCAAATACGTTTACCCTAACATCCAGGGCATATTTTACCCCAACGGTAAAAGGAACACAAATTGCTATGGGATTGTATACCTGCAAATCGGGGTATAGGCTGCTTCCCTGCCCCTCTGTGCCTAAGGGGCGGAGATAATACTTTTCGCCAGCCAAATAGGCATAAGGATCGTAAGAGAAAGCGCCAATACCCAGGCCTAGGTAGGGAGTAAAGGAATATCCCTCAATACCGGGTCGGAAATTAAAAAAGTTGAATTCTCCGGAAATGCTCGCCTCCCATACATCCGAATTGAAGCTAAGATTGCGGATTTGCTGTACCTGGTTTTTGCTATATATATCCGAATAACCCAACTGCAGGTATTCGCCGGATAAACGAAGCGAAATATAGCCGCCCAGTTGTTTCCGGAAGAAAAAGCCTGCTGCCAATTTCGGTCGGTTGATGCCGGCATTGGAATTTAAATCGCCAAAATAATGCCCAACCCCCGCATGAATGCCTATTTCTCCCTGATGCACGAAACTAGAAGTTACCTGCGATTGAGCAGATAAAAAGCCTAGTGTTAGCAGAAGCAGTATAACAGGTTGTTTAGGCATTATTTATTGAAAAAGACGGTATTTCTTGTAAAAAAACAGCAAAAAACGTTACCATAAATGTTAATTTCTTTTATCTAGCCCCCAAGCCAACTTAGTTCGAAGGGTAGAAAGGAAACTATTTTCATTTAATCGCACCAAATTTACGGCAAATGTCTCTTTTTTTACGGCTAACTGGATACTCTTATCTACAATCTCTCTTCGGGCATCCAGGGCACAGATAAACATATCGGCACGGCTTTCTACTTCAAACGAAATGATATTGGTATCCGGCACGATAATAGAACGCACATTCAGGTTGTGAGGGGCAACCGGCGTAATTACAAAACTAGATGAGTCGGGAAAAAGTATGGGACCATTGCAACTCATGTTATACCCGGTTGATCCCGTAGGGGTGGATACGATTAGGCCATCTGCCCAATAGGTATTTAAAAACTCACCATTCAAGTATGCATGCACCTTTATCATGGGAGAAGTGTCCCGCTTATGTATTGCAAACTCATTAAGGGCAAAGGGCGTATCGCCAAATAAGTTTTTGTTTGCGTCTAGATGAATCAGGGTTCTCTTGTCTACAATAAAAGTTCTGTTAACGAGTGCATCAACAGCTGAAGAGAGTTCATCTCGGCTGATGCCTGCCAAAAAGCCCAGACGGCCAAAGTTGATACCCAGAATAGGAATTTTTTTATCGCGAACCAGCGTAACGGTATCCAATAAAGTTCCATCACCTCCCAAACTAATTAAACAATCTAACTCGGCGGGTAAATCTTCGGATTTGAGAAAGGGTATGATGGCTGGGTATTGATGGGTAACTTGATTGAATTGGGTAAGTAGGGGTTGATAGATTAGAATATGAACGTCGAAGCGGGTGAGGGCCTCTAACAAAATATCTAGGTGTGCCCCTTGTTCCGTATCCAATCCTCTGCTATAAATGGCAACTCTCATGAAAAAGAATATTTGTAAGCGGAACCTTATCTGGTTATCAGATAAAGTAGCGCAGGGTGTTGTCTTTTACTCAAAAATCATTTCTGCTATGTAAATATACGCCTTCCCGGCCCAGTTGATTCATGCTGTATTCGATTTTAAATACAAAATCATAGATGGAAACAATATCAATCCCTACCCCCCAGCTTCTGAGCAGACTATTATTAAGTGTATTAGACCCCTGCGCAAATCGGTTATAGCCATATCCAACATCGGCATACGCTTTTAAAAATATCCGAATAGGGATTTTGTCGTGCGTTTTACTGCTCGCTGGATTTTGCAGTATCAACGAAAGCGCCTGTTGATGAAAAGTTGTTTTTATAATTCCGGCAGCCGAACCGTCCACTACATTGTATTCAAGACCACGCATTTGCGTGTAGCCATATCCAATCATGCGCTGATTGATAAATATATTATTAGACGGCGACCTTACAACCCCTATCCCCTCCAGATGTATAAAACGTTTTCCGGGTGTAATGGGTATCACATAGGCTAATCTGGCTGAAGCCTGCCACAAATCTGCATTTTTATGAAGCACGCGGGCATATAAATTCGCATCTAACATCCATCCGCGTGTGGGGTATGGAATATAATCAACATTGTAATACTTAAATTGATAGTTTACATCTACAAATTGAATACGGCTGGCATTATTAGGAAAGTAGGTAGGATTTAATTGTAAGATGGTGTCGGCTATATGCTCCTTGTTATATGCCAATCGAAAATAGTGCCGCTGTTTAACGTCGGGGCGATAAGAATAGGTTATATCAAATCGAACTGTCTCGCGCATTACAGTGTCTTTTCTAAAAAATTGTTGCTTATTGTCTGCCGTTGCGTAATTGAGTTCTTTTTGGGTGGCATAGGCAAACCCTAGGTTTAATCCGCTTTTCAACTTCTTATCTATAAAAGGAAGCTGATAGCGAAAACTTATTTGGTTGGTGTACCCGGTAATTAACCAAATATCAAGGTTGTCGTTTCTGCCAGTAAAATTATTTTGAATAAATTTTAGTCCATAATTCACCCGATCTAGGCTTCGCTTCTGGTCTACCCACCACTGATTAAAGTTCCGGTCAACCAGTTTAAAATAAGGAACCGGAAAAAGATACCACCGCTCTTTTACTGAAACAGTAATTACCGCTTGCCTTTTTATGGGAGTTTGAATATTTATACTCACAAATACATCTACATCTACAAATAGGGTTGTATTCATTAGTTGTTCCTTAGCCAGCTTCAGCTGAGTTTGCAGGGTTTCGGAAGACAATGTATCCCCTTTCCGAAAGGGCACTTCACGTAGAATAATAAAAGGACGTGTTTTAGCATTTCCGGTAATTACAACATCCACGATTTCTAGCAGGCGCAAAGCGGAGGCGGAATCAGGGAGAGATGTATTTGTAGTTCCGGCGGAATGGAAGGCTTGAGATTGGGCCCTTATCGAGGTGCTGCTTAATAAAAGGCCAATTACACAAAAAACGAGCGGTTGAAGTTTAGCAGAACAAAAGTTGAATATAAACATGGCGCAATCCCTCTACCCGGTTAAATATTCAGGTAAGATAGCAGATGCTGATAGTTTTCCTGCACCTCAAGATCTTCTTCCCCGTTTCCAAAATAATACCTTACCACATACCCATTTTGTTGCAAAGAGGCTACCGCGGTGGCAATTTCAGTTTTACTTACGCGTATAGTAACTACCAGCAGCCCTAACTCGCGACGCGTGTTAAAATGAAGGATGCTTAAATCGTTTGATTCTATTAGTCTGTTTACCTCTCCTAAAGAGAACCGGGCCGGATCAGACTCAATCACTATTACGCCGTGTTTTTCGTGCGTAGCTAAAAATCCGGCTAGCAGTCTCAATAATTCTTTTGCAGTAATTACGCCGGCAAATGTTTCGGATTGAACTACGGGCAGTAAGGTAAGGGCATGTTCAACCATTAATTGAAGCGCATCGGTAAAGAACACCTGATCTTGGCAGCACACCGGTAATAATTGGGCTTGCAGGGTTGCAACCAACTGACTTTCAGCTGCTTCTTCTAAGATAGCCTTGCTTAACAATCCTTTGTAAACGCCTTGTTCCACTACCGGCAGATGGCACAATTCATAGCTATCCATTAATGCCAATACATCCGATGCCGAATCCGCAAAACGAACTACCGGAAACCCAGACTGGATGATTTGTGCAACTATCATACTAAGTAAACAACCGCCTAGAGACTTTTGTTAATTGGCCGCTGTGTTATTTTTAAGTTTCAGCAGAAACTTTTCTAAAATTTCATTGAATTCACCTGGCACCTCCATCATGGGAGCATGCCCACAATGATCTACAAAATGCAACTCACTATTTTTAATCAACTTATTAAATTCATGTGCTACAAATGGAGGCGTTATGATATCGTTGTTGCCCCATATTAATAGGGTGGGTTGTTGAATTTGTGTAAGCTCTTCTCCCAGATTATTTCTGATGGCACTTTTCGCTAAAGAAATAATCTTTATTACTTTAAGTCGGTTGTTGGTTATCTCAAACACTTCATCTACCAGCTCTTTAGTTGCCATGGCCGGATCGTAGAAAGTGAGTGCAGTTTTTTTGCGGATATACTCATAATCGCCCCGCTTAGGATAAGAATCTCCCATACCGTTTTCGAATAGGCCACTGCTGCCGGTTAAAATGAGCGAAGCAATTTTCTCTGGATGCTTTAACACATGCACCAAGGCTACATGCCCACCCAATGAGTTTCCCAGCAAGTGAATCCCTTCGTATCCCTGTGCTTCTATAAACTTGTTCACATGCTTGGCTAAGCCGCCTACGGTGGTATGAAATATATCCAGTTCGAATAACGGCAACAGGGGAATAATTACTTTATACTTATGCCGAAAATGCTCAATTAAATCACTAAAATTACTCAATGCCCCAAAAAGCCCATGTAATAACATCAGCGGCTCGCCTTCGCCTTCTTCTACGAATGTAAACTTATTCTTTTCCTTAATCTCGTATGTCATGTTTACCTGGTCTAAATGAATTCATTTCCCGCATACCCAGCCGCAGGCATGGTTGAAACGAAAATACTGCTTTTTAATACAATAAAAGTGATAATCAACAGAGTTATTCATTCCTTAACCGAGTTAAATACTTTTAATGGAACGTATTTTACCCGTTTACTTGTGCGGGGCTGCAATTTGTTCGAAGTAGTCTGTTAATTCAGCAAACATGCCCTTGAAAAGTGGTATAATTTGTCCCAGCCAATCAATGGCTACCGGCCCTACCCGATGTATATATGGGTAGCTTTTGGATGCTGTGATAACTTCCGGACTAACCAGCTGAATTTTTTCGAAATAAAACAAAACCACACTAAACAGGGTTCCGTACAATAAAAGATACATGGCAATACCCCCAATTTTGTTTGCCCAACCAACCCATAAGGTTTCTAAAGCAGTTTCCACTAAGGTGGCCCCGAGCCTAACCAGCAGGATAACGGTTACCAGCACCCCGAGAAATGCCAAAAAGGGTAACCAGGATGAGTGCCAATTGGTTCGTTGCTCCAGTTCACGGGCCACCCAGGCAGATAGCTTTACAGCAGCGGCTAAGCCAATAAAAAGGGCGGCAAAGGAGAATAAACCAACAACCAACCCTTTTTTATACCCCTTAAAAAGGGCCCATAATAGAACGATTGCCAGAAGCCCGTCTATTACCATGGGCTTATGCGTTGGTTAATAATTGTTTTACCAAGGTAGCGATCAGTTTTCCGTCTGCCTGTCCGGCAAATTGTTTAGAAGCAATCCCCATTACCTTTCCCAAATCTTGCATACCAGCAGCGCCGGTTTGCGCAATAATTTGTTGTAACCCTTCGGTTAAAGCTTCTTCGGATAATTGTGCGGGGAGAAATTTTTCAATTATGGCAATCTCTTCCATTTCTTTCTGCGCCAAGTCGGGGCGATTTTGCTGCTCATAAATCTGAAGTGAATCTCTTCTAGACTTCATCATTTTCTGCAACATTTTTAACTCGGTATCTTCTGTAAGCACCCCATTGGCACCCGGTTCGGTTTTTGCTTTTATAATTTCTGCTTTAATGGCACGTAAGCCACGAAGCATTGCTTCGTTTTTGCTTTTCATGGCCTCCTTCATCTGGTCCATTACCTGTTGTTCCAAGCCCATACATGTTGGTTTATTTGTTTTCTGCGATTTGCGTTTCTCTGAATTTTTTATAAAACTGGCGGGCAAAATCTTTCATGTCGTTGGCCAGTTCTTCGTGACGGGTAGCCCGGAGATACGTATCGGCCATACCCATCATGTTTTGATAAAAAAAGTCGGCCATTTCATCTACCATCATCTCTTTTGTCCATAAATCAATTCGCAGAGCCGACTTGTCTGCGCCGTCCCAAAATGAAACCATCACCGATTTGGCGGGCTGATCGATATCGGCGGTGCTATCGGATGCTTTCCAGCTAATTTGCTGTGGCACTTTATTTTCGTCGAGGCCTATATTGATTTGGATAGAAGATTGCTGCATGCTGATTACAATAATTAACTACAAAAGTACAAGGTTTGCAATTATTCCTTTGCCTTTTAGGCTTTTCTTTTGGTATTGGCTAACGTCTGCAAGCATTTTTCTAACTCGCGTGCAGTGGCTTCCCAACTATAAGATGCTGCCTGTTGTATGCCTGCCTGAATTAGCTGGGTTTTCCATGCCTCATCCCGGTACATTTTTTTCATTTGTTCGGCAAGGGATTCGGGGCTGTTTGCGTTGAAGTAGCAAGCAGCCGTTCCGCCAGTTTCGCGCAATGCAGGTTGATCGCTTGCAATAACAGGCACCCCAGACTGCATAGCTTCCAGCAAGGGGAGCCCAAACCCCTCCAATAAAGAAGGATATACCATAGCATAGGCCGCCGCAGTTAAATCGGCCAGGGTTTGTTCTGGAATATATCCGGTAATCACAAGATCGTTTCTATACTTATAGGTACTGATTTTGTGCTCGGTATCTGCTGTTTGCCAGGCCCATCTTCCGGCAATTACCAGCTTCATATTGCTATGCTGCCATTTCTTAAACAAGGAAAATGCTTTCAGCAGGGTATGTAAATTTTTTCGGGGGTGTATGCTTCCAGAAACCAAAAAATACTCACTCTCACCCGTAAATCGGCTTTTGGTTGCCCGGGTTGCTTCCCAGTCTGTAGGATGAAAAATATCCCGGGCAGCTCCCCGCAACAAAGGAATCGGTTTGTTTTGTAAAAAAGGAAACTGCTGCTGAATGTCTTGCCGCGTACTGTCTGAAACCGCAGCCACCATAGCTGCTTTTTGCAATGCTTTCTGGGTAAACAAGCGGTAATGCCATCGGTGATACCAGGGAATCGCTTTAGGAAGATGAAAGGCGGCTAGGTCGTGCACAATCAGCAGTTGCTTGATTGTAGTGTAAAAACTGCCAAAGCCATAGGGCTGTATCCACACATCCGCTTTATACTTTTTAACAGCCCGGGTGGCTTTCACATGATACCAAATAGCCAACGATAAAGGCTGTCTTGTGGTGGGCCCTATTACCTGATGCGTAATATGGGGGTATTGAATAAGTGGCTGATCAAAAGGCCGGTCGTATAAAAACAAAAATTCATGTTGCGGATTATTGTGTACCAAGCGACGCAACAATTCATGAGAATAGTGTCCATAGCCCTCCAGCGGCCCACTTTGTAAAAAAATAGCGGTAACTGCAATTCTCATTCCTGCAAAAGTACAGGCAGTAATGCAGGAATTCGTAAACTTATTCTGCTGCCCACAAATTTTTGCTTGTTTTCCACCTCCCGTGGAATGTTGGGTATTTTGGTTTCAGTTGTTGTACTTTTAATTATGCAAAAAAAGGCAGAACAGTTAGATTTATTCGGCTTCCCGGTACCCTCGCCAACTCCTGTGCCTAAAAAATCTCGGCCTGCGCCGGCTCAGCCTGCCTCGCCCATAGAGAGGGTTGATTCTAAAAGAGCCCTTGCAAAACCTCCGGCCTCCCATGAAATAGAAGAACCGGTTGCACCCCCAAAAAGACTGCGCAACCCCACCCCGGTTTCGGGTAGTAAAAGGGGGAGAAAGTCGTTCCGCGAAATGGATTCGGAAGTAGATTTAATTGAAGTTCCTTCGGAAGAAAAGCTCAACGAAAAACTCTATTACTCGATTAGTGAAGTAGCCAGCTGGTTTAAAGTAAATACCTCCCTACTTAGGTTTTGGGAAAACGAGTTCGACATCCTGCAACCCCGAAAAACACGAAAGGGAGACCGACTGTTTCGGGTAGAAGACATAAAAAATTTACAGCTAATATACTTTTTACTTCGGCAGAGAAAATTCTCTATCGATGGAGCTAAAAACTTTCTGCAGGCAAATAAGAAGGATATCGACAAACAATTTCAACTGGTTCAGTCGCTCAACCGGTTTAAAATGTTTTTGTTAGAACTACAAAGCCAATTGTAATTTCGCATTCACTCACCTGTATTTTTATTTATGAATCTAAAACACTTGTTGGTTGGGTTACTCGTTTGGGTAGTAATAGCAAGCATACAGTCCTGCTCTTCGGGTAGTATTCCACAACAGCCCAAGTATAAGATAGTATCCGATACCGAAACTGTGGTATTGAAAGGCGTGCTTAACAGAAGCGTTTTGGAAAAAGAAAAGGCGTTTACTTGGATGACGGAAAACAGAAAATATGGCTCAGCGGATGCGGGGGCGGTAAAAATTTTTAGCCAGAAAAAAGACCTATTTACTGTACTGATTTTTGGGGGTACCTGGTGCCATGATACACAAAATATCCTTCCGGTTTTCTATCGTTTAGTAGATAAAAGCGGTTATCCAGATAGTAGAATTACAGTTGTGGGGGTAGACAGGCAAAAAACTGCTCCGCACGACTGGCACAAAACCTGGAATATAACCCTAGTGCCCACGTTTATCATTTTACAAAACGGCAAAGAGATGGGCCGAGTGGTAGAATATGGCCAAACAGGTAATGTTGAAAAAGAGCTGGCGGATATTGTTACTAAACTTCAGTAGATACAACCAATTAGGAATTTTCCATCTGAACGGTAAGCCGATTGTTAGCAGCAGCCAATGCGATTTTCAGGCGCTGAAGTTCATCCAGAATTAGCCAGTTTATTTTTTCCCTTCCCGCATTAAAATCAGCTATACTTTCGTCGGGCTCGATAAAATATTCAATCTGAACCACATGTGCATTTTTCCCGGTTTCAGCCAGATACACAGTACAAGATTCTGCGCCAGTGCTAACTATTTTATCCGGCAGCCCTTGTGTAAATAAACGCAACTGTTCTACTGAAGTTGATAAATCTATTTCGAGGCGTATCTCTCCTTTTCGCTGGGTACGTTGGGATATGTTATCTACCATAGAATCTACCATTTGCTTATTAGGTACCGTGATTAATGATTTTTCGGGCGTACGAATGCGGGTGCTGCGCAATCCTATTTTCTCTACCGTACCGGTTACCTGGGCTACTTTTACCAACTCTCCAGTTACAAAGGGCTTATCAAAAAAAATAATAAAAGAGGCTATCAGATTTTCCATGCTTTCGCGAGCAGCCAACGCAATGGCGGCACCAACAATACTAAGTCCTGTTAATAAGCTGCCGATTTCCTTGTTAAAAGAAAATCGCAACACCAATAAAATACCTACAAGAACCAGAATTACTTTAAAAAAATCTTTGAAGAATATTATCAGCTGATTATCCGACAGGTCGGTGGTTTGATTGGCTTTTTCTTCAAAAATAAGTGCAATAAAATCGATGCCACGTCGGCAAAGCCAGATAAATGCTACAATCAACATACCAATTAATACAGACTCTACTATTTCTTTTGTAGTGGTATGATAAATTTTCATTTGCAGCGCCTGTGGAAAGTTTAATTTATCCAACGCTATAAATGATACCAGTAAAATGAAAAATACGTCGAGTGGCTGTAGTACTAAATCGAGAAAAGACTGTCGCGCTACATTGCCGGCTTTTTTTGACAAGCTTCGATACACCCAGTTAGCCAGAAAAAGAGAGACCATTCTTTTTAGTAAAAATGCAGTAGCAATTACGGCCAATACCCGGAGGTAATCGCTGATGGTATTACTGAAGATTGTCTGTTGCAAAAAGGGGTTCATACGAATGGGTTAAGCAGAAGCGGGGCGGGTTATCAATTGCAACGTGTCTCCATCATAAACAGCATAAGAGAAATGTTGAATCCAGTCTCCCACATTAACGTAGCGACTTTTTTCGTTCAAGGTAAAATCAATCGGAAAATGACGGTGACCAAATAAAAAATAATCAATCGGTTGTTGCTGCAATTTTCGGAAACAGTATTGTATAAGCCATTCTTTATCGGCACCCAAAAAATGCTGCTCGCTGCTGCCCGTAGCTTCGCGACTGGTGCGACTAAAATAGTTGGCCAAACCAATACCCCAGTCGGGATGCAGTTTGGCAAACAGCCATTGACAAATGGGGTTACGGAAAATCTTTTTTAGTCTTTTATAGCCATGATCCCCTGGCCCTAAACCGTCGCCGTGACCAATAAAAAATGTGTGTTGATTCCAGCGAAAGACTTCGGGCTGGTGGTATACTTTTATGCCCAGCTCTTCTTCAAAATACCCTCGCATCCATAGATCATGATTGCCAGTGAAAACATGAATGGGGATGCCCTTATCGCTAAGTGCAGCCAAACAGCCTAATAAGCGGGTATATCCTTTGGGTATTACTTTATTGTATTCGAACCAGAAATCAAAAATGTCGCCTAAAATAAAAAGGGAATCCAGCGTTGGCTCAATTTCTTTGAGAAAAGCGACTACTTTTTTTTCCCGCTGCCTGCTCATAGCTGCATTGGGTGCTCCCAGATGAAAATCGGAGATAAAGTATATTCGTTTTCCCGGCGCTGGTAGCATGCAGCTATTGATTTTTTTGTTGAAGATATTGTAGCACGTCTCCACCCGGCACTATTGGTTTTCCGGATACATCTCCTGCAAACCAATACATCCACGCCTTATAGATTTGTCCATCGTGTTCAATCTCTGCCAACTTTCTTTCATATAAAGCGGGCCCACCATCTTCATCTGGCTGTACGCCTTCATAGTCGTCGAGTTGTGCAATAGCCCAGTCCCACTCGTCGGGCTGATGAATTTGATACAGTTCTCCCTGAATATGCTCGTCGTTTTCGGTAGGTTTAGCAGCCGGATAATCTCCCATATCATAGAGCACCCCCTTAGTTGTGGCTTTGCCCATCAACACAAAATAACGGCTGATATACGCATAGGCAGGATGATGAAATCCGCTGCGCAACGACCCGTAAACAAATAAGAATGTTATAGGCTGACTCATATCAGAAGATTACTGGTCAATTAAAAAACAAAATACTTCTTTAGGCCCATGCACCCCTACCACCAATGTTTTTTCAATATCAGCAGTTCTGCTAGGGCCTGTTGCCAGTGTTAGCAGGGAGGGATATGAAGACGAATTCTGTAGCATCGCTTTTTCTAAGCCGTCCGAAATATCCTCTACTAACTGATGGGAATAAGCAATACATATATGAATTGGGGCATACACGCTAACCGTTCTACCGCTTTCGCTGGCACTGCTTAATAATATAGAACCGGTGCGGGCAATCAGGTATTCGCATCCGGTAATGGCAGCATCACAATCGGCTAAGGTAAGATGATAGTTAGTAGAGAACCCATTTGTTTGCAGCATTCCCTGTAAGGCAGCTTCCCTGCAAAATATTTTTTCCCATTTCCGTTGTTCAGCTAGAGCGGTAAGCTGACTTACCAGTTCGGCTTCGCTGCTGCAATAAGAAAAACGACCTTGCAAATTGGTAAACCGTTCGGCAAAGGTAAGGGCAGGTTCCTGGCTTGCTGCGTGAAAAGGAGGTAAGGGTTGGGTTGTAGGAAAGGGAACAGGCACCGGTTGTTTCAGTGCCTGTTTTATTTTTTTTAGTATCGTATCTCTGGCGTTGCTGCCCATACCTTATAATATAGTGGCGTTTTCGTCGGCATTGGGGTTGCTTGGGCCAATCGTATGCTCACCCACCACTTCATCATTCTTCAACTCGGGTTCGATGCTTACCGGCTTTTTTTCTTCAAAAGGTCTTTTGCCAATCAGCAATTCTACATCCGATTTGTGCAGCACTTCTTTGCTTAATAATTCCTTCGCTAATACTTCTACCTCGTGCTTCTTGTTTTGCAGCAGCTGAATAGTTCTTTGGTAGGCAGCGTTGATAATAGACCGCACTTCTTCATCAATCATTTTTCCGGTTTCTTCGCTGTAGGGTTTGGTAAAAGTATTTTCCTGAGTAGGGTCGTAGAAACTTACATTGCCAACTTGCTCGTTCATACCATAGGCAGTTACCATACTATAGGCGATGCGGGTAATTTGCTGAAGGTCGTTGGCGGCTCCGGTAGAAATTTTCCCGAAAAATACTTGCTCAGCGGCTCTTCCACCCAAGGTCATACATATCTGATCGTTCAGCTGGTCGGTATTATATAGATATTGTTCGGTAGGCGTATATTGTGCATAACCCAGCGCTGCCGTACCCCGAGGAACGATGGTAACTTTTAACAGCGGATAGGCATGTTCTAAAAACCATCCACATACAGCGTGGCCAGCTTCGTGATAAGCAATGATTTCTTTTTCGTGAGGAGCGATGATTTTGTTTTTCTTTTCCAGACCACCTATCACGCGGTCTATCGCATCCTGGAAGTCGATCATCTCTACCGAACTCTTTCCTTTTCTGGCGGCAATAAGGGCCGCTTCATTACATACGTTGGCGATATCAGCACCGGCAAATCCGGGTGTTAATTCGGCCAAACGATGTAGGTCGAGCTTTTCAGAAATTTTAATAGGCAGCAAGTGAACTTTAAAAATAGTTTCTCTTCCCTTCACATCAGGCTTATCAATAGAAATCTGACGATCGAAACGACCGGGACGCAATAGAGCAGAGTCTAAAACATCTGGGCGGTTGGTGGCTGCCAGAATAATGATGCCAGTATCTCCACCGAAGCCATCCATTTCAACCAACAGCTGGTTAAGGGTATTTTCTCTTTCATCATTGCTCATGATAGCATTTCTACCACGTGCTCTTCCGATCGCATCAATTTCATCTATAAATATGATACAGGGGGCTTTTTCACGAGCTTGCTTAAACAAATCGCGCACCCGGCTGGCACCTACGCCTACAAACATTTCTACAAAGTCGCTACCGCTTAGGCTGAAGAACGGAACCTGGGCTTCTCCGGCCATTGCCTTTGCCAGCAAAGTTTTACCAGTACCGGGAGGGCCTACTAATAAAGCCCCTTTCGGGATTTTTCCGCCGAGGGCTGTGTATTTTTTAGGGTTCTTTAAAAAATCTACAATCTCCATTACCTCCACTTTGGCTTCATCCAATCCGGCTACATCGGCAAAAGTGATATTTACTTTTGCGCCCTTATCAAAGAGGGTAGCTTTAGATTTTCCAATGCTGAAAATACCCCCCGGACCACCGGCACCGCCCTGGCCGCCCATTTTACGCATCATCAAAACCCAAACGCCTACAATTAACAATAAGGAAAATATGGTATTGAAAAGGGGGCCGGTCCAATCCTGATCTTCCACTATTCTTTGCTTAACCTCGGGGAGATTTTTTTCGGTAGTGATTTTTGTGATGCTCTCTGTAAATGATTTCCAGTCGATTACCTTAAACTCGAAAAGTGGTTCTTTCGCTTTGGTTGCAGTTACGGATTTTTTCAGCCGGCTAACATAATATTCCTTTTTCAGGCTATCGGGATTTATATATACCCGAACGCGATCTTTGTTTTTTACCAGATCAATTCTCTCAACATCGCCCTTCACCAGCATACTGGTTTCGAATTCCTGCTGGGTAATCTCAATTAAGTCGGGAGAAAATCTTCCAAAGCTGGCAATTACCAATGCAATGAATGCAATAATATAAATTATATATATATTAAACTTAGGACCTTTTTTCTGATTGTCCGGCGTGCCGGGTTTTGGTGTTTTATTCTCTTGTGGCATATTCGTACAGTAACTTTAATTATTTGATGGAACCCTTGTATCCGCTGGCAATTAATCGTTGTGCTCCAGCACAGAGGCATCGCTCCACATTTCCTCTAATTTATAAAACTTGCGTGCGTCGGGGTGCATAACATGCACTACAACATTCACATAATCAATCAGCACCCATTGTAACGCCTGTCTGCCTTCGTGTTTGTACGGCGCTTCCCCGCAATCCTCCTTCACCTGAAACTCTACTTCATCACAAATGGCTTTTACTTGGGTGGTACTGGATGCTTCACAAACAATAAAAAAATCGGCAGAGGCTTCGGGAATCTTTCTCAAATCGAGACTAACTACTTTTTCGCCTTTTTTATTCTGGATGGCGCGTATAATAGACTTGATAATTTTTGAGTTGCGGTTGAGCCGGGTAATCGTATTTTTTTTTCGGCTATTTAATACAGAAAGCGTTTCCAATAAATTTCTATGTTTTATTAATAAATGTCGGTTGATTTCGGGCTTTGCTAATATTTCTTTTCCGGTTGCAGAAAACTGAAAGTCCTATAGCTACCTTTACAAAAATACTACTTCTTTGTTACCTACCCACGTTAAAAGTCCTATTGGCTCGCCTTTCATCATTTTACCAGAAGTAGATAGTACCAATAGGTATGCCAGAAAGCAAATAGACACCAAAATGGCTGAACATGGCGCTGCCTATTTTGCTCATCACCAGTTGGAGGGGAAGGGTCGGATGGGCAAAAAGTGGGACAGCGAGGCTGGCAAAAACTTGCTGCTATCGATAGTGGTAAACACTTCCTCACACCAAAATAGTTCCCTTCCTCAGCTAAATCAATGGGTTTCGGTGGCTTGCTACGATTTTTTTTCCCGCTATGCCGGTGAAGAAACCTGCATCAAATGGCCTAACGACGTATACTGGCGTGACAGAAAGGCAGGTGGTATTTTGATAGAAAACGCCTGGAGAGGCGAAAAGTGGAACTGGGCAATTATTGGAATAGGATTGAATATCAATCAGTCGCATTTTGAAGAGGGCATCGGGCAGCCTGTTTCGTTGCAACAAATTACCGGAAAAATGCATCAGCCCGTTGAGCTGGCTAAAGAGTTATGTTCCTGTTTAGAAATACGTTATCAGCAATGGGTAAATCAACAGGCCTCTGAAATACTAGATGCATATAACCAGCACCTTTATAAGCAAAACCAATGGGTTACTTTTGCTATAAATGGAAAAGAGCTTACCGGCATGCCTATCGCAGTAAATATGGCGGGTGAACTAGCCGTGAAAGACGAAAAGGGGTTAATACACTGTCTCACACAAGCACAATGGCTTCAGTAAAAAAAACTATGGATACAATTCGGCTTACGCAGTTTTCTTCAGCAGCAGGATGCGGGTGTAAAATGGCGCCAGCGGCTTTAGAAAGTATTTTACAAAACAGTCGCACTGGCAGTCAATTAAAAGAACTACTCGTTGGCAACGAAAGCAGCGACGACGCTGCTGTATATGATTGGGGAGATGGAACAGCACTAATCAGCACTACCGATTTCTTTACGCCCATTGTGGATGACGCATTTCTTTTTGGCAAAATAGCGGCCGCCAATGCCATCAGTGATGTGTATGCTATGGGTGGGAAGCCATTACTAGCATTGGCCATTTTGGCCTGGCCCCTCGAAAAATTAGGTGCCGAACTTGCCCGAGAAGTAATGGCCGGCGCCCGAGAAACCTGCAAAGAAGCGGGCATTCCAATGGCGGGGGGGCATAGTATCGACAGTACCGAGCCAATATTCGGACTGGCCGTTACGGGTCGGGTATCCTTGACCCATATCAAAAAAAATAATACAGCCCAGGCAGGCGACTATCTGCTATTAACCAAGCCGCTGGGGGTTGGCATTTTATCAACTGCAGAAAAAAGAGGGGTTATTCAGCCCGAACACCTGGCTGCTTATCATCATCAACTAGGATTACTTAATTCAGTTGGGTACGATTTAGGTAAAATTCCAGAAGTGCATGCATTAACCGATATTACCGGTTTTGGACTGATGGGGCATCTGATTGAAATGGCCGAAGGAAGTGGGCTAGGTGCAGAACTATACTATTCCAAAATCCCTATCCTTTCCTCCGTACAAACCTACCTGAGTATGCGTGTAGTGCCGGATGCAACTTACAGAAATTGGAACGCCTATCAGCAAAAAGTGGCATTTGGATCCGGAGTTAATGTGATGGAAGCATTTACTGTTTTGCCAGACCCACAAACCAATGGGGGTCTCTTGATAGCAGTGGCTCCTGCTGCATTAGAGCAGGTAGTAAATACACTAAAAGCCTCTGGTATCCTTTGTTGCGAAGAACCCATCGGAAAAATAATCGCCGCCGGAGAAAAATGCGTTCAGGTGTTGGCCTAAATTATTCGGGAATCTGATTAATCTGCTCTGCTAGTAAAATGTCTTTTTCTGTTATCTTATGGCCTGCATCGTGCGTAGTAAGCCAAACTTCTACTTTAGTATAATCCTGGGCCCAGCGAGGATGATGATCCGCTTCATCAGCCAGCGCTGCGATTGCTGTAATCCACTGAAATGCCTGAAAAAAACTTTTGAAGGTCTTCTTCCGATATAATTCATTTTGCTGAATGGTCCAGCCTTCTGGTATTGGTACTGATTGCATAAATGGGGGCTGGGTTTATAAAATCATGTTTCCCTTGTTTTTTATCTGCTCAATGGATAATTCAACAATTAACTGAACATCCGGAATTGATTTCACTACCTGGCGAATCCAGTTAACGGCCTCATCGGAGGCAAGGTCTCCTTTCATCAGCCACAAAAAATCCATATGCCGAAATTCGGGCAACAGATATTCTCCGTCGTAATGGTTGTGATACAGGTAATGAATAAGAGAGCTATTAGGTTCATTAGACTGATATACCGAAAAGTAATAGGTACGCTCTTTTCTTCTCATAGGAATCTCGTGTTCGGCATTCAGTCGAAAACGATAGCCCAGTTGTTGATTTAATAAAAGACAAAACTGATAGCTTTTAAGGGGGGCCGTAATGCCCAGCAGTCGAGTGCTGGCAAAAAAATCATCATTCATTCCCTCGGTATCCAGTTTCAGCTTCATATGCCTGCATTAAAATTGAATGGCTGCTACTCGTTCTTCTGAACCTCTTTTATAGCGGAGCGTTGTTTTATCTCCTTTCTTAAACTTACTCAACGACTTCATATAAGCACTCACATCAACAAAAGAATATTCACCCAATTGCAGTAAAACATCACCCGCCTGTAATCCTAGCTTTTCGGCAAGCTTTCCTGCACTAACGCCATCTATGCGCATGCCGGTTCCGGTGTATCCATAATCGGGAATAACTCCCAGACTAACCGAAAAACCACTGCTGCGACCCATCTGCGGTTCGCGGGTTTTTTGAAAAGGAAGTTTCCCTTTCGAATCAGTTGCCTCTATCAGGCGGTAAACCCAGCGCACAATTTCCTCTTGCCCCTCGTAGTTAATTTTTTCCCAATCGTCGGTGGCCTTATGATAATCTGCATGGCTACCTGTAAATAAAAAGAGCACAGGCATATCTTTCCGGTAAAAACTAGCATGGTCGCTTGGGCCACTGCCGGTGCTGTCGTAATGCGTTACTAGGGGGGCCGAGGTGGCAGGTACCACTTCAGACCAAACTGGTGAAGTGCCATAACCGCCAACCGTAAGCTTCCGGGCAGTATCGTACCGGCCAACCATATCCATATTAATCATATAATTTGCCGAAATCGTTTTGGTGGGATTTTCTAACCAGTACTTGCTGCCCAACAACCCTAACTCTTCTCCCGAAAAATGCAGTATCAGATAGTTGTTTGATGTGGGAGCCGTTTTTTTCAGCAGGCGGGTTAGTTCTATCAGTGCTGCCGTTCCACTTGCATTATCGTCGGCCCCATTATGTATAAGCCTTCCGGTATCGAGGGCTGTTTTATCTTCCCCATATCCCAGATGATCGTAATGGGCCCCAATGATTACAGTATGCGCTGCCTGATTATTGATAAACCCGGCAATGTTTTTTCCCTTTCTTACCGAAGTCGCAAAACCAACTGTCAGGTTCAGATTAATAGTGGCTGACGGATCATGAAAATAGCGGGCAAGACCTTCTGAGGTAATGTACACAATTGGTAATACTGCAGTTGCGGCTGAGTCGAATTTATTATATTGAATATTGTCTGTTAATGAAGAGCTGTTGTAAATAAATAAGGCCGTTGCGCCTTTGGTGGCTACTTTATTGGCATGGTCGCGGATAGTTGCATGAATATCGAAGTGTGGATTGGTTTTATTTTCTTCCAGTAATTCTTTCAAATCCCAAAACCAGGGTTCCCCGGATTCCTGAAGTACCATGGCCGGAGATCCGGTAATACGAGCGGATTTACTGTAAGCGAGGGGAAAAAATTCTTTCATCAACTCGAGTCGGCGCTCGTCTACCAGCAAATGGGTGGCTGTATCCAGTTGTTTTCCCTCGTTCACCACAAACTCCTGGATATATCCATCACTCCCCGCCGGCTCCAATCCAATTTGCCGATATTGCTCCACTATATATTCCAAGGCTTTTTGTTCTCCGGGGGTTCCTGTTCTGCGTCCTTCGAGGCGATCGTCTGCCAAAAACTGAACGTGGGTGGTTAACAGGCTCACCCTTTCCTTGCGGGCATTTAACTCGGCCTGTAATTTCTTTTTCTTGCTTTGTGCCACCACCAACGTAGGCATCAAAAGCAACCATACAAGATATTTCTTCATTTTTCAAAGGTACAATTTGTACAATAATACCCCGAGCAATCGAAAAGACTACAATAGCAATACTATCTGGCTGTAGAAATCCATTCTGTTCCCGATATCGTAACTGATAGCCCCTTTTTGCTGCTACTTTTGCATGAATTATATTGATTTGTTGAATAGTCCCATACATATTGCGCTGGTTGGCAACCCGAATAGTGGAAAAAGTTCGCTGTTTAATGCGTTAACTGGGCTAAATCAGCAGGTGGGAAACTTCCCGGGCGTTACCGTGGACAAAACGGTAGGTAAGCTTTCGCTAAATAAAGAGCAAAAAGCCCTGTTAATCGACTTACCTGGCACTTATAGCCTTTATCCCAGAAGAGAAGACGAATGGGTGGCTTATAAGGTATTGATGGGGGCGGATACGGAAGTAAAGGCAGATATGGTTTTGCTGGTGGCGGATGCCAGTAATCTGAAAAGAAACCTGTTGTTTTGTTCACAGATTATCGATTTACATATTCCGGTTGTAATGGCGCTCACCATGAACGACCTGGCGATAAAAAGAGAAATTTATGTAGATGCAGCAGGCTTATCGAAGGAGTTACAAATCCCGGTAGTAGTGGTAAATCCAAGAAAAAATAAAGGGCTTACCGAGCTGAAAAAAGTTTTATTAGAAACTGCCTCTACAAGCACTGCACCCTCGAGCAGTGAAAAACATTTTTATGATACCCGAACCGAAGTAGGGGCACCCATAGAAGCCATTAAAAAAATATTCCCACACATTAGTGATTATGCTGCTTTGCATTATCTGATTAACCACGAATCTTTTCCGTTACGCGCTTCCGAACAAACGGCTATAGAGGCTATTGAAAAAGAATATGCCTTTAATGCCACCAAAACACAGGCAGAAGAAATAGTTAATCGATATGCCCATATCAGACAGGTATTACAGCAACATGTTTCCGAGCCAAATCCTATAAAGCAAAAAAAGTTTACGGAAAAGCTAGACAATCTGCTATTACACCGAACATGGGGGTATTTGATTTTGCTGGTAGTATTATTCCTGCTTTTTCAGAGTATTTTTTGGGTGGCACAATTTCCGATGGACTTTATAGAATGGGCTTTTCAAGAAACGGGCAGTTGGTTAGGGGCGCAATTGCCAACAGCTTGGTGGAGCGACTTATTAATCAATGGGTTTTTGGCAGGGCTAAGTGGGATTTTAGTTTTTGTTCCGCAGATAATGATATTATTCGGATTAATCACTATGCTGGAAGATTCCGGATACATGGCACGTATTGGTTTTTTGAGTGATAAAATGATGCGCAAGGCCGGACTAAATGGAAAAAGCGTAATGCCGATTATCAGTGGATTTGCTTGTGCCGTTCCGGCAATCATGTCGGCCCGGGCAATTGAAAACAAAAAAGAAAGACTGCTAACGATTCTGGTAACCCCGCTGGTAAGTTGCAGTGCTCGCTTGCCTGTTTATACCATTTTGATTTCGCTGGTGATTGACAATACATATTATTTTGGCTTTTTAAGTTTACAAGGATTGGTGATGATGGGGCTCTACTTAGGCGGAGGCGTTATGGCTTTGCTAATGAGTTATCTGATTAAACGATTTATCAAAAGCAAAGAAAAAAGTTTTTTCATTCTAGAGTTACCCATCTATCGACCACCCCGCTGGAAAAATGTGCTGGTAACCATGATTGGCAAAGCACGCATCTTTGTTACCGATGCCGGCAGAATTATTATGATGATCAGTTTGATTCTTTGGTTTTTATCCAGCTTCGGACCAGGTAAAGAAATAGAAACAGTTAATGCCAAATACGAGCAGCTGATTAAAGAACAGCCCGCTAGTGAAGCGCAATTAAGCAAACTGTGGTCAACCGAGAAATTGCAACATTCTTATGCCGGACATTTAGGTAAAACCATTGAACCGCTGATTGCCCCGTTGGGGTATGATTGGAAGATAGGTATTGCACTAATTACTTCCTTTGCGGCCAGAGAGGTTTTTGTGGGTACCATGGCAACTTTATATAGTGTAGAAGAAACAGATGATAGTTCCCTTAGAGAAAAGATGGCGGCGGCAAAACACGCAGACGGAAGCAAGGTGTACACGCTACCGGCGGCCTTTTCGCTATTGATTTTTTACATGTTGGCTATGCAATGCATGAGCACACTGGCAGTGGTGAAAAGAGAAACCCGCAGTTGGAAATGGCCTTTGTTTCAGTTGGGTTATATGACGCTGCTTGCGTATGGAATGAGCTGGCTGGTATATCAATTGTTCTCTTAATTAAAATATTTCCACAAAAGCTCACTAATTTTTCGGGTAAGCTCCCAAGCTTCATTGGTAGGCTCCCAGGATCGATCCCGATTGTTTTTGGTGCAAATGCAAAACACATAGCTACATTTTTTTCCATTTACAAATAATAGTTCACTGCGGCTGGCATCAACGGCCCCGCTTTTGCTGGCAATAAATACATCTGCCGGGATGCGTGAAATCGCTTCTTCATCCCAATAATTTCTACTCATCAGACGAAGCATTTTTTCGCTGGCCGCATAGCTGATTACTTCGTGGTTGATTATTTTTTCTAACAATTGTGCCATCTCTTTGGGAGTAGTTTGGCCCCATCCAAATTTATCCCGCTGGTCGGCCCGGCCTGGTGTTCTACTATTTACACGCGTGTTAATAAGGCCCAGGCTATCCATCATTTCGTTGATGCGGGTGCCAGTTCCTGCCAGCGATTGCAGCCACAAACTGGCAGTATTATCACTGGTAGTAAGCATCAACATCATCACTTTACTCAATTCAATTTTTTCGTTGTTTTTAAATGAGCCTAGGATATCTTCTCCTTCGTACAACAAGGAGTCTTTGTAAATAAGAGGTTGATGGTATGTGAGTTGACTATCTTCAATTTTACGCATGATGCCAGCAAGAATCGGAATCTTAACCATACTGGCGGTAGGAAAAATTGAATCAGCCTGAATGGCTACCTGCCGATGGTTTTTGAGGTTGTGAACATAAATGCCAATATCCCCTCTAAAATCTGCAATAAGTGCCTGGAGTTTTTTTTCTAAAACAGGATCGTTTTTTTGGGCTTCGGCTAGCGAAAAATAAAACATACTAATCAATAGCAGACATATCCGGATAGGCATAGCAATCAATTTTGCCCTAAGATACTATTCAAATGAAGTGCCTGCAAATTTGAATGTGACTTACATCAAGGGTTTTGGGTTGCAGAAACGTATCAAAGATTTTTTGCAGCAATGGCCGACTTCCTAAAATAGTTTTTATCGGGACTGTAAATAAACAAGCAGGTTCCGTTTTTTATCTGATCGATAATGGGTTTAGACAGCTGCTGGGGGATAGCCGGGCAGCCCTGACTGCGACCGATATAGCCTCGTTGTTCGGCAATTTGCTCATTCGCGTAATCGGCACCATGTACCACTATTCCACGACTAAGGGCATTGTCGTTAATGCCGGACTCTTCGCCCTGTAAGCGCAAGGAGGTTCCATGCTTGCCTTTATAGGTTTCTCCGGTAATGTAAAAACCCAAACTTGACTGATTGGAATTTTGCCGGTTAGAAAAATGGGTAGGAATTATAGTGCCAGAATTTTTCCCATGAGATGCGTAAGTGTTGAACAATAATTTGCCCAAGGTCAAATCAATTACAAACAGTCTTTTTTCGCCGGAAGGAAGAGAAAAATCTAGAATAGATAGAATATTATCTTTTTTAATTTTACCCTCTTTTAATAAAGTATTCCAGCCGTTTAGCGCATACTGAAAAGCTGCACGGGATAATCCCATCGCTTCTAAACCCAACTGTTGATATAACATTACCTTACCGGTGGGGTCAGACGAATTGGTTTTTTCGGGGGTGCTGCCTTTTAGTGAAGCAGCCGGCTGAAAAATTAGCAGGGTAACTACCACCGCTGCCATCATCCCGGCAAGCAATTTTTTACGCTTGTTTATACTCATATCGTATTGTTTTCGGTTAAACATTTCTCTCCTACACAGGCAAATACGGTACGTTTTTGGTTATTGGAACTGCAAAGGTACCACATATCAAAAGAGCGAAAGGCATAAAAACGTTAATTAAAGGCGGTTTAACAAAAAAAGCCCGCATAGAAATGCGGGCCGTCGATTGCTTGCCTATGAAAACCAATGACTTACGATGTCAAGGGCGGAATCGAACCGCCGTCCAGGGTTTTGCAGACCCCTACCTCGCCTCTCGGCCACTTGACCTTACAAATGGTAAACCCGAATTCTACCAACCAGGTTCGGCACAAAGATAGGGAAAAAACTTTAGTCTACAAAAATAATAGACTATTTGATGTTTTGCTACTATTCCTTCCTAGGTTGAGCCACCAAGTAGCCATACTACTATCAGCCATACATTGCAGCCTATCTATTCTTTTTACAGGATGGTGGAATTATATATTGTGAATAAAAAAAGCCTTCGTCTCTCGTTGGGATTCCTTCATTTTCCATGTGCAACCCTGTAACTTGCGCTCATGTTGAATTATTTGTCGGGGCTGAACGATCAGCAAAAAGAGGCGGTTATGCATATGACGGGTCCGCTTATGATTATTGCCGGAGCGGGCAGTGGAAAAACCAAGGTACTTACCACCCGTATTGCTCACTTACTGAATAATGGCGTAGATGCTTTTAACATTCTGGCCCTCACCTTTACTAACAAGGCAGCGGCAGAAATGAAGGAGCGCATAGAGAGAATTCTTGGCAACTCGGAAGCGCGCAATCTTTATATTGGCACTTTCCATAGCGTATTTGCCAGGATTTTGCGTGCCGAAGCCCGGCACCTAGGATATCCGGCCAACTTTACCATTTACGATACCGACGACAGCAGGTCTGTAATTAAAACAGTAACCAAAGAATTGGGGCTGGATGAGAAAGAATACAAGCCAGCCGCGGTAGGCGGCCGGATTTCATCAGCCAAAAATGCGCTGATTTATCCCGAAGACTATGCAGCAGACAGCTATATTCAGCAGGAAGATACCCGGGCAAAAAAACCAGAAATTGGTAAGATTTATGCTGCCTACTGCGAACGTTGCTTCAAAAACGGCGCGATGGATTTCGACGACCTATTGTTAAAAATGTATGAGCTGCTTCAGCAGTTTCCCGATGTATTGCATAAGTATCAACACAAATTCAAGTATGTGCTGATTGATGAGTACCAGGATACAAATCCAGTACAATATCGTATCGCAAAGCTGCTGGCGGCCGTTCACGAAAATATTTGTGTGGTGGGCGACGATGCTCAAAGTATTTATAGCTTCCGCGGCGCTACCATTGAAAATATCTTGCAGTTTCAGAAAGACTACGATGATGTTACCCTGATTAAGCTGGAACAGAACTATCGCAGCAGTGGCCATATTCTGCAGGTTGCCAATGAGGTAATCAAAAAAAATATCGGACAAATACAAAAGAACTTGTGGACAGAGAATATTGAGGGGGAATTGATTCACCAGGTTAGAACAATGACCGATAATGATGAAGGAAAATTTGTTGCCGACACGATTCAAGAACAAAAACTTCGCAACCACTACAGCAACAGCGACTTTGCTATATTATACCGGACCAACGCGCAAAGCCGCTCATTTGAAGAGAGTTTGCGCAGAATGGGTGTTCCCTGCCGGATATATGGAGGCGTTAGCTTTTACCAACGCAAAGAAATCAAAGACCTACTGGCTTATTTGCGTGTAACCGTAAATCCGCTGGACGAAGAATCACTGAAACGAATTGTAAACTATCCCATTCGCGGTATCGGTAAAACCACCATCGAAAAAATGGTGATTCTTGCCAATGAATACAAATTACCAGTATTTGAAATTATGGCCCGTGCAGGAGAATTCGGATTTAAAGCCGGCACCCTGCAAAGCATCAGCAATTTTATAACCATGATTCGGTATTTCCAGAGCATTCTCACTAATAAAAATGCCTATGATGTAGCTGTGCAGGTAGGTAAGCATACCGAGCTGGTGAAAGAATTATTCAATGATAAATCTGCTGAGGGGCTCGACAGATATAACAACGTACAAGAATTGCTCAACTCCATTAAAGAATGGACGGAAAGCCCTTCAAACGACGATGGTGAACTGGGCGATAAGTCACTCGGGGCTTATCTGCAACAGGTTACCCTACATACCGACGCAGATGACGACAAAGAAAACACCGATGTAGTTAGGCTAATGACTATCCATGCGGCGAAGGGATTAGAATTTGCCTGTGTATTTGTGGGGGGCATTGAAGAAACCTTGTTCCCCAGCGCCATGAGCATCAATACCCGTGAGGAGTTGGAAGAAGAACGTAGATTGTTTTATGTGGCGGTAACCCGCGCCAAACAAAGGCTGTGGCTGAGTTATGCGAATACAAGATACCGATACGGTCAGCTGGTGCAAAACGACCCCAGCAGATTTTTAGAAGAAATTCCGGAGAAATTCCTGGATAAATCTTACGCCGGCTCGGCCAACCGCAATAATGGCAGCTGGAATGGGAATATGGCAGGGCGAGGAAGGGGCTCGTCATGGGGCGACTACAACGATATGCCAGCCCCGGCCCGCAGCAATAAACTCACCCCCGGCGCTTCCCGACCCGCAACTCCAGAATACCTGCCTCCTGCACCTCCAAAAATTATTGAGCACTTACCGTCAGCCGACTTTGCACCAAGCGACACTTCGGGCTTACAGGTTGGTCAACAAGTAGAGCATCAAAAATTCGGATTCGGACAAGTTACCCGAATGGAGGGGTCGGCACACAATCCTGTAGCCACGATTGTTTTCTCCCATAATGGCGAAAAAAAGATCATGCTGAATTACGCAAAACTGCGAATTGTGTCCGGTTAGGGCGGATGGAAGGCGGTTTTTGTTTACGAAATCCGAAAAAAGCGGTACAGAGAACTATCCGAATAACGGAACTGAACCCTTTGCGGCGGCGAAATGTTATCTTTGTAATACTTAACGCTATCACGTATGATTACCACCGGAAATCCTGTTATCAGCATTTATACAGAAATGACACCCAATCCCGAAACCATGAAGTTTGTGGCAAACAAGCTGCTCTACCCGGGAAAAAGCATCGATTTTGCAGAAGAGAGCTTGGCAGCGCCTTCTCCGTTAGCTAAAGAATTGTTTGGCTTTCCCTTTGTAAAAGGCGTATTTATTGCGAGCAATTTTGTTACACTTACCAAAACTGCAGAAACGGAAGACTGGCAGGATGTTATTCCTGCTATCAAACAATTCTTAAAAGATTATTTAGAAAACGGAGGGGTTGTTGTGAATGAAGACGAGCTAGCCCAAATGCAGCCTTCAGGCAATACCGTGCATGCAGATGACGACGATATAGTTAAGCGGGTAAAAGAATTGCTGGAAAATTATGTAAAGCCTGCCGTAGAAATGGATGGCGGCGCGATTCAATTTAAAAGCTACGAAGACGGAGTTGTAAACCTGATGTTGCAGGGTAGCTGCAGCGGCTGTCCCTCTTCCATGATTACCCTGAAAGCCGGTATTGAAGGCATGATGAAGCGCATGATTCCCGAAGTAAAAGAAGTGGTAGCAGAAGCCGAATAAAATTTCTTCCCCTAAGCTGCCCCGGTTTGCTTCCGGATAACAGGCTTGCACATACCTGATAGAATTAGTAACTTCACTTTCTTGCCGCTACAAGACTTATATCGCGAATTTTATGCAGGGCTGCAACAAACAGGCACTATAGAAATGGTAGCCGTTATCAGCGGCATTGTTAGTGTTTGGTTTAGCCGAAAAGAAAGTATCTGGGTATATCCTACCGGCTTAATTAATACCATCTTATTTATTTATATCAGCGTAAAAGGACACTTGCTGGGAGAAGCCAGTGTAAACCTGTATTATACAATCATGAGTTTGTATGGATGGTGGCTATGGACACGTAAAGACCTTTCGTCTGGTAAACTTATTCTGCACATAACTAACAACAGCCTTAAAGACTGGCAGTTTCAGTTTATTTTTTTTGGAGTGGCTTATGGGATACTTTTTGTTGCTCTTACATTGGCCCAGGCTGCCTTTGCACCAGAAGCTATTCCTTGGGCCGACGCATTTGCTTCTGCCACCGCCTATACGGGCATGTGGGGGATGGCAAAAAAGAAAGTAGCCAGCTGGTATTGGTGGATGGCTACGAATATGGCATCAATACCTCTGTATTTTGTTAAGGGATATATGTTTACCAGCGTCCAGTTTATGATATTGCTGATATTGGCTGTGGCAGGGCTCATCAGTTGGCAGAAAAAAGCAGCACTTGCGAAGCAACAATCACGGCAAAATTCCGTTGTGTAATTAGATTGAATTTTTAGTGTCTCCATGGTAAAAAAAATAGTTATTGTTGGGCCCGAATCAACCGGCAAAAGCACACTGTGCGAACAGCTGGCGCAACATTATAACACCCATTGGTGTCCAGAATTTGCCAGAGAATATCTACTTAGCAATGGCACCCCGTATACGTTTGAGCAACTTTTAGAAATTGCCAAGGGACAGCTAGCGATGGAGGAAGAATATACCCGACAAGTAGAGAAAACATGGAGTTGGTTAGAAAAAGAACGCTGTTGGATCAATGCATCCTCGATGATAACCACCTCCCACCCACCGGTGCTTTTTATAGACACCGACATGTATGTGATGAAAGTGTGGTGTGAGTACGTATTTGAAAAGTGTCATCCCTTTATTTTAGATGAAATTGCCAAAAGGCAATACAACGGGTATCTTTTATGCACGCCAGATTTACCCTGGGTAAAAGATGAGCTGAGGGAATACCCAGATGATAAAAACCGTATGGAGCTATTCTATATTTACAAAGATCTGCTGGTAAATCAGTCAACCCCCTGGCATATTGTAAGTGGCAGCTATGAAGAAAGATTACAGCAGGCAATTGCTGCAGTAAATAGCATAGTGAAGCCAATAATACCGGGATAAAGATTATTTTCTGATGAGTGCCCGGATATCTTCATCGTCTTCGATGTTATTCATTTCCCGCAGAATTTGAGGATGGCGCCAACTTACGCGCGCGCTCTGAGGTTTAACCGTAAATCGCTTCGGATTAGGAAGACAGGCAATAATCTTGGCAGCTTCTGCACGGGATAAGCGGGAAGCAGGCTTACCAAAATAATGTTGCGCAGCTGCTTCAATACCAAAAATGCCTGGCCCCATTTCTATCACATTCAGATACACTTCCAGTATTCGCTGTTTCCCCCAACACCATTCAATCATTTTTGTAAAATACACTTCGGGTAGCTTACGCAAATACCTGAATATCCCTACACCATTAAATAAAAAAACATTCTTCGCTACCTGTTGCGTAATGGTGCTTGCCCCACCCCCCAAAGGTATCTTAGACCTTTTTCCCTTTTTCTTGGGGCGCAAACTGTGTTCGATAGCTTCCCAGTCAAATCCCCCATGATCTGTAAATGACTGGTCTTCACTTGCAATAGCCGCCAGCTTTACAGATGGCGCTATTTGAGACCAGCTAACATAATCCCGCTTAAATCCATATCCCCATGCATTGGTAATCTGCATGATAGTGATGGGCGGCATAAGAAAACGACAAATAAGGATATACAATAAAGAGGAAGCAAATGCGTACAAAAGAATCTTTTTAGCGATTCGATAAATTATGCGTACGCCTTTTATTAGTTGAACTGCCATGCAGATAATTGTAAAGAAGAGATTGATTATTGCTCCGAAATTCTTGGACTGCTATTCACGCCCAACTGTATTGTTTTAAATTGATATTGTTTACCTACTTCCCAATACGTTCTGCTAGATCTAGCCAACATAGTGCCTAATAGATAAACGCCTGCGGCTGCGCCTAACCTAGGTAAATTGTCGGAGGCAAACACAGGTTCTTTACGAATAGCCGAATTAAATACGTTCAAAAAAAGAAAAGCCAACGACCCGATTTGAAAAAGCTTTCCATTGCTGATTACATTGTAGGAGAAGTCTTTCCGGGGTACCGCCATGATTTCCTTCACATGAAGCCTCATTATCCCATGCTGCGTAGTGTCAAAAGTATAAAAACCCCAGTTATTAAACACGCGATTTATTTGAACCTGATTTAACCAGATAGAGTCGTTTTGCACTTTCCTAACAAACCCCTCAATCCACTGCCGGTTGGAGAAGCGAAAAACAATATAACTACCGGAAGACCATGATTGCAGTGTCTTTTCTTTTTTCTTCAATACAAGCAGGTCCGACTGAGCATGTGCCGTAACCATGATACTACAAATCAGCAAGAAGAGCATTATGCGCATACTATATTCGAAATTTAATGAGCACTGGTGCCCCAAAAGAAAACACCGCCGATAAGCGTAATTCCAAAACCAATCAGAATTAAGCCAGAAATTTTATTGATGATTTTCAACACCTTGGGGGTTAGCTGTTTCCTAAGCTTTGCCGCCATAAAAACTTTCATCAAATCGGTAAGCAGAACAAACAACAAACAGGTAGAGAAAACGATAAACTGATATTGAGCCGGATTAGCAGTAGTATCTGCGTCGGCATGAACAGCGGCCGTCCAGGCAAACCAAAAAAGAAAAACGGCGGGATTTAGAATATTTATTAGAAACCCAGAAAAAAACATGCCAATATAATGGTGGGTTTTATATTCCCGATCTACCAGTCGGTTTTCATTCGTAACAGAAACCTTTTTAAAGAAGAGGGTATAAATTCCCAGTCCGATTAAAAAAACACTGCCTGCAACTGCGATGGCAGTTTTATGTACCATTAGTGAATGAAAAAGTTGTGTGAAAAAGTGTGAGATCAACAGGAGCAGAATATCACTAAAGGATATGCCAGCCACTAATATATATCCTGCCAGTTTGCCATGACTAATGCTATGCTTTATTATAGCAAAAATTACGGGGCCCACCGAAATGGCCAGAAAAAAACCTAACAATAAACCCTTCAACACCGGAGCGAGCATATTGGTTCTTTTTTATAATGAATAATCAACTACTCTGCTATAATTATAACTAGTTTGCCAGAAAGGCCTGCCACTTTTCAAGCATAGCACCCTTTAAAACCCGGGGGAATTTGTGTTGCCCCCCTACCTTTCCCTGCGACTGCATAAAATCGAGAAATCTCTTTTCAGAAAGTACGTCTATTTTTATGTCTTTCAATGCAGATTTTCTTTCTACTGCATAATCGTCGTTCAGCTTTTTCAAAGTATTATCAATTAGCTTTCCTAACACGCTTGGATCCACTAAATCATCTGTTGCCACATACCAATGGTGTGTAAAAAAAGACCCGCAGGGTTCTCCGGCTACAGTAAACTCAGGAATGCTGATATTGAGTTTTTCCGCTGCCTCCTGAATAGCGTGGTTCATATTATCTACACTCAAATGCTCGCCAACCAAACTTAAAAAATGCTTAGTGCGTCCGGTGATAATAATTTCACAATTTTCCTTGTCCACAAACCGAATGGTATCACCAATCAAATATCGCCATGCGCCGGCGGAAGTACTAATTAGTAAAGCATAATCTTTCCCCTCTTCCACTTCATGTATCATAAGCGCTTCCGGATTATCTACAAGGTCTCCATCCGCAGTAAAGTTTTTTTCGTTAAATGGCACGAACTCTAAAAATAGATGCTCGTTGGTAACCAGCCGCATACCTTTAGCATATTGCTTGTCTTGATACGCAATAAATCCCTCACTAGCCAAATACGTTTCGATGTAGGTGACTGGCTTCCCGAGTAATTTTTCAAATCCTTTTTTATAGGGCTCAAAATGAACACCCCCATGCACAAAAACTGCCAGATTGGGCCATATTTCATGAATGTTTTTTAACTGATATCGGGCGATTACCATCTCCATGCACATCTGAATCCAGGCGGGCACGCCAATTAAAAAACCGATATCCCACTGGGGGGCTTTTTCTACAATTTCCTCCAGCTTTTTGTTCCAGTCTTTTTCGCGGGCAATTTTTCTGCCGGGCTTATAAAATGGCTGAAACCAGAAAGGAGATTTCTTTATAGTAATACCACTTAAATCGCCTGCCAGATAGCCCGCCCCTTTTTGTAAATCCGTACTGCCGCCTAATGCCAGCCACCCCTTGCCAACGGTAGCCAATGGAATATTTTCATAGGTTCGCAAACTTAACAACTGCTTTACCATTACAATTTTGTTGCCCCGCAAAAGATCATTCGTAATGGGTAAATATTTGCTCGAAGCTTCACTGGTGCCACTACTAAGAGCATAGAATCGAATCTTTCCGGGCCAACACACATTGGGTGTGCCTGCCATAGTTTTGTGCCACCAGTTTTTATATATACTAGTATAATTAGATACCGGCACCTGCTCTTGAAACTTTTTACCAGCATGCTTACTTAGTAAAATTTCATCAAAACGATATTGTTGACCAAACTCGGTAAACCTCGCCTTTCTCAGTAATTTTTTTAATACCCGCAGCTGCTGACTGCGAGGATTATTTTGGGGAAGACGCAGTGCTTTTAAAATTGAATTAGGAAGTTGTAAAGTGAAAAGAGGCATCGGCAAGCACTTTACGCGAAGCTACTGAATAGATTTCACATAGCCGATGAAGCTCCTGCTATTCAATCGATAACGAGAGCGCAATTTCGGGTGAGACCATCCCCCCAGAGTTCACATGCCAGTAATAGCAGGCGCTATCTGTTGGATTTTGTTCAATCGAGCCTACCAAATCATTCAACCTCAATTTGCCTATGCAAAAAACAACTGCGGTTGGCTGCGTCGGATAGTTATAATTGGTATTTTTTGTTTGTAACAACCAATTCTCCCAGTCAATTTCCTCTATCTGTAATGATTCTTCACTACTCGCCCGTAAAGGCCGAATCAGCTGCCTGCTCTCGTATTCCTTGCTTACCAGTAGCCAGCGAACATGGTCGGGATAAAAAGAGGGGAGGGGCGATATCGCCTGGCACAAAAAACTCCAGCTTTGATGTAACTGCTGCCGAATAAAAATAGCCGCCTGCAAAATATTCTTAAGGGGGAAAGCATAATACTTATTGCAGTATACTATCATCGCCCTATAAAAATGTGTAAAATAATTACTACCACGTCGGCGAGAGCTGGCCCCTTTAAAATGAATAATTGAGGTGGTGCCCTCGTACCAACAGGTGTATCCGGCAGAACCAACTCTTCGGCAGCAATCTATGTCTTCGCCATATAAGAAAAAAGCCTCGTCGAACCCATCGATCTTTTCCAATACATTCCGCGGAATCAATAGAAACGCGCCTGTTAGCACTTCTACTGCACAAGAATCGTGCGAATCAACATGACCCATGGCGTATTGATTAAACAACCTAGACCGAGGAAAAAGTGCAGACAATCCAATTAACTTGCAGCCGGCTGAAAAAAGAGAAGGGAGACTTCGTTTACTTTCCGGTAAAAAATTACCCTTACCATTCACCAGCCTGCAGCCTACTGCCCCAATTGTATCGTTTTGCATCAATTGTTGCATACAAGTTTTAATTGAATGCACTGTAATAAGGGTATCGGGATTCAGGAATAAAATGTATTTCCCGTAAGCCTGCTTCCAACCAAGATTACAAGCTGCTGCAAACCCAATATTACCCCCCGAATCAATCCATCGAACCTCCGCCCTTTCGCGGATGATTGGCAAACTACTTTGAAGTGTATTGGAATGATTGTTTATCACGATAATTTCTGCTTCCATACCCGACAGTGCTTCCTCCAGAGAGTACACACATTGCTCTAAGTAAAGCGGAACCCGATAATGAACGATAATTACAGATAATACCATACAGCTCCAACATGGTTAGCAAAAGTTGAAAGTAGTACAATCCCTCAAAAAACGGGTTAAGCAGGGGAAGAAACTGCAATTTATTTCCGGAAGGCATTTCCCTGCCTTATTTTTGCAGTATGTTTAAACAGACACTACTTGCTGCGGTGGAAGCCGGCGCATCCGAAATGGTACGGTTTTTTAATGGCCAGTTCGCTATAAGCAATAAAGAAGGAATCAACAACCTAGTTACCGAGGCCGATCATGCTGCAGAAAAAGCTATTTTTGATGTGATTCGAAATGACTTCCCCGATCATTTTTTACTAAGCGAAGAGGCGGGTGAAATTATCCAGGAATCTGCCTACAAATGGATTATCGATCCGATTGACGGAACTGTAAACTTTGCCAATGGAATACCTCTTTGTTGTGTAAGTATCGGTCTAGAGCAGGAGGGAAAGATGATAATGGGTGCTGTATATAACCCCTTTATGAAAGAACTTTTTTTTGCACAAAAGGGGTGGGGCGCCTCTTTGAATGATCATAAAATTGGGGTAAGCAGTAAAGAAAAAGTAGGAGTAAGCTGCTTGGTAACCGGCTTTCCTTATACATATCTAGACGCACCTAATGGACCCCTGCAAATATTTGAGAAACTAATTAGAAAAGGGATTCCGGTTAGAAGACTGGGAAGTGCGGCCATTGACCTTTGCTGGGTGGCTAGCGGAAGATTTGATGGGTTTTACGAACATAAACTTCAGGCATGGGATAGTGCTGCCGGTTTTTTAATGGTGGAAGAAGCGGGCGGTACCGTAACAGACTTTGCCGGAAACCCCTATTCCCCTTATCAGCCCCACTTAGTGGCTACTAACGGAAAAATTCACAAAGAACTTTTACATATAATTAATGGGGGAGAAGTAGCCATCTAGCCGCAAACCGACAAAAAAACACCTATGAACCAAAGAACAGAAGTGAGCAGCCTGGGCGAATTTGGCCTCATCGAACACCTTACCAAAAACATAGAAATACATAACGCCTCTACCATATTAGGCGTTGGTGACGACGCGGCCGTAATTGACCATTTTGGGAAGCAAACCCTAATAAGTACCGATTTACTGATTGAAGGTATTCACTTCGACTTAACCTATACGCCCCTAAAACACTTAGGATACAAATCGGTAATGGTGAACCTTAGTGATATTTACGCGATGAACGGAACGCCCACTCAAATTACTGTCAGCTTGGGTATCAGCAACCGGTTTAGCGTAGAAGCCATCACAGAGTTGTATGAGGGAATTTATATTGCCTGCAACAAACATGGGGTTGATCTGGTAGGCGGAGACACCTCCTCCTCCGGCAAGGGTTTAATTATTTCTGTTACCGCGATTGGTGAAGTAGCTCCCGACAAGTTTGTAAAAAGAAACACCGCGGAAGCAGGTAATCTGATTTGTGTTAGTGGCGATTGTGGCGGAGCATTTCTGGGACTAACCCTTATGGAAAGAGAAAAGAAAATTTTTCTTGAAAACAACGCCATTCAGCCCAATCTCGAAAACGAATCATATATCGTAGGCCGGTTACTGAAACCAGAGGCCCGCAAAGAAGTTATAGACTTTTTGCAAGAAGCGGGCATTACACCAACGGCTATGATAGATGTAAGTGACGGCATTAGCAGTGAAGTATTGCATCTCTGTAATCAAAGTGGCGTTGGTTGTCGGGTTTACGAAGACAAAATACCGATATCCGAAGATAGCCGCAAAGCTGCCTATAAATTTGGCCTAGACCCAACCATATGTGCTTTGAATGGCGGCGAGGATTATGAATTAATTTTTACCATTCGTCAGGAAGATCACGATAAAATTGTTTTGAATGAAGAAATCAGCGTAATTGGCTACATGACTCCTCAAGAGGAAGGGTGTAAACTCATTAGTCGTGGAGGCAACAACTATCCCTTAACCGCTCAGGGCTGGAATACCTTTGAAAACAAATAGGCAATGGTAGCAAGAGCGCTCATCGCTGTAAGCATGTGGATGATATCGTGGGTGGCTGATGCACAGGTGATTAACCAGGCTCTACCCAAGCAGCCCGCATCACTTTTGCGTGAAGATTTACAGCTACTTAAAAAGATACTAGAAGCCAATCACCCTTCCCTATATTGGTATACCCCACAGCAGACCCTCGATAGTTTTTTTCAGGCTTCCCTTGCACAGGTGAAAGACTCTATGAATGAGGTTACTTTCAGAAATATAGTAGCGGCCTATGTGAGTAAAATACAATGTGGACACACCGCTGTTCGAAATTCAAAGTCGTTTACAAAAAAATATGCCCGCCTTTCTCCTCAGCGATTTCCTTTGAGTGTAAAAGTTTGGGAGGATAGCATGGTAGTGCTAAATAGCCTCCGTTCCAGGGATTCTGTATTTGTTAGGGGTACTAAAATTTTACAGATCAATCAAATGAGCGGTCGTCAGCTTATCGACACCTTCTCGTATTATATAAGCGGGGATGGTCCCGGAAAGGGCTTTGCCACGCAGCAAATAAGCGGCAATTTTGGGGCTTATTATAAAAATGTGCTGGGTTTAGACAGCTTATATGCTATCACTTTTATAAATCGAGCTGGAATTCGAGTTGATACCCTGATTCCGAATGTTACTCCTGCCGCACTTTCTTCTATAAAAAAGGACTCACTAAATAAGATTCCCAGATTGGCGCTCCCTTCTAAAAAAGAAATTAGAACTGCTCAAAAAGCCGAAAGAAGGTCGCTTTTGATTGATACGGCTAAAAGCACAGCATTCATTCGGTTGGGAAGTTTTTCAGGGGCTGGTACTGGCAGATTCATTAGAAGTTGCTTCAGAAAAATAAAAAAAGCGGGTACAGAAAATCTGGTAATTGATTTGCGAACAAATGGCGGCGGCAAGGTTAGCAATAGCACCCTGCTTACCCGATACATAACCGATCATAGTTTTAAGGTGGCCGATAGTGTTGTTAGAAATAGCAGGGGACTAACATATGGCCGCTCTATAAATAGCGCATGGATTTATTCCCTGGGACTTTTCTTCAGTGCAAAAAAACTGGATGATGGGAAATACCATTTTACCCGGTTTGAAAATAAACAATGGGAGCCCATCCAAAAAAATCATTTTGATGGGAAAGTATATCTATTACAAGGGGGATATAGCTTCTCCGCAACAACTCTTTTTTTAGGCGAAATGAAGGGTCAACAAAATGTAAAATTGGTGGGTGAGGAAACGGGAGGAGGATACTATGGCAACTCGGCAATGTTGATAACATATTGTACGTTACCCAACTCCAAATTGCGGGTTTCACTTCCACTTTATCGACTTGTTACCAATAAAAATCGGCCAAAGGGCGGCGGAGTGATTCCGGATATTTATGTGCCCCCGTCCTCGTCGGCCATTGAGCGCGGAGTAGATCTGAAAATGGAAATAATTAAGTCGCTCATACAGCG
>JBBAJQ010000005.1:59682-83810 GCA_040403945.1 Sediminibacterium sp.
GCTGATGTTGATAAGGCCCCGTATCCGTATCAGTAACCGCATCGGTTATCATAAACAATCGCCTGCCCATTATTTTTTGTGCAATGCGAATCGCAGCAAAGTCAACATGGTGTCCATCGGGAATTATACTTGCCATCACTTCCGAATGATCTAATACGGCTCCTACTAGGCCCGGCGCTCTGTGTTGAAGTGGACTCATGGCATTATACAAATGAGTGACAACCGGTATGCCCCCATTAAACGCCGCAATTGACTCCGTATAGGTAGCATTGCTATGGCCGGCAGAAATCACAACTCCTGAGGACTGAATCATTTCTATCACTCCCATTTCGCAGCATTCGGGTGCAAGGGTTATCATGGATATCACCCCTTTTCCCAACTCTAATAATTCCGACACCCTTTCAACCGTCCCCTTTACGATAAACTCTTCTAGGTGTGCCCCCTTTTTAGAAGGGTGTATCCAGGGACCTTCAACATGCAAGCCCAAACAGCCCTCTCCGCCCTCTTTCCAATAAGAACGAACGGCTTCAATACAGCTTTTAAATACTTCGGTTGAATTGGTGGCAACCGTAGGCTGAAAGTGCGTGGCACCACCAGCCTCACATGATCTGCGAATAGCATGAATGGTTGCGGCATCCGGATACACAGACAGCAATCGGCCCTCTGCACCATATAATTGCAGGTCAATAAATGCAGGTGCCAACACGGGTATCCAATTTGCGCCTACCTGAGTAGCTGCCGGCTGTATTTTGTGCACCTGATTCCCACGAAGCTCCACTTCTACCATACGCAACCATTCCTGACCGGTGAAAAGATTTTGTACAAATAGAGACTGGTTGTTGTTATTCATCTAAATGGTTTGACTGTAAAATCGTGAAACTATCTGCGTCTTTCCAGAAAGGGAAACGAGTTCTCGCCTCTTCTAGCTCCTGCTTGCTTATTGCCACCGTTTCAACCGCCTCCCCATTAGAGAGCTGCAATAATACTTGTCCTAGCGGATCAACCACCAGACTATCGCCACTATGAGTAATCCCGTTTCCATCTTCTCCCACCCGGTTTACCCCAATTACATAACATTGATTTTCTATTGCCCGAGCTATCAACAGAGATTTCCAGGCATGGCTCCTTCTCTCAGGCCAGTTGGCCACATAAACCAACACATCATATTCAGGTGTTTCGGATGATTGCTGCCTAGCCCAAACCGGAAACCTAAGATCGTAGCATACCTGCCAGTGAATTTTAAATCCATTTGCCTGTGTTATAAGCCGATGATCCCCTGCAGTAAAATGCTCGTTTTCGCCGGCATACGCAAACCGGTGTCGCTTATCGTATTGTGCATATCTCCCATCCGGCTGCATCCATATCAGTCGGTTATAATGCTTTCCCGATTCAGTAATTATCAAGCTGCCCGCTATTATTATCCGATATTGCTGGGCCATCTTTTTCATCCAACTAACCGACGGACCCTCCATTGTTTCCCCTAATAACTCGGGACGCAAACTAAATCCGGTATTAAACATCTCTGGCAAAATCACCAGTTCTTTTGCACCAATAATTCCGGCAATCATTGACTCCAGCTTGAGCAAATTTGCTTCTTTGTTTTCCCAAATTAAATCAGCCTGAAGAATTGTACAATGCAATCGGGACATATGTTCCTTTTTCTTAGATAATATTACTGCAATTTTTATCATCGCCGGCAACTATTTAACGCTGTTCGCTAATTGGGTAACGGCCCTACTTACCAACTCCGGCTCAAAGCCCTTTCGGATCAAAGAAGCCCTAACCTTTGTTATCCGCTTGTCTTTCTCCTCCCGTGTATACTGTTTCCAGGTTTTTTCAGTTAGCCGTTGCAACAATTGCAAGTATTCGGTGGCAGTAATCTCCTGCAACCCCATTCGAATATGGGACTCTGCTATTCCCTTTTGCCGCAAAGCTGCCACAATCTTGCGCTTTCCCCACTTTTTCTGCCGAAAATATCCCCCGGCAAACAGCCGAGCAAACCGCTCTTCCTGGATGTAGCCCTCCGCTTGCAGGGTTTGAACAAATCCGCCAATCAGCCCCCGAGGCACCCCTAATCCCTGCAATTTTTGCTGAACTTCTATGCAACATCGTTCACGATAAGCACAAAATCGCTTCAACATAGCCAGTATCTTTTCTTCTTCGCCTATAAGCAACATATGCCAATATTAACTGGCAAGATACTCATCCCCCGGCAACTACAAAAAGCAGGAGGACAAACATTTAATCCACATACGCTTCCCTTCTTTTCACATTCAATCTGTTTGCGTAGAATTGGGTATAAAACTCCGATAAAATGTTAACAATTTGCAGTAGGTTTGTTCCCAATCTAAATCAGTAAGAATGAAATTCATCGTCTCCTCTTCCAGCCTGCTGAAACACCTACAACAAATTAGCGGCGTTATCAATACCAATACCGTATTGCCGATATTAGAAGACTTCCTTTTCGAAATACAAGACAAAAAACTTACCGTAGTTGCTACCGATCTCGAAACTGTTATGCGTGTGCAAATGGAAGTAGAAAGCAAAACCAATGGCAAGGTTTGTATCCCTGCAAAAATACTGATCGACTCATTAAAAAATATCGCCGATCAGCCGCTTACTTTCAACATAGATAAAAACTTTTCTGTTGAAATTACCAGCGATAACGGAAAGTACAAAGTGATGGGAGAAAACCCCGATAATTTTCCCAAAGAGCCTACAGCAGATGATACTACCAGTTTTTCCATGTCGAGCAATGCCCTGCTCACCGCAATCAACAAAACATTGTTTGCTGTTAGCAGCGACGACTTACGGCCTGCCATGACAGGTGTGTTTTTTGAGCTTTCCACTAAAGGCATTCAGTTTGTAGCCACCGATGCCCACCGGTTAGTTCGCTACAAAAGAACCGATACGGCCGCTACCAAAAACGATTCATTTATCGTTCCTAAAAAACCACTCAACCTGCTGAAAAACGCACTCCCAGCCAACGACGAGCCACTGAACATCAGCTACAATAGCAACCACTTGTTTGTTAGTCATGGCGAAACCCAAATGATTTGCCGCCTTATCGACGCCCGATTCCCCGACTATAAAGTGGTTATCCCTGCAGACAACCCCTACCACCTGACTGTAAACAAAAATGATTTTCAAAACGCATTGCGTCGGGTAAATGTGTTTAGTAACAAAAGCACCAACCAGGTAGCCCTCAGCATCACTGGCAGTGAGTTGCAAATGGCAGCACAAGATGTTGACTTTAGCTTCGAAGGAAATGAACGAATGAGTTGTCAATACAATGGCGAAGACATGCAAATCGCCTTCAATGCAAAGTTCATGATTGAAATGCTAAATGCAGCCGAAACCGAAGAAGTTCGCCTCGAACTTTCTACTCCTTCCAAAGCCGGACTTATAAAGCCATCCGAGCAAGCAGAAGGAGAAGATTTGCTGATGCTGGTAATGCCGCTTATGCTAAACAGCTAATATATTAATTTTTTTTATTGCCGCGGGAGCCTTGCTCCCGCTTTTTTTGCCTAATATTCTTTCCCGAAACACACACCCCCTTTCAATAGCCACCCCATTAAATGCTATTGCTTACGCTATTCTAATATTCTTTGAGAACTAAATATTAAACAGACGAAAGCCTAAATAACTTTGTTCGTACATTGTGTTTTAATTCGCAGTTATGATTGATCAGATTATACATTACTTTTCAACCATCTCTAGCCTACATCGGGCACTAATTTTGGCAGGCGGAATTAGCATTTTCTGGCTGGCAGAATCGGCAATTCCACTATTTCTCTTTTCTTACCGGAAGTGGAAACATGCCGGCGTAAATCTGTTCTTTACTTTTACAACCATCCTTGTAAACTTTTCGCTTGCCTTTCTATTAGTAAAAGCAGGCGACTATGTAGTAGAGCAGCGCTTCGGATTGCTTTACTTGGTAACTCTTCCCAGCTGGCTATTTATGATTGTAGGCCTACTCTTGCTGGATCTGGTGGGCGCCTGGTTTATTCATTACATTGAACATAAAGTTAAATGGATGTGGAAGTTTCACATGGTGCATCATGCCGATACACATGTAGATACTACCACCGCCAACCGACACCATCCCGGAGAAAGTGTATTCCGTTTTGTATTTACCCTGATAGGCGTTCTTCTGCTGGGCACACCCATTTGGCTGGTAATGATGTATCAAAGTCTTAGCGTTGTGCTTACCCAATTCAATCATGCCAACATTCAACTGCCCGAACAACTAGACAAAGCCATTAGCTGGGTACTGGTTTCTCCGAATATGCACAAAGTGCACCATCATTACAAAAGACCCGAAACTGATACCAACTATGGAAATATTTTTTCCATCTGGGATCGATTATTTGGCACCTACCACTACACCCCCATGGACCAAATCAAATTCGGACTAGATGTATTAGACAATAACGCCGACGAGAACATGAGCTATCAAATGGGCATACCCTTTAACAAAAATATCTCCACAGACCGCTGAGCTAATTTCTTCGCATGATAAGAATTGCCATGATACCCGCTCGTTTCGCAGCCACGCGATTTCCGGCTAAATTGATGCAACCCCTCGGCAACAAAACAGTAATCCGACATACCTACGACAATACGGTGGCAACCGGACTTTTTGATGATGTATTTGTTGTTACCGACAGCGATATTATTTTTCAGGAAATCGTATCCCATGGCGGAAAAGCCATCATGAGCCAACGCGCTCACGAAAGCGGAAGCGACCGAATTGCAGAAGCGGTAGAAAATATGCCCGCAAACATTGTGGTAAACGTTCAGGGAGACGAGCCTTTTGTAAATCAACCCGCCCTACAACAATTGCTGGCCGCTTTTGAAGGAGCAGAAGGAGCGAACGTGCAGGTTGCCTCTCTTATGCAGCTAATGACCAACACCGAACAAATCAATGATCCCAATTTTGTAAAAGTAGCGATTGATAAAAATAGCTTCTCCCTGTTTTTTTCCAGAAGCATAATCCCCTATCCCCGCGCCGTACTTCCCGAAACCAGTTACTACGAACATATTGGCGTATACGCTTTCCGAAAAGAAGCGCTGCTGAACTTTACCCGCTGGCCTATGAGCCCACTCGAAGCTGCCGAAAAAATTGAATGCCTCCGCTATTTAGAAAATGGCGTGCCTATAAAAATGATTCTTACCCAATACATGGGCGTGGAAATAGATACCCCCGAAGACCTTCTGAAGGCCGAACAATTACTTCAATAACGATCCGGCATTCTACCATTTTTATTACCTTTCTACATAAATTAAGATAGTATGCAAAAAAGTATGCTCGTAAAGTGGTCTATCGTGGTTTCGCTGGCTGGATTTATTTTTGGCTTTGATACAGTTGTTATTTCTGGTGCCAATCAGCCCACTAAAGACCTCTGGCACACTTCTCCTATCTTCCACGGCTTCTTCATCATGTCGATGGCGCTTTGGGGTACTGTAGTGGGTGCCCTTTTTGGTGGCATCCCCACGCAGCGCTTTGGAAGAAAAAAAGTACTGCTTTGGGTGGGGCTCCTTTTTGCCATATCCGCGTTCGGTACCGCACTCGCTGGTAACCCTTTTGTGTTCTCCTTTTTTCGCTTTATCGGAGGCGTTGGTATTGGCGTTTCTTCGGTAGTAGCACCCATATATATTTCTGAAATATCTACCCCCGCAACGCGTGGTAAGCTGGTGGCACTCTATCAATTCAATATTGTATTCGGTATTCTCGTTGCCTTCGTTAGCAACTACCTATTAGAAGGCTTTAGCGGCGATAACGACTGGAGATGGATGCTGGGCGTTCTTGCCATTCCATCTGTTATCTATACCCTCCTCGTTTTTGGCGTAGCTGAAAGTCCTCGCTGGTTGCTAACGACAGACAATAATCCCGCTAAAGCCAAGGAGACTCTACAACAGATTGGCGTAGCCAACGTAGAGGCCGAAATAGCCTCCATACTCGAGAGTAACCAACAAGAAATGCAAACCGCAAAGCCTGCCGAGTTTTTTAGCCGCAAGCATAGCCCAATCATATGGCTGGCATTTATGATTGCTTTTTTTAATCAGCTTTCCGGTATCAATTTCATTCTGTACTATGCCCCTGAAATTTTAGAGCAGGCCGGACTCGCCGCCAAAGAATCCTTATTCAACTCCATTGCCATAGGAAGCACCAATCTCATCTTTACTTTTGTTGGTCTATATTTGATCGATCGCCTCGGTCGAAAAACCCTGTTGGTTATAGGTTCTATTGGGTACATCATTAGCCTCTCCCTAGTTTCTTATGCCTTCTATGCACATACCGGCGCATTGTTTTTGATGACGTTCCTGTTACTGTTTATTGCTGCCCATGCGATTGGGCAAGGTGCCGTTATTTGGGTATTTATTGCTGAAATATTTCCCACCAAAATCCGTAGCACCGGGCAAGCATTTGGGGCAAGCGTTCACTGGGTATTTGCTGCAATTATTACTTTGATAACGCCGGCCTTTCTGGATAAGGATACAGGTATATTTAAAAACAACCCCTGGCCCATATTCGCATTTTTTGCGGGGATGATGGTGCTACAGCTGATTTGGGTGCTCTTGCGCGTTCCCGAAACCAAGGGCGTTTCTCTAGAAGAACTGGGGAAAAAACTGATGAAACAAGGCTAACCCTTCCTATTCCCCTGGGCATATGGTTTCCTGTATCTTTGATATGAAATAAACCGACACTTCTATATGGCAACAGCTTTTAGAAATTTTAAAATGGTGGGCTATGTGATATATGGCCGCGGAAGTATGCAGCAACTGGACGAAATTCTGGCCCCTAACCGTAAGGGCGCGGCACCCATGATTTTTTTGATTGACCATCATTTTAAAAACCATGCCCTGTGTAACCGAATTCCCTTGAGAGATAGCGACGAGTTGATTTTTGCCGACGTTACCTATGAACCCAAAACTACTCAGGTAGATTCGCTTGCCCTCCAGCTAAAAGAAAAACATGGCAACATCAGCGGCGTTATTGGTATTGGCGGAGGGTCTACCCTAGATCTCGCTAAAGCCGTTTCTTTAATGATGAATAACCCCGGCAGCTCTGCCGATTATCAGGGTTGGGACCTGGTAAAACAACCGGGCGTATATAAAGTGGGCATCCCTACACTCAGTGGCACGGGCGCCGAAGTAAGCCGCACCACCGTTTTAACCGGCCCTACCCGAAAACTGGGGATGAATAGCGACTACACACCATTCGACCAAATTGTACTGGATCCTGAACTTACCCAAAACGCCCCGGCTAACCAACGGTTTTATACGGGAATGGACTGCTATATTCATTGTATTGAAAGCTTGGAAGGCACCTACCTGAACGAATTCAGCAAAAGCTACGGAGAAAAAGCACTAGAGCTATGCAGAAAAGTGTTTGTAGAAAGCAATGAGTGGACCCCTGCCTGCGACGACCAACTTATGATGGCCTCCTACGCAGGTGGCATGAGTATTGCCTATTCGCAAGTGGGCGTAGCACATGCCGTAAGCTATGGACTCAGTTATTTACTCGGCACCAAACATGGCATTGGCAACTGCATTGTTATGAATCATCTGGAAGAATATTATCCGGCCGGCGTTAAAGAATTCAAATACATGGTTGAAAAAAATGGTATTGAAATCCCAACCGGTATCTGTGCAGGATTGCGTGAGGATGATTTTAATAAAATGATCGATGTGTCTCTTGGCATGAAACCACTTTGGGAAAACGCCCTCGGACCCAACTGGCAAGAAATCATGACGCGCGAAAAGCTGCGAGCCCTGTACGAAAAATTATAGAAGCAACTTGTATATTTATTGACCCTAACCTTACTCCGATGAAAAAAATTATTTTCTCTCTGAGCCTACTATTTTTGTGTGTTCAATTAATAGCACAAAGCTACTCTCCGCAATTATTTAATAGCCTACACTGGAGAATGATTGGCCCCTTTCGCGGAGGCAGAACGGTTGGTGCTGTTGGCGTTCCCAATCAGCCCGGCGTATTTTATATCGGCGTAAACAATGGTGGCGTTTGGAAAACAACCGACTTTGGTCGTACCTGGAAGCCCATATTCGATAAAGAAAGCACAGGCTCTGTTGGAGATGTAACAGTTTCCGCTTCTAATCCCAACCTGGTTATGGTGGCCTGCGGCGAAGGGATTCAGCGGCCAGACCTCTCAATCGGCAACGGAGTATATAAATCCACCGATGCCGGTAAAACCTGGAAAAATATGGGGCTCAATAATGGTCAGCAAATTGGCAACATCATTATCGATCCCAACAACGAAAACAGAATATTTGTAGCGGTACTGGGTCATCCCTATGGACCAAATACAGAGAGAGGCGTTTATCGTTCTCTCGATGGGGGCAATACCTGGCAGCGTGTATTGTATAAGGACGAAAACACGGGGGCCGTTCAGGTAAGTTTCGACCCCAATAATGCCAATATTTTATATGCCGACCTCTGGGCTGGCCGACAGGGGCCTTGGGAAAACGGTGCATGGAATGGTCCGGAGAGCGGACTGTTTAAATCAACAGACGGCGGCGCCACCTGGAAAAAGTTAACTAAAGGATTACCAACCCCCGCACAGGGATTAGGAAGAATTGGATTTTGTATTGCACCCACAAACAGCAATCGGTTATATGCAACCGTAGATGCCGGCGAGTATGGAGGAATTTATCGCAGTGATGATGCGGGAGAAAGTTGGGAAAACATCAACAAAGACCCAAGACTGTGGGGCCGCGGAAGCGACTTTGCCGAAATCAAAGCAGACCCTACCAATGCCGACATTGCATATACGGCAAATGTGGTTACCTGGAAAACTACCGACGGTGGTAAAAACTGGGCTGCTTTTCGCGGAGCACCCGGCGGCGATGATTATCATCGCATCTGGATTCATCCTACCAATCCAAAAATCATGTTGTTTGCTGTAGATCAGGGAGCCATCATCACCGTGAATGGAGGAGAAACATTTTCTTCGTGGTACAACCAGCCTACCGCACAGTTTTATCATGTAAGTACCGACAATGATTTTCCTTACAATGTATATGGCGGTCAGCAGGAAAGCGGATCGGCCAGCGTGGCTTCTCGGGGCAACGACGGTCAAATTACATCGCGCGACTTTCATCCGGTGGGCGTAGAAGAATATGGATATGTGGCAGCAGACCCCCTCAATCCCAACATCATTTATGGAGGAAAGATTACCCGATTTGATAAACGAACCGGGCAAGTACAAAATATCGCCCCCGAAGCCGTTCGCTCAGGCAAGTATCGCTTTCTCAGAACAGCACCCGTTCTATTCTCTCCCATAGACCCCAAAACGCTTTATTTCGCCGGAAATGTGTTATTCAAAACAACCAATGAAGGAAATAGCTGGGATGTAATTAGTCCAGACCTCACCCGTGAAACCTGGGATATCCCTGCAAGCGTAGGAATTTACACAACAGAAGAGATGAAAAAAATGCCAAGGAGAGGTGTGATTTATACGGTTGCTCCTTCATTTAAAAATATTAATACCATATGGGCGGGTACAGATGATGGATATATACATGTAACCAATGATGGCGGAAAAACCTGGAAGAACGTAACCCCTTCAGCTATCACTTCCTGGAGTAAAGTTTCACTGATGGAAGCCAGTCACTTTAACACACAAGGTGCTTATGCGGCAGTTAACAGAATTCGTTGCAGCGATCTGCGACCCTATGTTTATAAAACCGCCGATGGCGGAAAAACCTGGAAGCTAATAACACAAGGCCTTCCCGACAACGAACCTATTAATGCCGTTCGCGAAGACCCCGTTAAAAAAGGGTTACTATATGCGGGCTCTGAAAATGCAGTATATGTATCTTTCGATGATGGCGAACACTGGCAGTCGCTTAGGCTTGATATGCCTGCCACTTCTATTCGGGATCTGGTAATTAAAGACGACGACCTGGTTGTTGGAACCCATGGAAGAGGATTCTGGATTTTAGATGATGTAAATCCTTTGCGGCAGCTGAGCGAGTCTGTGGCCACTTCTCCCGCTATTCTTTATAAACCCGCAAAAGCTTATCGGGTTCGTTGGAATATGTATACCGATACCCCTATGCCACAAGAGGAGCCCGCAGGAGAAAATCCGCCCGACGGAGTAGCCATTCATTATTATCTTCAACAGCCCGCCAAAGACGAAGTGCTGATGGAAATTGCCGACGCTTCCGGAAAAATTGTTCGCCGCATCAGCAGCAACGATAAAGGATACTCTCTGCCAGCAGACCTCAACATTCCAACCTATTGGATTCGCCCACAACAATCCTTATCCACCGAAAAAGGTGCACACAAATTTGTTTGGGACATGCGCTATGCGCCACTTGAAACGTCCCCCACTTTCCCTATTGCCGCTATTTATCAAAACACCGCCCCCGAAACCGCATCACCCTGGGTGCTTCCCGGCAACTATACCATTACCCTTATAGCGAATGGACAAAGCTATTCTCAGCCACTGATCATAAAGATGGACCCCCGTGTAAAGATGAGTCAAGAGCAGCTGGAAGAACTTCACCGCGTTTCACTTACTGCGTATCAGGCACGCCAGTCAGCACAAACAGCTCTGGAGGAAATCGCAATCGCTAAAAAACAACTGAAAGAATATCAGCCCAACGGAAAAACAGATCCTGAATTGATTGCTCGTTTGATGCTAGAAGCTTCAGACCTGGAAGGAATAGGAGGGCGTAGGATGCGAGCTCCTGCCAATAAGGAGCCGGGCTTTGCTACCATTGAGTCTCAACTGGCGGGTATCGGCAGTATTTGGCAAGAAGCCGACCGCAGCCCCACTAGTCAATCACAGGATGCGCTCAAACAATCGCTAGATGCTCTAAACAAGCTACAAACAAAATGGAATGCCCTGAAACAGAAAATTGGAAACATCCAATAAGCAACTTATTAATTCGATTATTCAAGCGCCTCCCCAAAACCGGAGGCGCTTATTTTTTGGCTGCTCGGAAATTACCATTTGGCTGTATAAAAGTTAGTCCTGCCGGCTGATTCTTCTCATCCATATCAAACAACACACTAAAACCCTTTACAGCTTTAAAATCAAACCGATGATTGCTTATTGGCATTAGCTCATACTCAGGCTGACCAGGAACAAATACATATAATGAACTTCCTTTGATATAGGTTTTGATGGTAATTCCCGACAACAAAAATTCGCCTACATATTTTTTTAGCGATGCCTCTGTAACCGAAATGGCATTGTTGGCCCTAGAAAAAACAATTGGAGCTGGAAGTGCTGGCTCAAAGCCAAAAAGAGAAGCGGTTTCAATATCTCCTTTTAGGCCTGTAGTAAACTGAAACCGAATCGGAGACTTATCGGTTGTATCAATGCCTTCCTCCGTATCAAAAGGCAGAAAAATATCATAGTGAAATTGTTGCAACCACCATTGCTGCTGCTTCAGCTTGGCAAACAACGAGTCGCCCTTTTGAATAACTTCAAATGACCCATAGGCATCGTTCGAATACTTGCCTACATACGATGCAAGCGGATGAGAGGGCTGAGTATTGCTTACCCGCCCGCTGGTAAATGATTTTTCTGCCTGCTGCGCCTGGTCCTTTGCCTTCTTTTTTGAAGCCAAAAAATCGGCATTCCAGTCGAATGCGGGAAGCTTGAGCAACTTATCGGTGATAAGATTTCGAACAGCCGAAGGAACAGCCGAGCCATTTTGGTTGCATAGCACAACAATACCAATACTATCGGAAGGGTAAAAACTTGTGCTGGCACTAAATCCATCAATATTGCCGCCATGCTCTACCCGATAATGGCCCTTGTAAGAAACTAAAAACCAGCCGAACCCATAATTGCTGAATTGAATGTCCGGCTTTTCTGGAGTCGGCGTTCCTGGCGCCACAATCATTTGTGAGCTGATGGCTTCTGCAAAATAATTAGCCGGCACCACCACTGAATCGTTATACTTTCCTCCGTTGATCCACACCCGCAGCCATTGTGCCATATCCTGCACCGTACTATTGATACTTCCAGCGGGGCCCATTCCATCAATGTCGTAGTACTTCATCCGATGTATAACTGAATCGTGCTTTACATCATACCCCATTGCAGGCTCTGCATAATTGGCAAGATCTTTTACACTAAAATTAGATTGTCGCATGCCAATTTTATTAAAAATGCGGCTGGAGATATTGGTTTCCCATTTTTTACCCGTCATCTTTTCCGCCACAACCCCCTGAAGCAGAAACATAAAATTATTGTACTGAAATCTTTGCCGCAGGGGCGCAGATGGCTCCATATACTGAACTCTTTTCGTGAGCGCTTCGCGTGTGTCTGGATCGATATACCAGCTCAAGTCGTGCCGGGGCAACCCGGTTCGGTGGCTCATCATATCCCTTAGTGTAATTTGATTCGTTAGCTCGTTGCTGTAAAATTTTTGTTGTGGCAAATAGGTAGTTACCGGTTTATCAAAATCGAGTGAATATTCTTTTTGTAAAATTCCCAACAGGGCAGCTGTAAAGGCTTTTGTGCACGATCCGATAGCAAACTGAGTAGAGGGGGTTACGGGTAATTTCTTTTCGATATCCCGATATCCAAAACCCCTTGCATACACAACCTTGTTTTTTTCAACTACCGCCACTGCAACGCCCGCCGCATGATGATCAGCGAGTATTTTATTTATTGTTGCTTCTATTCCCGCAAGCCGCTGGTCGTTTATAGATTGTGCCCGGGTTATCTGAAGAAAAAACAGACCCAGCATTGCCAAGAATATTCCGAGATTGTTGTTAGAATTTTGCATAAAATATTTTTAAATACTACGTTTTATAGCAGGCAGGGATAGCCCCTTTTCAGCACAGCAATTACTTTCCAATCAGTTGCTCCCAGTTCATCAGACAATTCCAAACGAGCGGCGCATCATGCAAATTCAAAAACCGATGCAGCGGGTCAAAGGTAAATCCAATAAGCGCTCCCTTCCCAACGGGCACTTGAAAAATCGCACCCTGCCCAATAATAGTCGCTTCGTTTCTTACCATGCCCGAAACCAGATAGGGAACATCTGGAATCGACTTCGCCTCTTCCTTACTCTTTGCTTTTGCAGGCACTCCCATAATCGGCCCATCATACGCTACTTCATCTTTTAACGGCTTGTTTCCATATTGCAATAACATTTTCCCTCTGTCGTATTTTTTTACCTGCAACAGGGGCCCGTTCCCTCTAAAGATGGGGAAAGAAGCGGGGAAGCCATTCAATACGGGACTACCTGCTTGTCTCACTTTGGCCATTACAATCGAGCCCGGATGAAAAAGTCCGGAAGCATCGTATGTATCCAAGCCGTCGGCTAATCCGGTTTCAGCCATAATGCGGGTGCTGTTATCTAGACTGATAAGCAGGCCGCCTTTTTCAACAAACAAACGAAGTTGTGCCATCCCTGCAAACCCGGGACCGCCCGTCATATCATTGGTTGAATCGGGATACCCATGCGAAGGAAATGCCTCCGTTTTTGTATAAGGCATGGGTCCGAAGCGACTGTCGATCTCGTTTACAAAATCGCTGGCGCTCCCGCCCGTTCTTGGAATCAAAATCACATCCACCCTGCTGTTCAGGTCGCCTCTTTTTAAATCATCTTTTTGCAACGAAATGTAAGGAACCCCCATTTGCTCAAAAGTATAACGAGCCCAACCCTCGTCCTGCGTGTTGTACCAGGTATGATAAATACCCACACGAGGCAGCTTCATCACATTGCGCTTAACTGTATTGGGAATGGCAGATACCTGCTGCAAATCCAATCCGAATTGCTGCGCAATCGCCTGTGCGTCTTCTTTTGAAAGGCCTTCCCAATAAATACTTCCGGCTAGTGCACTATCCTTGCCCGAGGCAATTACCCATTTTTCTACAAGTATCTGTTGTTTAACAGATGGATTGTTTTTTTGTATTGCATACGCAGCCGCCAACACTTTTTGTTGGGCAGAATACTTTAATAAATATTGGGCGCCCGCTCCGCTAATTTTTCCCTTGTAAACCAATGGGTCTGATACGGGCTTGAGGTTTCCCCGCGAAAAAGCTACACTATCTTCCTGCTTTACGGTTACACCATACAAATAGCCCATCGTCCAAGCAATATCATCATAGGGAGGAAACTTAGCCTCCTTTGGAAAAGCTTGTTTGGTTAATAAGGATACGGCAAGGTTACGATAGGGCTGATCCAGCAGAATCACGTAATCGTTCTTTTGTTTGCCCGTATCAACTTGATGTACTTCTATTTGTTGTTTCCGCAGTTGATTAATCAGAAACGCTACCATGGAAGGATCTTTTTGTGCATACGGAATCACAAAACAGCCCGGCTTATCTTTTTTTCCGCGCTGAATATTATTAACGCCCTTCTGGTAAAAGTTTTTCAATAGTTGCCGCGCATTGTCGGCGGTATAGGTAAGCGAGGCCAGCACACCGGCTTGCATATAGTTAATATTATTTCTTGATGACCAATTTACCATTGGCGTTGCGGGGTCTGGCCGATACCACTCGCGGCTAGTTACTGCATCGCCTGCATATTTACTGTCAGACAGGTCTCGTAAATACGTGTTGGCACCTGCATTTCCAAAAGTCTCATAAAAACGACCAATAGAGTTGTGGTTGTTGGCAACCCAGATACCATATCCCGGGTACCATCCATCATAAAAGGCCCAAGTGAATGCGCCTGGAAGGCCCTGTGCAGCCAAGGTAGTAATATCATGATTCGCCATCACCTGCCACTCGCCAATGGTAATGGGATCAATGGTTTCGTTATATGGGCCCGTTCCGGTACTCATATAAATCAACGGCACCGACTCGTGTAAGTCTAGCATAACTGTTGGATGCCACTCATAATACATTTGAAAAATGGCATTCGTTAACGCTTGTGAAACCTGAATCCCGTCGCGATTGTTGTCGTGATATACATACTTACCCCAATACGGCGACGAGCGAGGAAAACCATCATCAAATGTGTTACGAGACTTTGTATAGCGATAGTACCAGTCAACCTGCTTATCCCGCCCATCGGGTTCCGCCACCGGATTAATTACTACCACCACCTGATTCAAAATAGCCCGGATGGCCGGAGAAGAAGAAGTGATCAGTCGATAGGCCAACTCCATCAACATTTCCGGCGATCCCATTTCGGGAGAGTGAAGTCCACCATTTAAATAAAATACCGGCTTAGTCGTTTGAATTATCTGATCCGCTTCAGCTGCTGTAATTTTTCTTGGATCTGCGAGTAATGCCAATTGCTTTTTTTGTTGCTCTAGCTGTTGCTGGGTTTCTTTGGAGGCTATTACAACCTGATAAATAGGCCTGCCCTCTTCAGTAGTGCTTACCCGAAACATTTGTATACTGGGAGATATTGCGGCCAACTGCTGATAATAGCTATAAATCTCGCGGGTTGTATGCATTACTCCGGGCGCGCCAATGATAGTTCCAAAGTACTTTTCTGGTGAAGGAACACTCGTGCTGATTTCTAGATTCAACACCGACTCAGGCAAAAAGCGGGTGTCGGTGGTATACATTTTAATCTTGCCGTTATATCCGGTGTCAATCGTTTGTGCGGTGCTAACATTGTTTTGGACAAAAATCAGGAACAGTAAAAAAAGATAAAAAGAATTTTTCATACAAGCAGTTGGGTGAGAATTTTCAGTTTACCCTACAAGTTACTGATTACCCTCAAAACATCCCGCTTACCCAATCATGTTTTCCCGCTCTTTTTGTAATCGGAACATTTCATCTCGTAAGCGAGCGGCTTCGATAAAGTCCATATCGCGTGCCGCTTTTTCCATTTGCTTCTTGGTTTGCGCTATCCCCTTCTCAATCTGCGGTATGGTTTGATATACCGCCTGTTCTTCCGCAACGGCAGACACCAGCGACTCGTCTTTCTGCAAAGCATACGGCCGGGATGGGTCATATCCTTTTATATCAAGCACCGAACCCTGTGCCATAATCTGATCGATACTTTTATGAACCGTGCGGGGAACGATACCATGTTCCAGATTGAACGCTACCTGCTTTTCGCGACGACGTGATGTTTCGTCAATCGTTCGCTGCATGCTCTCCGTTATTTTGTCGGCATAAAAAATTACCCGCCCCTCTGAATTTCTAGCAGCCCGGCCTGCGGTTTGGGTAAGAGACTTTTCGTTGCGTAAAAATCCTTCCTTGTCTGCGTCTAAAATGGCTACCAGGGCCACTTCCGGCAAATCAAGTCCCTCTCGTAATAAGTTTACGCCCACCAACACATCAATCTCACCCAATCGCAACTGCCGTAAAATCTCCACCCGCTCCAGGGTGTCTACATCGCTATGTATATACTTCGATTTGATATGAATTCTGCCCAAATACTTATCCATCTCTTCCGCCATTCTTTTGGTTAGCGTGGTAACCAATACCCGAAAGCCTTTCTGTACCGTCTGATCAATTTCTTCCAGCAAATCATCAATCTGATTAACGCTGGGGCGCACTTCAATGGGTGGGTCTAATAATCCAGTAGGTCGCACAACCTGCTCCACCACCACGCCGCCGGTTTTCTGCAGTTCATAGTCTCCGGGTGTGGCACTTACAAAAATAGTTTGCCCTACCATCGACTCAAACTCATGAAAATTCAACGGCCGATTATCCAAGGCGCTGGGAAGTCGAAATCCATAATCCACCAACACCAACTTTCTGCTACGGTCGCCGCCATACATACCGGCAACCTGCGGAACGGTTTGGTGACTTTCATCAATCACACATAAAAAATCCGGAGGAAAATAATCCAGCAAGCAGAAGGGGCGCGTTCCTGGTTTCCGGCGATCAAAAAAGCGTGAATAGTTTTCGATGCCGTTACAATACCCCAACTCACGAATCATCTCCAAATCGTATTCAACTCTTTCTTTTATTCGCTGTGCCTCCACAAATTTTCCCTGCGAGGTAAAGTAGGTTACCTGTGCCATCATTTCGTCTTGGATATCATGCATCACTTGCACAATCATGTCTTTCGGTGCGAGATAAATGGTGGCTGGAAAGATGGCCGCATTCTCCATCGTCTCCATTCTTTTTCCAGTGGCGGTATCCATACTTTCTATCGACTCTACTTCGTCTCCAAAAAAAGTAATACGATAACCAAAGTCTACATAGGGTAGGTTTATATCAATCGTGTCTCCCTTTACGCGAAAAGTGCCGCGGGTAAAGTCTCCCTGCGAGCGATTATATAAAGAATTCACCAACGCATGTAAAAAGCCCTGGCGCGAAAGGGTTTGTCCTCTTTGCAAACGAATAATCCCGTTGGCATATTCGGTGGGGTTTCCCATACCATAGATACAACTTACGCTGGCCACCACAATAATGTCTCTCCTGCCGCTGAGCAATTGAGAGGTTGCCTGTAAGCGAAGCTTGTCGAGCTCTTCGTTAATGCTAAGATCTTTTTCTATATACACATCACTCACAGGCATATAGGCTTCGGGCTGATAGTAATCGTAGTAGCTTACAAAATAGCCTACTGCATTTTCAGGAAAAAACTGTTTAAACTCTCCATACAGCTGGGCAACCAATGTTTTATTGTGTGTTAGCACTAGAGTTGGGCGTTGCGTTTGTTGAATCACATTGGCAATCGTAAAGGTTTTTCCGCTGCCCGTTACGCCCAATAGCGTTTGATAACGCTCGCCCTCGTTAACGCCCGCCACCAATTGTTCAATTGCTCCGGGCTGATCGCCGGCCGGGTGGTAGTCGGTATGCAAAATGAAAGGCATGTTCGTGTAGATTAGCGCGCACCTAGGATTCGTCCCGAATGGCTACTGCAAAACTATGTTGTAAATAGGTATCGGCGGACGAAAGTATTGTTCTGCTTCCCGTTGTTTATATATTTTACGCACCACCGACATGCCTTTTACCACTCTGCCAAATGCAGCAAAGCCCTGACGATCGGCAATATTCTCTCCGCCTGCGTCCAGTCCTTTTTGTCGGCCCAAACAAATAAAGAATTCAGAGCCCGCAGTTCCCGGTGCGCCACGGGCAAGAGAAATAGTACCATCTTTATGTTCGATGCCGGTTTGTTGCGTGCTTTCGTGCGGAATGCCCGGCAAGGTAGAAGCCCGCGCATAATTGGTTTTCCAGATGCCCCCCTGAATCAGCTCTGTTTTGGGTGCATTGCTCGGTTGATTTTCTATAGTAAGTACGCGGTAGAATTGACTGTTCTTATAATATCCCGAATCTATATACTGCAAAAAAGCCTGCACGGTTTTAGGTGCCTCATTAGCGTAGAGTTCCAGTTCGATTTCTCCATATCCTGTTTGAATTACCACATGAGGCGTGTTGGATGTGCGGGTTTTACTGCCGCAGGAAACCAACAGCAAGGATGCCGCTATAAGCCATACCAAAAATCCGCCTCCCTGTCTAGTAAAAATTACCATTTCGGATGTTTCTTCTTTTTTTGTGCCATCATCCAAGGCAATAGTTCGGGCTCAGCAAATGCATTGTCCCAACTATTATGGTTTACCCCGGGATATTCAGAATATTTAACGTGGCGGGCACCCTTTTCCATTAACAATTTATACAATTCGCGGTTGAAAGTTGGCTGTACCACCACGTCTTCGGCACCGTGAAACATCCACATGGGCACCGGCCCTGCTTTTGCAACAAATGCTGCAACATCGGTAGCGCCACAAATAGGAAACGCTGCAGCAAAATAACCGGGATAACGAATCAACATATCATAAGTGCCCAGTCCACCCAACGAAAGACCCCCCATATAGATTCTTTTTGGATCCGCCTTTTTTTGCTGAAGCAACTGATCCATTAATTCTTTTACCAACAAAGCCGGTCGGCTGGCAGAAAGAGTAGCATCCATAATCCAGTCGTTGCTTTTTGCGCCCTTTCGGTATCTCGACCAGGCGCTGTCTTTCGGGCATTGCGGAAAAATTACAATGGCAGGATAGTTGTTGCGAATATCTTCCCGAACAAACAACTTGCCACCATGCGTTAATTGCAGTGCATTATCGTTGCCCCGCTCACCCGATCCGTGTAGAAAAACAATCAGCGGATACACTTTTTCGGGGCGGTAATTTGCCGGATATAAAATTCGATAATTCAGGGTGTCTTGTCCGGACAAGAAAATCTTTTTTTCAAACAGAGAGAGGTCTTGCGCCTGAAGCAGAAAATAACACAAGAGGGAGCAAAGAGAAAGAAGTCCTTTTTTCATATGATTGCGTGCTTGAGAACTAAATTAAACTATTTGTAAGGCAATTTCGTCAAAGTTCTCGAATACCCAACAGGGAAAGGGCCTTTGGTTTGGGGCGAGGATCAGCTGCCCGCCTAATCCTTAATCGCATAAAAAAACCGGTCTGGGGGATGACCGGGCTTTTCTGCATAAAAAATATCAGGGCTTAATTACTTTAAATCCTTTAATACTACTGATAAAATCCAGCGACTCGGCTTTGTTTTCCGAATACTCAACAAAACAAGAAAATCGGGCTGTTAAACCAGATAAGCTCAGATACGCAACTTCATCTTGTGCCACATAATACCTGAGTGCATCTTTGATATAGATTGCCCCAGAGGGAGAACTGTCCTCTGCGTCTATTCCTTTGTACTCTTTTAATTCTAAGGCTGGCCTTCCTACCCGTGCATTTAAATCATAAGAATATCTGCTGAATTGCCGATTAGTAGAGCTATATTCAGAATTTCTGCTTCCAACTACCGGGCGGATATTGATTGTTTTAGAATATTTCCCTGCATCCATGGCCACTTTATAAGAGGTAAGAACCCCCCAGGTATTTTGAGCAACAAATTGGTGCATGATTGCCCGAGATGTGTTGGAGCGAAGTTCATATTCCGGGCCGTTGAAGTTAAGGGTGTATGTCGCCTGGCCAAGGTCTTCTCTATCATCGTGCGTTCTTCTCGATTTAATGGAATAAATGCCAGGCTTAACTTCAACTGTCTTTTTATCTCCATACTCATACGATGAGGTTCCCCGGCGCTCGTTGGTTATTTTTTCTAGCGACTGCAGCTCCAGCGTAATGGGGGCTTTCTTCTGGGTTGCGTCTGCCAGCATAGCAGCGAACTCTCTGCTCTTGCCCTTTAGACTAATGAACTCGCCACTATCGCCGATTCTGATGGCTAAAATTTTATCTCTTAGTTTCAGCTGACTTTTGTCGGCCGGGCTGCCGGCAAGCACTTGGCTTACTTCAGGATACTTATCGGATGAATAGCATTTAAAGCCCAAATCCGCCTGTGGAATGTCTACATAATTATAGTCAAGCGCTTTTAGAGTTTTATGAATATAATTATTGAGGATGTCTAGATTTTTATTGGTCTTAAACTTCAGGTCTAACTCTATCGTCCAGTCATAAATCAATCCCTTGTAGGGCTCGGAGGCTTTTATTTCATAGTCTATACAGTCGGGGAAAACCCTTCTGGCAAATTCCGCAAGCGAGCTAACAATATTTACTTCGCTTTCCTCGGCAAGCTTCTCGTTAATCATTTTTGCCTTGATTCCAGAAACAAACTCGCGAGCATCATAGTCAATGTTTTTTCCGTTGCTCTTGATAAAAGTAGCCAGCTTTTGTTTAGACATGGTCACTTTCAAAACAACAGAATGTTTGTCATTTACTACTATACTACTTACCTCTTCAAAATTGTTGATGTTGCCCGAGCTGAAGGTATAAATTTCGTCTTTTTGAAGCTGGTCATTAGAAACAACCGAACTGGTACTTACAAATGTGCCATAAATTTTTTCAATGGCATTTCTCAACGCATTGTTTCTGGCCGACTCGTAGCTGTTGCCCGTGCCTTGAGAAATAACGGAGATGGACTCTTGTGCAAAGGAAAGCTGAATAAATAAAAGGAATAGAGAAAACAGGAGGGGTTTTTTCATAGGACTGTTTTTTAGCCCTCTCCGGCTTCCATCAATAATTAGATGAACGGCCGGGAGCGTTATTGGATTTTAATTGGATGGCAAATATAAGGATCTGTTCGCTACGAACAAACAGCAAGCGGGTGGGTGTTTTTGAGTTGCCTGCTTGTACTTGCTACTTCGGTATTAAAGAGCTGGCAAACATTCTAAATATTTCCAAGCTTTTTTCTGGGTCTTTCCTTGAGCTTCCCTGTATTAAATAATGTTTTTCTTTTAAATAAACGCGCGCTTCATAGTTTATCCAAGTCTCGCCCTTTTTTCTGTTGGTTGTAACCGCCTCGTGAGCTTGGAGGCCGTTTATCGTCCAGTCTCGCTGTACGAGTAGTTTTAGCGAGTCTGCTGCATTAGACAAATCAACTTTTCTTTGCACAAGTTCGTTTCTGTTTTCCCAATCGCCCTGAACCGGCATCGGCAATACCATTATCCAAATACTATCATTTTCTCCCGAGCCAAAAGGGCTTTTGCTTGAATTATATAGCCCTCCATTTTGCCAAACAATATCAGCCAAAAAAAGCCCGGTATTTTTGGTACTAACCGTAAAGTCTAGCGCTTCGCTTTTATCAGTTGGGCTATCCTTCAAATAAACAAAAGAGCGCAAGGCCCTTTCTATATCGGCCGCTTCTGATAAATCCGCGTCTTTACAAATCGCGCTCAACAAAATCGACAATGAATCGTTTCCGTACAACATCATCCACAGAAGCTGTCCTGTATTTTGGGTTCCCTTGCCGGCAGATACATCCCGTTTCAAGATTTTGATTATTCTCGAATTATATCCATTATTCGTGTAGTCTGATTTCGAAAGAACCGAATCCTTCTCAATAAATTTTTCATTAAGGAACATTGCCGCGGCAGCAGAAAATGGACTGGCAACCTCTGTAACAACTCCTATCGACGCCCCCGTTTGTTCATTTTTTATCACAGCCCCCGATGACTGCTTTTTAAATGCCTGATTGGGTAAAACAAGTGCATACTGCGTTCCCGGAAATATATATAGCGCAGATTGTTTGGGCGCAACGGCTTGTCCGCCCACTTCAGCGTTTATAAACATCAGCAAAATGCCAAATAAAACAATAAGTAATCCCTTTTTCATGCTTGCTAAATTTTGCTATTGCTGTAACCGCACCATCCCCTGCAAATAATCCGCCAGCCGCAGAATAGCAGCCGACACTTCTTTTATCTGAGCCTCCGCTTCGGGCCAGTTGCGTTGTTCGATGGCCTCTCTTACGCCCGGTATGGTTTTTACCCCATAGCCGGTATAAAAACCGGGAGCATATAAAGTGTGCTTATACCATCCTCTTCGTGGCAAACCCGCAACTGTTAACAGTTCCTGCTCTGCGGTAAAAAGCTTGCTATTAATAGCAGCTAACGAAGATGGATTGTTCGCCAAGGACTTCTCACAATATTCCCACAGAGCCTTGCTCGACTTATCCAGCGCTGCCAGCGAGTTGGTTAGGGGCTGAAAGGAAAAGATGGGAACCGGCTCCTTCGCTGTTGGCGTTCGCAACGGATTGGTGACAGAATTGGCCAGATCATATCGGTTGGTACTTATCAGCAGATTCTCTAGTTCCGTTTGTGCGCGCATTTTATCCGTTTTTTCCATCAGCTCTTCTACATATCCATTTACCGTTTTGTGCAGACTTCTAAAATCAAATGGCAACAAGTCGGCCTGGGATAATCTTAATACAGCACGCCCGGCTGTTTGTGAAAGGGCAACCCCATAAGCAAAGGTGGGATCTTTAAACCGGCGATATAAATCATAAGAATCATAAATAGAATGGTACTCGCCTCCGGCATCTTCTCCACCAAAATCTATATTTAATGCCGGAATACCCGCATGCTGAATAAAGGAAGAATAATCAGATCCGGAACCCATCGCACCCAATTCAAAAACCGTTGCATTTACTGCTTCGCTCTTTTCTTTCATATCGGTGGCACTGATGGCTTTTTTTGCCTGAGCTCTTTCAAAAACGGACACGTTGGTTTTGGGGTCCTTTACTTCTTTGCTGATTTCGCTGATTAAATTTTGCAGCGCATGAGAACCTTCGGCCGACAAAAACCCCCTACCATTTCCATCGGTATTAATATAGGCCACGGTTTTTTGCCGCAACTCTTTTTCATGATCTTCCAGCCACTCGGTTGATCCAATCAAGCCGGGCTCCTCTCCATCCCACGCGCAATACACTAATGTTCTTGCGGGTTTCCAGCCACTCTTTACCAGTTGCCCTATTGCACGGGCCTCTTCCAACATAGAACTCAACCCGCTAACGGGGTCGGCGGCCCCATTTACCCAAGCATCGTGGTGGTTACCCCGAATTATCCACTGATCGGGATATACTGTTCCGGGTATTTTGGCGATTACATTATACGCGGGCTTTCTATCCCAACTAAATTTTACTTTCAAGTGCACGCGCGCGCTACCGGGGCCAACATGATACGTGAAAGGCAGGGCTCCCCGCCAGCTCTCTGGAGCTACCCTTCCGCCCAACTGCTTCAATAATGGCGCCGCATCTTTATAACTAATTGGCAGCACCGGTATCTTTAAAAGATTGGGCGCAGATAAGCGATCCAGTCTGGGTGCATTTTCGGTTGCACCAATGTTTGGGGTGAGGGGGTCGCCGGGATAAATCACCATGTCCATAATAGAACCGCGCTGCACGCCATACTCATTTTTAAAGGCGCCCTTCGGATACACTTCGCCCTGATAATACCCATCGTCTTTGGGGTCGGAATAAATTAAACAGCCCACGGCACCATGCTCCTGTGCCACTTTGGGTTTAATGCCTCTCCAGCTTTTGCCATATTTTGCAATCACAATTTTTCCTTGCACGCTAACACCCATCTGCTCCAGCTTTTCATAGTCTTCTGGTAATCCATAATTCACAAACACCAGCTCGGCTGTTACATCGCCATCAGCACTCCAGGCATTATACGTAGGTAACTGCCCCTCTTGATTGGAAGTGCCGTCTTCCTTCAGCGCCGGCTCTTTTAGTCCCGCCTTAAAATAAATGGGGCCGGTCATTTCCAATTCCCGAACAATGGGAATAGGAAACAACACTTGATAGGTTTCGATCCTTGTATCCCATCCCCACTCTTTGAATTTTTTTTCCAGACTTTGCACCACTGCCTTTCCGCCCGGCGACCCTAGATGATGAGGTCGAGCAGAATATTCTTTAATATTCGCTTCTATTCGCTGTGCACTTAGTTGCTGGTCGAATTTTTTTTCGAGCTGCTGCTGGGTT
>JBBAJQ010000005.1:83910-103975 GCA_040403945.1 Sediminibacterium sp.
GTAGGACAAATTATCACGTCTACCGTGCTCATCAATTCGTTCATTTTTTTCATCAGCAAATAACGATGGCGATTGGCATTGATATATTCTACGGCCGTCATCATGCGAGAAACCCGAAAGGAGTTGGGCCAATCAAATTTTCCCTGCCGCGTCATTTCGTCGTCTATGTTGTTACGAGTAAACTCATCAAAGGCGGCAGCTGCTTCAGCGCTGATTACCACGTCCATGATATTAAACGGATAGGCCGAAGTGTCAGGAAAGTCTACCGGTATCAAATTACAGCCCGCGTCACTAAATGCTTGCAGCACTTTCCATTCGCTGCGGGAAGTATCGCCAATACGGTCGAAATAATTTTTGGCATAGGCAATCTTCAACCCTCTACCATCGCTGTTCGGCTGATAATTAAACCGAGTGTGAATCGCACTCGCATCTGCGCCATCGGTTCCATGGATGGCCGCAAACACTATCGCGGCATCCGCTGCGCTGCGACAAATCGGACCTACTTTATCCAGACTCCAGCTCAAGGTCATGCCTCCACTTCTGCTGATGCTTCCGAATGTAGGGCGCAATCCGCTTAGTCCGCAAGTAGATGCCGGAGAAATGATTGAGCCCCAGGTTTCAGTTCCTATAGCAAAGGGCACCAGTCCTGCTGCTGTTGCAGAAGCCGAGCCCGCAGAAGATCCGGAAGAGCCGGTTGCTGTATTCCAAGGATTGCGCGTGCGGCCGCCATACCAATAATCACCCATGGCCAGCGCGCCTAAAGAAAACTTAGCTACCAACACTGCTCCGGCTTGCTGTAACTTTTGATAAACAAACGCATCGTCGTCTATCATTTGCGATTGATAGGGGGCAGCGCCCCAGGTGGTTTTGGTTCCTTTAACTGCAAACAGGTCTTTCAATCCATAAGGAATCCCGTGCAGCGGCCCGCGATATTTTCCGGCAGCGATTTCTTCGTCAGCAGCTCTTGCTTGCTGGAGCGCAATTTCTTCGGTAAAAGAAATAACGCAGTGTAGCGTGTCTCCATATTTTTTCAATCGGTCGAGAAAAAAGGCGGTCAATTCAACGGAGCTTATTTTTTTATTTTTCAGCAAATAGGATAGTTGCGAAACGCTGTAAAACGCAAGTTCGTTTTTGTTGGCTGGCACTTCTGTTGCTGAAAATTTCCAGCGGATATTGTCTTTGCGCGTATCGATAACCATGCCCGGCAATAATGGGCTTTGCCACAAGCTCATCGGTACACTGTTGGCAAGAGTTTGTTTGTGCATCAACCGATAGTTCAGTAGGTTTTCCTGAATCCCATCATACATCGTGTCTAGCTCTTGCTGAGTAAATTTCAAGTCAAAAAGCTTAGCCGCTGCTGCAATATCCGTCGCTTTAACAGGCGCTTGTTGGTTTGTTTCCTGAGCAAGAGCATTTGCGCCATTACCAATTATGCTTATTATTAAAATTGATATTATCTTTTTCATACGCTTGGTTGGGTTAGTTTAATCCAGATTTGTTCGTCTAGCAATTGATTGTTTTTATATACAGCCTGTTGGTGGGTGGCTTCTAAAATGAATCCATTTTTCTCTAATACGCGTATGGATGCAAGATTACTGCTAAACACTTTGGCTTGTATCCGAACCATATTTGGAAGGGTGCAAATATATTGGGTGAGCAGCCGTACCGCTTCGGTAGCAATGCCCGAACCCCAATAAGCTTCGCCTATAAAATAGCCCATTTCACAAGACCTACGATAAATGTCTGTTCCCGGAACAAAGCCAATGCTGCCTACTAAAATTCCTTTGCTTTCTACAGCAAAGTTTTCGGGCGGCATTTGTTTTCCTGCATGCGAAATCCACTGAACCGCATCGCTGTGTGTATAAGGAGCTGGAAAGGCATCACGCAGCCATTGGTACACGTGCGGATTGTTGGCAATCTCTACCAGGGGCACCGCATCCGTTATTTGCCATGGGCGCAGCAACAAATCATTCATGGTTGGTGATCGGTCGGTTTAAGTAGCCTGAATAATCAGGCACGGTTGACAGATATTCCTCGTGCATAAAAGGGGAAGTCATTATAAAATCAGCAGTTGCCCGGTCGCAGGCCATGGGCAAATTCCAGGCAACACATAATCTTAAGAGGGCTTTTACGTCGCTGTCGTGCGGCTGTGCCTCCATGGGATCCCAGAAAAAAAACATCATATCAATTTCTCCGTTGGCAATCATGGCACCAATTTGTTGATCGCCGCCTAGTGGGCCACTTAATAATTTTTTTACTGGTCGATCGAGTTTTTCTTCCATCATTTTGCCTGTGGTGCCCGTTGCTATCAGCTCGTGTTTTGCTAATGCCTCTTTGTTGTGCATGGCCCACTCTAAGAGGTCGGCTTTTTTATGATCGTGTGCCACCAGGGCGATTCTTTTTCTTTTGCCTAATTGCTTCTGTATAAACATGCGCGAAGTATTGTTAACTATGAAGATACGGCTTGCTGATTAGATTTCGCCACCAAACGATTTGATAACACAAAGTAGGCGGATACGGGGAGCGATGCTGTTATAACGGTGGAAAGTATTGCACTGGTTCCCGCCGCATAAAGTATAAGCCAAATCAAAAATAAATATATTGGGTATAAGAAAAGCAGCGCCGCATATAATACCGAATCATAAAATACAGTACCTCGGGTAAGCGATTCAATTTTACTTCTCAGCGGAACATAAAATGGAAAGTGAAGCGCGAGCGACAACCAATACAATAACTGAAAAAATGAAGAGGGGGCAGCTGTTAGGCTAGCAGATGGGATTTGTATGCAGGCTTCCAGTTTTGGATAAAGGATGCGATTAAATCGGGCGAGATTGTGTTGTTCCTGATCGCCCTCAAAAATTTGCTCGGGAAAAATCGGCTGTCCAAAAGTAACGGTGGCGGCTTTTCCTATTCGGTTAAAGCTACTGTAGGCAACCCCTACTGGTAAGTAACTACATCCAGGTAATGCCGCCGCTTCTAATGCAATGCGTGCCGCGCCCTTTTTAAAGGACTGCAATACGTGGGTGTTTAAACAAATGCCTTCGATAAAGATTAACAGCGTGCCGTTATTTGCCAGCACCTCGTGAGAATAGCTAAAGGTGGCGCGGTTTAAGTGCACGTGCTCTCTTCCTTCGCGGATTCTGTAAACCGGATACATGTTTAGTAAGCGTAAAAGCTTTCTATGCCAGGGCTTAGTAAACACATCGCCCCTGGCTAAAAAATGTATCGGGCCCTTGCAGGCGATTGCAATAATTACTGCATCTAAAAACGAATCTGGATGATTGGCCACCAACAAAGTGGGTTTTCCAAGCCGCCAGTTTTTTGCTGGGCGAATAGTAAGCGAAGGAATAAACCAGCGCAATGCCAACCTTGTCCATATGCTAAGCAGCGCGTATATCAATGTATAAATATGAGCAATAAATATACTTAATTCTGTTACGATTGCATGCTGTTTTCGGTATTGTGATGTTTTCGGCTGCGCTATAAATTATCAAAATAAAAAACCGCTCCTTAGAAAAGGAACGGTTTTACTAACTAAACCATCTATCCTATACAACAAACTTTTTATTCTGTGTGTGCAAACGATGCCGGGCTCGTGTTTCCACTTTTTGGGGACCTGAAAAACAAGCGGGGAAGCCGTTTTTGTGTTTTCTGTTGTTTTGCCGCCGCCGGTTCGTTATGCTTCTGCCGCCGCAATCTTTTGCTCCGTAACTTTTGCGCGAATCTTGCCTTCAATTTCGTTGGCTAGTTCTGGGTTGTCGTGTAATAAAGTTTTAACCGAATCTCGTCCCTGGCCTAATTTATTCGCCTCATAGCTAAACCAGCTTCCGCTTTTTTGAACTATGCCCAGCTCTACGCCCATGTCGATTATTTCGCCGAGCTTGCTAATGCCTTCTCCGAAAATGATATCGAATTCGGCTGCGCGGAATGGGGGCGCCACTTTATTTTTAACCACTTTTACTTTCACGTGGTTGCCAATTGCCGCATCGCCATCTTTAATCTGCGTCATACGACGAATATCGAGTCGCACGGAAGCATAAAACTTCAGCGCGTTTCCGCCAGTGGTGGTTTCGGGGTTACCAAACATCACACCAATTTTTTCACGCAGCTGGTTGATGAAAATACATACCGTATTGGTTTTATTAATGGTTGCCGTTAGCTTACGAAGCGCCTGGCTCATTAAGCGAGCGTGTAATCCCATTTTACTGTCGCCCATTTCGCCTTCAAGTTCGCTTTTTGGAACCAGGGCAGCCACCGAATCAATTACAACTACGTCCAGCGCTCCGGACAAAATCAGCCGGTCGGCAATTTCTAGCGCCTGCTCACCATAATCGGGCTGTGAAATCAGCAGATTGTCTACATCCACCCCTAACTTTTTAGCATAGGAGCTGTCAAACGCATGCTCCGCATCAATAATCGCACACATGCCGCCCTTTTTCTGGGCTTCAGCAATCACATGTATCGCAATGGTTGTTTTACCAGATGATTCCGGGCCATATATTTCTACAATTCTCCCCTTAGGAAGCCCACCCACGCCCAAGGCCGCATCCAGACCAATGGATCCGGTTGAAATAACTTCCATCGGGTCTTGACTTTTTTCATTCATCATCATCACGCTTCCCTTTCCATAATCCTTGTCGATCTTGTCGATGGTTAGCTTCAGCGCCTTCAGTTTTTCTGCATTACTCATTTTGTGTCGTTTTAATAGAGGTTAGTAGTTTGTGCCTACAAAAATACGCCCTTTGTTTGAATAAACTAATTTTTTTAGTATTTTTTTACTAACGTCATTAGTTTTTACTTTATTGCACAAAAATAGGGGTTGGTTGTTCCAGCCCCTACGTGTTTATACCTGATTTATACCCGTGTTTTCCCCGATTACCAGCCTATTCCGTAATCCTCGCCATTATTTGAGGAGCCGCCCCAAAGGGTTCCGTGCTTTTTATCGAGAAAAATTGCATTTATCGGTCCACTAGTTCTATCGCCCAAGCTAATGGTATAGCCCATCTTTTTTAGCGCATCCCGGGTGGCTTGTGGCGTTTTGTTGCTCAAAAGTAGCTCTCCCGCCCTTGGCCGGCGGTCGCTTAACCTGGTTCCGCCTAGCGATAGCCAAAGCTGATTGCTGTTTATATTGGCCGCTTCTGTGGCCTGTTGTACCGTCATGCCAAAGTCAACCATATTTACAAAAAACTGCAATAGGTTTTGATCCTGCGTATCCCCCCCCTGCACCGCAAAAGACACATAGGGCTCCCCGTTCTTCAGGGCCATCGAAGGGGTTAGGGTTACCCGTGGGCGCTTGCCAGGGGCCACCACATTAAAGGGGTTGATAGCAGAATCTAGCACAAAGCTCTGCAGGCGCTGGCTCATGCCCACACCCGTATTGCCCGCAATGGTTGCTGGCACCCAGCCGCCACTCGGGGTGATGGAAACCACCCAACCATCTTTGTCGGCCGCCTCCACGCTGGTTGTGCCCATCCAAAGCCGTTCCATATAGGCTTCGCGCTCGGTATTCATTGCCGTTCCGCCACTATCATGTGCCGGCAAAAAGTTTCGTTTGTTTGCGCTGTCGGTCAATTGTTTTCTCCCCTCCAAAAATTGGGTATAGGGATTCTTCCGACCCTCGAAAGGATACGGATCTCCGGGCATAACCAGCGCGTCGTTTCCGTCTTTTCGCATTTGCCCCAGTCTTGCTTTTGCATAGTCTTTGCTCAACAGCCCCTGCATCGGTTGGCCAACATTGTACGCCGGATCTCCATAATAAAAATCGCGGTCGGCAAACGTCATGTTCATTACCTGATACATCGTATGGATATACTCCGGAGAATTATAGCCCATTGCTTTCAAATCGAGTGGCTCCAGCATGTTAAGCGATTGCAATAACATGGGCCCCTGCGTCCACTGAGATAATTTATATACTTCTACGCCACGATAATTCACGTGCATCGGCTCTTCTTCTTTTACCTTCCAGTTGGCTAGGTCTTGCATCGTTATCAATCCGCCCTGCTCTTTGCTGCCCCGCACAAACTCTTCGGCAACATCCCCTTTATAAAATCGGTCGCAGGCTGCTTGTATGGCTTCGATGCGCGACTTCCCCTTTTTAAGCGCCTGTTGTTCCGCTTCCACTAGCTTGGTGAGGGTGTTCAGCAAATCCTGCTGCACAAATATTTCTCCTGCTTCCGGTGCTTCGCGTTTTTCACCCAAGTGCGGCAAAAAAACCTTTTTACTGTAGGGCCATTGCTTAATGCGGTCTTTTGCTCGCTCAATGCTGTTGGCGGTTTGCGCCTCTATGGGATAGCCCGCCGCCAACTGCATAGCCGGTGCCAATACTTTTTGCAAACTCATGGTACCATATTGCTGTAGCATGTGGCATATTCCTCCAACGGTTCCGGGGGTTATGGCGGCCAGCGGACCATATTCGGGTGGAAACTGATAGCCCCTTTCTTTAAAAAATGCCGGGGTTGCTCCAGTGGGGGCTACTCCGAGGGCATTGATGCCAATAACTTTTTTAGTTTTCGGATTATAAATCAATGCCTGCGTTTCCCCGCCCCAGCTTAATACGTCCCACATGGTGCAGGTGGCGGCCAGCATCGCACAAGCCGCATCCACCGCGTTGCCGCCTTGTTGAAAAACCATCGATCCGGCAGTAGCGGCCAGCGGCTTTCCGGTTATGGCCATCCAGTTTTTTCCGTGCAATGGCGGTTTTTGAGTAGGCTGTGCCTGTAATGCGCACACCAGCATCATCATTGCGCCGGCTATCAAAAGCAGTTTTTTCATGTACTTGTGTTTGCGGCAAATTAATGCATTCGTGTAATTTTTTCGAAAGAATTGGGCGAGCAGGGGGAGGGGGTCGGTCAGAGCCCCTCTCTGTAAAATATAAAGTCTTCAAGGGGCCGATTGATTACAGCGCTGACCAAATAAATTCTTTTAGTGGCATCCACTTTACATTCAGTAGGGCTTCCGTTACTTTTTCGTCTCCATAGTATCGCCTACAATTTCGAATATCGTCCACGTCGCCCCGCTCAAATACTCTTTGTATAATGACGGTTGTGGTTTTCTGATAGTCGATTTTTTCAAGATCTACATCCCAGAAAATGAACTTATCAAAAACAGGCGGGCTTTTTGCGTCCATCAGATAAAACTAGGGTTTTCTTCGGATGGATAAACATCGGTTTCAGCACAACTCCCCTCGCTCCCAAAAAGCACTCCATCAATTATCCCTATTTCTCCACTCCCTTTTGTAACTTCATGTATCCTAATTTTTCACTATGCCCGAATACCAACTAACAATTAATGGAAAATCGCAACCCGTAGAAGCGCCCGCAGACATGCCCCTGCTTTGGGTGCTGCGCGATGTGCTCGACCTTACCGGTACCAAATATGGCTGTGGCGTTGGATCCTGCGGATCCTGTACCGTTCTAATAAACGGTAAGCCCATTCGCTCCTGCCAATACACCGCCGCCGCCTGCGTTGGTAAAACCGTTACTACCATCGAAGGGTTAAGCGAAGAAGGAACCCATGTGGTGCAACAGGCCTGGATGGAAATTAATGTGCCGCAATGCGGGTATTGTCAGGCCGGACAAATCATCACCTCCGTTGCCCTCCTGCAAACATTCCCGCAACCAACCGATGAACAAATTGATGAGGCAATGCAGGGGTTGGTATGTAGATGTGGTACCTATGCCCGAATTAAAAAAGCGATTCACAAAGCAGCCGAACTCGGCAAAAAATAATTTATTATGCAAAGAAGAGCGTTTATTCAACTTAGCTCGTTTCTGTCTGGAGGCTGGGTAGTGGCACAACTGGTTCCCCTTCCCGTATTCGCCGCCGACGACCCGGTCTGCTTTCAACCCAGTCCGCTGATTAAACTCTGTTCCGATGGAAAAATAATCGTGTACGTATATAAACAAGAAATGGGTCAGGGCGTTCAAACCTCTTTGCCCCTGATTGTGGCGGAAGAGTTGGAAGCCGATCCAAAACAAGTAATCGCAGAAGCCCTTCCTTATAGCCCTAGCAGTGGTTTTAATTATTCTACCGGCGGAAGCACCAGCATCCTGCGTGAATTTATGCCCCTACGAAAGGCCGGTGCCGCAGCAAGAGAAATGCTGATTAAGGCCGCCGCTAACGAGTGGGGGATTTCAGTTGATAATTGCCGCGCACAAAAAAGTCGCGTTATTAATACCACCACCAATCAATCCATTGCTTTTAAAGATTTGATTGCAAAAGCTTCCGCACTGCCAATTCCAAAAGACCCAGTGCTAAAAAACTATAAAGACTTTTCCCTCATCGGCAAACCGGGGGTTAAAAAAAATAATATTCGAGACATTGTTACGGGGAAATTAAAATATGGGCTTGACTATCGGGTTCCGAATATGCTTTATGCTGTTATTGTTCGGTGTCCGGTTATGGGAGGAAAAGTAGCTTCCTGGGATAAACAATCCGTTGCTTCCATTGATGGCCTTGTTGAGTTATTCGAGATGAAAGAGATGGGCGATCAATTGGAAACCAGAAGTGGGGTTGCTATTGTTGCTAAATCCCGCTGGGCAGCCTTGCGTGCTCAGAAAAGCTTACAGGTGCAATGGACCTATCCCTCCGGTGCCAATGAAAAAAGCAGTGCCAGTTATTTTGCTGAACAAGCTGCTCGCCTGCAAAAGACACCGGATATGATATACAACGAAAAGGGCGCTGCCGTAAAAGACATGCCCCAACCCGATGGAGAATGGATTACGGCCAGCTATCAAATCCCCTTTGTGGCACATGCCGCCATGGAACCCTTGAACTGTATTGCGGATTTTTCTAATGGTAAATTTACATTATGGGGAGGGTTTCAAAACCCCGGTAAAACCGCTTCGGTGGCTACCAAGTTTTTTGGACTTACCTCTAAAGATATTTTCATCAACCTAATGCCGCTTGGCGGAGGTTTTGGTAGAAGACTGAGTGCCGATTACAGCGCAGAAGCCATGCAGGTCGCTTATCAAATAAAGCGCCCTGTTCAACTGATGTTTACGCGGGAAGACGATATGAAGTTTGATAACTATCGTCCAGCATCCTCTCATATACTTAGTGCTAAATTAGGTGCTGATAAAAAGCCGGCAGATTGGTTGCACAAAATTGCCATTGCGCCGGTGGCAGATTTTTTACTCGGCATGAAAGGGAACAACAACTGGCTTGCAATGGAAGCAGAAGGAGGCTCTATGGGAGACATGTACTATGCAATTCCTTCTCTTCGCTCGGCTATTAGTAGAACTCCATCCCCACTGGTAGAAGGCTGGTGGCGCGCAGTAAACTTTAGTTATAACAATGTAGTAATTGAATGTTTTATAGATGATTTAGCAAAAAAAGCTGGGATTGATCCGGTTGAATACCGACTCTCGCTTTTAAAAAATATGCCTGCCAGAAAAATAAAAGATGGTACTCTGTTCGACCCGGCCCGTCTTGCAGCAGTTGTTGAATTGGCAGCAGAAAAAATTGACTGGAATAAAAAGAGAGGGGCCGGCAAGGGTGTTGGTATTGCATGTTGTTTTTATAACCACGCTAAAGCCTATACAGCACATGCTTTTGAAGTAAGTGTTAGTAAAACAAAGAAAATAAAAATTCATCGGGCGGTAGTGGCTACAGATGTAGGATTGGTAATAGACCCCGATGGTTTTGCCAATCAAGTAGAAGGGGGCTTTGTGTGGGGATTGAGTGCAGTATTAAAAAGCGAAATAACCTTGGCGAATGGAGCGGTTCAGCAAAGTAGCTTTTTTGATTTTCAGGTGGCGCGAATGCCTGATGTTCCCCCTCTGGAAATACATGTAATTACTAATAATGCAGAACCCGGAGGTGCTGGAGAAACCAGTGTTCCTTCTGTTATCCCAGCACTAATGAATGCTATTGCAGCAGCAACGGGTGTGCGGGTAAGAGAATTACCCCTTAAGAATAAGGGTTATTCTATATAATTTTTGCTTACTGCGTTAAACGTGTAAGCTGGTGAAAAACTTAACTAACTGTATATCTGTGCTCAGATATTTTAGTAGCTTTATTTTCTGTAACGCGTGCTTTTCTTTTGCTTATACGCGGATCTTTTTATTACTCTTTCCTAACCAACTAACCCAGCCTGTCTACTAATTTCCATCATGCGGTCTATCGGAATCTTTGCTGCCAAGCGCAAATTTTCTTCCATTTGAATTTCTGGGATTTCGTGCAGCAAGGAAATATATACTTTTTCGAGGGTGTTTAATTTCATGTGTGGACAATCATTACAGGCACATAAATTATTAGGAGGGGCCGGGATAAATGTTTTTTCTGGGGATAATTTTTGCATCTGGTGTAAGATGCCCGACTCAGTAGCTACTATAAAACTATTGGCGGGAGATGTTTGGGAGTAGTTTAATAACTGGGTAGTGCTTCCAATAAAATTTGCCAGCTCTAAAACTATTTCTTCACATTCAGGATGAGCAATTAATAAGGCTTCGGGATGGCGGTGTTGTAAGCGAATAATTTTTTCTCGGCTGAATATTTCATGTACCATACAGGCGCCATTCCACAACAACATATTTCGCCCGGTTTTTTTATTTAGATAAGCTCCTAGATTTTTATCCGGAGCAAATAATATAGGTTGATTAGCCGGAACACTTTCAATAACTGCTTGTGCATTACTACTAGTACAAATAATATCACTTTGTGCCTTAATTTCTGCCGTACAGTTGATATAAGAAATTACCAAATGATCAGGGTGTTTAGCCCGGAATTGACGAAATAATTCGGGGGGAGCACTATCTGCCAAAGAACAACCCGCTTTCCAATCCGGAATTATCACTTTTTTAGACGGGTTGAGAATTTTGGCTGTTTCTGCCATAAAATGAACCCCTGCAAATAAAATAATATCTGCGTCGGTTTTAGCGGCTTTTTGGGCTAATCCTAAACTATCACCGATATAATCTGCAATGTCTTGGATATCGGGTTCTTGATAATAATGCGCCAGGATTACCGCATTTTTTTGTTTCTTCAACCTTTCAATTTCTGCAAACAGATCCAGAGATGGATCCACGGGAATTTCAAGAAATCCGGCAGCAGGGAGAATCGTTTGAGCAGGAACCATGCAGTATTTTTTTATTGCTGTAAAACTAATGGCTTTCTGCTAAACCCGTTCTTGTAAAAGTGGATAACCCACGTAGTATTTTATAATAAAAAGTATTTGTATCTAAACCTATTACTATTACGCCTGTGGATTAGTGTATAACTTACTTATTCACCTCTACTATTGCTGTTTTTCCACTACTATTCACATAGTTATTAACTTTGTATATATACTACAGGAAACAAAAGTATTATGTTTTGCACGCTTTGTTAGTAACCATATTAACAATGCCGGTTTTATAACTAACACCCTGTTCACTGTTAATTAAGGGGGATAAAAGAGCCTTACTTTACTCCCCTCTTTCTTTTTTTTGTTCCTTACCTATACTTTTCCCTTTTTATTCCCCAAATTTCTTCCTTTTTTTGTCTTTTTTCCACTGCTTTTTTTGGTTATTCACGGCCTGTTGTGGATAGATTTTCATAACTCCCCTTTTTTTCTCATTTATTAGCCTTCCTAAGCAATTAAACTCCCTTTTTGTGTTCCCTTTGTTCTAACGGACGAATACCCTATTTTTGCCCTCCTGATTGAACAGGAATAAGTTAAATTATAATATTTTATTATGTCTATTATTCAAGGAATTCGTGACAAAGGTGCCTGGATCATGTTTGGCATTATTGCTCTGGCATTAATTGCTTTTATTTTACAGGATGGGGTAAGACAAGGCGGTGGCCTTTTTACCAATACAACTGTATTGGGTGAAGTAAATGGAAAAAAAATTGAAAGAGTTGCTTTCGATGAAAAATTAAACGATCTGGAAAAAATGTCTGCTGGCCAGGCAGGTCCCCGAGAAGAACTGATGGGTCAATTATGGAATGAAGAAGTGGACCGCCTTCTCTTACAGGAACAGTTTGATGAGTTGGGTTTATTAGTTTCTCCTAAAGAATTAGGGGATATTTTATTTGGAAGTAATTCTCCTTTAAAACAAGAGTTTACTGACCCTGCTACAGGAATTTTTAATGAAAACCAGGCCAGACAAGCGATTGCTCAAATGAAAAAGAGTAAAAACTCTGAGCAGACCCGCATGGTTAATTCCGCTTACATAAATCCTGCTGTAGATCGCGCCTTACGTATAAAATATCAGTCGCTGCTTTTACAATCCTCTTATGTTCCTAAATGGTTATTAGAGAAACAACAAGCCGATAATAATACAATTGCGAGTATTTCTTATGTGTATTATCCATATGTTGCACTTCCAGATTCGTCTGTAAAAATTACAGAAGACGATATTGCTGCGTATGTGAAAAAACACGAGAGTGAATATCAAAAGGAAGAGGAAACGCGGAACATTACCTATGTTTCTTTTAGTGCTTCTCCTTCTTCTACGGATTCTGCTAATGTGTATAATGAATTAATGGCACTAAAAGATTCATTTACCAATGAAAAAGATATAGTTGGCTTCTTTGCTAAAAATTCTACTTCTTTACCTTTTTATAACAGTTATTTCAGTAAAAATAGAATTCAGCAGCCCAATAAGGATACCCTGGTTCAAATTCCCGTTGATAAAACTTTCGGGCCGTACGTAGATGGAAATAACTATGTAATTGCAAAAATGGTTGCTACAAAAGTTTGGCCCGACAGTGCTACAGTGCGCCACATCTTAATTGGATATAATGATAGCCGCACCGGTCAGCAGATTAGGAATGATAGTATGGCATCTAAACTGGCAGACAGTATTCAAAACGCCATTATTACCGGAGCTGACTTTGCTGCGCTTTGTGCCAGATACTCAGATGATCCGGGAAGTAAAGAAAAGGGCGGAGTATATGAATATTTCCCGCAAGGACAAATGGTAGCTGAATTTAATGATTTTGCTTTTGATAAACCCGTAGGCACACGCGGTGTGGTTAAAACTGATTTTGGTTATCATTTTATGGAAGTGTTGGGACAAAAAAATCCAAATCCCGCCTACAAAATTGCTTATCTGGCAAAGCCAATTTTGGCTGGAACGGAAACCGAAGCGGCGGCTGCAACAGCGGCGGCAGAATTTATTGCAACGGCAAAAAATGCCAAATTGTTTTCCGATCGGGCAACTAAATCTAACAAACAATTATTGAGTGTTACTGATATTAAACAAAACGATTTTAATGTAGGAACCCTTGGTCAGTCTCGAACACTAGTTCGATGGATTTATGAAAATAGCAATGGAGATATATCTGAACCAACTTTAATTGGTGATCAGTATATCGTAGCTATGATTAATGGCATATTTAAAAAAGGAACAATGTCGGTAGCAGAAGCAAAGCCTCTGGTAGAAGATATTGTTCGCAATCAAAAGAAGGCGGCTGTAATTACAGCCACTAAATTTAAGGGCTCAACCCTTGCTGAGTATTCAACCAGCACGGGTTCTCCCATTCTAAAAGCCGACAGCCTTTCGTTTACAGCTCCCTTTATTTCAGGGGTTGGAAGCGAACCAAAAGTAGTAGGTGCTGCCTTTAACAAAAAACTGATTGGTAAAACCAGTACACCCATTCAGGGAACAACAGGTGTTTTTGCCATTCAGACCGACCTGGCGGGAGCCCGCCCCTCTATGCAGGATGCCGACACCTTTAAACAAAGCTTGCTGCAACTATTGCGCTCAGGAACATTCCGCAGTCAGGGCGCTCTTCGGAAAGCAGCCACAATAAAAGATTACCGTTTTCAGTTTAACTAAACGAAAAACATAATTCATGTAAAAGCCCGGAAATTATCTCCGGGCTTTTTTATTTTACGTATTCCGAAACAAAAACCTTCGCCAATCCGTTAATTTTGCATAAGAAATAACAGCCATGGACCAACCCGTGATAAATAAAGTGGCAGATAGCGGACTGATAAGTCTCGACCCGGCAGAATTTTATCCTACCGAAAAAATAAAGCTATTTGATTTAAAAGAGCACCTATTTATGGGTTTGATACTAAAAGAAAAAGACTTTCGAGCAGCTCTTCAAAATACAGACTGGCAACTCTATAAAGAATGTGCAGTAGGGATTGTTTGTTCAGCCGACGCCATAATTCCACTTTGGGCGTATATGTTGGTTGCCTCTGCGCTGGAGCCGGTTGCTAGCTTTATTATGAAGGGCAATGAAGATCAAGTTCGCGAAGCCCTTTTCCTCCGAAATATAGCTGCCATTTCTCCAGAAAATTATACCGATCAGCGAGTTGTTGTAAAGGGGTGTGGTGAAAAACCCATTTCTGAATCTATATATGTGGCCATTACTCATCTGCTGCGCCCAGTTGCTAAAAGTATTTTTTTCGGCGAGCCCTGCAGTACCGTTCCAGTATTCAAGAAAAAATAAAAGGGTGATTATTTGCTTCGCTGTGTAGCTTCTTCAAATCTACCATCATAATCGCTGCGAATGGTTCCCAGCATTCTGTCCCAAAATAAAAAGTATAGACCATAATTTCCAGTAAAGTATTGATGATGTTGGTTGTGGTTTACTGATGTATTAATCCATCTACCAACCCGGGTTTTATGAAATCCTTTCGGGTATAGCTCATATCCGAGATGTCCATATACATTATATACAATCATCATCAGAAAAAAGATCATCAAATGTGTTTTATGAATTGGAATGGTGAATAGAAAAATTACTACAATTCCTACCTCAACCAGTGCCTCTAGCGGATGAAAAGCATAAGCCGCCCAGGGGCTAGGATTGGTAGAACGATGGTGTACTAAATGAAAAAGAGGAAATAGTTTTTTATTATGCATTAGCCTATGCGCAAAATAAAAATATGTATCGTGCATCACAAACATGATAGGGTAGGCAAGCAAATAATACACCCATCCATATTCTGCAACATCGGTATAGCGGGTTGTATATTTAGCGATAGCCGGAACAGCAATTAACGGATAAGTTACGGTCGCAAATATTACAATCGTTAAAAAAGAAAAGCCCATCTCGCGCAGATAATCTTTGTTTTCTGGAAAGCGGGGCTGAATTTTTTTATAAAACCAGTCGTTCCTATACAAAACATACGCAAGAAAAAAACCAACTCCGGCAATAAAAAAATATCGCCCGCCAATCATCCAAATGCTTTTCAGATAAAAACTCCAGTTCATCTTACAAAGGTATAGCGAATCCGCACCCGATAAAAAAAGATTCGTTGCTAATTTTTTTGTAGAAATAATTCTAGTGCCCCCCGGCTTTTTTGTTGAAGCTTTTTTTGAAACCAGGCCGTCCAGCCAAACAACCAGCCCTTCCACCCCAGCGCCTGTCGGCTCCACCGGTAAATATCAAAAGCGTCTGTGTGTTCGGTGATGATGCCGTTTTCGATGCGCATGTGTGCTTTTATTTTGTTCACCACCCTCCTTCCGGTTTGTGAGAAGGTATATTGGGCAACCCAATCACAGGTGGCATATTCTTCATCCAATACCTGAATGTTGCCGAAACTTAGTTGCAGGTCTTTTCCGTTTTTGCATAACATTTTCCACATACCTCTAACCTCCTCACCCTGTAGTAGACCAAATATCGGATCGCTGAAGGCAATATTTTCTGCATAGCAACAATTCATTTCTGCCGCATTTTTTTGTTTAAACGCGTTATAAAATCGAACTATGATGATTTCGTTTGGATGCATGTATAAATTATTAGTGTGCTTCCAGCCAATTCTTTCCAGTTCCTAGCTCTGCTTCCAGCGGAACCTGATTGGGTAGCGGAAGGGCCCGCTTCATATTATTTAATATCAGAGGCTCAAGCAACAACAACTCCTCTGGCACGGCATCAAACACCAATTCGTCGTGTACTTGTAAAATCATTTTTGATACCATCTTTTTTTCTTTCATCTCTTGGTGAATAGAAATCATGGCTAATTTTATCATGTCTGCAGCAGTTCCTTGTATTGGCGAATTAATGGCATTTCTTTCGGCAAAACCGCGTACCGTAAAGTTAGAAGAATTAATATCTTTTAGCCATCGCTTTCTGCCCATCAAGGTTTCTACATAGCCGTTCTTTTGGGCAAACTGTATCGTATCTTCCATATACTGCGTTATCCCAGAAAATTCTTTCTTATAGTTATCAATAATTTCTTTGGCCTCTGTTCTGGAGATGCCCAGATTTTCTGCTAGTCCAAACGCCCCCTGCCCATATATAATTCCAAAGTTAACGCTCTTTGCTTTGTAGCGCATTTCCTTGGTTACGGCTTCTTCTGCAACCCCAAAAACCCTTGCCGCAGTGGCTGTATGAATATCTTTGCCATTTTTAAATGCTTCACACATGTTACCATCCCCGCTAATGGCAGCCACAATCCGCAGTTCTATTTGAGAGTAATCGGCGCTTATTAAAATTCTTCCCTCCTCTCTAGGTATAAAAGCCTTTCTAATTTCTCTGCCTCTGCTGCTTCTGATCGGGATATTTTGTAAGTTGGGATGGTTGCTGCTGAGTCTTCCGGTAACGGCTACCGCTTGTGCATAAGAGGTGTGCACCCTGCCTGTTTTACTGTTGATCATTTCTGGCAACGCATCTACATAGGTGCTTTTTAATTTAGTTAGCTCCCGAAAGCCGAGAATATCGGCCACTATTGGATTGTTGTGCGCCAGCTTTTGTAATACATCTTCTCCAGTGGCAAACTGACCCGTTTTGGTTTTTTTTGCTTTTGGATCTATTTGTAATTTTTCGAATAACACTTCTCCCAGCTGCTTGGGGGAAGCAAGGTTAAACCGAACCCCTGCTTGTTTGTAAACCGACTCCTCGCATTGTTTGGCTTCTTTCTCCAGCTCTTTGCTGTAGTCGTTTAAAAACCCCACATCCACTTTTACCCCTTCAAATTCCATGTCTGTTAGCACGCGCACCAGCGGGTTTTCTACTTCGGCAAAAACACGATCCACTTTTTTTGCAAATAACAAAGGAAGGAAAGTATGTTTTAATTGAAGCGTTATGTCCGCATCTTCTGCAGCATATTCCTTTATTTTTTCCGTTTCTACATCTCGCATATTTCCTTGACCCTTTCCTTTTTTGCCAATCAGTTCTTCAATGTGAACCGGCTCATAACCCAAAAACTGGGCACTTAATAGGTCCATACTCCTTCGCCCCTCTGGATCAATTAAGTAATGTGCCAGCAGAGTATCAAAAATCTTTCCCCGTATTTCTATGTTATACCACTTTAATACCAGCAGATCGTATTTGATATTATGACCAACCCAGGTTATTTCTTCCCGACTAAACAATTCCAAAAACCGGTTGAGTAGTTCCAGCGTATTTGCCCGATTTGCGTTGCAGGGTACATAATAACCCTCCCCCTTTTTACAAGAAAAACTAAGCCCCACTAGCTCTGCTTCATTGGCATCCAGGTGGGTGGTTTCGGTATCGAAGCAGATTTCAGATTGTGTCATCAGGTAGGCAACCAGTTCGTTTATTTCTGTGTCTGTTGCTGCAACTGTATATTGGTGTGCCGTATTGTGAATATTTTTCTCTGCCAACAAGCCTTGCCCCGTTTCCGACGGAGCCTCTTCCTCTTTTTTGTTTCCTAAGGGGGATTCAACCGCATCACCAAATAGATCGGTTTGTATGCTCTTTGGGGCAGATTGAAATGCGTTGAATTTGTCTCCTAAAATCCGTTTCCCCAATGTTTTAAATTCTAGCTCAGTAAACACTTCGGTGAGCAACTCTTTATTCCATTCTTTCAGCCGATAATCTTCTTCATGAAAAGATACCGGAACGTTTGTAATAATAGTAGCGAGTTTCTTGCTAACTATGGCCGCTTCTTTGCCTGCACGTACTTTTTCTCCTAGTGCGCCTTTTATTTCATCGGCATGCGCTAACACGTTTTCCAGCGTGTTATATTCTTTCAATAATTTAGCAGCCGTCTTTTCTCCTACGCCCGCAATTCCCGGAATATTGTCCACAGCATCGCCCATCAACCCCAGCATATCTACCACCTGTTCTACCCGAGCGATACCCCATTTTTCGCAAATCTTTTCGGCAGTAACAATCTCTTCGGCATTGCCAAATGATGGCGGCTTGTATATATAAACATGCGGATGAATCAACAATTGTCCATAGTCCTTATCTGGCGTTACCATATAAACACTATAGCCTAAGTCGGCGGCTTGCCAGGCAACGGTGCCAATTACATCGTCTGCCTCATACCCATCTAGCTCAACTACGGGAATATTAAATCCCTGAATAATTTTCTTGATATCTGGCAACGATGCGAGCAGGTCTTCTGGCGCCTCTTGTCGGTTGGCTTTGTAGTCTGCAAAATCGGTGTGTCGTTCGGTGGGTGCGTGTGTATCGAAACAAACCGCCAGGTGAGTCGGGTTTTCTTTGTGTATCAGTTCGAAGAGGGTATTGGTAAAACCAAACTGTGCATTGGTGTTTTTTCCACGGGAGGTGATACGGGGGTTTCTGATTAAGGCATAGTAAGCCCGATAAATCAACGCCAGTGCATCCAGCAAAAACAATTTCTTTTCCATGGGGATAAAGGTAATAAAAGGATAGTATTACGCTACTGATTCTTCCGTCGCCTTATACTAAGAAGCCGCACGGTTAGGCGCGGCTTCTTGTTAAACTCCTTGTATTTTGGGGGAATTACTTACTTTAAGGAGTATTTGTGTTTGTATCTTTCGTATAGCTGTTTTTGTTTGTTGTCTAGGTTAATTTGTCTTCCCTGAATCAGCGCATCGGTAACCGTACTGTTTTTCATGTCTAACAAGTCTCCCTCGCTAACCACAATGTTCGCATCCTTGCCCACTTCAATGCTGCCTGTTTTTCCTTCAACTCCTAAAATTTTGGCAGCATTCAGCGTAATGGCACTCAGCGCTTCTTCTTTGGTAAGGCCGAAAGTAGCTGCAATACCTGCATTATACGACAGGTTCCGATAGCGTGTATTGGCATCATCGTCGCTGATGCAATACAGCACACCTGCTTTTTGTAAGGCTGCGGGTGTTTTAAAGGGCTGGTCGATATCGTCGTCTTCCGTTGCGGGCAGATTCAAACACTGATCTAAAATAACCGATATATTATTGGCCTTTAGCAGGTCGGCAATTTGAAAGCTTTCGCTGCCGCCTACGATTACTACATCCACGCCAAACTCTTTGGCGAAGTCGATGGCAATCAACATTTGTTTAATTTGGTCGCCATGTACAAATAGCTTCTGTTTTTTTTCTATCAGCGGGCGCATGGCTTCGAGCTTTAGGTTAACGTTGCTATGAACGGGCTCTTGTATATAGGCTTTTGCCTGACGGAAGAATGATTTGATTTCCTCTACTTTTTCCAAGGGCGACTTTCCTGCATCTGCCCCGCCGGCTCCGGGAAACCCCGGAAATCCACCAAACCGTCTGCCACTGCCTCTGCTGATAAAGCTGGGCAATGTTATGTGCATGCCCGCATCCATTTGATATGCCGCATCTTCCCAGTTCCAGGCATCAAGCTGTACAATAGTAGAGCTGCCACTTACGCTGCCTCCTTGTGGAGCCACGCTGGCCAGCAAAATCCCATTACTACGCAACACGGCCATCACACGCGAATCGGTATTGTATGCGGTAATTGCGCGAATATTACTATTGAATTCGCCCAGCTCGGTATAGTCGTTGCTGGCACGAACGCCGTTGGCAATTTCTTTTAAGCCGATGTCGGTATTCGCTAAAATCAGTCCAGGATAAACATGCTTTCCTTTAGCATCAATCACCCGCGCATCGCTGCCCGGAGAACCGGCTCCGGCACCCACTGATGTGATTTTGCCGTTGCTGATTACGATCGTACCGTTTTCAATTACCGTTCCATTGCCTACATGAATGGTTCCGTTGGTGATAAAGGTTTTTCCTTTGAATTCTTTTGCGGGATAAATTACCTCTTGTGCTGCTGCAGGAAGCAGCGCTACAGAAAGCAAACAACTCCAGAGTATTTTTTTCATAATTTCCTTTTTATAGTGCACTACACCGTTGCCGGCGAATTAGCGTAATGATTGTTGATCTTCGGCGTCTATGGTATAGATGCCATCTTTGTGTTCGTGGTCTCCACATCCCATCAGAAT
>JBBAJQ010000006.1:0-34070 GCA_040403945.1 Sediminibacterium sp.
GATACCAAACACTAAAAATTACGAAAAATGACCGTTGGTCTAAAAACGAATAAACTCTTTACTAGTAGGGGTTTTAATAATCTATTTTTTTGATTCTCGTTGATTTTCGGTGATTACTTTCCGATACAGAACTTAGAAAATATGAACTCCAACTGCTCATCATGCGCAATGGTTCCGGTAATGCTACCTAAATGATGTAAGCAGGTGCGAATATCTAGGGCTAACAAATCTCCAGGAATACCGGTATCCAAACCTTGGGCAACTTCCTGCAAAGCCTGTTGCAATTGCCGAAGGGCGCCTACATGGCGTTCATTGGTAACAATCGTAGCTTCACCTAGTAAATCGCCTTCAACCGTTCGGGAATAAATCGCTTCTTGCAGCGCATCCAATCCCGTTTTATCACGTGCCGATAAATATATGAGCTGCTCGCTAGTTGGCAGGGCTGCTTGCTGTTCGGTGGTAAGGATATCTATTTTATTGCCTACCAGTAAATACTTCACTTTTTCGGCTTGTAATTCGGCTTCTGCCTGTTGTAAGGTTTGGGCCGTGAGTGTTTGCACATCTATCAGGTACACTACCAAATTCGCCGAGCGCATTTTTTCGAGGCTTTTCACTACCCCCATTTGTTCTATCGCATCGGAAGTATCCAAGCGTATGCCGGCAGTATCTATCAGGCGAAATAAAATTCCCTTGATATTCATCACTTCTTCCACCGTATCACGGGTAGTGCCGGCAACTTCACTTACCAGGGCACGGCTTTCATTTAATAAAGCATTAAGTAAGGTACTTTTTCCTGCATTGGGCTTTCCGATGATTGCAATAGAAACCCCCTGCCGAATCACATTTCCCAACCGAAAAGAATCCAACAAACGCGTGGTGGTTTCTTGTAATTGCTGAATCAGCTGATTCAATCGGGTTCGGTCGGCAAAAGTTACATCTTCTTGCGAAAAGTCCAATTCCAGCTCAATCAGAGCCGAAAATTGTATCAACTGCTCACGCAGCTCCCTTAATTCTTTAGAGAACCCTCCCTTCATCGTATGCAGGGCTGCTTTTCGGCTGCTTTCGGTGTTGCTGGCAATTAAATCGGCTACGGCTTCTGCCTGGGCCAGGTCCATTTTTCCATTTAAAAATGCTCTTTGAGTAAACTCTCCCGGCTTAGCCATCCGCACACCCTTGCTTTGTATAAGGCGCAATATTTGTTGTTGGATAAAAGGGGAACCGTGACAACTAATTTCTACCAGATCTTCCCCTGTGTAAGAAGCCGGGGCCCGGAATAAACTAACCACTACTTCATCCAGCGGCTTACCCCCATCCATCAGCATGCCAACATGCAAGGTTCTGCCGGGTTGTTCGCTGAGCTTTTTTCCGCTAAACAGTTCGTCTACCACCGCAATCGCCTGTTTTCCACTTACCCGAATAACGGCGATGGCACCCATACCGGGGGCAGTAGCCAGTGCTACCATGGTATCGTTCCATTCGTACAGGGCAGATTGCATATAGGTAATTTAGGGCAAAAGTATTACAAAGGCCTGTACCAATAAAGATTCCCTTTCTAGCCCCTTAATAAGGGATTCGAAAGGGAATCAGGCAGCCACCCCACTATTCAGCCGCCACCACAAATGTTATCACCTGCTTATGTTTACAGGGTACGGGACGACCATTTTGATTGGCAGGGTTCCAAAGCGGCCCTTTTTTTACTACGCGGATGGCTTCTAAAGCCGTTCCAAAACCAGGATCGTTTTCTGCTACCACCTCGCTGATACTACCGCCGGCACTTACTGTAAAAGATACCACCACAGAATATTTTCCGGCAGGGGCCCCCTCTTGTAAGGGGATATCCTGGTTCAGGTTTCTCTGTAGGTATCGACTCCACCCTTCCGTACCCCCGGGAAATTCTGCTGGTATCTGCACACTGGTAAATTGGGTTTCTTCCGGTGCATCCTGATGCGGCGGATTTGTAGGAACTCCGGAGCCGGCCACGGGCTCGTTCCACCCATCCCCATTACCATCTACCCCCTCTATTCGGGTAGTACCCAGGTTGGCGAGTTGCAAATTTTCAATCGGTGGGATTTCATCCTCAGGTGTAACCAGCGCATCAGGCACAATTATGGGTACTACATAAATCTCTTGCCGGATCTGGGTTGCTACAGATGGAGGTGGCGGTTGTGGAGGAGTTACAGGATCCGGCTGATAGGGATCAATTACAAAATCAGTGTATTGTATTGATGATTGCTGCCCGCTATTCTTTTTTGCCATAGAAGCAATAGCGATCAACAATAAACAGCCAGCCAATAACAACAGCAATGAAAAGGTTAATCGCCGCGGATAATTTCGCCGGAGTTCATAAGCACCATATAATTTATTCCGGTGCTGAAAAAGCACATCGAGCCAGTCTGCCTGAGGGTTGTTTTGCAATTGCATAACATAGGTTTTAGGATGAAAAAATGGTTAATAAAACATGCATCAATTATCGGTGTCGCATAAAACATACTTATGGCAACCCACAATCGTGAGTTCATCCAACAAGTTTACCAGCAGCCCATACGAACAGGATGAATCGGGCTGAATGATGGCAATGATGCCGCCTTTTGCCTCTAGGGCTTGCTGCTTTTGCATAAGTACTGCCCGCAGTTCGCTTATATCCACCGATTGTACGGGTGAGGTTCCCGCAGTAAAAATGCCTTCATAATAATTCACCCGGCTATTGCCAGAAGGCAGTAGGGTAAGGGTGCGAGAGGCGGGCACTTTGGGAGGCGGCGAATTGGGTGTTTGCTTAGCAGGCACTATCAGGGTTTTTGCAAGGGGCTGTGCCAGGGTTGTAGTGAAAATAAAAAAGGAGAGCAATAAAAAACCCAGATCTACCATGGGAGTAAGATCTACCCGGGGAGGAGGGGTGCGGGTTGTAGGCGCAACAGATTTGTTTCTGCCGGAGGCAGAGGTTGGCATTTCAGACATACAATAGAGGTTAGAGATGAAAAAATATTCAACAGCCTTCTATCAGCTGAAAAGCAATGCTGCAGCAGCTTTCAGTATTTTAGCGTACACTAATAAGATGCAGAGACGCTATATTTCCATATACAGTTACCTAATCTTTTTATTGAATTGTATAGGGGCAAAAAAAAACTTCCTGCCGGGGCAAGAAGTTTTTGTATTCAATACGGTTCAAGTATTATTCTTCCGAAACCACAAAAGTGATGCTTTGTCTGTGGCGATAGATTACGTTTCTACCATTCTGAACGGCTGGTTTCCATGATGGTCCTTTGGTAATAACACGGATAGCTTCTGCCTTAGTTCCATAGCCGGGATCATTTTCAGCAACCACATCGCTGATGGCACCTGTTTTAGATACCGTAAAGGCAACAACTACGGTGTAACGTCCGGGAGGAGCTCCATTATCGGAAGTAATACTACTATTGAGATTTCTTTCCAAGTAGCGAGTCCAAGCAGATTGACCACCGGGGAACTCGGCAGGAATTTGCACTACGGTAAATACTTTATCGTAGTCTTCTTCTACTTTAGGCGCTTCTACCACACCGGTACTTTTTTCAACGGGCGGGGCTACCAGGCCTTCGTCTTTGGCACCTTCCTGATTAAAGGTACCAATCTTGGTGTCTTCGAGTTTCTCCACTTCCTTGATTTCCTCATCGGGCTTTACTTCTTCATCCTTCACAATTTTTGGAGGGGTGAATTTGGTAATTTCCACTTTAGGAGGCTCTTGCTTTGGAGGTGGCGGAGGTGGCGGGGGTTCAGGCTTTTTCTCCTCGGTTTTCATATTCTCGAGGTTCATATCCTGCACCATCACCTCTTGTTTTTCCTTACCTGCGGAATTGGCGATGATAGACATAACCAATAATAGCAAGCAAATGGCAATGGTTGCAATCAAAGCATACGTAAGCCGCTTGTTATAGGTTTTACGCAAATCATACGCACCATATTCCTTATTCCGGCCATCAAAAATGATGTCGAGAATGTCGGCGGTTTGCAGTTTATTAATATCCATGTTTAGTTCTTTAAGAAGAGAAGTCGATTATTGTCCCGTAGGCGTTCCGGCCATCTCTTCGGTTTTTTTCACTAATTGCGTTTCGATGGAGCTAATGTCTACCAATGCATAGCGGGTGCACACATTGATAGCCATTTCATCTAAAATATCCACCACATTGCGGTAGGTACACTCTTCAGAAGGTTTCAGGATAACCACGAAATCTTTGATATCGCGCACACTGCTCTTCTTGTTAATAAGTACTTCCCGAATGTCTTTGAAGGTAGAAGTTTTAAAATTGGATGCATCTACAGCCAATTCCCCTTCGTAGTAAAAAACGTTATTGTCTCTTCCGAGTAGGATGGTGATAACGCCTGATTGTTTTGCCTTATTCTGATCTTCGGGTTTATCCGCATCTTTGGGCAAAATCAACTTCATGGCGGTTGCCTGGCTCATCGTTGTTGTAAATATAAAGAACGTGATGAGGAGGAATCCCAAATCCACCATGGGCGTAAGGTCTACACGGGTTGAAAGCTTCTTCCCTTTCTTTACTCCCGGGCCTTTTTTATGACCACCGCCACTCGAGGTATCCATTTCTGCCATGTCGGTAGAATTTAGTTTTCGTTGATAATTAGGTTGTCTTTATTCTTCTCTCTTCTCTCCGGATTGTGCTTTCTTCCATAAATCTGTTCCAACCGGAACGGCTTCAGGACTGGTTACCATCTGGAATTTTAGAAAATCGTTTTTCTTGAACGCGTCTACTACGCTTTTAAAAGCGGGGTACTTAGCCATATTGTCGCCTTTAAGCAACAAATTGGGTTTTTTGCCTTGATAGGCATCTCTTACCAATGCCATCCAGGTTACGAGTTCGTTGTTAGTAGAATCCTTTACCGGTATTCCGGGTAAGTTATTCCCCTTGCGTTGATCTTCCGGAAGAGATACAAATGCTGCCAGTGCGCTGAAGGGTGCACCAAAAAAGGCTGATTTTTTGAATGCAGCTACATTCAGATTCATCCCCTTGGTGTTATTCAACGTATTGGCGATGGTTTCTTTAATGGTCTCATCGTCCATTTCCAGAAACACCTTTCCGTCTTTGTCAATAATCACCTGAACAATATCCTTGGCCGGGGCCACTTTTGCCGCTACCGATTTCGGGATGGTTACCGCGATGGCTTCGGAGGGCTTGAATTTAGTTGTTAAGATGAAGAACGACAACAACAGAAAGGCCACATCACACATCGCCGTCATGTCGATGTTTGTGCTCTTACGAGGTAATTTGGCTCTGCCCATTGTTATTAATTTTTGGTTTCCCCTTGTTTAAGATTCATTTTGATTCCATTTCCACAAAAAATTGCCCTAATTATTTATAATTAGCAGCAAAACTTTGGGTAAGGGTAAAACCAGATTCATCAATACCGTAGGTGATACCGTCGATACGTGTAGTAAATACGTTATACATAATGATGGCTACTGCAGAGGTACCGATACCAAGGGCTGTATTAAACAGGGCCTCAGAAATACCTTTCGACAATTCACGGGCAGCATCTCCACCACCTTCATCTCCTAAGGCAGAGAAGGATTTGATCATTCCTAATACCGTACCCAATAGACCCAACAGGGTAGCAACAGAGGCAATGGTAGAAAGGAAAACTAGATTTTTTTCCAGCATAGGCAGCTCCAAAGAAGTGGCTTCTTCTACTTCCTTCTGAATATTCAATACTTTTTGCTCGGTTACCAGTTCAGTATTGGTAATCATTTCTTTATACTTTTTCAAACCGGCTTTCATTACATTACCCACAGAACCTTTTTGCTTATCGCAAGCAGCCAGAGCTTTGTCAACATCTTTGTTAGCCAAGTGAAACTGCACCGAACGTACAAACTCTCCTACGTTACCAGAACCGGCAGCACGAGAAATAGTGAGGAAACGCTCGATACAGAAAATTACTACTGTTAAAAAACAACCAATCAAAATTGGTACGATGATACCACCTTCATACATTTTGCTCAAGCCGGCCTTAGGACCCTTGTGTTGTGGCCAGAACCCACCACTCAAATCCGGTTGGGTAAAATTATCATTCGCTCCCAGAACAAATCTCCAGATTACGTATCCTCCAATGATACAGGCAAGGGGAGCGATCCATGAAATTGCATTACTGCTTCTCTTAGGTTGCGCAGCTGTTGAACTTTTTGCAGCACCAGCAGTTGGTTTTGTTTCAGCCATGATTCAGTTGTTTTTGTTTTTAAAGAATTTATTATGATTAAAGTCCCACAATTCTACTGAAAAAAAGTTTGAATTCCGCAAACTCTTTGTCAGAAAAATTGAAAAAGGAGATACAAATTAAGTATTTTATTGAATGAACCAAATTAAAGAATGAATTATCGCAAGATTTATTAATTAATTTATACTCCTCCCACGCGAATCCCTTGCCGGAGGCGACAATCCGACCATTTCGCCGATAAAAATCGGTCATTTACCATTCATCCCAACCCTGAAAAAAATGCCCTTTTGTAATAAATTCAACTGTATCTTTATTTTTTTCAACCCTTTTTATCAAAAAATTTATGAGAAAACAATTGTTAGTTATTGCCTGTCTGATGTCGGCCGTATCCTGGGCTCAGCAACGCGATTCTATCCCAGGTGGTGGTGCTGCCCGGGCTAGTATGTCGGCTGGAATGCCTGCAGGTATGGGTGCCGGATCTGCCATGCGTCAGGGACCCCGACCATTTAAAGAAGTTATTACCGATAAAGCCGTATCCAAAAAAGGGCTCTTTACGGTTCATAAAGTGGAAGACAAATATTATTTTGAGATTCCCGATTCGCTGATGGGTCGTGAAGTGCTGGCAGTTACCCGTTTTAGTCGTATTGCCGGTGGTGGGGGTAAATATGGTGGAGAAGAAGTAAATACCCAAAGCCTGAAATTCGAAAAAGGACCCAGTAATAACGTGTTTCTGCGTGTGGTTACCCTTATCAGTACGGCAGATTCTACCACAGCTATTTCACGCGCTGTTAAAAACTCGAATCTCGACCCTATCGGATTTGCTTTCGGCATTGCCGCCCTCAGCAAAGATTCAACTGGAGTGGTAGTAGAAGTTACCGACTTTTTCAGGGGGGACAATCAAATTGTTAGTTTAGACCCCAATGATAAACGCCAGTTTAACTTAACAGCACTATTACCTGATCGGTCCTACATCCAAAGTATTAATACTTACCCTATCAACATCGAGATAAAAACCGTTAAAACCTATGGCGCTTCTTCCGGTGGCGGTATTCCCGGCCTGAGCATACCCGGTGGTGGCGGAGCTTCACTGCCAGCTGCTTCCCGGGCGGGAGTGGTAACTATCGAGCTGAACACTTCCATGATTTTATTGCCGAAAACACCCATGAATCGTCGACTATTTGATAGCCGGGTAGGTTTTTTTGCTGATCGCTTTGTTGTATATGCTGATGACCAGCAGGCAGTTGAAAATCAAACTTTTGCCGTACGCTGGAGACTGGAGCCTAAGCCAGAAGACAGAGAAAGATATATGAGAGGTGAACTGGTTGAGCCAGCTAAACAAATCGTTTATTATATAGACCCGGCAACGCCCAAGCAGTGGGTAAAACCTTTGATTGATGGCATCAACGACTGGCAGGTGGCTTTTGAAAAGGCCGGATTTAAAAATGCCATCGTAGGTAAAGAATGGCCCGTAAACGACCCTACCATGAGCTTAGAAGATGCCCGCTTTTCAGTTATCCGGTATTTTGCTTCTGATATAGAAAACGCCTATGGCCCACAAGTGCACGACCCCCGTAGCGGTGAAATATTAGAAAGTCATATCGGTTGGTACCACAACGTTATGAAGTTGGTGCACGACTGGTACATGGTTCAAACTGCTGCCGTAGATCCAAAAGCTCGGAAAATGAAATTCGATAATGAATTGATGGGTCAATTGATTCGTTTCGTTTCTTCACACGAAGTTGGTCATACCCTTGGCCTCCGACACAACATGGGTAGCAGTAGTAGAACGCCAGTAGAAAACCTGCGCAATAAAGCTTGGGTTGAGGCGAATGGACATACCGCTTCTATTATGGACTATGCCCGCTTTAACTATGTGGCACAGCCGGAAGACAATATCAGTCAGATAGGACTATTCCCTCGCATTGGCGACTACGACAAGTGGGCCATTGAATGGGGCTACCGCTATATAGGGGAAGGCGATGTTGAAAAAGATATGAAAATAAACAACAAATGGATTGTTAACAAACTTGCAGCCAATCCGCGTGTTTGGTTTGGTGGAGAAGGTGGAAATCAAGATCCCCGCGCACAAACCGAAGATTTGGGCGACAATAGTATGAAGGCCAGCGAATATGGTATTAAAAATCTGCAACGCATTTTACCTCAATTACCAGAGTGGACGAAAGAAGAAGGGGATCACTTTGAGAATCTGAGTGATATGTATGGACAAGTTATTAGTCAGTTCAGCAGATATATGGGACATGTTACTAAAAACATCGGTGGAGTGCAGGAAACCTTTAAATCTGTTGAGCAGTCTGGCGATGTATACGAACCCACTGCGAAAGCTACTCAAAAGGAGGCCGTTGCGTTTCTGAATAAGCAATTATTTCAAACACCCAACTGGTTGTTGGATAAAAATATCCTGAATAAAATTACTGCTCCTACCACCCTAGAGAGAGTGCAAACTTTACAAACTTCTGCACTGAATAATGTATTGGATGCGCAACGTTTATATCGTTTAGTGGGTGCTTCCAATCGTTTTGGAAGTGCTACTTACCGCGTAGATGAATTGCTAGAAGACGTAAGAAAAGGCGTTTGGAGCGAATTGTCTGGTGGTAAAACCATTGATTCGTATCGCAGAAACCTGCAAAAAGCGCATGTAGAAAAACTAATCGACCTGGTTACGCCCGCTTCTAGTGCAATAACCAGTATCATTATTTCAGGGGGCGGCCGCGGTGGTTTTACGCTACCCGTTAACACCCGCAATACCGATGTAAATTCTGCAGCCCGCGGCGAACTGAGAACGTTATTGGGTGAAGTTAATGCTGCAACCGGCATCACATCCGATAAACTGAGTAAATATCATTTACAGGATGTAGCTGATAGAATAAAAAAGGCATTGGACCCTAAATAATCCATCCTGTTTACTTTACAAACCGGCACCTGATTGGGTGCCGGTTTTTTTTAGCCCCTCCGTTACTTTGATACTATCTTTACAAAAAATAATATATGAAAGGACTTGTTTTTTCTCTCGCCCTGCTATGCAGTTGCAGCTTATATGCACAAACCAACCGGGTTATCTGGGGATACCTGAAAGATAGTGCTACCGGGGAACCCATTGTTATGGCCAGCGTAAAAAACAATCAATCGAAACAAACCGTAATTACCAATTCGAAAGGGTTTTTTACTCTTACGGTTTCTCCCAATCAATTGATTTCCTTCTCGGCTGTTGGCTATCATTTTGATACGATTTATTACAGTAACAATTATTTATTACAAGATACCCTTCAGCTTCATTTATCGCTGCTGGTAACCAGTTTAAACAATGTTACCGTTACAGCAAAAGGAATGAGCCGGTATCAGTTAGACAGCCTACAAAGGCACAAAGATTTTTTTCAGGCAATGGGAAGTTCCCCCCTGCCAACTGTTTCAGGAGCCAATTACGGTGCAGGTGTAGCTTTAAATATCGACAGGTTTTCGAAGCGTGAAAAGAGAAAAAGAAAAGCAATTGATTATTTCACCGAAAGTGAACAAGAGGCATATATCAACTACCGCTATAACCCCGAACTGGTAACAAGGTATACAGGACTAAAAGAAGATAAATTAATAGCATTTATGGGTAAGAGCCGGCCAAGTTGGGAATGGTTGCGCAAACACCCAAAAGAAGAAGATCTAACGTATTATATCAACGAGCAGCTAAAGCAGTATCCTCCCATAAAATAAGGTAGACTGGCTTAATCGTGCCGCAGGGCATCAATTGGATTCAACCGGGCTGCTTTCATAGCCGGGTAAATACCTGCTACCAATCCTACTATCGAACATATCACTACGCCCATAATTACCCAGAACCAAGGTATTACAAAACCAGTTTTTAAAATAATGGAGAAGAGGTTGCCCACCAATATACCTAAGATGATTCCAAACAATGCACCCAACAAACTTATGATGATACTTTCGAACAAAAACTGTTGACGGATATTGCTGCTTTTGCCGCCGATGGCTTTAATCAATCCTACTTCTCGGGTTCTTTCACTAACTGCTACCAGCATAATATTCATCAAACCAATTGCAGCCCCAATAAGGGTAATAAATCCGATTGCCCCGGCTGCTGCGGTTATACTACTTAGAAAGCCGATAAATAATTCGGCAAATTTATCGCTCCGCTCAATAACAAAATTAACTTCTTCGGAGGGCTCCATCTTTCTAACTGCACGAAATACCGAAGTAGCTTCATCTGATGCCACTTCCAGCTCATTCACATTTTTTACCATCACCCCCAATATATAAGAAGATGAGATGTTTTGAAAATGACGAATATTCGTGTACGAGGTAAATACTATGTCATCTTGCCGCAGCATCGCACTAGAGCCTTTACTTTTTAATAACCCGATTACGCGATAGGGCATACTGCCAATCCGAATAACTTTATCAATACATCTATCTGGATTACTTGCCCCAAACAATTTAGCGGCCACATTACTTCCAATAATACAAACATTTCTGCCACTTTGAATGTCGAGGTTATTTAGGTTTCTCCCCGAAGCAATGGTATATCCGTTTACCGCAAGGTACTCATCATCCCCACCCCAAAGGGTTATTTGCGGGTTGGTTTTCTTTTCTAGATAATGCAATTCTTGTGCCCCAGGGCCCCTTCTGTAAATACTAACAGTTGCCCCCGGAAACTGAAAAGTACCCTTAAATCTTTCGGCCTCATCCTTTAGAATGGGCTTACCCATATTTGACTTCTTCTCCTTTAAACCCCGGGTAGATTTTTTCACTTCGCCATTTCCGTTATTGAAACCCATTCGAATCTCTTTATACCGAATGCTGAATGCATTGGCGCCCATAGAAGAGAAGCTTTCTTTTAAACTCTGATTCATAGCCTCAATAGCCGTGATTATACCAATAAGCGCCATAATGCCAAAAGCTATAATAGCAATGGTAATGGCCGACCGCAATTTGTTACCACGAACTGTGCGCCAGGCAAGAGAAAAAGAATCAGAGAAGGTCATGCAACAACAGTTAAATCAGTAAAAACACAAAGTTACTGCCATCCCATCGCAAAGCAGGAAAACAACCCCAAAAATGTGAGGAGCGGTTAAAAATAGAAGAAATTGAGCAGCATTGTAGGGAAGAGTCCTAACGCAACGATCATAACGGCCACTCCAAACATCCCCCAGGTAAAGGCTTTTGATATTGGTTGGTGAAACTCAGGCGTACCGGTTTTGAAGTAGATTGACTGAATTACCCGAAAATAGTAATAAACGCCCACGGCTGCCAGAAGAACAGCAACAATCACTAGCCAGAATATTCCACCAGCCTTGATAGCTGCCGATAACATATAGTATTTGGCAAAAAAACCGCCGGTTAAAGGAATCCCCGCAAGCGACAACAAACAAATAGTAGTAGAAAATGCCAGAAAAGGATGTTGCGCTGCCAACCCATTAAAACCATCCAGGGAATAATCCTTTATTTTAATAAGTACTGCAAAAATTCCGATGGTAGCCAAGCTATACGAAAAAGCGTAGATCAATAAGCCTTCCTTGGATAGGTCGTTGGTACCATAAAGTGCGAAAAGCATAAAACCGGCCTGCGCTATGCTGGAATAAGCTAGCATACGCTTTACACTCTGCTGAAAAACAGCGGTTATATTACCAATAAGTAGCGTTATTAATATTACAAAGGGTAACAACAAATACCAGGTATCGCCTAACACTGCTGTATGCGAATCAAACAGCTTAACAAAAGCAAAAAATCCGGCAGACTTTACTATGGTTGCCATAAAAGAGGTGAACACAGCTGGGGCACCATCATAAACATCGGGCGTCCAGAAATGAAAAGGCGCTGCCGACACTTTAAAACACATCGATGCAAAAAGTAAAATCAATCCGCCTATTTCTAAAAATGAGGGCCTAATTGCTAAGCCGGTAGAAGGCGCTACTGTTACACCGCCAGCGATACCAAAACTACCGGTAGCCCCGTAAATTAAAGCAATACCCATTAACATAATGCCTGTTGAGAAAGATCCCATCAGGAAGTATTTTAAGGAGGCCTCATTACTTTTCAGGTTTCTCTTATCGGCACCGGTAAGAATATATAAGGGGATGGTCATGATTTCTATTCCGAGAAACAACATCAATAACCCATTAAATGCAGTAAGGATACTCACGCCGGCAAGCACAAAAAATATCAGGGCGTAATATTCCGCTGCATGAACACCTGTTTTTTCAATATCGCTGCCACTCAGCAATACATATAATAAGGTAGAAAAGAAAATGATTGCGTTAAAAAACAACCCGAAGGAATCAAAATGCAAAGTGCCGTGGGTGTCGATTTTAATTACCCAGATGCCATAGGCATGCAAACAATTGGTGGCCAACAGCAACAATAGCCCTACAGATGCCATCGCCGTTATATATCTTTTGTTTTGGGTAACAATCCCGCTAAACATCATAACTACCCCCCACAGTGCCGAAAAAATAATTGCATTCATACGAGTAAATATTTCTTTGCCGGAACGAATCCCGTGAATATATTAATTAGTGTTTCGTGATCAGTGCCTGTACCGTATCATTGGTTAAATCAATTAAAGGCTGCGGATATATACCGCCGGCAATTATCAGCACAACCCCAATAAATAATGCCCATTTAGTAGTTGCAGCAATATCAGTAGCTGTTTCAGTAACCGGACTTACTGTTCCATATAAAACTTTTTGTATCATGCGCAGGGTATATACAGCAGCCAGAATAATACTGATTCCGGCAACGGCAGCCCATACCATATTATACCTGAATAATCCATTAAACATCATGAATTCGCCAATAAATGAATTAGTTAGCGGCAGTGCCACATTGGCCAATCCCATAATCACCAGCAATATGGCCAGCGTAGGTGCTTTCTGTGCCAAGCCACCCATTTCACTTAATAAACGCGTACCCAATTGCTTTTCAATGGCATCGGCAATAATCCATAGTCCAATTACATTTATACCATGGCTAAACATTTGAACCATCACTCCCTGATAAGCACTTGGCTGAGCTGTAAACAAAGCAGCACTCATCAATCCTATATGGGCGATGGATGAATAGGCAATCAGTCGTTTTAAATTGTTTTGCTGCATGGCGATAAAAGAAGCATACAGCATTCCAACAACCGAAAAAGCAATAATCACATCTGCGAAACGTATCGCCGATTGCGGATACAGTGGCAACAACCAGCGCACAACAGCATATAGTCCCATTTTAACCATAATACCACTCATTACCATGGTTACAGCTGTGGGAGATTCTTCGTATGCATCCGGCTGCCAGGTGTGCAATGGAAATATGGGCATTTTAATGGCGAATGCAATAAAAAACAACCAGAATAAACCATTGCGCTGCGATTCCGACAAGGCGGCCTTATAAATTGCACTTAGTGCAAAGCTTCCGCCGGGCGTATGATACGATAAATAGATAATGCCGGTAAGCATTAACAGCGAACCCAAAAATGTGTAGATGAAAAACTTGAAGGTTACCGCAATTCTTCTCTCTCCTCCCCAAATGGAACAAAGAAAATAAACCGGTATTAAAGCGAGTTCCCAGAAAAAATAAAATAACAAGGCGTCGGCAGCCAGAAAAACACCTAGCAAACCCGCCTGACTTAGCAACATCCATCCGTAAAAAGCTGCAGGTGATTTAGTTTCCTGCCTAAAAATGGCCAAGAAAATAACAGGAAAAGAAATGCCGGTTAATAAACAAAGCATCTTACTCATCCCATCCATCTCAAGGGTAAATCGGGCGCCCATAACCGGGAGCCATGCCTCATCAAAACGTAGGGCAGATGCAGGGGGGCAACATACCGACCAAACTGCTACCCCTAATGTGGCAATAGAAGACACCAAAGCAATTTTCTTTGCCATATCAGCTGCAGAAAAGGCAAATGAAACTATGCCGGTAATCAACGGAATTAAAATGAGTAATACTGGAATCATATCTTTTCTTTAACGGTATCGTCGCTTACTAAAAAATGTTATGTAACAATTTCATCAGGGTACTATCATTAAACCAAACCAGAAAAAACACTACCATCGATAATACCATAATCAATAAATAATTACCTACCTGCCCACTCTGCACCAGTCTTATTTGTCGGCTGCCATACTGTACCAATTTGCCTACCCCATTCACCAACCCATCGATGCCACTTTTTTCTATAACATTTTTCAATAGGTCGGCGAAAGACTGCAGCGGTTTTACAATTGCATTGTCGTAGATTTCGTCTACATACCATTTATTTTCTAGTATGCCTGCCAATCCGGTGGATGGAGTTGAACTAATTTGTTTGCGAAGAGAGCTGCGAATAGCGAGAAAAATAACCAGCACGATAGCTAAGGTAGCCCCGCCCGTTATCATCCATTCTTGTGCATGCGTAAGATGGGCATGTTCAGTAGCCAATGCAGTTGAGCCGGCAAAAATCGGTGCCAGCAAAGATTCCAATCGATGGGCATCCGGCAATATCCACTCCGGAAATCCAATCCATCCGCCCACCACCGACAAAATTCCCAAAATCCATAAGGGAACAGTCATCTGCCAGGGACTTTCGTGTACCGGATGATGGGCATCCTCTTGAAAACGAGCTTCGCCCAAAAAAGTTAAGGTATATAGGCGGAACATATAGAAGGCAGTCATAAGGGCACCTGCCAAACCGAGTACATAATAAATAGGACTAGCCTGTAAAGCAGCTGCCAGAATTTCATCCTTAGAGAAGAAACCAGAAAGCGGTGGAATGCCGGCAATGGCTAAACAGCCCAGTAAAAAAGTCAAGTGCGTATGGGGCAAACGTTTGTGCAGTCCGCCCATTTTACGAATATCCTGTTCGTGGTGCATTGCATGAATTACTGATCCGGCACCCAGAAATAATAGCGCTTTAAAAAAGGCATGCGTCATCACATGAAAAACAGCGCCCGTGTAGGCTCCTACACCCAATCCAAGAAACATGTACCCTAATTGACTAACCGTAGAATAGGCCAGCACTTTTTTAATATCATTTTGCCGTAGAGCAATGGTGGCTGCAAATAAAGCGGTAGCCAATCCGGTTATAGCAACCACGCACTGGGTAAAGGGGGCCATTGTGTATAGTAGGTTGGTGCGGGCTATCATATAAATGCCGGCAGTAACCATGGTGGCGGCGTGAATGAGTGCAGAAACCGGCGTAGGACCCGCCATGGCATCGGGCAACCAGGTATATAAGGGAATTTGAGCGCTCTTACCCATGGCGCCTACAAAAAGCAAAAGGGTAATGGCAGTAATATCGGAGGTGCTTAGCTTGCTCACCCCTTCAAATACTTGCGCATATTCAGTAGTACCCAGTTTGCTGATGATCCAAAAAATGGCTAATAAAAATCCAAGGTCACCAATCCGGTTCATTACAAAAGCCTTTCGGGCAGCGTAGTTATAGTTATTATTTTTAAACCAATAGCCAATTAGCAAATAAGAACAAAGGCCCACTCCCTCCCATCCGATAAACATGATTACAAAGCCGGAACCTAACACCAACAGCAACATAGAGAATACAAACAGGTTCAGATAAGCAAAATAACGGGCAAAATGAGGAGCAGATTCTTCGTGCATGTAGGCAGTTGAATACAAGTGTATCAGGGTACCAATGCCAGTGATGATTAAAAGAAACAGCGCAGACAGGGCATCCACCTGAAAGGCAAAGGGAACGGATATATCGCTGGTTTTAAAAAGGTAAAAGAGGGTATCCACTCCACCTCCGCCATTCAAAACCTGCATAAACAATCGAACACTCACTAAAAAAGATAATAAAATGGCACCGGTACCAATCGCCCCAATACTTGTTTTAGAGAGTTGATTTCTCCCCAGTCCGTTGATTAAAAAACCCAACAGCGGAAATAACGGTACTAAAAAAACTAAATGACTCATAAGTTTACTCCCTTTAATTCATTGAATAACTGCATTTCCCGGGCGACTAATTCTTTAATCGGTTGAGAAAATTAATGTCAACAGAATGTATATTTCTATACATCATTACGATGATGGCTAATCCCACACTTACTTCTGCTGCTGCCACCACCATAATAAAAAATACAAAAATCTGTCCATCAGCTCCGGCAGTTGATTCGGGCGCAGCTGCCAGGGCAGCTCCATGGTGCAGTTTAGAAAATGCTACCAGCAACAGATTAACTGCATTTAACATCAACTCGATGCACATGAATATGATAATGGCATTTCTTCTGGTGAGCACACCCACAATGCCAATACTGAACAAAGTGAGGCAGAAAAAAATGTAATAATTTATAGGCATATATATAATTTATAATACTGCTGAAATACTATTGAGAGGTATCCTTTTTTCCTAATACTACTGCACCTACCATTGCACTTAAAAATAAAATGCTGGTAAGCTCAAATGGCAATACAAATTGATTGTATAATACTTTCCCAAGTTCTTTAATTAAACCAATGTTGCCTTCTTTCATCAGCACCTTCTTTCCTGCCATATCCCCTGCCTGACTAGCCAAAGAAACCAGCATCACCAAAAAACAGCCCCCGGCAATTACGCCGGCCAACTTCATCCAAATGTGTTGGTTTGGTTCTGTATTCGCATTCAAGTTCATCAACATAATCACAAACAGAAATAATACCATAATGGCACCTGCATATACAATCAAGTTCACAATTGCCAGAAACTGGGCATTCAACAATATATAATGACCCGAGATGGCAAAGAAAACAACGATTAGCCACAATACACTGTGAACAGGATTCTTGCTGAGCAACAACATTAGGGCAGCAAAAACAGCCAACCCACTGAGCAAGTAAAACAGAATTTGAATAATACTCATACTTTCATTTATATCATTACTGGTTGCATAACGAGGGAGGGGTACCTACCCACATTACACGGTTACTTTTCCTCCTTTGGCAAGGGCATACGCTTCGGGTTCCGTTATGGGATTAGGAATTAATAATTCTTCTTTCCCATAAATAAACCCTTTACGCGTAAAATTAGCCGGTGCAAAAGTTTCACTTAAATAAATAGCATCTTTCGGGCAGGCCTCTTCACACAATCCACAGAATATGCAACGCAGCATGTTAATTTCATACTTGGCTGCATATTTTTCTTCCCGATACAGGTGCTCCTCACCGGGTTGCCGCTCTGCTGCCTCCATGGTGATGGCTTCGGCAGGACAAGCCACTGCGCATAATCCACAGGCCGTACAATTTTCTCTGCCTTGTTCATCGCGATTCAATACCTGCAGTCCGCGAAACACTGGACTAAACGGGCGTTTCTGCTCCGGATATCGAATCGTTGGATTTTTGGTAAACATATGCCGGAAGGTAATCATCATACCTTTTAGGATAGCCGGCAGGTAGAGACTTTCCCAAAATGAGAGGGGTTTTCTGCTAACTGCGCGGGATCGGTTGGTGAGTGCTTGCATCTTGTTTCTATATTTTATCAGTGGCTGCTTCAGCCGACTATTTTCGTTTACTTATTAAATAAATGGATTACTGACTGCCAGGTTCCTTCTTGTTTCATGAGGATAAAAAAACCAGTTAGCAACATATTAAATAAAGCCAGCGGTATAAACTTTTTCCAGCCCAGGTTCATCAGCTGATCGTAGCGAAAGCGGGGGATCGTCCACCGAATCCACATAAATACAAATAAGAAAATTACAATTTTGGTAAGTAGTGCCAATAAACCCAACACGGCGGCAAGATTAGGCGCCAATGTTGATTCATCCAAAAAGGGGATATCATATCCGCCAAAAAACAAGCAGGCCATCACGGCACTACTCATAATCATATTCACATATTCAGAAAAAAGATAAAATCCAAGCTTCATAGATGAATACTCTTGGTGATATCCGAAATTCAACTCACTCTCTGCTTCGGGTAAATCGAATGGGGTACGGTTACATTCTGCCAGTGCACAAACAAAAAATATCAAGAATCCGAGTGGCTGATAGGCAATGTTCCAGAGTGATCCCGCTTGCATTTGTTGTTCTACCAGAGTTTTTAAACTAAGCGACCCTCCGAGCATAAGTACCGCGATCAATGACAAGCCCATGGCCAACTCGTAGCTGATGGCCTGTGAAGCTCCCCGCAAGGCAGCCATCAAAGAGAACTTGTTGTTAGAGGCCCAGCCCCCAATCATGATGCCATACACGCCTAAGCTTACTACCCCAAATACATATAAAATACCAATATTAATATCCGCAATTTGCAAATCGATTTTTCTTCCAAATAATTCAACCGAGCTGCTCCAAGGAATAACGGCACACGTCATTAAAGCGGCAGTCATGGCCAATGCCGGACCCAAAATAAACAACCCCTTATTCGCGTGGGCAGGAATAATTTCCTCCTTCATGATAAGCTTTAACCCATCGGCAAAAGGCTGCAACAACCCAAAAGGGCCCGCTCTTTCCGGACCAGGCCTGTCTTGTAAAACAGCCGCCACTTTTCTCTCAGCGAAAGTAGTATACAAGGCAATGCCTAAACTGGCCAGTACGATTATAGCAATCAATACCAGTTTTTCTATCAGTAATAAAATATCAACCTGCAATACAGTCATCATACAATTAAATTAATCTTTCCCTGTTGTAAAATCATTACCGGTAGAAGGACCTGCGATTTGACTCAATTGAATTTCCGGCCGGTTCACTTCACTAACTGAATGAATATCCATCAGTAATTTAGGTTTACGGCCGCCGTGCACAGCCGAAAAAGTTTCTGTTGGAAGGGTAGTACCCACTTTTCCTTCGTAGTGGCCCTGAGAAATTACTGAGTGACGGCTAATTTTACGAGGACCTTCGATAACCCAGTCGCTTGTTTTTTTCTTCTCAAATCGGCAGGTATTACATATCCAGGCTGTGCTACCGTCTGCTAAACTTTCCACCTCACCCCATTCATCTTTGCGGGCTGTTACTCTAAAAACTTCGTCTCCGCGATTCCATAAGGTAACTTTTCCGCAGCAATCGGGGCATTCGCGGTGAGCATTTTCTGGCTTCAAAAACCAAACCCGGTTTTTAAAGCGGAAGGTTTTATCGGTAAGGGCGCCTACGGGACACACATCTATTACATTGCCGATAAAATTATTCTCCAAACTTTTTTCAATTAGGGTTGCAATTTCTGCATGATCCCCTCTATCAAGTATTCCGTGTTCCCTTTTGTCAGTTAGCTGATCGGCCGTATACACACAGCGGTAACAAAGAATACAGCGGGTCATGTGCAATTGAATGTAAGGGCCCAAATCGTGTTTCTTAAAAGTACGGCGTTGGAATTCGTAGCGCGTACCTTCTTTACCATGCTCGTAGCTAAGATCTTGTAAATGACATTCGCCTGCCTGATCACAGATGGGGCAATCGAGTGGATGATTGATTAACAAAAACTCTACTACTCCAGCTCTTGCATCGGTTACGCGGGGGCTGGTAATATTTTTTACTTCCATTCCGTCCATAACATTGGTGCGGCAGGAGGCTACCAGTTTGGGCATTGGGCGAGGATCTTTTTCGGAGCCTTTGCTTACTTCCACCAAACAGGTTCTGCATTTACCTCCACTCCCCTCTAACTTGCTGTAAAAGCACATGGCCGGGGGAGCAACATCCCCGCCAATCTTACGGGCAGCCTGTAAAATGCTGGTACCGGCGGGTACTTGAACCGTTATATTGTCGATGGTGACTGTGAGTAAGGGCTGTTCCGACATAGTATATGATTTCTGCTATCCTTAAAAATTATATTTAATCATTTTACCCGGCTACCGGCACATGTATTGGATCGGCATAATGTGCCAACCCAAAATTTCTTCTTTTCGCTTCTTGGGGCTCGCGCACATGCCATTCAAATTCATCTCTAAAATGCCGAATCGCAGCTGCTACGGGCCAGGCAGCGGCATCTCCGAGCGGACAAATGGTATTACCCTCAATACGGCGCTGAATATCCCAGAGCAAATCGATATCGCTTTCCTTTCCTTCTCCATTATCGAGGCGCCATAATATTTTTTCCATCCATCCGGTTCCTTCTCTACAGGGAGAACATTGTCCGCAACTTTCGTGGCGATAGAAACGAGCCAGGGTGTAGGTGTTTTTAACAATGCACTGATCTTCATCCAACACAATAAATCCCCCCGAACCCATCATAGAGCCGGATACAAAACCCCCATCGCTCAAACTTTCATAGTTCATATAGCGGGTTTCCCCTTTGGCTGTTTTCAACAAAAGATTGGCGGGAAGAATGGGAACAGAAGATCCACCGGGGATGCAAGCTTTCAGGCGTTTGCCATTGGCAATACCCCCACAGTACGCATCGCTGTAAATAAATTCTTCCACCGAAATGGTCATGTCTATTTCATAAACACCCGGCTTATTAATATTACCGCAGGCTGAAATCAGTTTTGTACCGGTTGATTTACCCACACCAATTTTTGCATACTCCTCTCCTCCCATATTAATGATAGGCACTACAGCTGCAAGCGTTTCTACATTGTTCACCACCGTTGGGCGCATCCATACTCCCTGAATAGCGGGAAAGGGAGGTTTGATGCGGGGGTTACCGCGTTTTCCTTCTAATGATTCAATCAGGGCAGTTTCCTCACCACAGATATAGGCGCCTGCCCCGCGGTGCACATAAATTTCACAATCAAAACCTGAACCCAAAATATTATTGCCCAGCATGCCATTGGCCTTGGCTTCGGCAATCGCATTTTCTAATATCGTGGCAATCCAGGCATATTCACCCCGGATATAGATGTAAGTAGCATGACTACCGAGCGCATAGGAAGACACGATCAATCCTTCTAACAGCAGGTGCGGAAGAAATTCCATCAGGTAGCGGTCTTTGAAGGTTCCTGGCTCACTTTCGTCTGCATTGCATACGAGGTGACGGGGAACTCCCTCGGGCTTAGCAATAAAACTCCACTTCATACCGGCAGGAAACCCAGCACCGCCTCTACCACGCAGACCACTTTTTTTCACTTCCTCCACAATGGCTTCCGGACTCATCTCCTTGAGTGCTTTCTCCACACTTCGGTAACCACCTTCACGTCGATAGGCTTCAAAATGGCGGATTCCCTCCACATGTGCTTTTTCAAGTAATAATTTAATACCCATAATCTTCTATTTCAAGCCGGAGATTTTTTCTCCGGGGGTTGGTTGATTAGTTTAGTTCAGCCGCTGTTTTTCTGCATTCGGCAATAATGGCGTCTACCTTATCTTTAGTAAGGTGTTCGCGATAATATTTTCCTAGTTGCATCATAGGTGCATATCCACAGGCACCCAGGCACTCGACTGTTTTAAGTGTGAATAATCCGTCTGCTGTTGTTTCCCCCGCACGGATACCCAGGGTTTGGGTGATGTATTGAATAATATCATCACAGCCACGTAGCATACAAGGGCCAGTTTGACAAACTTCAAATACATATTTCCCCACCGGTTTCAGGTGATACATGCTGTAGAAGGTAGCTACTTCATAAACCTCTATTGGTTCTATATGCAACAGGGAAGCTACATAGTCCATGGTTTCTGTGCTTAGCCAACCTCCAAAAGTATCTTGAGCCAGGTGTAAAACGGGCAGTAAGGCACTTTTCTGTTTTCCTTCGGGATAGTGTGCAATAATTTCCTGCACCTTAGCCAAATCGTTCTCTGAAAATTTTACCATATCGTACTCCCTTTCGGGTATTGAGGTTTATTCAATTTTTTATGCGTCCATTTCTCCGGCAATCAGGTTCAGGCTACTCATAGTAACTACTGCATCACTCAACATGCCCCCTTTTACCAGTTCTGGGTAGGCCTGGTAATAAATAAAGCATGGCCTGCGGAAATGCAACCGGGCTGGGGTTCTGCCTCCATCACTTATCAAATAAAAACCTACTTCGCCATTTCCTCCTTCCACAGAATGATATACTTCGCCTTTAGGCATTTCAACTTCACCCATGATAATTTTAAAGTGCCAGATGAGGGCTTCCATTTTGGTATATACATCTTCTTTTTTGGGAAGATAATATTCAGGCACATTGGCATGATATACTTCGGCTTCTTCTCCTTTAAATGCTTGTATTTTCTGATAGGCCTGTTGTATGATAGATAGGCTCTGCCACATTTCTTCGTTACGCACCAAAAAGCGGTCGTAATTATCGCCTGTTTTACCCACGGGAATGATAAAATCAAAATCCTGGTAGCTGCTATATGGATTGTGCACCCGCACATCATAGTCTACGCCGGTTGCGCGCAGGTTAGGACCCGTAAATCCATAATTCAATGCCCTTTCGGCGCTGATAGCACCGCCCCCGATGGTCCGCTCCATAAAGATGCGGTTACGGGTAAACAGGTTTTCGAATTCTTTTAATACTCCGGGATATTCCTTCAAAAACTTTTCTAATTTAGTAAAAGCGGTGTTGGAGAAATTTCTTTCAAACCCACCGATGCGTCCGATGTTGGTGGTAAGTCTTGATCCGCAAACCTCTTCATAAATTTCATAAATTAATTCGCGGTATTGCATCACATATAAGAATCCGGTAAAAGCCCCGGTATCAACGCCCACAATGGAATTACAAATCAGGTGATCGGAAATGCGGGCCAGCTCCATAATAATTACCCGCAGATAATCTACCCGCTTAGGGGTTTCAACGCCCAATAATTTTTCACAGGTCAGGTGCCAGCCCATGTTGTTGATGGGGCTACTGCAATAATTCAATCGGTCGGTGAGCGGGGTAATTTGATAGAGGGGACGTCTTTCGGCAATCTTTTCAAATGCCCGGTGAATATATCCAACGGTTGATTCAGCAGAAACAATCCGCTCGCCATCTAACTCTATAATATTTTGAAATACCCCGTGGGTAGCCGGATGGGTAGGCCCGAGATTGAGAGTAGTGGTTTGCTTCTCGATAGAGCCTTCCGGTAACTGAATATGTTGAAGATGTTCTGTCATAATAAAACCCTTGGGTTTAACATTGAACTTGCATTATTTCTCGAAAGAGATTATCCTCTTCCAAACATTTGGTCGTCTTTATCTATTCTGGTTTGGTCTTCTAATGGAAACTCTTTCCGAAGGGGGAAATAATCCATTTCATCAACATTCAATATGCGTTTGAGATTTGGATGACCTACAAAATTCACTCCATAAAAATCATAGGTTTCTCTTTCCATCCAGTTAGCCGATTCGAATAAGCGGGTAGCTGTAAAAATTCTGGGATCCTGAATAGACGTATACACTTTCATGCGAAGGCGCACATTTGCCTGCAGATTATGAAGGTGATACACTACGGATAACTCATTTCCTTCATTTTCGGGTTCATGCACCGCGCAGATATCCGTTAAAAAGCGAAAAGCAAGCGTAGGCTCGTCATATAAAAACTGCAACACTTTCAGATTTTGGTCTTTAGGAGCTTCAAGACTAAGCATACCATACTGCTCACTGAAGGTGAAAAAGCCTTCGCCAAACTGTGCAGTTAATTTTTGTTGAATACTATCGTTGGTGAGTGTCATGATTAAAATCGCTGTAACATCTAAAGAAAAATTATTCGATGCCGTAACTGTTGAGTAATAATTTGTACTGCTCGCTATTGCGGCGACGGATACTTTCTTGCCCTACCAAATCCTGAATTTTAATAAAGCCGTCTAAAATAGCTTCCGGACGGGGTGGGCAACCTGGCACATATACATCTACCGGAATAATCTGGTCGATGCCCTGCAATACACTATAAGAATCGAAAATACCCCCACTGGAAGCACAGGCACCTACAGCAATCACCCATCGGGGCTCTGCCATTTGTAAGTAAACCTGCCGAAGTACGGGACCCATTTTTTTCGCGATGGTACCCATTACCATTAACAAATCGCACTGGCGGGGAGAAAATCCTACTCGCTCAGCACCAAAACGGGCTAAATCGTAGTGGGAAGCCATGGTAGCCATAAACTCGATACCGCAGCAAGAGGTGGCAAAAGGCAAGGGCCACATAGAATTTTTGCGTGCTAATCCTACTACGCTGCTTAATTGTGTGGTAAAAAAACCTTCCCCGGCATACCCCTCGGGCGCTTCTGCCACACCAACTGCTTCTTTAATATCGGCTTCTATGGGATGAATGTTGAATCGAACCGGACGTGACATAATTTAGTTCTCCTTATATTTCTCCTCAAGGGAGCATTCGTTTCGTGAGTTGAATACTATCTAAACAACAACATTATCAACCGAGAGTTTACCTCCTCGGCATTAATCTTCCCAGTTTAAGGCACCTTTTTTGATGATGTAAATAAACCCAGCCAGAAAAAATCCCACAAACATCAATACAGCCCCAAATCCCGACCATCCCAGTTCACGGAAGTTTACCGCGTAGGGATAAAAAAATATCACTTCCACATCAAACAAAACAAATAAGATAGCTACCAGAAAATACTTGATGGCCATAGGCTGACGTGCATTCCCGTGCGACTCAATTCCACTGGCAAAATTTTCCAGCTTATCGCTGGTTTTTCTTTTGGGACCCACCCAGGCAGATAAGCCTATCATGGTAAAAACAAAGCCGGCAGCGAAAATCAATTGGATACCAATGGGTAAATAATTGGAGGCGGAATTGGAGGCACTGGCGTCGATAATCAGCTGAATCAAGTTCATGTGTCCTATAAAATTTTCGCAAAAATACGTTAGTGTGGGATATAAATGAAAAACTCTCCGCCTGGGTGGAGAGTTTTTCGCATATTTTTTTGTTATCCTTTTGGCGGGGCTGCGGGTGCTCCGGGCTTTTTAACCGGTGGTTTGGAGTAATAATCGAAGTTTTTCTGTATTTCTCCCTTTACACTTTGGGCAAACTTATTGTTGTCATCTGCTGCATCGGGGTATAATTCAATCATTTTGTCGGTTACTTCTAGACTTTTCTGGCAAATTCCCAGAAACTGATCTACCACTTCGGTTTTGGTACCATCACTTTTTACTTTAAAGTCGGGACTCTTTTTAAGTGTATTCTGCTTATTTATATAATACAAAATTGTATAATATTTATTTAGGAAAAGCTCTTTCTTGTATTTGTCTTTATTGAGGTTATAGATTGAGTCGATGTATTGAAGTTGCTCAACGCCTTTTCCACTAGTGGTATCCGGGTCGGAAGCGATAGCTGCTCTGCGATAGAATGAATAAGGCTGGGGCTTATCGGGAAACGCAGCCATGTATTTTTTTGCCCAATCAATGGTTTGGGGATAATCTTTGGCACTGAGGGCAGCGGCGGTAATTTTATAATAATCACTTTCCGAGGTAGTACCTTTTAACTCTACCATGCGCTTCATCCAATTTAATTGCTCAGCTGGATTTTTGGCTTTGGCATACATATCGGCAGCTTGTTGCATATAAGCAAGCTTATTGATGCGTGCTGTATCGGTAGCGATAGCTTTTTCTAGATAGGTAGCTGCTTGGGCTTCACTTCCAGGAAATTTAGTAAGCACTTTTACAGCCAACTCGTAATCGGTAGGTTCAATTTTGTCGGCAGGTGCGTTGGCGAAGAACTTTTCGAGGTTAGCTTTTGCCTGCACCGAATCGCCTTTTCTGTCGTAGTTATAGGCATACAACATGCTCAAACGAGGAATTTCGGTAAGACCAGCTGATTTTTCTAGCTCTTGAATTTTCGCCAGTGACTCATCATTTTTGCCGGCACGGAAAAGATATTCAGCCACAAAATAATCCGTTTTAGGGTCTTTGTCTGCATTCGCAACATACTTATCCAAGTATTCTTTTGCCTTATTTACATCCCTATTAGCATAGTTTAGGTAATAAGCAAAGTAGGGTAAAGGACAAGCTGGATCTGCCGTAATTGCATTGTCGAAATTTTGCTCGAACAGCTCTTTGTTGTTTTGGCTTTGATATACTTTTCCTATTCTATAATAAGCAAGGGCGCTTTTGGGATCACGGGAAATGGCTTCTTGATATGCTTTTACTGCCTCACCGCCATTTTCGCCGCCCATTTTCAGGTAGTTAATACCTTTATTGATAAAGATATCGGGGTTGGTAAGATCTAACTGACCCGCCTGATTTAATTTTTCGATGGCATATAAATTATCGCCTAGGCCACTACCCACTTTTGCATTGGCTCTACCGATAGCATTCAGAATGCCGGGGTTAGCTTTTCCCTTATTTTTTCCTTTTGTTTCGGTAGAAGCAGTGATAGCCTGCTCAAATTTCTGTTTTACGGAGTTAATATCTCCCCGCTCGAGTAACTCGATATGTCCCATTCCGGTAACCAGCCATGGATCACTGCCAATGCTGCCTAATCCTTTTTGATAAAGGGCTTTGGCGGAGGCAATTTGATCTTTAGAGGGATCACCTCCATCAGTGGCCAATAAAGCCTGACCCAGCCAGTAGATGGCTTGTGGATCCTGAGGACTGGCATCTACCAGTTTCTGAAAAGTTTCCCGGGCGGATTTGTTTTTTTCGTAATTCAGTAATCGGATACCATCCGCATACTGTGCGAACATTGTTGTTTGTATCAGTACACATGCCATCAGTAACAGTAGGAACTTCTTCATGATTCTTTGTTTATGTTTACTTGGTTATTGCTCTTTAATTTTTCCGCTTCTAACTTTAAAATCCATTTTAGCCGGTGCCAGAAAAGCTCTTCTAAAAATTAGCTGTCCCCGCTCTAAACTCATAAAATTCATCAACCCTGTTCCCAACCCAGCCCAATTCTCTTTCAGCACATAGTAAAGTGGGCGAGACAGTGGGTATTGACCGTACGTAATGGTTGCCTGTGAGGGTTTTGCATAGATACCTTTTTCCTCACACTGCGTACATTCAATTCGGGCAAGGGCAATTTTTTGTTGATATGCCATTTGCTCCTTATCATACACATCGCCTACCCAACTCATCCCCACAAATCCAATTGCGTTCGGATTTTTCATTACCGTTGCAATCACTTCTTTACTATTAAGAGCCCCCACTACATTTTTACCAAAATCACGTCCTTTCAATAAACTATCTTTCAAAAACCGAACCGTACTGGTTGCCCGCATTCCATCCATTACTGCCGGAATCGGATTTGTGCCATTCAAAATATCTGTCAACTGTTGAAGGGTAAACAAACTGTCTTTCCGATCGCGATGGATGATAACTGCAATAGCATCGTACGCCAAAATACCATATAACGGCTTAAAAGATAAATTTTTCTGATAAACAGTTGCCTCTTCCTCTGTTAATCCCCGGGCTACCACAATCATGCGGGTACTGTCTTCTTGTAAATCTCTTAAGCAAGCTGCCTCAGATTGATAAGTAACCCGTATGGTTGTATTAGGAAACGAGGAGTGATGCACTTTTAACTGCTCCTCCATCACCGGCTGAAAGCTTTCATCCACACTAATGTGAATGGTGCCCTTAACCGGCGAATCCCTGTTGTCGGACTGCTTGTCAGCTCCGCAGGAAATAAACAATCCAATCAATAATGCAACCGGTAGCCTCTTTTTCATTTTATGCAGTCTGCTTTATCCCCCTGTAAATCCGAAACACCCCATACAACAAAAAGATGGCCCCGAATGAATACCGCATGGCAGCTCCCCAATCCAACACCTGCACAAATCCTAACTTTTCAGCCAATATGATTGCAGAACCCAAACTTCCCATCAGTAGCCCCATGGTAATGTCGTAAATCATTCGCATGGTCCGAAAACTCTTATCTCTATTATCACGGGCACTATTATCCATATCTTTTTTCTTACCGGAACGGCAATTTAATTAATATTTCTTTCCACTTCACAACTGATAGGTCAATTTGAAGTAAATTCTTTGTTTCCTTAACAGATGATGGTATCCTGTGTTTTCCATACGGCTAAATCCTAATAATCGTTAGTATTGATATGTCTAACTAACAAATCCAAAGGAAGAAATGAAGTAATTTTACCACATGTTATAAGCATGCATACACAAAGAGGTGTATGCAAATGCAGCCTGGGTTTATAATATAGTCTTTCTCAACTATAAAAAATATCGGATGAAAATATTAATGGTTTGCCTCGGAAATATTTGTCGTAGTCCACTTGCCGAAGGCATCCTACGCAAACGTGCGTTAGAAGCTGGATTACCCTGGGAGATTGACAGTGCGGGAACTGCCTCCTACCATGCGGGGGAACCGCCCCACTTGCAATCGCAACAAATTGCCCAGGAAAATAGTATTGATATCAGCTCCCAGCAATGCCGGCAATTTGTTCCGGAAGATATGCTGCATTTTAACCGTATCTATGTGATGGATGGAGATAATTACCGAGAAGTAAAAAGGATTAGCGGGGCGCTTTGGGATGAAAGCAAAGTGCGTTGGATGCTGGATGATTTATATCCCGGGCAACACAAACCTGTGCCCGATCCTTATTTTGGCTCTTACCGCGACTTTGAAAAGGTATTTACTTTATTAAACAATGCCTGCCTGCAAATTATTGACAATTATCAGCAAGCCGGCAGGTAACGAATAAGGAATCATTATTTTTGCGCATGAGTAAACCTCAATTACCACAAGGAACCCGCGATTTTAATGCTGCCACAGTGCAAAGGCGGCAATATATTTTTCAAACCATTCGAGGCGTTTTTGAGCTTTATGGATTTCAGCCGCTCGAGACACCGGCCATGGAAAACTTAGATACTTTACTAGGAAAATATGGAGAAGAAGGGGATAAGCTGATTTTTAAAATCCTGAATAATGGACTCGACCATCCCACTAAACTGGAGCAAGCTACTGAAGGTTTTCAGAAAGTATTGGCGGGCAAATCCACAAAGGATATTACAGAAAGAGCCCTTCGCTATGATCTTACCATTCCCTTCGCCCGGTATGTAGCCATGAATCATGGTCAACTTACCCTTCCTTTTAAACGTTACCAGATTCAACCCGTTTGGCGGGCCGACCGACCGCAAAAGGGAAGATACCGTGAATTTTATCAGTGTGATTGTGATATAGTAGGCAGCCGATCGCTTTTGAATGAGGCAGAATTATTGCACATATATGCACAGGTATTTAGTCGCCTCGGGCTGGAAGTTGAGATTCAAATAAACCATCGTTCAATTTTAGCTGCGTTGGCTACCCTTTGTGGAGGTGCGGATAATCTTACTGCAATCACTACTGCCATAGACAAACTAGATAAAATAGGGCTCGAGAAAGTGCAGGCCGAGTTGGCAAGTGGTGGCTTGTCGGATACTTCCATCCAACTTATCACGCAGTATTTGCAAATTAACGGTACGCATGCCGAGATGATGCAGTCACTGGCTTCGCTCACCCAACAGCATCCTTTGATGCAGTCGGGAGCAAACGACCTGAACTTTTTACATTCATTTGCTCCATGGCCCCAGGGCATTCGGGTAGTTACCAACCTAACACTAGCAAGGGGTCTGAATTATTATACCGGAACTATATTTGAAGTAAAAGCATTGCATGTAGCGATGGGTAGTATCGGAGGCGGTGGCAGATACGACGATTTAACCGGCTTGTTTGATGTACCGGGCATTCCCGGGGTAGGTATCAGCTTTGGGGTAGACCGTATCTACGATGTGTTAGAACAGCTGAACCTTTTTCCAGCCACCGTAGAAAGTAGTACAGAAGTGATATTTCTAAACCTGGGAGAAACAGAATCGAGAGCAGCCTATTCGGCCATGCAAGGGTTACGTAATGCAGGCATACGCTGTGAGATATATCCGGATGCAGTTAAACTGGATAAACAGTTTAAATATGCAGATAAAAAAAGTATCCCCTATGCCATTATTATTGGCAGTGAAGAGATACAGCAAGGTATTTGTAAAATAAAACAGCTAGGCACGGGAGAACAACAAACCATTCAGTTATCCCACCTATCGGCTGCCCTGTTTAGATAAAGTAATCCGGCTGCAAGTTATTGCGGGGCCCTCTTCTGTTCGGGTTCCTTCTAACAAGTATCCGCCGGCATTGATGGTTACACCAATGATTTTTTTGCTGGCATCCCGATTAAATTTGGCAGTACCCTGAAACTGAGTAATTACAAATACATCTTCCTCTTTCTTCTCCAAAGGCGAAGTGCCTACCTGTGAAGACATGGTTAAATTACCCCCTTCCAGTATTACCGTTATTTCAGAAACTACACTTCCCTCGGGGAACTTATACTTTCCGGTAAATTGTTGCAAAGTAGAGTCGGCAGGGGTTTGCTGAGAAAAGGCTGCAACCGAGCATACAATGGAAAACAATACAAGCATCAACTTTTTCATATATACAATTTGAGTTAATTATTTTAACAACCTGAGATGTAAAAGGTTGTTTGCCATGCAATTTAATCATTTCGGCATAAATCTAGGCATCCCCCTGTTCCCGGCAGGTTTCGTATCTTTGCGTATGTTATCTTCCCTACCCAATATCAGACACCTGTCTGAGGAGGCCCTTACGGCATACATTGAGAATGTAGGTGAAAAGAAATTCCGCGTTCGCCAGATTCAGGAATGGCTTTGGCAAAAAAAAGCCCGGAGTTTTGAGGATATGACCAATCTGAGCAAATCGTTTCGCCAACAGCTGCAAAATGATTTTTCACTACCTGCCTTACAAGTTGATGCCACGCAAAACAGTGCCGATGGAACCATCAAAAGTCGCTTCAAAACCTTTGATCAGCACCTGATAGAGGGCGTTTTAATTCCTACCGATGAAAGAAAAACTGCCTGTGTTTCTTCGCAAATTGGCTGCAGCCTGAGCTGTAAATTTTGTGCTACCGGGTATATGGATCGAAAACGCAACCTGCATTTTGATGAAATTTATGATCAAGTTGTGCTGATAAACCAAGAAAGTGAGCGCATGTATGGTCAAAAACTCTCCAACATCGTTTTTATGGGTATGGGTGAGCCCCTACTGAACTATCAGGAGGTTATAAAAGCCATCGAAAAGATTACTTCTCCGGAGGGTATGGGAATGAGTGCCCGTCGAATAACGGTTTCTACTGCCGGCGTAGCCAAACAAATTAAGAAACTGGGGGATGATCAGGTGCGGTTTAAATTGGCTTTGTCGTTACACGCTGCCAACGACAATAAGCGGAATCAGATTATGCCTATCAATGAAACCAACTCTATCCGGGCACTGATTGAAGCGCTCAATTATTTTTATCAAAAAACCGGCAATCAAATTACGCTGGAGTATATATTATTTAAGGGATTAAATGATGGGGAATCGGATGCATTGGAACTGATAAAAATTTATCGCCAGGTGCCTGCAGACCTTATCAACATCATCGAATATAACCCAATTGACGCCTTTGCATTTACCAAACCCGACGAAGAAGGCATTCAATATTTCATGCACCTGTTAGAGAAAAATGGGGTAAATGCCCGCCTGCGCAGAAGCCGGGGCAAAGATATTGATGCTGCCTGCGGACAATTGGCCAATAAGGGCTAACTGCCCATTCACCGCCCTTTCACCGAATAATGAGTACCTTTGTAGTTCCTGTTGAAAAACAGCAACCCAACGTATGAAACAAAGAACCGATAATTTTAGCAAGTTCGCTAACCAAAAAAAAGGTAGTGCCATTAAAGAAGCCTACCGGCAGGAAAAGAAAAAAAATAAAGCAGCCGCCAAAGCAGAAGGGGATGCTATCCGCCAAAAGAAAATAGAGAAAGCCCAGGGAATTTTGCCCGAAAAAAAAGCCTATTCTCCCACTGAAAAAAGAAATCCCCGGTCTAGTAAATTCCCGCCCCGTAATAAGCCCGTAGCTTATGGAACCAGCAGACCCGTAGAACCTGCCCGCAACAAGCGCTCAACCAATGCCGCACCAGCAGCAATGGCAGAGCCAACTAACAGCGAGTTAATGCCCCTGAATAAGTTTATAGCCCACTGTGGTGTTTGCGGACGAAGAGAAGCTGCCGAAATAATAAAAAAAGGAAAGGTTACCGTTAATGGAGATATCGTGTATGAACCCGGATACAAGGTTTCAGGAAGAGAGAAAATAAGCATGGGCGGAAAAACACTACAACTGAAACACAACCTGGTGTACATACTGCTTAATAAACCGAAAGATTTTATCACTACCACCCGCGATCCGGAAGGTAGAAAAACCGTGCTAGAACTGGTGAAAGCTGCCACACAGGAACGAGTGTATCCCGTGGGTCGACTAGACAGAAACACTACAGGGGTGCTTTTGCTTACCAATGATGGAGAGCTGGCCCAGCAACTCACGCACCCTTCCTTTGAGGTAAAAAAAATATATGAGGTTACGTTAGACAAGTCCGTTACGGCCAAAGATCTGGAACAACTCTTAACCGGAATCACCTTAGAAGATGGGCCCGTAAAAGCAGATGCAGCAGGCTATGCGGATGCTAAACAGAAAAATATTATAGGCATAGAAATACACAGCGGTAAAAACAGAATTGTACGCCGTATGTTCGAACACTTGGGATATGAAGTAAAAGCTCTGGACCGGGTGATGTTTGCCAATTTAACTAAGAAGAATGTAGAGAGAAGCAAGTGGAGGATACTGCAGGAGAAGGAAGTAAGACTACTGAAATATATGAACCAGGCTTTCATTAGAAAGTCTGCACCCCAAAAAACTGCCCGCCCCGAATGATGAAGTGGAATATACTGGAGGAAACTGCAGATTGGGTAGCAGTGGATAAGCCGGCCGGACTGCTAAGTATTCCCGACCGCCTCGGAAAAGAACCTTCCCTGAAAGACGCCCTGAAACAACAATATGGCGGTATTTATACTGTACACCGGATTGACAGAGAAACCAGTGGGGTAATTGTATTTGCCAAAACTCCGGAGGCTCATCAAGGATTATCGGCACTATTTGAAGGCAGAGAGGTTGAAAAATATTATCTGGGATTGGTAATGGGAAAGCTAGTAAATCCTCAGGGTAGTATTTTGGCTCCCATAATGGAACATCCCGGCAAAGCAGGCAGAATGATTACGCATGCCAAAGGCAAAGCTGCCCATACGGATTACGAGGTAGTTACTTCATTTAAAGGTTTCAGTTGGGTAAGATGCCGGATACATACTGGTAGAACCCATCAGATACGTGTGCATATGCAACATATCGGCCACCCCATCGTTTGCGATGAGTGGTATGGAGATGGGGCACCTATTCTTTTATCTTCCCTAAAGAAAAAATTCAAGCTTTCTAAAATGGAAGAATCGGAGCGGCCGATTTTATCCAGACTGGGTTTACATGCAGAACAACTCATTTTCAACTGGCATGAAAAGCAATATACTATCCAGGCCCCTGTACCCAAAGATTTGAGAGCTACGTTACAGCAATTAGAAAAATGGTGCCCCTAGTAGCCAAAAAGCCCCGATAGACATCGGGGCCGCTTACAAGTACAAACAAAAAACGATTATTTATTCGGCTGGGGAGTATAGCGTAAATAGGGCTTAACAATCTTTACTCCTTTGGGAAATTTCTTCACAGCATCTTCCGTTGAAACCGCAGGCACTACAATCACATCCTCTCCTTCTTTCCAGTCGGCCGGAGTAGCTACACTAAAGTTGGCCGTTAACTGAAGCGAATCGATTACCCGTAATACCTCTACAAAATTTCTGCCGGTTGACGCCGGATAGGTAATTTGTAGTTTTATTTTCTTGTCGGGCCCGATAATAAATAACGACCGAACGGTGGTTGTTTCGGATGCATTGGGATGAATCATATCATAAGCAAGGGCAATAGATTTATCCTCATCCGCAATAATGGGAAATGCTACCTGGGTGTGTTGGGTTTCATTGATGTCTTTTATCCATCCTTCATGTCTGGAAAGGCTATCAACACTTAAAGCCAGCACTTTTACATTGCGCTTATCAAATTCATCTTTCAGAGAAGCGGTTCTTCCCAATTCGGTGGTACAAACCGGAGTATAATCGGCAGGATGGGAGAATAATACCCCCCAGCTGTCGCCGAGATACTCGTAAAAATCAATTACTCCTT
>JBBAJQ010000006.1:34170-75017 GCA_040403945.1 Sediminibacterium sp.
GAGAATAATACCCCCCAGCTGTCGCCGAGATACTCGTAAAAATCAATTACTCCTTCGGAGGTGTTCGCGGAAAAATTGGGGGCTATATCGCCCAATCGTACACTCATAGATGCTTATTTAAGATGCAAATATATATAATCCTACTAAATAAGTAGACTATTACTAATTATTTTTTTTGGTAACCGTTCGCGCTTTTTGCAAGGCAGTTTTACCGAACTTATTTTTTACGGCATCAATGGCTTGATAGAGGTGTTGTTTTTTAGAAGCATCTTCAAATAAGCTAGGCTGTATAGGCTCGCGGGTGAACTCGCTTAGTTTAACCCCCAGTAGCCGAACGGGGGTTCCGGTAGCATATAGATCTTGTAACAACTGAATAGCGGCGGGAATAAACTGATCATCTCTGCAGGAGGGGGTAATGGTTGTTTGGCGGCTGCGGGTTTCAAAATCGGGATAACGGATTTTTACGGCGATGCATCCTGCCAATTGTCCATCTTGCCGTAACGAATACGCTACTTTTTCGGTTAAACGAACCAATTCGGTAATGAGTGCTTCTGTATCTGTAATATTTTCTTCAAAGGTATGTTCCGAGGAAACCGACTTGGCTTCATGAAAGGGTTGCACCGGGGAAGTATGAATCCCTTGGGCTTTTTCATGAAGTGACTCTCCCATTTTACCCAATCGATGAATCAGCAGCGACCGGGATGTTTGGGATAATTGTTGAATGGTATGAACGCCCATCGACTCTAATATTTGCAGGGTATGTTCTCCTACTCCGGAAATTTTGCTTACCGGCAAGGGTGCCAGAAATTCTTTTTCTTTTCCGGGTGGCACTTGAATATACCCATTGGGCTTGGCCATATCGGTAGCAATTTTGGCAACCATTTTGTTGCCGGCAAGGCCAAAGGAAATTGGCAACCCGGTGGTTTGGATGATTTCGTTTCTCAGCCGGATAGTCCATTGAAAAGGGTCATCATATTTATCCATTCCGGTAAGATCAATATAAAATTCGTCGATAGAAGCTTTTTCGAATAAGGGGGCCCGGTTAGCAATAATATCGGTTACCATTGCCGAATAATGAGTATAATTAGCATAGGAGCCCTGCACCACTATGGCCTGCGGACAACGTTGCAAGGCTGTTTTCATGGGCATCGCACTTTTTACCCCAAATTTTCTGGCCTCATAACTACAAGTACTTACAACCCCTCGCTCGGCTGAACCGCCAACAATTACCGGCTTGCCTTGTAAAGTAGGGTTCAGTAACACTTCTACGCTCACAAAAAAGGAGTCAAGATCAAAATGCGCAATATATCGCTGAGGAGTATCCATAGGCTTCTTGCCTTACTATCTATACTTCATTCATAAAAATATCTACAATCTCCGAACTAATTCGCTGAGGTTTTCCGGTTTCCTTATTCAACAACACAAAATGTGTTTTAGCAATTACCAAATCTTTGGGAGAGTTCCCTTGCCGAATAGAGAAATTACGCCACCAACCTGCGCCGGCATATTCTCCTGTATACGTTGTAAGTATAATTTCATCCCCCAGCTTAGCCGCACTCAAATATTGTATTTCGTGTGTTCGAACTACCCAAACCAAGTTACGAATCAAATTGGGTGTTGCGCGCGTTTGCCAATGTTCACCGGCAGATTCCATCATCCAATGCAGATATTGTACATTATTTACATGATGCAGTTCATCTATATGCTCGGGTAAAACGGTAAATACTTTGGTAAAAATATGTGGTGCTAACATAGATGGCAAACTATTTACCGGTAAATATCTAACAATCCTTCAGGCAGTGCTACATGTACTTCCCGGCGAGCGTGATCTACTGCTTGCAGGGTTTCTGCGTGTAAGGGAATATAGGCTTCTTTTCCCTGCCAAAGAATGGTTAGTAAAACCTGATGGGGTTGTTCTATCACTTCTTGCACTACCCCTAGCTTTTCACTTCCCTGCACCACCATATAGCCCAATAAACTTATAGGGGCTGTTTTACCTGCCAGTTTTCTGAAATCAGCCTCCAATAACCAAACAGGACGGGTACATAATCGCTGGGCTGCTTCCCGGGTTACAATAGTTTCTAACTGAAGGATGCTTTCATTATGCGTTTTGGCCTGGGCTTTTATTAAAAAGTAGGGTAAGTAAGACCCCTTTACTTCTTCAATAAACAATACCGTTATGTTAGGCAACTGTGATTTCTTTCCCAGTACATGCTGTAAGATTAGTTGACCATTTACGCCAAATGGAGCTACCACTTTTCCAATATGTATATAAGAGTCTGATGCCATAATTGTTATTCTCCGTAAAGGTATTTAAATATTTACGGGGAGAAGGGGTATCAAAAACAAAACCCGAAACAAGATTTCGGGTTTTGTAACAATTTTATAGAGCCAATAGCTTATGCTTCTGTTGGTGCGTCTGGTGCAGTTTCTGCTGGTGCTTCTGCTGGTGCTTCGGAAACCGCTTCTACTTTTGGTTCAACTTTTTTTACTACGGGTACGTAGGCTTTCTTAGCGCGCTGACTACTTTTGTGTGCATCAGAACGACGGGAAACGTTGGCCTCATGTTCGGTATGCCATACCTGGAATTTTGCCATGGCGGCAGCTTCATCAAATAAGCCCAATTTAACACCACGCAAGAGGTGTTTCAGGTACAGTACCCCTTTGAAAGAAAGGATACGACGAACGGTGTCGGTTGGTTGTGCACCTTTGTTGAGCCACTCCAATGCCTTCTGACGATCTAGCTGAATAGTAGCTGGAACCGTTAGGGGATTGTAGGTACCTACTTTTTGAATGAACTTACCATCTCTGGGTGAACGGCCATCGGCCACAACGATAAAGTAAAAAGGTCTCTTCTTACTTCCGTGTCTTTGTAAACGGATTTTTACTGCCATTTTAAATAGAAATTTATAGGCGTTAAATAATTAATTTCAAACCGGCTAAAAATAACCGGGTTGCAAATGTAAGCCGAAATGGGCAAATAGACAAACGCCTACGTGAATTTTGTGTGATTTGCCTGAAAAAAGCCTATTTGCGCATACCGCGCATTCCGGGGAAGCCCCCCATAGGCATATTATTCATCATTTTCATGGTCTGCTTCATTTGCTCGAACTGCTTCATAAAGGCATTAATCTCTTGAATATCTTTTCCGCTACCTTTTGCAATGCGGTTTTTTCGGGAAGGGCTCAATAAATCGGGGTTGGAGCGCTCAGCGGGCGTCATCGACTGTATGATAGCTTCAATACCGGTAAAAGCATCGTCGTTGATATCTACATTCTTCATCGCCTTTCCCATACCCGGAATCATGCCCATTAAATCTTTCAGATTACCCATTTTTTTAATCTGCTGTAATTGATCCATAAAATCCTGAAAATCGAACTGATTTTTTCGGATCTTTTTTTCCAGTTTTTTTGCTTCTACCTCATCAAACTGGGCCTGGGCTTTTTCTACCAAACTGGTAATATCCCCCATACCCAAAATACGTTGAGCCATCCGTTCTGGATAGAATACTTCCAGCGTATCCATCTTCTCGCCGCTGCTAACAAATTTGATAGGTTTATTTACCGTATAGCTGATAGAAAGGGCAGCTCCACCGCGGGTATCGCCATCCAACTTGGTTAATACCACCCCGCTAAAGTTGAGCCGATCGTTAAAAGCTTTCGCGGTATTAACTGCGTCCTGACCCGTCATCGAATCTACCACAAACAAGATTTCTGTTGGTTGCAGTGCCTGCTTAAGTTGGGCGACTTCCGTCATCATGGCCTCATCCACCGCCAAACGACCGGCTGTATCTATAATAACAACATTTTTATTGTTTGAACGTGCATACTGAAGCGCATTTTGGGCAATAATTACCGGCTGCTGGTTATCTCTTTCTGCATAGATATCTACCCCAATTTGCTCGGACAAAACCGTTAGCTGATCAATGGCTGCAGGGCGATACACGTCGGCAGCCACCAGCAAAACTGATTTGCCTTTTTTGGCAGTCAGGTAATTGGCCAACTTGCCGGAGAAAGTGGTTTTACCGCTACCCTGCAAGCCTGCAATTAAAATGATGGCAGGATTTCCGCTGATCTGAAAATCGGCTTCCTTTCCCCCCATCAATTCGGTTAGCTCGTCTTGCACAATCTTCACCATCAACTGACCAGGACTAACCGCTGCGATAACTTTTTCACCAATCGCCTTTTCTTTTACTTTATCCGTAAAATCTTTAGCGATTTTAAAGTTTACGTCGGCATCCAGCAATGCGCGACGGATATCCTTAATGGTATTGGCAATATTAAGTTCATTAATCCGGGCCTCTCCTTTGAGATTCTTAAAGGCTGCTTCCAGTTTTTCACTAAGCGAATTAAACATATCAAGATTTTACTTTTTGCTTCCCGGCAGGAGTTCCCAAATAGGCTATTCTATTAGGATTGCAAATATAGAAATTGCCTGGTTATCCTTCAGATAAAATAGCAGCAGCTTTTATGGAAATCGGATTTTTAACACCAAAATAAATCCCTAAAAAAATAAAACTTGCAAAAATTACATCCATTTATCGTGTAGTACTTTCCGTTGCTCCTTTTTTTTAGAAAAAAGATTTTTTGCCTGACTTTATACAACCATCTGTAAATCAATTAATTACAAATAATTCGGCTAAGAATTAACAGTAAGTTAACCACTCAGGCAATCACTTCATAAAAAAACATTTTTGTACGAATATTTTTTTTATATTATTGCAAGAACCAACGTTCGTTGAATAAAGAGATAGTAATGAGTAAGAAGCAGTTATTTACACTTGAATTTCCGGTAAGATGTTCTCCAAGCATATTATTTGATTTTTTAGCCACCCCCGCAGGATTACAAGAATGGTTCGCCGACAAGGTAGACGAGTGGGAAAATGTATATAGTTTTTCGTGGAATGGCGAAAAACCAGACAAAGCAGAAGTAGTTGACCAGGAGCAGGATAAATTTATCCGCTATCACTGGCTGCACAGCGACAAAAATGAATATTTCGAATTTCGGATAGAGAAAACCGAAATATCTAACCAAACCATATTGCTGATTAAAGACTTTGCGGAAAAGAATGAAATCCGCGACCAGTCGCAATTATGGGAATATCAGGTGAAAGATTTATTCCATCGCCTGGGTAGCAACTAAATCTTTCCTACCTTTTCTGCAGGAATTCGAATCCATTGTTTGAAAATGTTTTCCCATAATGTGGGCAAATTATCCCATGCCTGTATGGGAAACCAGCAACTATATTTTACAAACGGATGCCCCTGTATTGAGTGAGGGGAAACATTGCGAATGGGGATACAGCTTTCCGCTCGAAAATGATGTTGCCAAGGATCTGCCCCCAGATCGATATACCAGTTTTCGCTACCTTCTAGTAACCAGCCGGCAGCATTTTTAAGCCACTGCTCACGATATTTCCCTTGCAAAATGAGGTGAATGCTAAATCCATGCCCCCACCAAAAAAAACTACGAATAGCCTTACTATCGCCTGCCGAATAATACCGGGGATAGTCTAACATCACCCAAGGCAAGCCATGATATTGCTCTCCCCTAGAAATTTTAGCACCCGCTTTCATCCACTCACCCCGAATACTTTCGGGAAGTTGGGCTGCTTCCTTTGCATATTGTTCTGCCACCAATCCGAACAAACTATATACCTTTTCAATCACGGCATTCTTTGTTAAAATAATACCCGGATTGCTTACCAATGCCCATTCCTCTGGTGAAAGTGTTACTTTTGAACTAGTCATTTCCACTAATTAGAAGCGCAAAGTGATAAAAAAACTGGACATTCTGATCATTAAGGCCTTTGTGGGCCCTTTTATCGCAGCTTTTAGTATCTCGGTATTTGTATTAACCATGCAGTTTTTTTGGTTATACATAGACGATTTAGTGGGAAAGGGACTTGATTTACCCACCATTTTGAAACTGGTAGGATTGGTAACCCTTTTTTGGATTCCAACTGCACTTCCTTTGTCGTTGTTATTCTCCTCCATCATGACTTTCGGAAATCTGGGGGAAAGTTTCGAGCTGATTGCAATCAAATCGGCGGGAATTCCTCTCTTGCGATTTATGCGTCCGCTTTTAATTTTTGCATTTTTTGTTTGCGGCTTGGCTTTTTTATTTGCAAACAATATAATTCCTGTAACGCAAAAGAAGTTATCTGCCCTTAAGTATGATATCATCGTTGCTAAACCGGCTTTTGATATAAAAGAGGGGATATTTTACGATAAAATAGATGGGTATGTAATTAAACTGGGCAAAAAAGAAAAAAACGACAGTGTAATTCATGATGTGATAATTTTTGAAAAAGGGGGACAATTGCAAGACTATTTAACAGTAGCCAAAACCGGTGTAATGCGTCTTTCTAACAATAAGCGGGACCTCGAGTTTATTCTCCAGAATGGATCGAGGTTTGAAGAGAGTGGGCAAAGGAATAGCCGAAATACTCAGTTTATCCAAATGGGTTTTGCCACTTATAAAAAAGTGTTCGATTTGAAGAGTTTTCAAATTGGCAAAACAGGGGATAGTGCGTTTTACGATCCAAAAATGCTCAGTATTCGACAACTGAATTCCACTATTGACTCTTTGTATAATTTAGATTCGCTTTTTGTTACAAAAACCCGAAGGGAGTTTGCGCCTTATTTATCTTTTGTTCGTTTTGCAGATACGGGCTGGGTAAAATCAGCAGCGGCAGCACCCTCATCATCCGACACTATTCAGCAATTTGATCAATTGATTCCTGATTCCCTCAAACAAACCATTTATAGTAATGCGATTGGCACTATCCATAATATCCGTGGATATACGTTAGTACTGGAAACAGAATACAAAGAAAGATATCAATCGCTGAATCTTCACAAAATTGAATGGCATCGGAAATTTACTTTATCATTTGCCTGCTTGGTATTATTCATGATTGGAGCACCCCTAGGATCCATTATTCGCAAAGGGGGGCTGGGGATGCCATTGGTATTTGCTATTATATTTTTTGTGTTCTTTTATCTACTCAACAATTTTGGAGAAAAGCTGGTGAGGTCGAATGAATTATCTCCTTTAAATGGCATGTGGCTTTCTACTTTCTTACTGATTCCGATTGGTTTATTTTTAACGTACAAAGCCATGTCTGATTCGCAGTTATTCAATAACGAATTCTATTATAGACAGTTCAAGCGGTTCAGGCTATTTTTGGCTACCTTTACTACTAGCAAAAATCATCCGTAAAAATTCTGAACATGAGAAAGTCTATACAACGCCGTCAATTTATTAAAACTACGGGGCAGGCGGGTATCTCAGCCGGCATCCTGTTATCCGGAATGCCATTATTTGCTTCAACAAAGAAAGTGTCCCTATCCGAAATTGGATACACGCAACAGCCCCTCCCTTATGGGTACCAGGCACTTGAGCCTTCGATTGATGGCACTACCATGACGATTCATTATACTAAACATGCAGCCACCTATACTAAAAATCTTGCTGATGCCTGTATAGCCGAAAAGGTAGATATAAAAGCTGCTTCTATTGAGCAGTTACTGAGCAATATCTCTAGGTATTCTGCGAAAATGAGAAATAACGGCGGGGGGCATTACAATCATGAACTTTTCTGGCAATGCATGAGACCCGGAACAGCCGCTTTACCGCAGGGAAATTTAATGACTGCCATTACTGCATCTTTTGGTTCATTCGAAACGATGAAAAATCAATTTACAGATGCTGCCAAAAACAGATTTGGTAGTGGATGGGCCTGGCTTATAGTAACGGCAGACAAAAAGCTGGCAATTGGTTCAACCCCCAATCAAGACAATCCATTGATGGACGTTAGTGAGCTAAAGGGCAGGCCGATTTTGGGTTTAGACGTTTGGGAACATGCCTATTATCTCAACTATCAAAATAGAAGAGCAGATTACATCACCAACTGGTGGAACCTGGTGAACTGGGAATTTGTGCAAAACCAATTTAATAAGGGATAAATTTTTTCAATCAAAAATCATTTATTGTGCAAGTACAAGTAACCTGGGCGAATGCGCTCGCATTTGATTTATCGGCACCCGATTCGGCACATACGGTTCGAATAGATGCATCAATAGAAGCCGGCGGAACAGATTCCGGACTGAATCCAAAAAGATTATTGCTCGGCTCACTTTGTGGTTGCAGTGGCATTGATGTGGTAGAAATTTTAAAGAAAATGAAAGTACCATTTGAAAAAATTGAAATTACAGCCTCCGCCGAACAAACCGATGAAGTGCCAAAAACTTTTCGGTTTATACACATGGTTTATAAAACAGATGCAGCCCTAGAATATGCCGACAAAGTAGCCCGCGCTGTATCGCTGTCGCACGAAAAATATTGTGGTATTTCTGCTATGCTAGCCAAGCATTGCCCAATTACCTATCAAATAGAACAGCTATAAAGGAAATTTTATTAAGAACGTTTTATTAAACAAAACAAGCTGAATAAAGCACAACAAAATTTTCGGCTACAAAAAATCATAACCGCAGGGGGATTCCTGCTGTTGATTGCCAAAATAGTGGCCTATCAGTTAACGCACTCACTAGCGATATTAACCGATGCCCTCGAAAGTATCGTAAATGTTGTGGCGGGCCTGGTGGGATTATACAGTTTATATGTGGCCGCCAAGCCGCGGGATCTGGATCATCCCTATGGTCATGGCAAAGCCGAATTCGTTTCTGCCGCTGTGGAAGGCACCTTAATAGTTGCTGCGGGTGTAATGATTATCATAGAATCTATTCAAAATTTTATTCATCCCCGAAGCGTACACCAATTAGATGTGGGGTGCTGGATAATTGCAGTAACAGCAATTCTAAATTATATTGGAGGCATGCTTTGCCTGCGGCTGGGCAAACAGAATAAATCACTGGCGCTGGAGGCAAGTGGAAAACATCTTCAGATGGACACCTACTCTACTTTGGCGATATTAGGGGGATTGCTGATTATGTTAGCTACCGGACGCTTATGGATAGACCAGGCCATTGCCCTAATTATGAGCTTGCTGATTATTTATAATGGGTATTCTATTATTCGGCGATCGCTGGCAGGCATTATGGATGAGGCCGATAGTAAATTATTGGAGCGATTTATTGTGTTACTGAACAAGAACCGAAGAGAACAATGGATTGACCTGCATAACCTGCGGGTAATTCAATATGGTGCCTTATTGCATATCGATTGCCACCTTACGGTTCCATGGTACCTGAATGTGCATGAGGCACATCGCGAAATTGATGAACTGGCCAGCATGATTGAAAAAGAGCTGGATGATAGTATAGAGTTATTTGTGCATACGGATGGATGTATGCCTTTCAGTTGCACGGTTTGTTCGATTGCGGATTGTACAGTTCGACAGCAAGCTATGGTTAGCCGGCCTGAGTGGACCCTGCAAAACATCCTGTCGAATGAAAAACACCGATTATAATTTGTCGCATTACCTTTGCACATACTATTAAGGCCAATGGCCGTTCATCCTTATAAAGTAAATAACATGATAAGTAGGAAAGAGTATCAAACCACCCATCAGGAAAGATTTTTACAAGAATTGCTCGAATTACTGCGCATACCCAGTATCAGTGCCCGTTCGGAGAATAAGCCTTTTATGCAGGAATGTGCCGACCTGGTAAAAAAGCGTTTACTAGAGGCCGGAGCCGACACGGCAACTATTTATCCTACCGAGGGGCATCCGATTGTATATGCAGAAAAAATGATAGACCCTACTAAACCAACAATTTTAGTGTATGGCCACTATGATGTTCAGCCGGCCGATCCGCTTGAATTATGGACCAGTGGTCCTTTTGAACCTGTAATTAAAGATGGAAAAATATTTGCCCGGGGAGCCTGTGATGATAAGGGACAGTTTTATATGCACGTGAAAGCTTTGGAGATGATGACGCAAACGGGTACTTTAACAGCTAATATTAAATTTTTAATTGAAGGAGAGGAAGAAGTAGGCTCACCGAACCTAGCAACTTTTGTAATCAATAACAAGGAATTACTAAAAGCAGATGTGATATTAATCAGCGATACTTCAATGCTAAGTATGGAAACCCCCTCCATTGATGTAGGGGTTAGGGGCCTCAGCTATATTGAGGTGGAAGTTACCGGACCTAATCGTGATTTACACAGTGGCGTGTATGGAGGAGCGGTGGCGAATCCAGCCACAATGTTGGCTAAAATGATAGCGGCTTGTTACGACGAAAACAATCACATCACCATACCCGGTTTTTACGATGATGTGCTGGAAGCCAGCGATGCAGAAAGGGCCAAGATGGCGCTAGCACCCTTTGATGAAAATGCATACAAACAAGATTTGGGCATTCAACATCTTTGGGGAGAAAAAGGATATAGCACCCACGAAAGAACAGGCATCCGGCCAACACTGGAAGTAAACGGCATCTGGGGAGGATATACCGGAGAAGGGGCTAAAACTGTTTTGCCTTCTAAAGCATACGCTAAAATATCTTGCCGGCTGGTTCCCAACCAATCTTCGGCAGTTATTACCGAAAAAATCATTCGCTATTTTAAATCCATGGCTCCGGAAGGCGTTACTGTTTCTGCTACTGAACATCATGGAGGAGAACCCTACCTAACCCCCATCGATTCTCATGCGTACCGCTCAGCTGCCAAAGCCATTGAAACTACTTTTGGCAAGGAGCCCATTCCGGTTAGAGGCGGAGGTAGTATCCCCATATGTGCCCTGTTTGAAAAAGAACTGGGATTAAAGATTGTGTTTATGGGATTCGGTTTAGATAGTGATAACCTACATAGTCCTAACGAAAAATACGACCTATTTAATTATTATAAGGGTATAGAAACAATCCCCTACTTTCATCAATATTTTGCGGAGGAACAGTAAGGCGAATGCCCTATGGAAAAAGAAAAATTGCGTATAGACAAATATCTTTGGGCTATCCGGCTATTTAAAACCCGATCGCAGGCGGGAGATGCCTGCGATAAAGGTCGGGTTAAAATTGGGGGGATGCCTGTAAAAGCTTCTAGAATGGTAGTGGTGGGAGATGTGTATGAAGTAAAAACAGAAACCCGCAAATGGGTGGTTCGGGTAACCGGTCTTCTATCAACCCGAAAAGCTTATAGTGAGGCAATTTTGTTTTATACCGATGAAACCCCTACAGAAGAATTGGCGGCTATTCAATTTAATGCTGCCTCTTTTCAAACCGGGAAACGGCTGAGCAAAATTGGACGACCCACCAAAAAAGAACGTAGAGATTTGGGCGGTTTTATGAACCCGGGAGTGGAAGAATGAAATTTATTATCGCTCATCCCAACAATTTGAGTTATGCTGCACATTGATATTATTACGGTAGTGCCCGAATTACTGGAAGGGCCATTCAGCCACAGCATTCTAAAAAGGGCGCAGGACAAAGGGTTGCTTACTGTAAAAACCCATAACCTGCGCCATTGGGCTATTAATAAGCACATGCAGGTAGATGATTATGCTTTTGGGGGCGGAGCGGGAATGGTATTAATGTGTGAGCCGCTGGCGAATGCTATTGAAAGTTTACAACAGGGGGGAGCCTATGACGAAATCATTTATCTAACACCCGATGGAAAAACCTTTCAGCAATCCATGGCCAACCGGCTCTCTATGTTTAACAGATTATTGATGATTTGCGGGCACTATAAAGGCATAGACGAAAGAATAAGAACCCAGTATGTAACCCTAGAAATTTCAATTGGGGATTATGTACTTAGTGGCGGAGAAATTGCTGCCGCCGTAATCACCGATAGCATTGGCCGATTAATTCCGGGCGTGCTGAATGATGAAACTTCTGCTTTATTCGATTCATTTCAAGATAATCTGCTGGCACCCCCGGTGTATACGCGTCCTGCAGATTTCAGGGGCATGAAAGTACCTGAGATATTACTGCAAGGAGATCCAAAGAAAGTGGAAGAATGGCGTTTCGAGCAGTCACTCCAAAGAACGCGTGATCGCCGGCCCGATTTGCTGGATGAAGAATAGAAAAGTCTCCTTCCATTTATACTGCTGAGTTACCACATAACCCAATTTCTTTCGTGAATTAAATATTTGTTCCACTTTTGCCGTTTTAAAGTACGCTGCTACCCCATGGGAATACTTGTAAGAAAATTTTTATACATTTTGTTGTTGTTACCTGCTATTCGGGGGGGTGCACAGGCATTAGATGCACAATACCTTCAAAGTAATTTTCAATTACATATTTCCAAGTCGAACAGCCCCATCACATTGGATGGTGAATTTAATGAGCCTGCATGGAAAGAGGCGGAAGCAGCCGGATCCTTTCATAAGAAATATCCCACAGACGTTGGAGAGCCCAAGAAAAAAACTACTGTGCAGGTATGTTACGATAGCAAATTCATCTACTTCGCAGTAACTGCCTGGGATTCGGGTAAAGCACTGATTCAAAGTTTGAAGAGAGATATGGGGCACGATGGGAACGACGGCGTAGGTATCACCTTAGATCCTGGTAATGAAAAAACCAATGGCTTCTTTTTTACCATCAATGCATTAAATGCACAAAGCGATGATCAACTAAAGATTGGTGATGAAATGCCTACCTGGAGTTGGGATAGCAAATGGTTTTCGGAAACCAAAATATTTCCAGACCGATGGACAGCAGAGATTGCCATTCCATTCAAAAGCATTCGCTATTCTGCAGAAAAACTTTTATGGGGAATCAATTTTGTGCGAAGTGATCCGAAATCGAATGAATTTTCTACTTGGACACCCGTTCCGGTGAACTTTAAATCGATGAACCTAGGTTTTACTGGAGCACTAATATGGAAGGAAGCGCCCCCACAAACCGGAAGTAATTGGGTTTTCTTGCCCTACCTAACGGGTGGCTTATCTACCGATCGTGAAAATGGAGCAGCCACTAAAGCTACCTTCAATGGGGGTTTTGATGGAAAGTTGGCCCTTAGCTCATCAGTAAATATGGATGTTTCCGTAAATCCCGACTTTTCTCAAGTGGAGGTTGATCAGCAGGTAACCAATCTTACCCGGTTTAATATTTTTCTGCCCGAAAGGAGAACCTTTTTTTTAGAAAATGCCGATCTGTTTGCCGACTATGGCATCCCTCCTATTCGGCCCTTTTATTCTAGAAAAATAGGATTAGATCAAGATGGTAACCGGATACCGATTATCATGGGAGCCAGGGTTACCGGAAATATTTCTAATTCTACCCGAATTGGATTTATGGATATGCAAACCGGAGCGCTTAATGGATATCGACCTGAAAATTATATGGCCACGAGTTTAAGTCAACGTGTTTTAAAAAGATCTGTTATCAAAGCATATTTTTTGAACCGCGAAAATTTTATCAGCAGTGCCGAAAAAGAAGCGAATCCCCTGAATGCCTATGGCCGAAATGCAGGAACCGAATTTAATTATATCAATAGTACCGGAAAATGGAATGTATGGGCAGCTTATCATCATTCATTTAAGCAAAACATTACACAAAAAAATCAATATGTTAATACAGGCTTTCAGTTTACCAACCGGCACTGGGGCTTTTTAGTAGATGTAGGAAGTGTTGGCACCAACTATTATACAGACATGGGCTTTGTTGCCAGAATAAACAATTACGATGCTTTAAGAGATACCGTAGTTCGGATGGGTTTTAAACAAATGTATCATGAACTTACTTACCGCTTATTCCCTGATAAAGGTAAAGTTGTGCAACATGTTTGGAAGCTTACCACATTTGTAGTTTGGAATCCCGACTTTACGCATAATGAAACTAATTTGGAAGCCAGTTATAATATTACCTTCAAAAATACCAGTGGTATTGAAGTTACCGGAACGCATAATCGGGTGGATATGCTGTACCCTACTTCTTTTACAGAAGGGGCTCCATTACCGGTGGGTATGTATGATTTTCAACAACTGGAACTCAGTTATCAAACTGATTTTCGTAAGCCGATAAATATATTAGTAAAACTAGCTGGAGGTGAATTTTATAATGGAAACTACCAAAGTGTTCGAACAGTGTTGGGCATCCGCCATCAACCCCACATCAACATTGCCTTACAGGCAGAATACAATCGCATCCAATTGCCTGGCCCGTTTGGAAGTACAAAGCTAGTATTACTTGCACCTCGTATTGAGTGGAACTTCAACACCCGTTTATTTTGGACTACTTTTATCCAATACAATACACAACGGAACAATTTTAATATTAATTCTCGACTGCAATATCGTTTCCGTCCAATGAGCGATTTATTTGTGGTATATACCGACAACTATTTTGTTACACCAATGGTAACCAATAAAAATCGGGCACTGGTATTTAAGTTGAGTTACTGGATTAATTAACCTACAATTACTTTTTGATGCCTATTACGGGCAACTGTTTATCATTGATTAGCTTATTAAGGGTGGCAATATCAGAAGACATAACTTTCTTCAGTTTATCCATTTGCACATCCGCCTGTGCTGCCAATTCAGCAAAGGCCTCTTTCGCTTGTTTGCTGGGTGCATTTTGTCCGCTCGCTGCCACACCATATAATCCTGCTAATTTATCGTTTATGCGTATGGGAAAGTTGAGTACATCCTGTCCGCTTTTAGATTTAGTTTGATACAAGGCTTCTTCTATGGAAGTAAGTTGCTTTTGTATACTATCAGCCATTTTTCTGATTTCCTTCGTATTCGCAGTATCCATTCTACCCGTAAAGTCATTGATTTGAGCACGCACAGATCTGATATCTTTAATAGAAATTTGCACCTGATTAAATTTATCCCTTACCTGCAGTAAGAAAGCGAGTTGGGCATCGTAATCGGCTTCTGATATAGCATAGTTCGGATTAGCTTTAATTACAAAAGGTACCCATACGGAATCATTTCCCAGCGTAAATTTTGCCTGATACTTTCCGGGAGCAGCTTTGGCAGCGCCAATACCTCCATTCCAAAGAATCATTCCTTCTGTTTTTTCGCCGGCGGGATAATTCATATCCCAAATAAACTGATTGATACCGCTGGTAAAATCCAACTTGTCACTCAACTCTTTTGCTGATTTGCTAAAGGTTTTTATGGGCTGATTTTGTTTGTTGTAGATTGTGATTCTCAAGTTAGCCGTATCCAACCCTTCGCGAACAAAGTAATTGAATATAACGCCACTGGTTGGGTTTTCTCCCATATTTGGCAGAGCAGCCCCTGCACCCCGGTTACCTCTTCTTCCCCCGCCTTCCGTGCGATAGGCATCATTAACTGCAAAAACATGCCAGTTTTTAGAAAGGATAGTGCTGTCTTTTTGCTGAACCATACTTAAATCATCCAATATCCAAAATGCTCTTCCCTGGGTAGCAATAATCAGATCATTCTCTTTGATGGTTAAATCGGTAATAGGAACTACCGGAAGATTAAGCTGAAATTTTTTCCAGTTAGCGCCATCATCATAACTGATATACATTCCATATTCTGTTCCGGCATATAATAGGCCTTTCCGAACCTTGTCGGCTCTCATCGCACGGGTGAAATGCAGGTTATTAATGCCGTTTGCCAATTTCTTCCAGGTTTTGCCGTAGTCGTAGGTGGCAAAAATATAAGGAGCAAAATCATCTAGTTTATACCGAGTACCTACCACATAGGCGGCCCCTTTTACAAAGGGGTTAACTTCTATACAATTCCACATCATCCATTTACCTGCTTCAGGTGGCGTAACATTGTCCCAGTTCTTTCCACCATCCTTACTTATATGGATAAGGCCATCATCACTCCCCGTCCATAATAAATCTTTTTCCAGGGGCGATTCGGCAGCGGTAAATATGGTACAATAATATTCTACAGAAGTGTTGTCTTTTGTAATGGGTCCTCCGCTGGATGCTTGTTTAGATTTATCATTGGTGGTTAAATCGGGACTGATTTTTTCCCAGCTTTGTCCTTCATTTTCAGTTACGAATAAATGGTTGCCGCCGGCATACAGTCTCTTTGGATTATGGGGAGAGAAAAAGAAAGGGAAATTCCATTGAAAGCGGTATTTAAGCACATCGGCGCCGGCGCCCATGGGATTGTCGGGCCATACATTGATTGCTCGATTTTCTCCGGTTCTGTGATCGAGTCGGGAGAGATACCCACCATAATTACCTCCATAAACGATATCGGGATTCTGAGGATCTGCCTGAACATACCCGCTTTCGGATCCTGCAGTTATATCCCAGTCTCGCTGGGTGATTCCGGGGCCACTGGTTTTACTTCTAATTCTTACCGTAGAATTATCCTGTTGCGCGCCCAAAATTCTGTAGGGATAGGCGTTATCCGTTGAAACGCGGTAGAATTGAGCGGTGGGTTGATTATCGGGTGAGCTCCAGTTATTGCCTCCATCAAAAGAAACCTGGGCTCCTCCATCATCAGCAACAATCATGCGGCTTCCATCCTGCGGATCTATCCACAAATCGTGGTGGTCGCCATGGGGGGTATTAACGGATTGAAAGGTTTTACCGCCATCGCGGCTGCGCATAAATTCAACGTTGGGGCAGTATACGAGGTTTTCATTGGCAGGATCTACAAAAACTTTGGTGTAATACCAGGCCCGCTGCCGAATATTGTTATCATTGCTGGTTAACGTCCAGGTTTCACCGGCATCACTGCTAACAAATAATCCGCCTGCGGCATTTTCTACAATAGCATATACTTTATCGGTATTAGAGGGGGCAACTGCCACCCCTACAATTCCCCAAACACCCTTAGGCAATCCTTTTTTTCCAGTTAATGGCACCCAGGTTTCGCCACCATCTGTACTTTTATACAATCCGCTTCCAGCACCGCCACTTTCCATGCTATGCGGGCGACGAATAACCTCCCACATACCTGCATATAAAACGGAAGGATTGCCTGGTTCCATTACCAAATCGGAACAGCCTGTTTGCTCATTAACAAATAGCGTTTTTGTCCAGGTTTTTCCACCATCCGTAGTTTTAAAAATTCCGCGCTCAGCGGATGGCCCAAACAGGTGACCCATCACTGCTACCCATACTGTTTGCGGGTCTTTAGGATGAACCAAAATGCGAATAATATGTCTTCCTTCTTTTAATCCCAGATTTTTCCAGGTTTTTCCGGCATCGTCACTACGCCAAATACCTCCAAGCCCTTCGGAAACATTTCCCCGCATAGTATTTTCGCCTTCCCCCACATACACAACACTTTCATCAGAAGGTGCGAGAGCCACCGATCCGATGGTACTTCCAAAATACTTGTCCGAAATATTTTTCCAATTACTCCCACCGTCCATGGTTTTCCAAACTCCCCCACCGGTAGCCCCAAAATAAAAAGTGTTTTTATTGATGCGACTGCCTGTAACGGCTGCGCTTCTGCCGCCACGAAATGGGCCTACCAAACGATACTTTAACTTACTGAAAAGTACATCTGCTTCATCAACAACCGAGGGGGCAACTGCAACTGCAGGCTTTGTTTGCTTTTTCTGTTGAGCCGAAACAATAAGAGAGGCTTCGGCAATCAGGAGTACGAATAGAAGTATTTTTTTCATGTTATTTCAATTGGGTTCCTAAGATACCGCTGAAATTACATAGAAAAAAAAGAAATCGGCCGAAGGGATTTTATTTTACGTGATACCACTTTTCGTCTAACCCTTCATTGATTTTGATGGCGATATTTTCGATTTCGCTCTCAATGGGGCCAAAACCCAGGGTATATTTGCCGGGGAACTTGATGCCATTTACCTCCTTATATTCCTTCACATAGAGGGTAGCTTTATCATCTTTTTTCATGCCTCTGCCGAAGGCTTTCATCATACTTCCAAATCCGGAAATATTAGCTGCCATGTCGCCGGTTGCTTCCATTTGTTTAACCAGATTGGTTTGGCTATCGATAAAATAGGTAACAACTTGCCCGGTTTTTAAGGTCAACTTGATTTTGTAGCAAGGAACTTTACTAATTTTTTCGGTTCCCGCTAATTCAGCTTTATGCCCCTTAGCAGCATAATTAACAAGATCGCCAAATGCACCGGCACAGTCCAGTTCGTATTGCTGGGCAGCCACTTCCGCATCCGGAATGCGGGAAGTGATGGCTTCAGTACCCTGCATATCTCCAAAACTACGCATGGCAGGAATAAAAATATAGCCGGCAGTATCTGTAATCATGGTAAAACTATCCCCCATGCCCATAATACCCCCAATTTGTCTGCGGAATAATTTGCCCCTTTCTCTAACCAAAGTAAGGGGAAGGTCAATCGTTCGGCCCATCATAGCCATTGCCAGATTACTGTTCACTTCTAAATACCGGATACCTTCTAGCTTTTCTCTGCCGCCTGCAGCAGCTTCATATTTGGCAATAATTTCATCAGCCGTTTGCGCTTTTACAAAAAGGGTGGTAAAGGAAAGCAACAGAACAATAAGTCCGGAACGAAGTTTCATAAAAGAAGTGTTATTAGTTACAAGAAATTACTCTAATATTATTATTCGAAGATAAACAAGTTTCCTTGTAACAATCAACGGGCTCAAATGTTCATATCAGAGAACTATGCACATGAAAAAACAAATTACAACTATCAGAGGCAACCGGGTAAACATTTTTCAGTCGCGGATTGATTATGCTGAAATAACAATGGAAAACGGATACATCTTACAAATTACCCATTTACAGGAGGGGCCGATTTCGGGTGCGCCGTATATTTTACCGGGGTTTATAGACAGCCACGTACATATAGAAAGCAGTATGCTGGTGCCTGCCGAATTTGCCCGGCTGGCTGTGGTGCATGGAACTGTTGCCACAATAAGCGACCCACATGAGATTGCCAATGTTTGCGGGGTGGCTGGAGTAGATTTTATGATTGAGAATGGGAAACAGGTGCCCTTTAAATTCCATTTTGGTGCGCCGAGTTGTGTGCCAGCCACGATATTTGAAACGGCAGGTGCGGCCATAGATAGCAATCAAGTAGAAGAATTATTAAGTAGGAAGGATATTTATTATCTCAGCGAAATGATGAATTATCCGGGGGTATTGCAGGGAGATGTGGAAGTGATGAAGAAAATTGCGGCAGCCCGGAAATGGGGTAAGCCGGTAGATGGGCATGCGCCGGGGTTACGAGGAGATATGGCAAAACAATATATTGCTGCCGGCATCAGCACCGACCATGAGTGTTTTACGGCAGCCGAGGCATTGGATAAGTTGCAGCGCGGTATGAAAATTCTTATCCGAGAGGGCAGTGCGGCAAAAAATTTTACTGCGCTAATTGAATTGTTGCACGATTATCCGGAAAAAATAATGTTTTGCAGCGACGATAAGCATCCCGACAGCTTAGTAGAAAGCCATATCAATGCCTTATGTGCCAGGGCTATTCAAAAGGGAATCCCTTTATTCTCAGTACTTAGAGCCGCCTGTATAAATCCGGTTTTACATTATTCGATGCAGGTGGGATTATTGCGGGAAGGAGACCCGGCTGATTGCATTCTGGTTAGCAATTTGCAGGATTTTGAGGTAGAAGCCACCTATATAAATGGACAACTAGTAGCTAAAAACGGCGTATCACTAATTGATGCGGTGAATGAGGGTACCCCAATCAATTCTTTTCACACGCAGCCCATAACTGCTAAAGAGCTGAGCGTTTCTTTAACTGAATATCCATGCGATGAAGAGGGAAAAATTCCGGTTATTCAAGCACTCGATGGACAACTGATTACGCCCCGATTGCAGTTGAAAGGCAACCCAGTGGCGAATACTTGGCAAACAGATTCCTCGGCAGATATATTAAAAATCGTAGTGGTAAATCGATATCGGCCCGCACCTATTGCGAAAGCCTTTGTTAGGGGCTTTGGGTTTCAAAAAGGTGCCATTGCCTCTTCGGTAGCACATGACAGTCATAATATTGTAGCTGTTGGGGTAGATGATGAAAGCATAGCAGCCGCCATTAATCTGGTGATTGAAGGGAGGGGTGGAATTAGTTGTGTGGCAGATGGCAACTCCGGCACAGGGGATGTTCTCCCGCTTCCAATTGGAGGACTGATGAGTTCAGAAAACGGCTATCGGGTTGCCGAAAGATATACTTCGCTGGATCAGAAGGCGAAGGAGTTGGGGAGTGGATTATCGGCCCCATTTATGACGCTCAGTTTTATGGCTTTGTTAGTTATTCCCCACATAAAATTGAGTGATTTGGGTTTATTTAATGGGGATGATTTTACCTTTTTAACGCAAGCAAATCCTACGCAATAAACTAGGCGTTGGTTTTGAATATTTATTTTCGGAAGCAAGAGATTGCTAGTAGCTTTGAAGGTAGTAAAACCAATTATTATGATAGTTAATCTCAGCAGCCATCATACCCTAGTAAGCAATTGGATTGCCGAATTAAGGGATGTACAGATTCAGGGAGACAGAATGCGGTTCCGGAGCAATTTGGAGAGGATTGGGCAGGCAGCTGCTTATGAGATTAGCAAAGTTTTACCCTGGAAAATTCAGGAAACCCGCACGCCTTTGGGGATACATGAGAGTAAGGTACTGGAATCACAACCTGTGCTGGCAACCATTTTACGAGCGGGCCTTCCTATGCACCAGGGGATGCTGGATTTTTTTGACAAGGCCGACAATGCATTTATTGCAGCCTATCGCAAACACCATCATGATGGTAGTTTTGAAATATGCATGGAGTATATGAGTTGCCCTTCACTTGAAAACAGAATTGTAATTATCAGCGACCCTATGTTGGCTACCGGAGCTTCTATTATAAAAACGATTGAATTTATCCGCAAAGAGGGTGAGCCCAAAGCTATTCATGTGGTAAGTGCCATTGCTTGTACAGAAGGCATTGAAATGATTCAACGGGATTGTGGCGAACAAATCAATATTTGGTGTGGCGATATTGACGATGAGCTAACTGCCAAGGGATATATTGTTCCCGGATTGGGGGATGCCGGCGATTTGGCTTTTGGAACCAAGACGCAACAATAATTTTTGGCCCATTTATATAGAAAATAGCTTATTGATAACGGTTTTTAAGGCCAAAAATGGCAGTTTTTAACTAAGTTTGTGTATATTCCTATGAAATGAAGAAGGTTCTGACCGTAATATTATGCTATAGCCTCATTGGAAGTGCACTTGCGCAGGACCCGCATTTCTCTCAATTTTTTGCTTCGCCACTAACGTTGAATCCCGCTTTAACTGGCAAATTTGCAGGAACCTATCGGGTAACCGGCAATTATAGGAATCAATGGCCAACTATCAACAATGCCTATGTAACCACTGCATTTTCTGCAGACTTCCACCTACTACAAGAAAAAATTCCCAATAATGATTCCTGGGGGTTTGGTATGTCGGGGTATAACGACAAAAGTGCCAATGGAGCGGTATCCTTCAATTTTGCATCGTTGTCTACAGCTTATCACAAAGGGTTGGATGAGGATGGCTATCATCAGATAGGTGCAGGATTTCAGGTTTCTTATGCCAATATGCTGATTAATACCTCGATGTTAAATTTTGAGGACCAGTTGACTGCCAATGGATTTACCGGAGTCACTTCAGAAACCTTTAATGGAGCAACCCTTGCTTCAAAATATGTTGATGTGAATGCTGGATTTATGTATAATGGAAGCACCAGTGATAAAAACAATTTTTACATTGGCGTGAGTATGTACCATATCAATCGGCCCAAGCAAAATTTTAATGGGGGTCAGTATATATTAAGTCCGAGAACAACCATACATGGAGGTGGTTATTTTCCGGTATCACCTCATGCTACCCTTCACATGAGCGCTTTACATATGACGCAGGGTGGTGCTTCGGAAACGATGATGGGAGGTGCAATTCAGTTGATTGCTAATCCAGAAGCAGAGAAGCCGGCAAGTATATATGCCGGAACTTGGCTTCGTTTGAATGATGCGTTGATTCCATATCTTGGACTAGAATTTAATGATTTGCGAATAGGGGTTAGCTACGATTTGAATACTTCTGCGCTAAAAACTGCCTCTTTAAATCGCGGGGGTATTGAATTATCGCTGATTTATATTAGAAGACCCTCTTCTGAAAGGCCAATCAATTGCCCTAAGTTTTAATTGTTTTTACTCGAATATATTTACTGAATCAGCCGATAAAAATTACATTACGGCAGCGTAAAAAAAATCTCTTGCTAAAGGAAATCATTATAGCCATACAATCGTATTTCAGTGCCCACCAATTTATTAAGGAACATAAATTGTGGAGATGGATTTTAATCCCTGGAATACTGTATACCCTACTTTTTGCAATCAGTCTTTATTATTTCAGTAGCACATCTGCTGAATTTATTGAATGGTTTATACTAAAGGCCGGCTTAAAATCGTGGAGTGAAAAAATCAATGATGGGTCCGTAAGTTTTTTGCTCACTTTTGGAACAATCGTAGTTTGGTTTATTTCACTGATGTTATACTTCTCTTTGTTTAAATATTTATTTCTTATAATCGGCTCTCCCATTTTTTCGTATTTAAGCGAAAAAACGGCTGCCATTATGGAGGGAAGAAATCAGCCAATTGAGGGAAGTCAGCTATTGATAGACATTAAGCGAGGGATACAGCTAGCCATAAGAAACAGTTTTTGGCAAACTATTTATATTTTATCGATTTTATTATTGAGTTTAATACCGGTAATCGGTTGGCTTACTCCTTTTCTAGTATTGATTATCGAATGCTATTACTATGGCTTTTCTATGGTAGATTATTCTTTAGAGAGAAAAAAAATGAGTGCTACCCAGAGTCGTTTTTTTATCAGTAACCATAAAGGAGTAGCCATCGGCAACGGAATGGTATTTTATATGTTCCATATGCTGCCTATCATTGGCTGGGTATTAGCCCCTTCCTACGCAGTGGTGGCTGCTACATTACATGTTTACTCCTTTCAGGATTCATCAGCAGTTTCTGATTCGTAAAAAGCCATCTTACGCATGCCTACTTCAATCGTACCCGGACAGCTTTACCTTATTCCTACTTTTATTGATGAGCAGGCGCTCCATACCCTTCCCGCTTATATTACCGAAAACATAAAAAACTGCTCGGTATTTATTGTTGAAAATGCAAAAACTGCCCGGCGATTTGTAAAGAAAATATGGAAAGAAATGGTGATTGATGATTATGAATGGCTGGTGATGGATGATGCTGACCCTACAATTACAAAAAAAATGCTGGCAGCCCTGCAATCCGGAAAGCAGGTAGCGATTATAAGTGAGGCGGGGTGCCCAGGTGTAGCAGATCCAGGTCAATCCTTGATAAGAATCGCCCAACAAAACAAGTACAAAGTGGTGCCACTGGTTGGGCCCAATTCGATTTTACTAGCGTTAATGGCATCGGGTATGAACGGTCAACATTTTACTTTTCATGGATACCTGCCTATTGATTCGGCAGCGCGAAAGAAAAAAATAAAGGAAATAGAAACCAGTTCGCTAAAAGAGAATAGTACACAAATATTTATAGAAACCCCCTACAGAAATCAGGCTATGTTAGCGGAGTTGCTCCAAACCTGCCGGAATCAAACTTTGTTATGCATTGCAGTAGATATTACGGGATCTTCTGAGCAGATTATCACACAACCCATTGGTGAATGGAAAAAATCAGCCGCTAATTATCACAAGCGTCCGGCTATTTTTCTATTATTGGCACAATAGTGTTACTTATTTTGAGGGCGAATTGAATTTTCCTGCCATCCAGGATCCCGCACTTCGTAGATGCTATCTACGATATTGCCCTGCATTCCTCTCCATGGCAAACTACCCATATATTGTTTGTAATGCAAGTTGAGTTCGCGGCCGGATAGTTTCATAAGTTCATCTGCCAATCGGGGGTCGGTAACGCTAAATGAGAATTCATTGCTCTGTATATTAGCTTTGAAACCGCTCTGAATTAATTTCCCTTCCCAGGTTTTAAAAACTACTCCTTTTTTCTGAAACACATTCAACATACCCGCTTGTGTACCATCTGCCACCGGATAGTAAAACCGCCAATAGATAAATGGGGCTGTTACCAGCAAAATAAATATCAGCAGGTAGCGGAAAAACTTTTTCATTACGTTCATTTTATAATCCGTATTTGTCAACTAAATAAATAAGGGCAGCCATATTGATGGCCCCCAATAATAATTCACGCTTATTCACATTTTCAAAAACATCCGTTCTGGCATGGTGGTAGTCGAAATACCTTTGCGGATCGGGTTCGAGTTCACAAACGGGGGTAGAAAAGAGGCGGTTTAATGGGCCAATATCTGCGCCACCACCACCGTTAGTAATTTCGGAAACACCATAAGGCATCAGCCATTTTACCCAGGATTGCATTTTGGCTAATTGAACTGGTGATAATCCGCCAACTGTAAAACTCCTGGGTGTAAATCCACCTGCATCGCTTTCCAGGGCAAAAATGTGTTTTTCTTTTTTAGCTTCTGCTTCCAGTGCATATTTGGTGCCCCCTCTCAATCCATTTTCCTCATTGGCAAATAATACAAAGCGAATAGAGTGTTTGGGTTTATAGCCCATGGCTTTAAATACCCGCATTACCTCCAAAGTTTGAACAACGCCGGCGCCATCATCATGTGCCCCTTCATTCACATCCCAGCTGTCTAGATGACCTCCCACAGTAATAAATTCTCCGGGGGAATCGGTTCCTATTAACTCCCCCACCACATTATGCCCTACCGTATCGGGAAAAAATTTTCCATTAGTTGTTAAAGAAACAGCCAACGTTGAACGACGGCTCAATTTCCAAAGTTCGTCTGCATCCCGAGGTCCAAGTGCCACTGCGGGAATACGGGGGAATGAGTCGTTATAGGCCATTGCGCCGGTATGTGGATCATTGGCAACCGACTCTGTGAGCGATCGAATCATAACCCCTACTGCCCCATACTTAGCTGCCATACTAGGCCCACTCCTCCGATAAATGCCTACCTGACCATAAGAAATGAATGGTTTTACATTGGTAGGGTCGAAGCCTTTATTAAAATATACTATTTTGCCAACGGCACTGTCTTTTCTTTTCTCTAATTCAGCAAAATCAGCCACTGCCAGTAAGGGGGCCGACAGGGTACCTTTCCCAATCGAATTACCCAATGCCAGCACGTCTAATTTTTTGGGGTAGGGCTTTCCATCCATTTCCAATATTGCAGCTTGGTCTGTTCCTCCCCTAACCCAATGGGGGATCATACACTGCTGCAAAAAAACCTTATCCGGCCCAATCATTTCCATGGCAAATTTACCCCAGCTAACTGCCCGGGCAAATTGTGGAGAACCAGATAATCTTCCTCCGATTTGTTTGGTGAGTTGCCTGAGCAGGTCGTATGCCTTGCCGTTACGAAGAATATCGTCCGACATCTTTTTAATGAATAGTGAGTCGGAATCTGCCTGAGCCAATGACAAAAGAGGCAGGAATAATAGGATAATGGCTGCTTTTTTCATAGGATAAAGTTAAACAATTGAACAATCAAATGGTTAATTAAAATAACCCTAAGTAAATGGGTATTTTATTATTACTTTGAGGTTGCTGAACAAAAATATTTAATCTCCGCTGATTATGAAAATAGGCATAGTATGTTATCCCACATTTGGGGGAAGCGGTGTGTTGGCCACCGAATTAGGAAAGGCGCTGGCCAATGAAGGCCACAAAGTACATTTTATCACCTATCAACAGCCTGTTCGCTTGAACGCATTCAATACCAATATTTTCTATCACGAAGTTCGGGTGCCTACTTATCCGCTATTTGATTATCCTCCCTACGAATTGGCACTTGCCAGTACGATGGTGGATGTAATTATTAACCACGACCTAGATTTATTGCATGTGCATTATGCTATTCCCCATGCATCTGCTGCCTATATGGCCAAGCAAATTGTTAAGCAAAAAAACGGAAGAAATATTCCGGTAATCACCACGTTGCATGGTACCGACATCACGCTGGTTGGTAAAGATAAAACGTATGAGCCGGTAGTTACTTTTTCTATCAATGAAAGTGACGCAATTACAGCCGTTTCGAATAATTTACGGGAAGAAACCTATCGATTTTTTGATATCAGAAAGGAAATTGAAGTGATTTATAATTTTGTTGACGTAAAACGGTTCGACAAAAAGCCATTGGATGCGTTTCGTCAGGTGATTGCTCCGGATAATGAAAAAATTCTAATTCATGCATCCAACTTCAGAAAGGTGAAACGGATTGATGATGTGATTAAGATTTTTGCCAAAGTGCAGGCAGCATTACCCGCTAAGCTATTAATGGTAGGAGATGGTCCGGAAAGACATGCAGCGGAAGAATTATGCAGGCAATTAGGGGTGGATGAACAGGTGAGATTTTTAGGAAAGCAAGAACAAATGGAAGATATTCTTGCGGTGAGCGATGTTTTTCTACTCCCTTCTGAATATGAAAGCTTTGGACTGGCTGCTTTAGAGGCAATGGCGGCAAGAGTGGTGGTAATTAGCTCTAATGCCGGAGGGTTGGCCGAAATAAATATTTCCGGAGAAACCGGCTTTATGGCAGAAGTGGGAGACACAGAAGCCATGAGTAATTTTGCCATTCAATTACTAAGTAATGAAGCCGATTTATCGGTGATGAAAGAAAAAGCCTTTCAACAGGCTTGCACTTTCGATATCAGTAAGATTATTCCGCAATATGAAAAGCTTTATAGCCGCTTTTGCAGAATGGAGCCTTGTAAGTAGTTTATTGTTTGGGGTGGGTTATCTCCTCAATACTTCTCAAAATCGTTTCACAGGATTCTTGCAAGTCTTCCCGGCTAATGCAAAGTGGTGGTGCAATCCGTAAACGGTCGGGTGCAAAAATAAACCAGTCTGTGATGAGTCCGTTAGCAACACAGCGATGAATAATTTGTTGATTTAATTCAGCAGAGGCAAATTGTAACGACATCCAGCAACCGGCAGACTGAACCTGAATAATAGCGGGATGTTGCAAATAATTACGCAACAAGGATTCTTTTTCCTTTACTTGCTCAATCCAATTACTATCGCGTAAAACCCGAAAAGCTGCCAATCCGGCTGCACAAGAAACGGGGTGACCACCAAAGGTAGTAATATGGCCTAATACGGGTTGATAACTGAGGGTTTGCATCATCTTATGGGAAGAGATAAATGCGCCCAGCGGCATACCGCCTCCCAAAGCTTTACCCAATAAAAGAATATCCGGCACTATCCCCATCTGTTCAAATGCCCATAAAGAGCCGGTTCTTCCAAATCCAGCTTGGATCTCGTCTAAAATCAATAAAACACAATGCTCATCACATTTTTTTCGGATTTTCTGTAACCAGAGAGGATTAGGCGATGTAACACCACTCTCCGCCTGCACTGTTTCTAAAATCACACAGGCTATGGTGGAATCAATGGAGGCCAATACATCATCGGCACCATAGGGAAAATGGAATATATCCGGCAATAGCGGACGGAAGGGTCTTTTCCAATACTCATCCCCCATTACACTGAGTGCCCCTTGTGTACTTCCGTGGTAAGCCTGATTAAAAGCAATTATCTTAGTTCTGCCGGTTACTCTTTTAGCCAGTTTCATAGCACCTTCCGTTGCTTCAGCCCCGCTATTGGTAAAATATACGCAGTTAAGGGAATCCGGTAATGAGGCTGTAAGTTCACGGGCGTAGGTTACGGGAGGCGTTTGAATCAATTCTCCATATACCATCATATGCATATACTCGGCAGCCTGATCTTGAACTGCCTTAATAACTGTGGGATTACTATGCCCAATATTAGCCACACTAAACCCGGAAATGAGGTCGGTATATCGCTTTCCTTGAGCATCCCACATGTAAATGCCAGCTGCTTTCACCATTTCAATATTCATAGGGGCGGGTGAAGTAGGGGCCAGATGCAGTTGAAAAAGTTGTCGGAGGTTCATAAATAGGGTGGGTATCCAAACACAGATACCTAAACAAAATTAACCGAATAGAATTATCTTCACACAGAAAATAACGCATTTCATGGCAACCATTTTATCACTCCCTGGCAAAAAACCCATTTGGGGGAAGAATTGCTTTTTTGCGCCCAATGCTACAGTTATAGGCGAGGTTTCAATGGGGGATGATTGCAGTGTTTGGTTTAATGCGGTTATCCGCGGAGATGTGCATTATATCAAAATGGGAAATCGGGTGAATGTGCAGGATGGCGCTATCATTCACTGCACCTATCAGAAACATCCAACACAAATAGGCAACCATGTTTCAATTGGCCATCAGGCCATGATTCATGGATGTACCATTCACGACGATGTATTAATTGGAATGGGGGCCATTGTGATGGATGAATGTGTAGTGCACAGCAACTCTATCATTGCTGCTGGAGCAGTTTTACTGGAGGGAACTATTGTAGAAGAAGGCTCCATTTATGCGGGGGTTCCGGCGAAAAAAGTAAAAGATGTCTCTCCAGAGCATATTAGAGGAGAAATTAACCGGATAGCGAATAATTATGTAACCTATGCCGGGTGGTATCAAGAGGCAAAAGATGTGTCGGGTTTAATACAGTAATTTTTATGAAAAGACTAATAACTTCCCTATCCTTCTTATTGGCGATTGCCTTTATCTGCAATGCTTGCGGCATTTTGGGAAAGCGGAAAAGCGGGTGTCCGGTTGGAAGAAATGTAGGTGCGGAAAGAATTTTAGCCGGGGATAAAAAAGCAATTAAAGCGGCCTCTAAAAAAAGTAAAGTTCTAAAGAGATGACTTTTACTAATAAGTCTTATCACTGATTGTATCTAAAATAGCTCGATAACTCAGGTAGCGCTCTTCCGAAACCGTGCCTCTTGCAAGACCGGCTTTTACGCCACATTCAGCCTCATTGATATGCATACAATTATTAAAACGACAATGCGGTAATTGCAGCAGCATTTCAGGAAAATAATGGGATAATTCTTGTCGGGTGATATCAACCAAGCCAAATTCCCGCAAACCGGGCGTATCAATAATGCTACCTCCCCCCGGCAAATCGAACATTTCAGCAAAAGTGGTTGTATGCAGTCCTTTCCCACTCCACTCGCTTACTTCGGAAGTTCTTAACTGAAAATCGGGGAATAATGAATTAATAAATGAAGACTTCCCCACACCACTATGTCCGCTGAGAAGGGTGGTTTTGTTATGCAGCATTTCGCGGATAGTATCCATGCCTGTATTGTTTAACACGCTAATCAAGAGAACTTCATACCCAATTGCTGTATAGATTTCCCGATACCTTTCAAACTGCGCCATCTCTTTTTTTCGGTATAAATCAGCTTTGTTAAACACTAGTATTGCCGGGATATGAAACGATGCGGATGACACCAAAAAACGATCGATAAAACCCATAGATGTTTTAGGAGATATCAGGGTAGCGAGCAGAATGCTTTGATTGAGGTTACTGGAAATTATATGATGTTGATGCTTATTATGCGGAGAAACTCTGGCTACATAATTAGAGCGGTTGTAAATATGATCTATAACAGCAGATTCTTCTTGAATATCTTCAATAACCATTTCTACTTCATCTCCTACGGCAATTGGGTTAGTAGAAGTAATCCCATCAATTTTAAAGATCCCCCTTGCGCGAGCCTGGTAAAATTTTCCATCCGACCCCTTGGCCAGATACCAACTGCCTGTAGACTTATAAATTCGGGCTTTCATTATCACGAAGATACTACAGCGGCTGCGGATAGCAGGCAAAATAAGGCAGCCTATTTATATGAATATTTGCGAAACATTAACCATTTTATTTGTCAAAACAGGTATCTACATAAGTGAAGGCCGTTAAAATCAATATCTTCGCAACGTATGGAGAAATTTGCACATGATACAGTTCTGCCAGACCAGTTGAGTACCCTCGAAAAGAAAGACCAGGTAGCCGGCATGTTCAATGACATAGCATATCGCTATGATTTGCTCAATCGATTATTGAGTGGAGGGATTGATATGCACTGGCGGAAGAAAGCGCTCAGGGAGCTGAAGAGTCTGTATCCTAAAATAATGTTGGATGTGGCAACGGGTACGGCAGATGTAGCCATCCTAGCAAATACAATACTGGCGCCGAACCAGATAATTGGGGTAGATATTTCGGAGGGCATGCTCGATTTGGGAAGAAAGAAAATAGATAAACTGGGATTAAGTCAAGTAATTACATTAGAAACGGGAGACAGCGAAGTGCTTCGCTTTGCCGATAATGAATTTGATGCGATAACTGTTTCCTTTGGCGTACGAAATTTCCAGCGCTTATCACAGGGTCTTCGGGAGATGTACCGGGTACTGAAGCCGGGAGGAAAGCTAGTGATTTTAGAATTTTCAAAGCCATCGGGTTTGGGTGTGAAGCAATTGTATCAATTATACATGCAATATGCAACACCAACCGTAGGAAAATTGATTTCAAATAACCGGGGTGCTTACGAATACCTAAATAATAGTGTACAGGCATTTCCTGAAGGGGAATCTTTTATACAAATCTTGCAGGAAGTAGGATTTAATACTCCTTATATGAAAAAACTTAGTTTCGGTATATGTACAATTTACTGCGGAAGCAAGTAATCATTTCAGTTGTTTTGCTCCTCTCAATTGCCCCAACACTTCGGGGTCAGTATATGAAGGAGATTTATCGTCCTTATCACGACGATTTGGTATACTATTTTGGATTATCCCTGGGTTATAATAGCACCTACTTACAATTTAATAAGTCCCCCACCTTTCTGCAATCGGATAGTATTGTAATTGCAGAGCCAGGCAGAAGCGGGGGAGTAATTATGGGTTTGCTGGCAACTGCCCGCCTGAATGATCATTTTCAATTTCGGATAAATCCGCAATTAGTAATTGGAGGTTCCAGAGCCATTTCGTATACATTAAAAACTCCTGGATTGGGGGAAGCGCTTTTTCAAAAGCAAACTTTGCCCTCCACAATAGTGAGCTTCCCTTTTCAGTTGAAATTTAATTCCGACCGAATCAGTAATTTCAGAACCTACATGATGGTAGGTTTGAAGTACGACATCGACCTGTCGAGCAACTCGTCGGCACGCAATGCGGAGGATCTAATAAAGTTACGTAGAACAGATTATGGATACGAACTCGGTTTGGGGTTTAACTTCTACCTGCCATTTGTAACCATATCCCCCGAAATAAAAATCAGTAATGGGCTTGCCAACTTACACAAAACGGATCCTGGACTAAAATATTCGAATGTTTTGGAAAAAATATTTTCCCGCATGATTGTGTTTTCGATTCACTTTGAGGATTGATATCTTTTTTTATCTCAATAACGCATTTCGATATGTAAGTTTGCTGACAAATCATTTATTATATGAATAGTTATTTAATCAAAAACGTACTTATTGTAAATGAAAAAAAACAGATAGCGGGAGATTTGCTGATTCGAAATGGTAGGATTGAAAAAATTGGGGGCATTATAGTAAGTAAAGAAGCCATCCCAGAAATTGACGGGAGTGGTCAATGGTTGCTTCCCGGTGTTATTGACGACCAGGTTCATTTTAGAGAACCTGGGTTAACCCATAAAGCCACTATTTATTCGGAAGCGAAAGCAGCGATAGCGGGTGGCGTAACCAGCTTTATGGAAATGCCGAATACAGTTCCGCCGGTATTTACGCATACCTTGTTAGAAGAGAAATATACTATTGGCAAGGCGCACTCCCTTGCCAATTATTCATTTTATATGGGCACGTCTAGTTCTAATTTAGAAGAGGTGCTGAGAACCAATGAAAGGAGGCGGGATATCTGTGGGGTAAAAATTTTCATGGGCTCCTCTACCGGTAATTTACTAGTAGACGACCCCCTGATTCTGGAAAAGATTTTTGGGGGCACCGATATATTGATTGCCACGCATTGTGAAGAAGAAAGAATGATTCGAGCGAATCTTGCGGCCCTTAAACAGCAAAAGGAAATACTGGAAGCTAGCGACCATCCCATTATTCGCGATGCAGCTGTTTGCTTTGAATCATCTTTCAAAGCCGTTCAATTAGCGAAAAAACATAATGCCCGACTACATATTTTACACATCACTTCTGCCAAGGAATTACAACTTTTTGGTAATATGCTGCCGCTGGAAGACAAAAGAATCACGGCGGAAGTTTGTGTACATCACCTACACTTTACGTCTGATGATTATGCCAGATTGGGTAATCAAATCAAATGTAATCCGGCTATTAAATCTGCAGATAATAAAGCGGCTTTATGGGATGCGTTAATAGACGACAGACTAGACGTAATTGCTACCGACCATGCTCCGCATACCCTTGCAGAAAAGTTGGGCAATTATGAGCAAGCCCACGCGGGGTTGCCATTGGTGCAGCATGGCTTATTACTGATGTTAGACTATGTTGCTTCAGGAAAAATTACTATTGAAAAGGTGGTGGAAAAAATGAGTCATGCGGTGGCCACATGTTTTCAGATAAAAGAGAGGGGTTTCATAAGAGAGGGCTATCATGCGGATGTTATCCTTGTAAATCCGAATAACCCAAACTTAGTTTCGGCATCCAATATCCTATATAAATGTGGCTGGAGTCCATTTGAAGGGCACCAATTTGGATCTGCCATAACAAATACATTCGTAAATGGACGATTGGTGTATGGAAAAAAGGGGTTTGATGAATCAGTAAAAGGAATGCGGCTGCAATTTGACCGATAATCCTTTTTAATGAAGGAAATATTAGCAGTATCGGTTATATTACAAGCGGAATTAGTTTACGTATGATAGCAGACAAAACCACGCTAACCGACATATCGATTTTTCACCCGGATAGTGAACAATCGGTTTTTCATCATTTGAATTTTACACAAACCAATGCAGGTAAAGATTATTTACGCGCACTTTTATGTGAGCCCCTTAGATCAATAAATGCCATTGAGAATACGCAACAAACTATACAACTATTGGGTGAAGTATCTGATAGATGGCCAGCCAGCATCTCGAATGGAACCCTAATGGTATTAGAAAAGTTTTACGAAACGCCAATTAACAAGATACCTAACAGTCAAAATCTATTTTTTGGTTGGTATTATAGAATTTTTTACGCCACCGACTATTCACTTACAAGGTACACCATTCAGCATGCCATAGACTTTACGAATGGGATGGCAAATATCCTTTTGCTGATTAAAGACAGCAACAGCAGCCTACTTGATAAATGGTATAATAGAATCAAGAAGTTATTACAGCGAGATGAAATCGGCATTTTACTTGCAACAGACAAAAAGAATTTATCACTGGAAGATGTATTCTATTTAGGCAGTTTTATCAGAAATAGATATAAGTCGGCCCTACTAGAACTGATTGATATTTATTATAGGATGGATGCCTATATGAGTTTAGCTTTAGCTGGAAAAAAATGGGGGTTAGTATTTCCATCTGTTACTGAAAGTAATGAGCCCTTTATTGAAGCGAGGGGAATGTTTCACATTTTATTGCCCGTACCAGTGCCTTATGATATTAGCATGCATAAGGAAGGAAATTTTATTTTCTTAACTGGAGCAAATATGGCGGGCAAAAGCACATTTATTAAAGCGGTAGGCATATCTGTATATTTGGCTCATTTGGGTATGGGCGTACCGGCACGTGAGATGAAAGTGAGTTTACTGGATGGTATTGTAAGTAATATTCAGATTACGGATAACTTAATTAAGGGGGAAAGCTTTTTCTATAATGAAGTTCAGCGTATCAAAAACACAATTGAAAAAATAAATACCGGATTTAAATGGCTTATTTTAATTGATGAACTTTTTAAAGGTACCAATCAGGAAGATGCCGTTAGATGCAGTACTGCTGTAATGGAAGGACTTAGAAAAAATAAAAATTGTCTGTTTATAATTTCTACCCATCTGTATGAGATTGGTGAGTCTTTGCGTAAATATTCGAATATCCAATTCAATTATTTTGAAACTTCCTTGTCTGCTGGCGAACTTTCTTTTAGCTATCAGCTAAAGCCTGGTATTAGTAATGACAGATTAGGTTATCTTATACTTAAAAAAGAGGGGGTATTGGATTTACTGGATAAACTGTAACTTCTATTTTAAGCGGTTTCGCATTCAGTTTTCGTCGTTTTCGACTTTTTTATTTTAGCTATTTGTTGCAAAATCTGCCTAATATCGAACAAATACCCTATCTCTATTCAATAGAATTTATATAACCGGTGTTTTCCTCGAATTATTAAGTACAAATACGGGTTTAAAATTTAAATCGCGCAACTACCTTGTGGTTGCTATGAGCAACTTTATTAGTTGCGTACCATAGATTTAATTTTTTTGCATGCTGGTAAAAACTTTTGGTAGTGCCGTATTTGGTGTTGAAGCCATTCCGATTACAATAGAGGTAAATATTTGCATGGGTCAGGGCTATCATATAGTTGGGTTACCAGACAATGCTGTTAGGGAGAGTTTACAAAGAACTGAAAGTGCCATTAAAACGAATGACTTTCACATGCCCCGCACGAAAATTATTGTCAATTTGGCACCGGCAGATATTAGGAAAAGTGGATCATCCTTTGATCTTCCCATAACACTAGCGGTTTTAGGGGCGAGTGAGCAATTAGAAAATCCCGAGCGACTAGCAGATTATGTGCTAATGGGTGAACTTGGTTTAGATGGAGCGGTTCAGCCAATTAAAGGAGCGCTACCGATTGCTTTGCAAGCGAGAAAAGAGGGATTTAAGGGATTGATGGTACCCATGAGTAATGCAAGAGAAGCTGCTATGGTGGAGGGACTCACTGTGTATGGCATAAAACATCTTAGGGATGTGGTAAATTTTTTAATAGACCCTGCCAGCCTCTCCCCGGTAATTGGGGATGCGGAAGAGGTCTTCAGCATGAAGACTACTGATTATGATATTGATTTTAATGAAGTGAAAGGGCAGGAGAACATAAAAAGGGCCATGGAAATAGCTGCGGCAGGAGGGCATAATGCTATTCTTATTGGTCCGCCCGGTGCAGGAAAAACAATGTTAGCCAGGAGGCTTCCCACCATTTTGCCTCCCCTTAGTATGCAGGAGGCATTGGAAACCACAAAAATTCATAGTGTTGCGGGGCGTCTTCCAGAAAATTGTGCACTGATTAATAAAAGACCTTTTCGATCGCCACATCATACAATTTCGGATGTAGCACTAGTAGGTGGTGGAGGTACTCCTCAGCCTGGTGAAATTTCACTGGCACATAATGGTGTTTTGTTTTTAGATGAGCTGCCAGAATTTAAGAGAACGGTACTGGAAGTAATGCGGCAACCGATGGAGGAAAGAAAAGTAACTATCTCCCGGGCCAAAATGGCACTGGACTTTCCGGCCAACTTTGTATTAATTGCCTCCATGAATCCCTGTGCCTGTGGTTATTTTAATCATCCTGAAAAAGAATGTACTTGTCCGCCGGGTTCGGTTCAAAAATATTTAAATAAGGTTTCTGGACCCCTCCTAGATCGTATCGACTTGCATGTTGAAGTTACTCCGGTTTCTTATACGGAGTTAAGTCATCGCCAACCTTCCGAAAGTTCCACTACCATCAGAAAAAGAGTAATAGCTGCCAGGGGGATTCAATTAATAAGATATGCCAATAACCCCGGTATTTATGCCAATGCACAGATAAATAGTCAATTGCTAAAAAGCTTTTGTGAGATAAATGAAAGTGGAGAGCAATTGTTGAAAAATGCCATGGAAAAGCTCAACTTGAGCGCACGAGCGTATGACAGAATATTAAAGGTGAGCAGAACGATTGCGGATTTAGAAGGTAGTCTGCAGATTGAAACTGCACACTTAGCAGAAGCAATTCATTATAGGAGTTTAGATAGGGAAGGGTGGGGAGCCTGACAATTAAAGTAAAATTAAAAATGCATGAGTAAACCTATATTCAGATTACAACCCGGGGAGTGTTATCATCTGTATAACCATGCCAATGGTAAGGAAAATTTGTTTGAGGAAGAAAGGAACTACGGATATTTTCTGATGAAGGCTTCGGTATATCTGAATAAGATGCTAAAAGTATATGCGTATTGTCTTATGCCCAATCATTTTCACTTGCTTATTCGGGTGAAAGAGGAAAGTGAGATTAGGAATCACTTGTCACAATCTATATCTTTTCGCAGTCTGAATGATTTTGAAAAAATGTATTATATTGAAAATTGGATCAGCAAATGCTTAGCGAATTTTTTCAGTTCCTACACACAATCCTTTAATAAGGTATATGGGAGGAGGGGGAGTTTGTTTATGCCTAATTTTAAAAGAACAAAAGTAGAAGATGATAGGGCTTTTATAAATATGATAAGATATATACATATGAATCCGGTTCGGCATGAATTTGTGGAAGGGGTAGGTGATTGGGAATTCACCTCGTATAAAAAGATGTTTACCAAAGGAAATGATTGGTTGGAAAGGGAGTATGTGCTAAATTTTTTTGGTGGTGTTGATGCCTATATAAAATTCCACAGCTCGCAACTTTTGGAAAGTTCAGAACTTTTGGAAAGTTCTGAACTTTCCAAAAGTTAAGTTTAATATTATTTAGCATGTATATTTAATTGATTATTATTAAATTAAATTTTTGATACTGATTTTTTATATTTTAATACAAACCCATTCCCCATAATTCTCGTTTACCTTACACATTATTTACCTTTAACTACCAGCTACACTTCGAAAAATTATAAAATTAAACCATATATAAACACTATGAAAAAGTTTACCCTCGCCCTCTTGGCAATTACCTTCTTCGTTTTTTCAAAAGATACTTTTGCCCAAAGAAAAGTTGGGCAAGGCGGAGCTAAACCAGCTAAGACTATCTCTAAACCTTCGGTTACCCCCGGTAACAGATCAACTGCCCCCACCAACAGCGCAAACCGTAGCCTCAATTCAGGGGGAAAAAATACCAAGAGAGATAACCTCGGCAATGACAAACCCTCTATAGACAGATCAGGTAACAATACCCTCAGCGGCAATAAAGTGAATGTAGACAATAGCAAAAGGAACGTAAACGTAAATATTGACAACAGCAAAGATGTAAAAATCAATAATAACAGAGTTGTCAATAACAGCGTCCGCCCCAATGGATATAGGCCATATACACGCCCACCCTATCGCCATGGTGGATTTGTATACTTTAGCTACCGCCCCTACTTTTACCATCCCTATACACCCTTCTTTTGGGGTCCTGTATGGCATCCATGGGGCTTCTTCGTAGCTGCTTTAGCTACTACTGCCATTATTGTAAGTATTGAAAACGCACAATACCACTACGATCAGGGTGTTTGGTATCAACCCTATAATGGAGGTTACCAAGTGGTTTCCGCCCCTGTTGGAGGCACTATTACCACCCTCCCTCCCAATGCCCAAACTGTTGTTGTAAACGAGACTGTAAATAATTATTACTATGGCGGAGATTTCTATGAGAAAACCGAAAAGGGTTATTCCGTTGTACCTGCAACTGCTGGCACTATAGTACCCCACTTGCCAGAAGGCGGTAAAGAAGTAAAAGTTGGGGACCAAACCTACGTTCAATTTGGTGAAGTTTTCTATCAACCTATACAGGTAGATGGCAAAAACATGTATGAAATTGTAGAAGTAAAGAAGGAAGACATCAAATAAATCGTATGCGCAACTTGGCTCTATATGTACTCGTTTGCCTAACCCTTACCGCCCTATTGCCTAAATCCGGGTTCACCCAAACGGTAGTAAATGCCCCCCGACCTGGCACTGTGGGCGAATGGAGGTACCTAGGAACCGTAAACGCCAGATTTACAGCTGATCATGATGCAATTGTTGTGCAAGGCCCCTATGACTTTTTTCGAAGAATTAAATTCAAGGTCACCAATGCCCCCATTAATCTAATTCGACTGATAGTTACCTACGACGATGGAGGATTACCCGAAAATATTGATACCCGATTTTCAATTCCAGCCGGAGGAGAAAGTCGGGTTATTGACTTACGGGGAAATAGAAGAAAAATTCGAACTATAGAATTTTGGTACGATACTAAAGGAGTTTTACAGGGTAGAGCCAACGTTTCGGTATTTGGACAGAAATAGTATAAAGCCCATAAATTTCCTTAATCGCACCTAGTTATTAAATGGATGGTATTGTTAGGAGAGATTAATTGAATCTTGCAATACGAAATCTCATCCAACCACCCTTAGGTCTCATGCGAATGCGTAATCCAAATTATATTATCGCTATTTTAGGCTGCCTCTCTCTATTATGCAGTACTCAACGGATACTTGCACAAGAAAAAGATACCATCTATTTAAGAAACCAAAGCATAATTGTAGGTGAACTCCGTTCAATAAAACTTGGCAGAGTAGAGTTCAAAGGGGATGATGTGGGGGTACTGCTAATAAAAAATGATAAAGTGCTTACTATAAGTGCCCGAAGCCAGCATTACCGAATGGAAACCATCCAAAAATTATCCTTTACTGGAAATATACAACCCGCCAATACGCCCGGAAACATCATCATCAATAGTACAGTAGGCGAAAAAGAAATCCCACTAGCAGATATCAGTTATTTATACAACTTTAGCTCATCCTGGATTTCACGCATAAAAGGCGAATTCGGAGTGGGCTATACCTATACTAAATCTAGTAAAATAGGCCGATTGAATGTTAATGCCAAAATCGGCTACCGCTCTGCTAATACTGAAACACAACTTTATGGCGACTTAATTAAAACCCAGGATAGTGTTACTTCATATAGAGACCGAGAAAACCTAAATGCAGATTTTAAGTATTATTTTAATGGTGCCTGGTTCGCAGGAACCATTATACGGTATCAACGCAACAGGGAACTGGGCTTATTAAGCAGATGGCAAGAAGGGGTGGGAGGAGGATATAACTTATTGTCTACCCCTCACCAACGGTGGATTCTTATTGCAGGCCTGGCACTTAACCAAGAAAAAAACTATCAACTTATTTCCAATAACACTAAAGAACTTATCCTACAAAACAGCTATCAGTTTTTCTCTTTTAGTCAGCCAAATATCAGTCTTTCTTTTCAACAAGGATTATATTTTAGCCTGTCGCAGCAAGGTAGATGGCGCCACGATATAGATGTAAAATTCAGCTATGAACCACTCAAAGACTTCAACATCAACTTGAACTACTATTATAACTTTGATAAGAAGTCGCCTACCACAGGAAAATCACTTACAGATAATGGGTTTGTAATGGGGATAAGTTATCAGTTTAATTAATCAGAATCAATACTGCCCAGTCCCCAGCATAACCAGAGTACACGCTTCTACCCCTTCAATTCCCTTTTCACGTAGTAAGTGCAGCAATTCATCATTCTCTGTACCCGGATTAAAAATTACCCTCCGAGGATATACCTGCAAAATATAATCATACTCAGCAACCTGCAATTGAGGGTTTAAATACAGTGTAATCGTATCTACGCCCTCAAGTTTGGGATGTCCGGTAATAATAGGCGTATCCCCAATCATCCCCTCGCGCCGGCCAATTGCTACAACCGTATTACCCATCGCCCGCAAACGCTCAACAGCTAAATAACTATATCTGGAAGGATTTTCTGAGGCCCCCAACACTACTGTTTTTTTCATAGTACAAAATTAGTCCTTTTCATACAACCATAATTCGTAACAAAATCTACATTCATTAATAACAGCTTTCAACTGAAACAATAATTTCATGCCTTTTTATTGGTAACTTTCCTAATAAATGCCGTGTACATGCGCTCCGCTTTTTTCCTGACCCTACTTATGCTTAACATGATTTCTCCCGATTCTACCAATGCCCAACAAAGAATTTGGCTATACCCATCTGATACATCTGGTATAGTTCATGAAGGTTTTGATACAATGCCCCCATTTATTGATTATTATCCTACTACTAGCCAATCAACCGGAAAAACGGCCGTAGTTATTTGTCCCGGTGGCGCGTATGCCCACCTTGCCTGGGAAAAAGAAGGTATTATACCGGCATCAATCTTTAACGCAGCCGGCATAGATGCTTTTGTGCTTCACTACCGCTTAAACAATAGAAAGCAGGAAGGACATAACTATCCGGCACAATATACTGATGTTACTACGGCACTTCAACTGATCCGATCAGGAAAGGCAGGAAAGGGAATCAATCCAAATAAAATTGGAGTTATGGGATTCTCTGCAGGCGGCCACCTGGCATCAACGGCAGCCACTATACACAAAGAAGCCAATCTAACCGCAGAAAAATGGCACGAAAGATTCAGCAGCCGACCCGATTTCGCTATTCTAATTTATCCGGTTATTTCTATGGATACCCTTTTTGGACATCGCTATAGCCGGGAGATGCTACTAGGAAAATCACCCACCGAGGAACTAGTTATTCAACTTTCTACAGAGAATAGAGTTAATAAGCATACCCCTCCCACCTGGCTATTGCACGCCGACAACGACAAATCCGTACCCCCAAAAAATAGTATTGTATTTTACAACGCCCTTAAAACATTCGAAATTCCTGCTGCGCTTACCATTTTCGACCATGGAGGCCATGGATTTGGAACAGCACCCTACGACAAAGTCCTCTCGCAATGGCCTTGGATGTGCATCGAGTGGCTGCGCAACAATCATTTTTAATAAGTATAAAAATATATATCAAGGGATTTGGTGATATATAAAAAAATTTTTTCTAACTTTCATCTGTTATATAAAACCACCTTAAACAACACGCACCATGGCAAAAGCAACCAAAAAGAAAGCACCTGCTAAAAAAGCAGCACCAAAAAAGAAAGCAGCACCAAAAAAAGCAGCACCAAAAAAGAAAGCAGCACCAAAAAAAGCAGCACCAAAAAAGAAAGTAGCCGCAAAAAAAGCAGCACCAAAAAAGAAAGCAGCCGCTAAAAAAGCAGCACCAAAAAAGAAAGTAGCCGCAAAAAAAGCAGCACCTGCTAAAAAAGTAGTAGCAAAAAAAGCAGCACCAAAAAAGAAAGTAGCCGCAAAAAAAGCAGCACCTGCTAAAA
>JBBAJQ010000006.1:75117-102887 GCA_040403945.1 Sediminibacterium sp.
AAAAAAGCAGCACCAAAAAAGAAAGTAGCCGCAAAAAAAGCAGCACCTGCTAAAAAAGTAGTAGCAAAAAAAGCAGCACCAAAAAAGAAAGCACCTGCTAAAAAGCCCGCTGCCCCTAAACCAGCACCAGCCCCGGTTGCAGCTCCCGTTGCCGCCCCTGATGCAACACCCGTTGCCGCACCTGCCGCAGAGGGTAGCAATAGCTAAAAGTAGCCCGGCGTATCCTATTATCCGGAAAACTGTAGTTCAGTTTTCCGGATTTTTTTATCCATATGGCTTATCTTTCCTTTATCATTCAACCGCTTATAATCAGGACTATGCGACTACTACTCGTTTATTCATTTCTTTTTTTATCACTCCAATCTTTCGCACAAACCAGTACTAAGTTGGCCGAAAAAACCAGCCGATTTACCAAATATGATGGATTTTTTCCGTTTTGGTGGGACGCTGCCAATGGAAAAATCTGGCTGCTGGTTAATAAAATCGGTACTGAATTTTTATATGTAAATAGCTTGCCTGCAGGGCTAGGATCTAATGATATAGGATTAGACCGGGGACTAATCGGAGGGGCTAGAGTTGTTGCCTTTCAGAAAGTGGGGAAAAAACTATTGCTTATTGAACCTAACTACGATTACAGAGCCTCTTCATCAGACCTACGAGAGAAAAAAGCAGTAACCGAATCGTTTGCGCAATCTGCTATTGCAGGTTTTACTATTGAGGAAGAAGAAAATGGACAGGTTCTGGTAGATGCTACTTCCTTTTTTCTGAGAGATGCAATGAATGTTACTGATCGACTAAGAATGATGAAGCAAGGATCTTATTCCCTCGCCGAATCCCGCTCGGTAATTTATATCAACAACACGCGCAATTTTCCTCTTAATTCAGAATTTGAAGCTACTATCACATTTACCGGAGGTGCAGATGCGGGTCGATATGTTAGAGCGGTAGTACCTAGCACCGAAGCCATTACCCTGCGGATGCACCATTCATTTGTGCAGCTGCCCGATAACCAATATAAACCCCGCCAATACGATATTAGAAGTGGTTATAACGCCATTAGTTACTTCGACTTCAGCTCCTCCTTTACCGAACCTATTCAGCAAATGGTAATTGCCCGCCATCGCCTCGCTAAAAAAGATCCAGGGGCTTTAGTAAGCGAACCAGTAAAGCCCATTATCTACTACCTAGACAATGGAACGCCTGAACCCATTCGATCTGCCCTGCTCGAAGGCGGAAGCTGGTGGAACCAGGCTTTTGAAGCAGCCGGTTACAAAAATGCCTTTCAAATAAAATTACTGCCCGACTCCGCCGACCCTATGGATATACGCTACAACGTAGTAAACTGGGTTCACCGATCTACCCGTGGCTGGAGTTATGGGAACAGCATTACCGATCCGAGAACTGGTGAAATTATCAAAGGACAGGTTACACTGGGATCCCTTCGAGTTCGTCAAGATCACCTGATTTTTACTGGTCTGCTCTCCCCCTACGAAACGGGCAAACCTGTTCCAAATACCATGAGGGAAGCCGCTTTACAACGATTACGTCAATTAGCCGCTCACGAAATAGGGCATACCCTGGGCTTACAACATAATTATGCTTCTAGTTACAATAACCGGGCCTCCGTAATGGATTATCCGCATCCACTTATTCAACTAAACGCAAAAGGAGATATTGATTTTTCGGAGGTATATACCAACCAAATTGGTGACTGGGATAAACAAGCCATAAAATATGGCTATGATGACTTCCCCGCTGGCACTAATGAAAATCAATCACTCAATAATTTACTGGAAGAAAATACTAAGCGAGGCCTTCTATTTATTGCAGATGCCGATGCACGGGCTGCCGGTGGAATGCACCCCAAAGCCCACCTATGGGACAATGGCACAAGCCCCACACAAGAACTCACGTCGGTGTTAAATGTTAGAAAAAAGGCACTGCAACAATTTTCCGAAAATGCAGTTAAGCTTAATACTCCCCTGGCACAATTAGAAGATGTGCTTGTACCCGTATATAATTTTCATCGCTACCAACTGGAAGCCGTATGCAAATTAATTGGAGGTATGAACTACACTTACAATGTTAAAGGAGATAACCAGGAAAAACCCACCATCTTACCGGCTGCGGTTCAACAAGAAGCCATAAAGTCAGCCCTTCAATGCCTTACTCCCGAAGTGCTTTCTATACCCACTGCAGTAATTGATTTAATTCCACCCCGCCCTCCTCAATATTATACAGTTGGTGAACTCTTTACCAAAAGAACCGGCATGGCATTCGATGCCCTATCAGCAGCAGAAGCCCTCGCCGATTTTGAACTTTCTTTCCTGTTCCACCCCGAAAGAGCTAACCGAATGGTACAATTAAAAGCCAGGGCACAAACCCCGGGCTTCGACGACTTGTTAGATGCTATTATAGAAACCACCTGGAAAAGTACCCTGAAGTCTGGACTAGCCAGAGAAATTCAACTCCAAACACAACAAATGGTTGTTACCTGGTTACTGGCACTATACCAAAATGATCAATCTGGGTATGCCGTTAAATCTATCTGCTTCAGCCGACTAGAACAAATAAAACAGATAGCACTATCCAAAAAACAAACTGCCGGGTTATCTGCTCACTATGCTTATGCAATTGAAAGAATCAACAAGCCTAAAGACATTCCTTTACCCATTCATAAAGAAATTCCACCAGGCGCTCCAATTGGTTGTGATCTGGAATACTAATCGGCCCCTCTTCCAGTTTACCGAATTACAATTATCTCAACCCGCCGGTTCTGCTTACGACCGGCGGCTGTTTGATTGGTGGCAACCGGCCTGAAAGCCCCCTCCCCAGAAATCTTTACATTTTCGGGCTTTATGGGTAAATGTGCGTATAAATATTCGGCAACAGCCTGAGCTCGCTGTTCCGACAGTTGCCGATTGTAAGCCACCGAACCTAGGCTATCTGTATGCCCAATAATTTCTAATCTATCAAATGGTCGCTGCTCTAACACCTTTACAATGGTTTGCAAGCGAGGTAAGAAATTAGGATTCAACACGCCTTTATCAAATTCAAATAATACATCAGGAATCAGGAGCGTATCTGAAATATTTTTTAACAAAGTATCTGTCTTGATGGGTGGAGCACTTTCCTCCTTTTTTGTTAGCAATGAATCTAAGGAAATCGGAGGATCATCATCTAAATAATTAAATTCTGTGTGCCGATAATTATTCATGTACAACAGCTGTAGATTTTCTGCCGCCTTTTCGCATGGCTCCCACTTACCGGAAACCGGCAGCAATGTAACACTGTCTATATCATACACTATCCTGGGATCTTCATAATTATACTGTCGGGTAAAGGGCATCTTGCTTTGAGACAGATTGCCTAATAACAAATAACGCTCATCCCCCGTTGCCGTAATTACTACAGATGCTTCCCTCCAATCGTTTACGTACTTGCTGGGCCGAGTTAATGTAAGCGAATAATTGCGGGGATGTCCGGTTAAAATTTCCTGATTCCTGTAAGGTTCAAAATTACTAACTGCCACATCTAAATGATCAAACTGATGCCCATTCGTATACACAGAAACGCGCAAACGATAAGTTTTCCCTTTTTCCAACGGACAAATCAGTCGGGTATATATAAATGTTCTTCCGCCAAAAGAAGCATCGCGGTTTTCCATTAGTAAGCTTTCATAATAATGCCCCTTAGAAAATGCCCGATTCAGGCCGGATTGATTCATGCGTTGTAAAGGAAAGCGAAACCACCCCTCGGGGGCACAACCCGATCGAAACTCGATGCAAATATTCCTGTCCTCAAAACTTCCATTTGCCAACATGTTTTGCGCCCGGCAAAGAAATATTGCGAACAACCCGCCTATTATACATACAAGTCGTTTCATAAAAATTATGTAACTACAATTTCCGCAAAAAAAAGTCCCCTTGCGTTAAGGGGACTATAATTAAATGATAAAATTGATAAATATATCTTACAAAAGCATTCTAAGTGGCTCTTCCAATAAGCTTTTTAGGGTTTGCAGAAAAGCAGCCCCAGTTGCTCCATCCACTGCCCGATGATCGCAACTCATAGTAAGCTTCATAACATTACCGGGTACTACCTGTCCATTTTTTACTACCGGCTCCTGAGAGATGCCACCTACAGCCAAAATACAGGCATCGGGAGGATTGATAATAGCAGTAAACTGGTCAATGCCAAACATGCCCAGGTTGGAGATAGTAAAAGTACTTCCCTCCCAATCGGAAGGCTGCAATTTTTTATCCTTCGCCTTTTGGGCAAATATTTTTACTTCTGCTCCAATTTGTGTAAGGGTTTTTGTATTGGCAAACCGAACCACCGGAACCAATAATCCATCCTCTACTGCAACCGCCACGCCAATATTGATATGATGATTGTACCTAATTTTATCACCTAACCAACTGCTATTTACTGTAGGGTGTTGCTGTAAAGCCATGGCAGTTGCTTTTACTACCATATCGTTGAAGCTGATTTTTACACCCGCTTGCTCATTTAAACGGGTTCTGGCAGCAACCGCCGCATCCATATCTACCGACATAGTGAGGTAAAAATGAGGTGCGGTAAATAAACTCTCACTTAATCTTCTGGCAATCACCTTACGCATTTGCGAAACCGGAACTTCTTCAAAACTTTCCTGTGCTGCAATAACAGGTGCTGCCATTGGAGCAGGCTTAATTACCTGAGCCGGCGCACTCGGCTGAGAAGAAGCAGGGGTGAAAGATTCAACATCATTACGAGTAATTCGTCCATTATCTCCAGAACCCTTAATCTTTGCCAGGTCTATCCCTTTTTCAGCAGCTAATTTTTTGGCCAGCGGTGAAGCAAAAATTCTGCCAGTATTTTCTACCGTCGTTTCAGGCTGGGCTGCAGCTGCAACTGGGGAAGTATTTGAACTCGCAGGTGCAGCAACCGTTGGTGTAACTCCGGTACCCCCTCCTTTAACCGCCGCAACAATAGCGGCAACATCCAGGGTTTCTTTCCCTATGATACATAAAAGGTCGTTCACCTTTATCACAGCACCCGCTGGCGCACCCTGATGCAATAAAATGCCATCCTTATAACTTTCCAGCTCCATGGTGGCCTTATCTGTTTCGATATCTGCCAGCACATCTCCTTTTTTAACCACATCCCCTACCTGCTTATGCCAGCCAGCAATTACCCCTTCCGTCATGGTATCACTCAATCGGGGCATTAAAACAACTTCTTCCATATTAGCCGCATCCATCGCTTCTGCTCCAGAAACCACGGTAGCGGTGGGTACTACAACCGCCTCTTCTTTTACTGCTGGTTTAGCAGGAGCAACCGATCCCCCACCTGCATGTTGGGCAACCAATGCTGTTATATCCTCTCCCTTTTCGCCTATAATGGCCAATAAATCATTCACCTGTAGCTTTCCGCCATTAGGTGTGCCAATATGTAAAAGAGTGCCATTTTGATAGCTTTCCAGTTCCATAGTGGCCTTGTCTGTTTCAATTTCGGCCAACAAATCGCCCTTTTTAACAGGTTCACCTATCTTCTTATGCCAGGATGCAATTACCCCCTCTGTCATGGTATCACTCAGGCGGGGCATTAAAATCACTTCAGCCATAGTTCCTTTTCGCTTTAAATGAAACGTGAAATTACACTAAAATTAAGAACTGCCCCAAACCCCTTGAAAAAAAGGGCTAGGCAATATGTTGATGGTTATTTACTCCTCCGCCTTGGATTACTGCCCCTGCGCCAAACTATAGGCCTTTTTATCGCCCCATTGATTAAGCAACTCCGTGGAACATATTTTAAAATCCTGCATTAGCCGGCGATACAACTCCAGAATATCTACCTGTGTTAATGGCACCCCGCCTACGCTCTCGAATCGGCAACCATATTGGTTTACCAGATTTGTAAATGAAGAGCCCTTAGGCCATACCTGCGTTCCCCGATTACTGATAGTAACCAGTTTAAACAGCTCACCGGTGTGTTGTAAACACTTTTCTGCTACTGCTGTGGGTTGTAAATTACTTTCGATAAACATATCTACCCCGGCAATAGAAACCTGTGCATGATCGGCACTCTCTAGCATGGGATTAGCCGCTAATTTAAAGTGGGTAGGGGTGGGCGGCTGATTAGGCAATATGGGTTTAGGCTGATATAATGGGATTTTTCCAATATTATCAATAATGGCTTGTGCAAAATCAGTGGTGCTGAGGGGCTGATCCGCTTTACTTCCAAAATCTCCCGTATGCTTTCCGCTCTCCAATGTATATAGCAGTGCATTTTCCAGTATGGCTGCCACTTCCATTAAGCCCAAGTGCCGCAACATGGCAAAGCCACTTAATAATAAGGCGGTAGGATTAGCAATATTTTTTCCGGCAATATCAGGGGCCGTTCCATGTACTGCCTCAAATATAGAAATATGATCGCCAATATTAGCTGAGGGCGCAAATCCTAATCCCCCAACTAATCCTGCACATAAATCACTCACTATATCTCCCTGTAAATTGGTTAGCACCACCACATCAAATAAATCGGGCCGACTTACCAACTTCATACATAAATCATCCACAATCACATCATCTGCTTTCAACTCGGGATACTCTTTGGCAACTTCATAAAACACCTCCAGAAATAATCCATCGGTTAATTTCATAATGTTGGCCTTATGTCCGCAGGTAATTCTACGAGCATTTTTTTTGCGGGCCATTTCAAAAGCATACTTAATCACCTGCATACTGCCGGGGCGGGTAATAAACCGGCGGCTTAAAGCCACATCATGCGTAAGCAAATGCTCTACCCCCCCATAGGTATCTTCAATATTTTCCCGAACAATTGTAATGTCGATAGGAATACCCGCCTTGCTAAAAACGGTGTCTACCCCATGTAAAGTTTGAAAAGTGCGCTTATTTGCATAGGTATTCCAGGTTTTGCGGGCTGTAACGTTTACGCTTTTCACCCCCTTGCCTTTGGGTGTTTCCATTGGCCCCTTAAAAAGAATACCTAAATTTTCTATCGTTTGCTGCGCCTCGGGCGTCATACCATTACTAAATCCTTTATCAAACACCCACTTACCCATTTCTACCACTTCATATTCCAGCGGAACCCCAGCGGCCTGAAAAATGGTTAACACGGCATCCATAATTTCGGGACCGATTCCATCCCCCTTCGCTACTGCAATTTTGTTCATAGTTATTGAAATTTCGCTGCAAAAATAAGCATTGGGGATGCAATACCGCTGTTAAAATACCGCTTCCGTTCATATATTTTTCCATTCCACATTCATAATTATTCCTACTTTTATGGTAGATTAATAGCCGGCGCCATGGTTTCAAAAATTACCGACGGTATTCAGGTTTCTGTAGAAACCTATTATCAAACCGAGTTCAGCGACCCCACGCATGGCGAGTATATGTTTGCCTATCAGGTAACTATTTATAACCACAATAGTTTTCCCGTTAAGTTATTGCGGAGACATTGGTACATTTTTGATAGTAACGGAGAACAAAGGGAAGTAGAAGGAGAGGGCGTAGTTGGCGTTCAGCCTATATTGCAACCCGGTGAACAATACCAATACATTAGTGCCTGTAATTTGCGGAGTGAAATGGGTAAGATGCAAGGCTCTTATCGCATGATGAATGCCGATACCCATCAGATGTTCTCTGTTAAAATTCCTCCCTTCGAGATGATTGCTCCCTCTAAACTCAATTGAGTAGCTAAATGCCGCCCTTACGGCTTATACTTGGCTTCCTGAAAAATAGTGGCAGCAGGTGTTTTCATGAGTTGCTCCGGTGTGATGTCTTTTTGTTTTTCCATCCATTTTTTTACAATCTGCCAGCCACAAAACTGACCAATATTGCCCGGTGCCTGCTCCCCCAATGCCGGGGTTCCCGGACCTTCATTTAAATAATCTCTGGTAAAAGAAGGATCCGTGCTAAACAGCATTTCATTTTGTACAAAAAAACTCCATATCCCTTTTTCGCTGGCCCTGCAGGCAGCTAATTGTTGTAGTGTATAGCCAGTAAGTAAAGTATCTGCCAACTTTGGAAGAAAAAACTCCAACAAACAAACCCGTTTACCCGACTCAACCATTTGTTCTACTAATGGCCTACCCTGACTTTTATTGGGAAATATATCGTCCACTAAATTTTTCATGCAGTTTACCGGCATATAAGCAGGCTCAAATCGGCGGGATAAAAAGGGCGGATATAATTGTTGCCCCTCCGAACTGCCATACCAGGCAAAATCCTTTCCCATGTAAAACTGAAGGCCAACAGCCAGCGCATCTGCCGTTAGCACATTGCCATAACTATTTACAGGCCCAATAAATGTGATCAACTTCTTTGGCAATGGATAGGTGGGAAAATAATAATGCACATACTTGCAACCCTCCCTAACCTGTTCAAAATAGGGTTTCCATTCTTTTTCTGATTGGACAGCAGCTAGCCAATTTCTATACGATCGTAAAAAAAGAGGTAAGTCAGTTACCGCCTTTTCGGGGGTAGTTCCTAAAATATTATATAAAAAATCCTGGGTAAAGCCCGGGTATTTTTTGTTGATCGCATCTAGGGCCCCCTCTAACCGAAGTGTATCCAATGAAAACAAATCCTGCTCAAAGCGCTGCACTTCCCACGGAATCTGACTATCCGAAACATCAGGCGCTTTTGGAGATTGGGCACAACCTAATATCATTACAATAATTCCTAAAACATACACCGTAGCTAATCTGTATTGAAGTTGCATACCTAAAAATATTATTCCCCCGGATATATTTACCGGATAAGCCGTAAAATTACTGTTAAAGGAAGCGTATCCCATCCTAATCCGCATTTTTATAGCCCGAAAAGACCAACATAACAAAAAGTTGCTGACATTAGCAGTATGAAAATAGTACTGGCCCAGCAGAATTATCACATTGGTAATTTTGAGTTGAACACGCAAAAAATAATTACTGCCATCCGAGAAGCAAAAGCCGCCGGTGCCGACCTGATTCTTTTCAGTGAAATGTGTGTTTGCGGCTATCCTGCCAGGGATTTTGTTGAATTCAATAATTTTATCTCACAGTGCGAAGCCGCCGTAAATATAATCCTACAAGAAGCAGACACAATTGGCGTGCTGATTGGAAGCCCTTCCCGTAACCCATCTAAACTGGGAAAAGACCTCTTTAACGCTGCCTTTTTCTTGTACGAAAAAAAAGTGGTTGCTGAAATTCACAAAACTCTGCTGCCCACCTATGATGTATTTGACGAATACCGCTACTTCGAACCGGCAGCCGACTGGAAAGTAGTACCCTTTAAAGGGAAAAAATTAGCCATTACCATTTGTGAAGATATCTGGAATCTGGGCGACAATCCCCTGTATACCATCTGCCCAATGGACCAACTGATGGAGCAACAACCTGATATCATGCTTAACCTAAGTGCTTCTCCTTTCGATTACACGCACGACGAAGACAGAAAAGCCGTTATCAAAGCCAATGTTATAAAATACAAACTTCCGCTTTTCTATTGCAATGCCGTTGGGAGCCAAACCGAAATTGTTTTCGATGGTGCCTCCCTTGTTTTTGATGCACAAGCCAATCTCTGTGCCAGCTTACCCATGTTCGAAGAAGGTACCGCCTTTTTAGAATTGCAGGAGGATGGTTCACTAGATACGCCAATTATTGAGCCAGCCAGCCGAATGCCCGACAAAGAATTGAATCCAGCCAAACTAGAACCCGAACTCAACATCGATCAGGTATATCAGGCCCTTCTTTTAGGGATACGCGACTATTTTAGTAAGATGGGATTTACTAAAGCTATTTTAGGATCATCGGGCGGAATTGATTCAGCCGTAACCCTTGCTATCGCCTGTGAGGCATTGGGTTCCGAGAATGTTCGGGCAATTCTACTTCCCTCGCCATATTCAACTGAACATTCTGTGGATGATGCCATCGCCCTTAGCAAGAACCTGCAAAATCCATACGATATAGTGCCCATACACCAAGTGTACAATGCCCTGCTGCAAACCGTTCAGCCCCTGTTTTTAGATCTTCCCTTTTCACTGGCAGAAGAAAACATGCAAAGCAGAAGTCGTGGCAACTTGCTTATGGCTATTGCCAATAAATTTGGTTATATCTTACTAAACACCTCCAACAAAAGTGAATTAGCAACCGGATATGGTACCCTCTACGGAGATATGGCTGGTGGACTAAGCGTTTTAGGCGATTGTTATAAACTACAAGTGTATGCATTAGCCCGATATATCAATCGGGACAAAGAAATCATACCCCGAAATATTATTGAAAAGGCCCCCAGTGCCGAATTACGACCTGGACAAAAAGATAGCGACAGCCTGCCCGACTATGCAATACTCGATCAAATACTTTATCAGTACATAGAAAAAACAAACGGACCAGAAGAGATAAAACAATTGGGATTTGATCCTGCGCTGGTAAATCGTACCCTCAAAATGGTAAATACCAACGAGTATAAGAGAAATCAGTTTTGCCCGATTATACGCATATCCCCCAAAGCCTTTGGTGTAGGAAGAAGAGTACCAATAGTAGGCAAGTATCTAAGTTAACTTTTCCTGGTTTTTTATTTATGGGCAACCAATATGGGTACATGACTGTGAAATGCCAGTAAGTCGGTATAACTCGCATGCAACAGCCTGTCTATAAATCCGATTTTCTTAGGAATTATGATTATCAAATCAATTTGGCGTTCACTTGTAATATCATTCACTGCTTGCTGGAAAGATGGATTATAGGCAGTAAAATATTTGGGGAAATACGGCAATAAATGCTTGTGCATTATGGCATTTTCGTGCTGAATAATGGCCGTATGTTTTTCTTTGGTTGCCGGGTCTGCTTCAATATGAACAACCTCTAATTGCGCTTGCGTTTGAAGTATAACCTGATGTATCACATCAAAGGGGGTTGTTTCGTCTACATGATCATAATCGGTTAATAACATCACTTTACGTATGCCGGAGAATCTGGCATCCGGTGGAACTATAATTACCTGATTGGCTGTGTGGCGGGCTACCGTAAGGGTATTACTTCCAATAAGCTTTTCCTTTAACAGGCCGCCTCCGGTAATGCCCATTACTATCCACTGAGTTTGGGTACGCTTACAAACCTCTGATAAATCGTTTTGAAAAACCTCATACACACAATGCGAATCAACTCGAATGGAGGAAGAAACTGAGTTGAGCATCTCTTGTTTAAGGGCATACATGGCATCCTCCTGCAAGGGTCGCAGATCCTGCTCATCCAATCCCTCCAAATCTGGATTCGCATGAAAATTGGCCAAAATTGTTTGAAATGCATTGTACAATACTAACCTTTTACTACCTACTTGTTCGGCTAACCCAATGGCATACATGGCCGCATTGCGGGAAGTGGAAGAGAAATCAACTGGAACCAGAATATCTTGCATAGTAAATGATTGAAATGACTGAATGGCAACCTCTACACTATTCGTGAATAGCCAAAACAGGAATCTTACTATGAAACGCCAATCGGGTAGTATGGCTAGTAGTAAAGAGGCTGGCAAACAATCCATGATGCTTGGGTAGAATGATTACCAAATCGGCCGCCTGTTTAATTACAAACTCATTTACCCCCTCCGTAAAACTACTAGTATGCACCACATGATAGGTTGGGTTATGGTCCTTTAGCAATAAAATTTCTTGCAGTTCCCGATTTACAGAAGCATCCTTTTCAACATGCAGCACCATCAATTCGGCCCGAGTATGATCTAACAACCAATGTATCTTATTTATGGGAACATTTTCATCTGTATGTGCGTAGTCAGTTAACAGCACAATTTTTTTATAGGCTTTAAATACAACATCTTTTGGAACAATAATCACTGGTACCGTAGAATGTCGGGCAACAGATACAGTATTGCTTCCAATTATCTTTTCCGACAACGCACCTCCGCCAGTTATACCCATTACCACCATGTTCGCGTTGGTTAACTTACAAACATCATCTACCCCGTTAATCAACAACGAATACTCATTATAGATCTCCAGAAAACAACCCGGAGAACACTCGGTCTCTAGCTTACTTCTAAACCTTTGTAAGGCTTCGGTACTATCTTTTTTTAATTGCGCCTCATCAAAAAGCTGCACGGCAGCCACCGGAGAATCTACGGTTAGTGGAGCCTGATAGGCATGATATAAAATAACCTTGGGTGAATGTAAATGGGCAGCCAGATGTAAAGCATACAAGGCAGCATTCCTGCTGGTTTCAGAGAAATCTACGGGAACGAGAATATTTTGCATGGCTAATAATTTTGATAAAGGTAGCCCTCAAACACATTCCAAAAAATGATATTCATCATGTTTGAATTAATCAAACCCAAGCCGAATACACTAAGCGATATATTCGATAATACCGGCAATCCCTTGTCCACCTCCTACACAAGCACTAACCATACCATATTTTTTATTCAGCCGTTTCATGTCTTGTAATAACTGAATGGTTAATTTACAACCCGTGCATCCAAGCGGGTGGCCTAATGCAATGGCCCCTCCATTGATGTTGATAATTTCTGTATTCAAATCTAATTTTCTGATAACAGCAAGTGCCTGTGCAGCAAATGCCTCATTCAGTTCAAGCAAATCAATTTGATTCATCGTCATGCCGGCCTGCTGTAACACTTTCGGTATGGCCGCAATCGGCCCAATTCCCATGATGCGGGGGGGCACGCCTGCAGAAGCACAATTTACCAGCCTACCGATGGGCTTTAACCCAAGCCGATTAACCATACGCTCACTCATTACTACTGCAAATGCAGCACCATCGCTGGTTTGAGAAGAATTACCGGCAGTAACGGAACCGCCTGTAGCAAAAGCAGGTTTTAATTTTGCCAATGCTTCAACTGTAGTATCTGCCCGCACTCCCTCATCCGTATCAACCACATAAGAGCGAGTGGCTTTCTTTCCTTTCTCATTCACATATACCTCTTCAACAGAGATAGGTAATATCCCCGATTTAAAATTTCCATCCTGTATAGCTTTCATCGCTTTTTGATGCGACTGAAAGGCAAATAAATCCTGATCTTCCCTACTTATAGAATATTCGTTGGCAACGGCCTCAGCGGTAAGCCCCATGCTCAAGTAATAATCCGGCTCGTCTTTAGCAATCGCATAGGAGGGTACTGTTTTCCATCCGGCAGTGGGCACCATACTCATGCTCTCTGTGCCACCAGCAATAATACAATCGGCCATTCCTGAACGAATTTTAGCAGTTGCCATAGCAATACTTTCTAAACCACTGGCACAATACCGATTAATGGTGATGCCGGCAATCCCCTCCCCCAAAGCTCGGGCAGCAATGATTCTGCCAAACTGTAACCCTTGCTCAGCCTCCGGCACAGCATTTCCTACAATTACATCATCTACTTCTTTCGGATCAACCGCAGGTAAGGATGCCATCAAACCCTTAATTACTTCTACCGCCAAATCGTCGGGACGAAAAAAACGGAATCCACCTTTTTTACTTTTGGTTACAGCGGTTCTAAAACCGGCTACGATATAAGCCTCCTGCATGGTATTAATTTTTCTTCCCCAAAAGTAATGATTTTTTATAAAAGTTGTTTATGCAACTATTATTCCGAACCTTCCCTCAGCCGTGGGAAATAGGAATGATTATCTTTGCGCCATGCTTTACCCGTTACTCCGTTCTTTATTGTTTACCCTGCCACCGGAACGGGCGCATCATATTTCCATGCAATGCCTGTCTATGGCATGTTCCCTGCCCGTTGGGGAATCTCTGGTAACCCATTGCTTCCGATACCCCAATCCTACCCCGAAAATGGTAGCCGGCATTCTATTTCCCAATCCGGTTGGGTTAGGAGCAGGTTTTGACAAAAATGCCGAATACCTGCCATCTTTAAAGGCACTGGGCTTTGGATTTGTTGAAATCGGAACCGTAACCCCCTTGGCGCAACCCGGCAATGAAAAACCCCGACTTTTCAGACTTCCCCAAGATGAAGCCCTTATCAACCGAATGGGGTTTAATAACCACGGGATGGAAGTGGTAAAAAGAAGACTGGCAGCATGGAAAAACCGGGAAGCAGCTACCAGCAGCAACCGCTTAATTGTGGGAGGAAACATTGGCAAAAACAAGATAACCCCCAACGAAGATGCCTGGAAAGACTATCTCCGGGTATATCAACACTTACATGCCGAAGCAGATTATTTTGTGGTGAATGTGAGCTCTCCCAATACCCCAGGGCTTCGAGCTCTGCAAGATAAAGAGGCCCTGTATCAGATAACCAGTACCCTGCAAAACTATAACCAGGGTCAGCCACAACCCAAACCACTTTGGCTGAAAATTGCGCCAGACTTAACAACCCATCAATTAAACGATATTCTTGAATTGGCTCGGCAGGTTCCACTGGATGGATTGGTTGCTACTAACACTACTATTGGCAGAGAAAATCTTTCCGCCCATTCTCAGCAACTATTGCCACAAATCGGCATGGGAGGCCTGAGTGGCAAACCACTTCAACCGCTGGCAGCGCAAGTATTGCAATACCTGAAAAAGCAGTCGGGCAATTCTATACCCATTATTTCAAGCGGCGGTATCATGAGTGGCAGAGACGGGGCAGCCCGTTTACAAGCCGGGGCAGATTTAATTCAGATATGGACGGGCTTTATCTATCGGGGACCGGCCCTTATTCAACAAATCGGAAAATCGATACAAACATCATTTAACCAATAAAAAATGGAATCACTTTTTACATCCGAACATCTTATCAGCTTTGTTATCCTGGTTATTCTGGAAGTGGTGCTGGGCATAGACAATGTAATTTTTGTTAGCATCATCATGAATCGGCTGCCCCAGAAATACCAGCAAAGGGCACGCACTTTCTGGATGATAGGTGGAATTATCACGCGAACTTCCTTACTTTTTGCACTTAGCTGGTTATTGCAACAAAAAGGGAAACCCGTATTTACTATCCTTAATAAATCATTTGATTTGGCCAGTTTAATTATGCTCGCGGGTGGGCTATTTTTAATTTATAAAACAGTTAAAGAAATTCACCATAAGCTGGAGGGAGAAGAACTTTCGCAGGCCGGAAAATCGGCTGCTCACCTTAGTTTTTCGCAGGGAATGATGCAAATCATTTTAATTGATATGGTATTCAGTTTCGATAGTATTATTACTGCTGGCGGTACGGCAAAAAGACTGGAAATAATGATTGCAGCCGTTGTTATCGCAATGATAGTCATGTTCCTTTTTAATGCCCGTATCTCAGCATTCATCCACAAACATCCCACACTTAAAATGTTGGCATTATCCTTTTTGGTAATGATTGGTTTTGTATTGCTGGTAGAAGGTTGGAATCCCGAAAAAGCACATGGCCTGAACCTGAAAAACTACGTGTACTTTTCTATGGCATTTTCCTTTGGAGTTGAAATGCTCAACATGCGCGTTCGGAAAAAAAATAAGCCTGTTCAACTGAGAGAACCAGTGTTGCCAGCAGAAAAAAGTTAATCGGTGATATAATAATTCCGGGCAATTAGAAGTCGAACCCAAGCGAAAAATACCAAACAGGTTTGCCTACAAATATGCCCTTCATAGGCCAGCCGGCATCAACCCGTAAGAAATAGCCCAATAGGGTACTCCGAACACCAAATCCATACCCGCCGGCAAAGGGCCCTAATCCACCCGCATCTATCCGAACGGTTACCGGAGTTGAACCCGGACTGCTATAAAATTCTCCGGGACGGGTAATGCCATTGTACTTGCCATTCCAGGCAGTTCCTAAATCTACAAACTGCACCAGTTGAAAGTTGCGGAGAAACGCATTATTAATAGGTCGGTTGATTAAGGTAGAGAACAGCGGGAATCGGAATTCACTATTGATAACAAAGGCATTATTTCCGTTAGCCACATTCTGATTGTAGCCACGCATATTTAATGCCAGCGACTGAAATGCATAGGTTTGGTCGGGAGCAGGAGGATTGTCGTTAAACTTAGGTCCTAACCATCCATCCGTACCTCCCAGGTAATAAACAATTTTTTGCTCGCCCCAGGAGAAATCAGCTGCAGCGCGCCCTGCCCAGATGAAATTTCTATAAAGTTGTTTGTAATACCGGGCATCAAAACCAAAATTTAGAGTGGCTTTTCCATTATTCAACGCGGTTTTAAAGGAAGGCATATTTACATCCAAGAATACCTTATACCGAAGCCCCTTCCAGATATTTTGTGTGGGATTGATGGTATTATCATGCACATATTCTAACCGCGATACAATATATCTAGATACAGTATCACGAAAAGCCAGCGCATTCGGGTCGGGAAAGCCAGATGCATTATCATACGGCCGCAATACCCCGCGATCATTTCTTAAACCAACAGTGGCCCGTAAACTTCTTATTTCGTCGAAAGGATAAGATACATTAAACTGATACAAATTCGTGTATAACATCGTGTTGAACGATGTGTTGTAGAAATTAGAAACATTACTTCGGTAATAGGTAATTCCCCAGTCGAGGCGTTTTCGATTATTTTGAAATGCCAGTAATACATCCTTATCGGTAAGATTAGTTCCAAAACGGAATCCGCCTACAAAGCGCAAATCTTCCATCAAATCACTCACCCCAACCTTAAAGGCGAAGTTGAGGTTAGCCCCATTGTTCAACTGGATAGGCCCAAAACCGCCGCCATATGGCTGATACCGATTAATCAAAATCGTATTAGTGATACCGCTTTGAACAAAATCGGAACTAAACTTGAGTCGGTAGTCAAACAACTTAGCCTTACTTAACGGTGATACCTTTTCAGCTTCTGCTTGTTGCTCACGAACCAAAGCGCTGGAATCGGGCTTTTCATTGGCAAATTCATTTTGAAAAAAGTCGGCAACTTTTTTTCCGGTATCTGCCTGTGCCTTATTCAAATACACCATGGCCTTTCCGGTTTGTGCCTTATTTTCTGCCACTACTTTTTTCATATACTCGGTAGGGCGTGTGGCAATATTCCTTTTTTGCAGGGTTTGCTCGTCTACCTTCAGTTTATATAAAAACTTAAAATCCCCCTCCCTGCGCACTTCACTTACTTGTCCATTATTACCGGCAATACGAGTTTCCGATAAACTGCTTTGATAATTGGTTATGGGAAAAGTGTAGGTTGAGTCGTTATACACCTGATAAAAACTAATGCTGTCGGGCTTCGGAAGCTGCCAAGCGCGCAGGGTTGAATCAATTTCCTTGGGTGTTGGATTATGCAGTACTTCTTCCCCTACATAAATCAGTGTATCCAATCCACTTCTTTGCGTTGAAAAAAATCCCGCCCAGCGATTGGCAATGCCATTTTCATCCGACACAAAAGTAAAGTGGTTGGTATTATACTGCATCGGATAGCGAGCTGAGCCATACTTAACGCGGGTTAACTGTGTAATCTGCTTGGCCTTACCATCATTTAATACGTCTGTAAAAAATATATTATAAGGATGGCGGCTGGGCAAAACCGTGTCACCACCACGCGCTGTTCCATTGGGCCGGTTGGAAGCAAATACAATACCTACTTTATTGGGAAAGGCTACCAAAGCAGGATCAAGGTCGTCGTACACATCATCGGTAATTTGTGTTAGCCGATTCTCCTCAATTTTATAGGTGTAAATATCTGTATGTCCATTCTTCACTGCACTCATCACCAGCGTATTGGCATCTAACATAAAAGAGGCATCCAATATTTGATCTACCCCACTGATAGATTGCTTGAACCGCTTGTATTTGGCAATATTATCATACACAAACATATTCAGCTTACCCTTCTCCCAGTATATTACCAACAAACGACTCCCCTTGCCATCCCAAGCCAAAATGGGGTAGTTGGGGTTGATATCTCCCTGATAGGTTTTATACCCCAGCTTCAAAAGGGTTCGCGCATCATAGAAGTTTTCATGCAGTTTTACGGCATATTGACCATTATTAAATTCAACCACTGCATACGTTGAGCTTTTCGGATTAGGATTGGCCTGAAAGCGGAAATAATCCTTCTTTGAAATATCTTCTGTAACCACCACAGAACCCTTGGGCTGATTGCGCCTACGGGTAATGTCCTTCGAATACCGCTCCTGCTCGAACTGCATAAAATCTTTCAGCACTTCCTTGAACTTCTTCTTGCATACCCGCAAACAGGCATTATTCAGATTCTTATAAATCCTGGCCAAATACAAAAGGTAAGTAACATTGTCTTTCCGATATTTTTCGGCAATATATCTCCAGAATGCGTGGCCAGCCAGCTGAGGCTGTTCAAAAGCAAACTGATAAAAAGAATTATATCGGCCACTTAATAACGAACTTTTTAATTCATCATCCAGCAAAGTACTCCAAGGCTCCCCCGCATAGGCCACATATCCATCTATCAGCCATTTAGGTAAATCGAGCAATGCCTGGTTGCTGGCAAATTCCCCAATATCCTCTCCAAACAATAAGTTGTCGGTTAATATTTTGGCAATCCCCTCACGAATTTGCCGGCGGAAATTGGTATGATTGCCATCAAAATATACTACCAGCTTATTATTCACAAGACGGGTTACCCCACCGGCACTTTGCCAGTCGGAACCTAACCCAATATTGCTGCTTTTATAATCGTTGTAATTGTTATAAATTACAATGTTTGCACGCCGCTGCAACGAATACTCTACAAAACTCTCAATTCCCGGCAATTCTTCCTCGGCAACCTGTGCTGCAAATTTGCCCAACTCAACTCCGCCCTGATTCACATAGGTATTAAAATTGGGTGACTGGAAAAACTTCCAGGTAAACTTCTTATGCTGTACCCTATTTTTGCCAAATTCTACCCCATTTACCTGAGACATGGCAAACACAGGTAAAAAAACAAAGGCCATCCAACCCAAATCCATCCATTTGAAACGCATATCCGAACTTTAGTATTTTAAAATTAATCAATAAAAGGCAAAAGAAGCCAAAATTACCAATATGTTAACCCTACAGGTATTCACCTTCAGCCCCATTCGCGAAAACACCTATGTTTTGTTTAATCAGCAACGTCAAGCCATTATTATTGACCCCGGTTGCTATTTTACTGCTGAGGAGGAAATGTTAAATAATTATATCCAATCCGAAGGACTTCAACCCACCCTATTGTTGAATACCCATTGCCACCTCGACCATGTTTTTGGAAACAGGTGGGTACATCAAACATATGGGCTGGAGCTGCATATCCATGCCGGCGAAAAAATTGTGCTCGAAAAAGCCCCTATCTCGGGAGAAAATTGGGGATTGCCTTTTACCAATTATACCGGGCCATTGCATTTTTTAAAAGAAGGCGACCGAATAACCCTTGGCGATGATGTGTTGAGCGTAATCGAAACGCCCGGGCACTCACCTGCCAGTATCTGCTTCTACTGTGAGGCGCAGGAAATACTGATTGCGGGCGATGTGTTGTTTAGAGAAAGTATCGGCAGAACCGATTTGCCAGGCGCAAATCCGGATGTGTTGCTGAATAGCATTCGTGAAAAATTATGGCCACTACCTAACAGTACGGCTGTTTATCCGGGCCACGGAACTGCCACCACCATCGGACATGAAAAACTACATAACCCCTATCTGCAATAATCAGCGCATCGGAGCAACCCGCCATTACTCTACCGCACGCCGGTAAGCCTGAATAAATAAAGCGCCTAAATTTTGATAGGGGGGCACATAGTCCCGAAAGGTTTCCCGGGAAGTACCAGTAAAATTGGCTTCCAACTTCTTCCACAAACCGGGCCAGTAGATATCTTTTCCGAGCCGCAATTGCTCGCAGATTACATCAATTAATAACTGATTGATTTGTCCCGTACCCACTTGCTTGGAAGATATTATCGCTGCATCCGGACTGCTTTCCAGCACATCATGTAGCCGCTGATATCCTCCACAACTACCCACCAATACCAGTTGAGAGCTGTAGGGTAATTTTTCTATGGTGGAGGGTAAACTATAGCTGTGCCCGCGATGGATAGATAAGGTAGGCTCTAAGCCCATCGACTGTAAATAAACAATTAAACTGTCCTGTGCATGTTCGTCTAAATCATTCACTTCATCCAGGGGAAGATTAGAATATATAATTACCGGCAACCCTTTAACAGCCTGCACTTCCGTCCATAAGGGCTTCTTTACGATTTTCCAATTGGGATGGGTAAACCTTTTGAGAAAGGTTTGATAAATTTCCATACCCCCCTTATCTCCATAAAAAAATTGCTGCACAATTATACGGCCGGCGGAATCTTTTAGGTTGGCAACGGGTAGGCGGTCAACCGGACGAACACCTAACTCTTCTAGTAATCGGGTATGTTTGCTGGTATCCAGTGAATAAAATATGCTTTGCAATATCGAATATATTGCCGCCCCTCTCGACGATCCGGATTCTTTTAGCTGTGCAGCACGCTCCTCTACTTTTTCTAACATCCAGCCTTTTATTCGTGTGTTATAAATACTAGAATAGGTTGTAGCCACATCTACCGCCTCACTTAATTGCGTACCTTCTTCTAAGTGATCGGCGAAGCCTAACACCATTTTTCTGGCTGCAGTAGAATCCATCCGGCTTAACCAATCATCCAGGGTATTATAAGCTGCACAGAGCCTAATAAATTTCCGATACTGATCGTAATGGAGAGTAGATAATAGCGAGTCGGCAGATTTTCCTTTCCAAAGCTTACAGATGCGCGGATAAATACCCAACACAAAACTGGAGGTATACATTTCTTCTTCCCCTGAAACAGCTACATAATATAACTCCTCCGGGGTTAATGTATTTATCTTGCGGAAACGGATGGCAGGATTACTGATTTCGTGTAGCCCGTTAATCTCATTCAGATAATCTTCTACCGACTTTTGTTGAATTTTTTTATATAAGGCATCCATGGCCATAGCAGTATCACCCCGTTGCATTCTTTGTACATACTGCATTCGGGTGCTTACCAACATACTAAAATAAGTGCCCGTAGTATCCTGGTGGGTAAAAGGGGCGATAGAATCGATGGTAAGCCGGCCATGGTAAATTTCATCTATAAAGGGAAAAATCATTCGGCCTGTTGGTAATTTGGTAAGATAGGCAACCAGTTTTACCAGGGGATGGGTAGATTGATGTATCCGCTTACCCAACGCATCCGGCACAGATGCATAGGTATATAATGATTCCTGATTTTTAAAAGCGGCTACCACTAATAAACTATCCGCATAGCGACAATTGGGTTGTTTGCTCAGTAGGGGGAGAATTTTTTCGGGATGCTTATTGGCCTCCTGTAACAATACCCAATCCCGAGCTTCTTCCTTGGCAGGATTGCCGGATAAGGCTGTATTTTGTAAGAGTAATTTTGCCGACTCGGGCTCTACAGGATAAAAGGCGGTTATATAAGAAGTATTTCGCCAGGTAGCCTGCATAGCAACCCCAAATGATTCTACCAGCAAGGGCCATTGAGCAGGACTTATTTTTCGGTTTATCAAGGCACTTCGATATCCTTCCAGCAATTCCTTTACGCTTCTCAGCCAACCATAGCGGGCATTATCTTGCAAACTACTATCGGTTTCAATCAATGCCCGGTAATAAGTAATCCTTTCCATGGTTCGGGCATTCAGTTCCCTGTTTATAAGGCTGTCTTTTGCTGGGTGATAGGCGTTATTACGCGAAAAATGCAGTTCCTCAATTTGCCGGGCCACTTGCAGAATCTGTTCGTGGTGCAATACCCGCATAGCCGGAATGGGCGGCATGCTACTGGTTTGTGCATGCACCCAATTAATAAATAGTGTTAGCCAAACAAGCCCTATAAAACGGGAGATTCTCATCTTACTTACAAATTTACTACTAAAAAAACCGCGAACCAGACAGGGAGGCTAATTCACTTAACAATAACATAATAATAGATAAAGTGATATTTGCCGACTATTCAAATTAGTTTTGCTTAAACCCAACTCCGGTATGGAAGATAGCGCCAAAAAAATTCTCGTTGCAGATGATGAGCCGGATATCCTGGAAATCATTTCCTATAACTTGCGCAAAGAGGGGTATGAAGTGTTTACAGCCTCCGATGGAAATGAGGCGCTGGATAAAGCCCGGTTACACCACCCCGACCTGATTATATTGGATATTATGATGCCGAAGAAAACGGGGGTAGAGGTTTGCCAGATATTACGAACCCAACCCGAATTTTCGCAAACCCTCATCATCTTTCTTACAGCCGTTAGCGATGAAGCTGTTCAGATTAAAGGGTTAGAGTCCGGTGCCGATGATTATGTTACCAAGCCGGTTAGTCCAAAAGTGCTGATCAGCCGGGTTAATGCCATTTTCCGTCGCATTAAGCAAGAAACCGTTGAAAACAAGCGAATACGCATAGGAAATTTCTCTATAGACCCGGCTAGCTACTTGGTAACCATTGATGAGAGAGAAGTTGTTCTCGCCAAAAAAGAATTCGAGCTGTTATATCTGTTGGCTTCTAAACCCGGCAGGGTGTTGTTGCGCAACGAAATTCTTAATCAGGTATGGGGAAGCGAAGTAATTGTTGGCGACCGTACCATTGATGTACATATCCGAAAAATCAGGCAGAAACTAAACACCGACTGTATCACTACCGTTAAGGGTGTTGGGTATAAGTTTGAGTGGTAGTAACCTCCCAATCGTGCGTATTTGCCCTTACCTTTACTTCAGGATATGTAAGCCATGTTTTCAACCAGTAACCTTTCTCCTCAACAGTTATCGGCTTTTACCGCTCTGGCCTTGTCGGTACCCATCGGGCTTGGCAGCTGGTGGTTATTACCCAGTTGGAAAATGGCGCTGCTAATTTTTATTGTGATTTTTATTGGCAGTTATTTGCTGGTTCGCCGGGTGCTCGAATCTTTCATTTACCGAAAGATAAAGCTAATCTATAAAGTGATCTATCAAACCAAAGCCACTAAAAGAGAAGAAACCTATTATAAATATATCCTACCCCAAAAGGGGATTGATGAAGTTCGGGAAGATGTGGAACAATGGGCGCAACAAAAGAAGGCTGAAATTGAGATGTTGAAAACCAATGAGGTTTACCGGAAAGAGTTTTTACAAAACCTGGCTCACGAATTTAAGACCCCCATTTTTGCCATTCAGGGCTATGTAGATACTCTTTTACAGGGCGCCATGGACGATCCCGAAACACGTAAAAGATTCCTCGAAAACTCGTCACGTAACGTAGAGCGCATGGTAAATCTGCTGGAAGACCTGGATGAAATTTCGCGGCTCGAAAGTGGCGAACAACCACTTTACCCAACAACATTTGTTGTGCAGGATTTGATAAAAGATGCTTTTGAAGCACTTTCCATAAAAACCAACGCAAAAAACATCCGCTGCAGCATAAAAAAAGGCTGCGAATCACCCATATCCGTTTATGCCGATAAGGAAAAGATTTTACAGGTAATTAGCAACCTGTTAGACAATGCCACCAAATATGGCAAACAGGATGGCAGCATAGTAGCCAGCATTTACCCAATGGATGAAGGACATGTGCTGATCGAGTTTAGTGACGATGGTATCGGCATTGCGGAAGAGCACCTCCCCCGCATCTTTGAGCGGTTTTATCGTACCGACCAAGGAAGAAGCCGCGATAAAGGGGGTTCTGGGCTGGGATTGGCAATTTGCAAGCACATTATTGAGGCCCACGGTAAAACCATCCATGTAAGAAGTAAAAAAGAAGTGGGCACCACCATTGGCTTTATCTTGGATAGTTATAAAACTAACGACCATTAACATGAATGCTTGCAAAAGAGTATATTAAACAATCATTAATTTTGAAGTTCATTACCTGTCACCAATAGTTAACCCTACTTTTACAAAAAATTGCCCCTTTATGCGTTTCAACAATTTCGGAAATCTGTTCATGCCCAAGAATAAAGTGTTTTACGAACTTTTTGAAGGGGTGGCAGAAAAAGTGCTGGAAATGGCCGTCAAGCTAAAAGAAATGGTGAGTGAACCCGACCGCAATATACGGGCATCAATCCTGGCACAAATTGAGGACCTGGAACATAAAAACGACGAAAATACCCATCGAATCTTTACAGAGTTAGGGCGGAATTTTATTACCCCTTTCGACCGGGAAGATATTCACTATCTGGCCACTGCACTAGACGATATCTGCGATTACATTTATGCCTCTGCAAAAAAGATTAATTTTTATAATGTTAACCCCAATGATACCGGTATCCAGAAAATGGCCGACCTGATATTAAATGGCTCGCAGGAAATCCGCAAAGCAGTTATGGGACTACGTGACATGAAAAATTTACGGGAAATGACGGAAGCTATGGTGAAAGTAAACAGTATAGAAAACCAGGCGGACGATGTGTTTGATATGAGTATTGAGATGTTGTTTCAGCAAGAAAACGACTTTAAAGAGGTAATTAAAAAGCGGGAAATCTATCAGGTAATGGAAATTGCCACCGACAAATGTGAAGATGCTGCCAATGTGATTGAATCCATCATCATTAAATATGCCTGATGCCCCCTTAGGCAATTGAAAGGGTTGCTGTTTTCCAAAAAAGTCATGTATGCTTACTCTCCTGATTATTATTATTGTGCTGGCCTTTATTTTTGATTATATCAACGGATTTCATGATGCGGCCAATGCAATTGCTACCATTGTTTCTACCAAGGTATTAACGCCTTTTCAGGCAGTGGTTTGGGCAGCCGTATTCAATTTCGCCGCTTTTTTTATGGCGAAATATGTGTTTAAAGAATTTGGTATCGGAAACACCGTTGCCAAATGGGTAAATCCCGAATTCATCACCCTGCATGTAATTTTAGCCGGCATTATTGCCGCCATTATCTGGAACCTGATTACCTGGTGGTTTGGCATCCCCTCCAGCTCGTCGCACACATTGATGGGTGGGTTTGTAGGTGCTGCGCTTACCAATGCACATGGTTTTAGTGCAGCAGGGGTTGATGTGATCAACTATGTAAAAGTAATCCCTACTTTCCTGTTTATATTTATTGCCCCACTGATTGGTATGGTGATTGCCTTCTTTATTACTATTCTGATTGTGCATATATGCAAGGGCTCTAATCCTTACAAAGCCGAAGGCTGGTTTAAAAGATTACAGCTGGTATCTTCTGCAGCATTTAGTGTAGGCCATGGCGGCAACGACGCGCAAAAAGTGATGGGGATTATTGGAGCAGCCACTATATTTTACGAAAAAAGCCGGGGGGTGAATATGGATTTTAACCAATTTGTAGAAGCCTATCCCTGGGTACCCTTTACCAGCTTTTTATGTATTGGCCTGGGTACGATGAGTGGCGGATGGAAAATTGTAAAAACCATGGGAACCCGCATCACCAAAGTAACCCCATTAGAAGGTGTAGCTGCCGAAACAGCAGGTGCTATTACCCTTTTTCTTACAGAACATTTTAAAATACCGGTATCCACTACCCATACCATCACCGGTTCCATCATCGGAGTAGGCGCTACCAAACGCTTAAGTGCCGTAAGATGGGGCGTTACCGTTAACCTACTATGGGCCTGGATATTAACCATTCCCATTTCAGCATTGCTAGCGGGTATCATCTATTATATTCTGAAGATTTTTATATAAGCATACACGCTTTCCGGTTTTCGGCTATTCACCGATTCGGATTATCTTGCACCCATAACCTTGTGTATGGCTACCATTCTTGTTACTGGCGGATGCGGATATATTGGCTCACATACTTTAGTAGATTTACTCGAGAATGGATTTGATGTGATTTCCATCGACGATTTATCTCGCTCATCCGAATACGCCCTTGCCGGAATTGAAAAAATCACCGGGAAAAAAGTAAAAAACTATAAGGTTGACCTGAAAAATTTTGATGAAACCCTGGCAGTTTTTCAGGAGAATGATTCGATAGCGGGCATCATACATTTTGCTGCCTACAAAGCGGTGGGAGAATCGGTAGAGGAACCGCTGCTTTATTACGAGAACAATTTATTTTCACTGATTAACCTGCTAAAATGTGCGGCGGAGTTCGATGTTCCCCATTTTGTTTTTTCTTCTTCTTGCACGGTATATGGCAGTCCGGCTAGCATTCCTGTTACCGAATCCACCCCCATGCAACCTGCCGAATCGCCTTATGGCGCCACCAAGCAAATGGGAGAGACCATTGTGCGGGATATGTTCAGTAATAATGGAGGCGCGGCAATTTTATTGCGGTATTTTAATCCGGTGGGTGCCCATCCCTCTGCCCTGATTGGAGAAACCCCCCTTGGCAAACCCCAGAATCTGGTTCCTGCCATCACACAAACGGCTATCGGCAAATTACCAACCATGAAGGTGTTTGGCAACGATTATCCTACAAGAGATGGCAGTTGTATCCGCGACTATATACATGTGTGTGATATCGCACATGCCCACACCCTTGCCCTGCAATACCTGCAGGCGAATAAGTATACCGAAAACTGCGAAGTATTTAATTTAGGAACCGGCAATGGTATCACCGTGCTGGAAGCCATCCGCACTTTTGAAGAAGTAACCGGTCGCTCCCTTGCCTATTCGATGGGTGCGCGCCGCCCCGGCGATGTGATGGCGATTTATGCCAATAACGAAAAAGCTGTGCAGCAACTGGGTTGGAGCATACAGTACGACCTACAAGAAATGATGCGCACCGCCTGGAACTGGGAGCTGGCAATTAAAGAAACAGAGGAAAAAGTAAAAAATAATTAAGGCTTACTGTGTAAGCATTTTCTCGGCATTTTCTGCCATCTGTAATGCCTCGATAAACTCTTCAATTTCCCCGTTAACTACTGCATCCAGATTATATGAAGTGAGTCCGATTCTATGATCGGTAACCCGACCCTGCGGCCAGTTATAGGTTCTGATTTTTGCACTCCGGTCGCCCGTACTTACCAGGGTTTTCCGGCGGCGAGAAATTTCATCTTCCTGCTTACGCACCTGCTCTTCGTACAGTTTGGTGCGCAGCATATTCATGGCTTTTTCCCGGTTACCCAATTGAGAGCGTTCGGTTTGGCAAACTACTACTACGCCGGTAGGAATATGGGTAAGAAATACCTTGGTTTCTACTTTATTCACGTTTTGTCCGCCCGCACCCCCACTTCGGGCGGTTTCCATTTTCACGTCGCTTTCTTTCAATTCAAAATCAACTTCTTCGGCCTCCGGCATAACGGCTACCGTTGCTGCGGAAGTATGCACCCGTCCCTGGGTTTCGGTATTGGGCACTCGTTGCACCCGGTGTACGCCGCTCTCAAATTTAAGCGTGCCATATACATCTTCTCCGGTAACTTCTACCACAACCTCTTTGTAGCCACCTACTGTTCCTTCACTTTCACTTACTATCTGGGTTTTCCATCCTTTTTTAGAGCAATAGCGCAGGTACATGCCTAAGAGGTCGCCGGCAAATAAGCTGGCTTCATCACCCCCGGTACCGGCACGAATTTCGAGGATGGCGTTTTTATCGTCTTGGGGGTCTTTGGGAATGAGTAATTGAGTAAGGAGTTTCTCCAGTTCGTCCTTTTTTTCTTCGAGGCCGGGCAGTTCCATCTTGGCCAGTTCCTTCATGTCGTCGTCGGAAGATTGCTGGGCTTCGCGGGCAAAATCGTAATCGGCCAGCACTTTTTTATAGGCCTCATAGGGCTGCATAATTTTCTCCAGCGAGCGGTATTCCTTGCTGTATGCCCCGAATTCTTTCTGGTTGTTGATGATTTCCGGGTTGGTTAAAGCAATGCCCACCTGATCAAATCTGGCTTTAATGGCATCTAATTTATTCAGCATATCCCGGCATTTTCGGGTGCAAAGGTACGATTTTGTAGGGAGAA
>JBBAJQ010000007.1:0-63657 GCA_040403945.1 Sediminibacterium sp.
CTGCCCCAGTTGATTGTGTTGGTTTGCCGGCGCATATAGGCTTTCCAGGCATCGCTGCCGCTTTCTCTTCCTCCACCGGTTTCTTTTTCTCCTCCAAAAGCCCCACCGATTTCAGCTCCACTGGTGCCAATATTTACATTGGCAATACCGCAATCACTACCATTTACACCTAAAAATGTTTCCGCTTCTCTCAGATTAAGGGTAATGATAGCCGATGAAAGACCTTGGGGAACTGCATTTTGAATGGCAATGGCTTCTTCCAATTCCTGATAAGGCATGATGTATAAAATGGGCGCAAAGGTTTCATGCTGAACGATTTCCATTGCTGGGCTTACTGCTGCCACGCAGGGTTTTACATAACAGCCACTCTCGAAGCCTGCTCCGGAAAGAACACCGCCTTCTACCAGCATCTTGCCGCCGGCCGCCTTACAACGCTCGATGGCAACCAGGTATTGATCTACCGCTGCCTTATCAATCAGGGGCCCCACATGGTTGGAGGCGTCTAGGGGATCCCCGATTTTTAGTTGTTGATAGGCTTTAATCAGTTGCTGCTGAAATCGTTCATACACAGATTGGTGAATAATTAATCGTCGGGTGCTGGTGCAGCGTTGACCCGCAGTACCTACCGCACCAAAAACACAGCCAATCAATGCCATAGAAAGATCGGCATGTTCCGATATAATCACTGCGTTATTACCTCCTAATTCTAGAATCGTTTTACCTAAACGGGCAGCTACTGTAGCAGCCAGTGCTTTACCCATACGGGTAGAACCGGTAGCTGATACCAGGGGAATTCGAACATCGCTACTAATTTTTTCGCCAATCTCTCTACCTCCCTGAACCAAGCAATTCACGCCTTCAGGTACTTTATTTTCTTCGAATACCCGTGCAATAATTTGTTGAACCGCCACTGAGCATAGCGGCGTTTTTTCGCTGGGTTTCCATAGGGTTACGTTTCCGCAAATCCAGGCCAGTGCACTATTCCATGCCCAAACAGCTACCGGAAAGTTAAAGGCAGATATAATGCCTACTATCCCTAATGGATGCCATTGTTCATACATCCTATGCGAAGGTCGCTCACTTTGCATAGTTAGCCCATATAACTGTCTCGAAAGCCCTACAGCAAAATCACAGATGTCAATCATTTCCTGCACTTCTCCCCAACCTTCCTGTAAACTTTTTCCCATTTCATAACTTACCAGGCGGCCTAGTGCGTCTTTTTCTTTTCGAAGTGCTTCTCCTACCTGTCGAACAATTTCGCCTCTTCTGGGAGCAGGCCAGTTTCTCCAAATCAACCATGCTTCCTGCGCTTGTTGAATGATATTTTCATAAGCCGCATCATCCGCTTCCACCACAGCTCCAATCAGGTGACCGTCTACGGGCGAAAAGCTGTCTATTTTTTTTCCCGAACTCTTTATCCAGGTTGATCCGGTTGCATTTCCCGACTGGGATGATTGAATAGCTAGCTGTTGCAGAAATTCCATATAAATGATTTTAACAAAGTTCCGAAAAAAAAGGATGCGAAGTCAGCCCAATTCACTGTAATTAAGCACTATGGGGTACGATTATTTCTGCGAAAGCTCCCATAACTGATCATATACTTTTGCGTAGCTGCTGCCAATAGGTATTTCCTTTCCCTGAACCCATACCTTGGTTTTACTGAATTTTTCAATTTTCGCAACCGGAACAATAAAGGAACGATGTACGCGAATAAAATCACGCGGTGGCAGTTTTTCAACAATATGCTTAAGGGTCATCAAAGTTAATACAGGAGTCGGCTTTAGATAAATCTTGATATAATCATCCAGTGCTTCAATCAAATCAATGTCTTTTAGATTGATTTTCATGATTTCATAATTCACTTTCACAAAAATCGAGTTCAATTGCAGTTCCTGTGAACTGAGAAATTCTATGTATTCTTTTGCTTTATAGCAGGCCTTTAAAAACCGATCGTATTCAAATGGCTTCAGTAAATAGTCAACAGCATCCACATTAAAACCATCCAGTGCATAATCTTTATAAGCTGTGGTAAAAACAACCGGAGGTTTCTTTACCAGATTTTTATAAAACTGCATACCATTGATATCGGGCATCTGTATATCGAGAAATAATAAATCTACCGTATTTGCCAGCAAATATGCTTGGGCCTCGTCTGTATTGGTAAAGGTTTTCTCTAATCGGAGAAAGGATATTTTCTGACAATATTCAGTTATCAACTGCAGTGCCAGTGGTTCATCGTCTATGGCTATACAATATATCATCCGATATAAATTTCAAGGTGAACCGTATAGGTTTGCTGATGAGATTCACAACTAAGGGTATGTTTTCTGGGGTATAATAGTTCCAATCTCCTTTTTACATTGTTGATGCCAATCCCGGTTTTTTCCAATTCGTTGTTCTCGTAAGTTACTATATAATTACTGGCATTAAAAATAATCTTATTCGAGCTTGTTTTTATTTGAATCGAAATGGCAGATGCATCTTTTGTGCTAACTCCATATTTAAATGCATTTTCTACAAAAGGTATAAATAACATAGGCGCAATCATGTACGGTTCTGTTTCTCCTTCCACAGAGAATTGCAGGGAAACCTTTTCTGTAAGTCGAACCTGTTGTAACTCAATGTAATTATTGATAAATTCTACTTCTTTACTCAGGGGCACATAATCTTTTTGGGTTTCTGTAAGGATATATCGCATGATTTGCGAAAGCTTCATAACTGCGGGGGCTGTTTTATCACTTTTAACTACCGCTAGTGAATAAATATTGTTTAGGGTATTGAAGAAGAAATGTGGATTGATCTGAGATTTCAGGAAAGATAATTCGGTATTCAGTTTTTCATTCTCTGTTTCTTTTCGGTGTTGTTCTGTTTGCAACCAGCGCTGGATCATAGAAATACAGGTACCTACCGTAAATACCAACAGAAATAATACCGTGCTATAAGGATTGGCATACGGCCTGCGACCTTCCGACCCATTTGCACGGGGCTTTCCCTGAAATGCCGGGTTGCGGATAAATTCTCGGTTTTGGATAAGACTCACTTCCGGTTCGGCAATCCAACCGGCAATTAATTTGGGTACATTTAAAAAAATAAGTAAACAAACAACTATAGATAAGCTATACCAAAGCCACTTTTCTTTTACTAGCAATTTTGGCACTAGCCAAAGGGTATTTAGATAGTAGAAGAGTACAATAAAAATATTACTACAAATGATGGAAGCCAGCTGATGATTACTCATACTGAATTCGCGCAACCTAGGAAAAAATACTAGGTAGGGGAGGGTAAAAAAACATATCCAGGCGGCAATATGCGTTACCAGTACAAGGGTTGTTTTATTATTTCTCAAGTGTAGGCGATTTAATCATTTACCAAACACAAATCTACAGATAGCCAGGGATGCCGAAAAAATATATGGGTGAAAACCAGCTTCAACTCGGTGAAACCTTTTTTGGCTGGCTGCTTACCCGGCAGATTGTACCTTAGAAAGAATTTCTTCGTACAAATGATGAATAAGGCCATCTGCCAATCCGATTTTTGGAACATAAATTTCGTCGGCATCCGCCCAGCGCATTACGTTCATAAAAATTAATAAGGCCGGAACAATCACATCTGCTCTGTCTTCACGTAAATTATAAATGCGCACCCTATCGGCTACTTTATGGCTGGATAACTCTTTATAATAATCTTTTAATAAATCCAGCGTAAGGGGTCTGCCATCTTTCTTTTTACTGAGTGAAAAAATCTTATTGATATTTCCACCCGTACCGATGGCTACAATTTTTTTGTAGCCCTTTGTTTTTAATTTGATGGTTTCCTTCATTGCATCCCACTGATCATCCGTTACCATTTCTTTTAATAAGCGAATGGTTCCGATATTGAAAGATTCCTTGCTGATGAGTTTTCCGTCTGCAAAAAAAGTTAATTCAGTACTTCCTCCGCCCACATCAATATATAGATAACTGTGGTCGGTATCCATATTTTCGGCTATATGGTTTTCGTATATTATTGAGGCCTCTAATTCACCGCTGATGATTTCAATTTCTAATCCGGTTTCTAGTTTTACTTTACGGATAATATCGGCACTATTACTGGCATCCCGCATAGCACTTGTTGCACATACAATTACTTGCTTTACACCGTAGGCATTAATCAAATGACTATAAGCCTTCATGGTTTGTAATACCATGCCTCTTTTTTCTTTAGAAATTTCTCCCTTTTCAAAAACATCAAAGCCCAAGCGAAGAGGTACCCGAACGAGGTTAAGTTTATTAAACCGAACCGATCCGTCTTTTTCAGTAATGGCTTCGGCTATCAATAATCTGGCAGCGTTACTCCCTATATCTATTGCGGCTAATCTCATGAACTGGGTTGATTTTTCCTGCTTAGGTACTTATATATTTCTACCTGTGATCGAACGGGTTTTTTACCCTCGGAAGATACATAGTTGTTGGATAATTGCGCATTTAGCATTCGTGCCTTTACGTTATCTCTTAATTGAATGTGGATAATCTCTTTTAATTCTTTGGCTAAATCCGGATTTAGCACTGGAATAGCCGCTTCTACCCGGTGGTCGAGGTTTCTTACCATCCAGTCGGCACTAGAAATAAAAACCTTTTCCTGTCCCTGGTTATGGAATATCATTACTCGGGCATGTTCCAGATATTCATCCACAATACTGATTGCATCCAAGGGTACAGCCTGTTTTTTGGGAGCAATAATCGGACAATAGATTCCCCGAATAATCAGTTGAACCGTTACGCCTGCCTGCGCTGCCTCATGTAAACGGGTAATCAGGGTTTGGTCGCTCAACGAATTGAGTTTTAAAATAATGGATGCTGGTTTTCCGGCTTTTGCCTGCTTTATTTCCCTGCCAATCAGTGTTTGTAATTCTCTTCGCATTTTTACTGGACAAACCAGCAGCGTAGTACATTTTCTTAGCTCCGCCATGCCCGTGCGCCAGTTTTCGAGGTATTTGAACATGCGATTAATATCTACCATCACATTGCGGTTGGCAGTTAGTAAACAATGGTCTCCATACACGCGGGCGGTTTTCTCATGTAGGTTACCGGTACTTACAAATCCGTATTGAATGGTTTTATTGCCACTTCGCTTTTTTATAATACCTAACTTGGCATGAATTTTCATATTCGGTACACCCAATAATACTTTTACGCCCTCCTCTTCTAAAACCTTCTTCCATTCTAGGTTGTTTTCTTCATCAAAGCGGGCTTTTAGTTCTAACATCACTACTACCTCTTTTCCATTTCTGGCAGCATTAATCAGCGCATGTATTACTTTGGATTGTGAGGCCAACCGATAGGCTGTTATTTTTATACTGGTAACCTCCGGATCCATGGCCGATTCGCGTAATAGATCAATTACTGAATGAAAACTATGATAGGGAAAATGTAACAGCACATCTTTTTTTACAATCACATCTGTAACTCTCAGCGATTTGGCTAATTCGGGATGTATAAATGAAGGCGCTCTGCGTTTACCGGTTTCTCGCAACACAGGGGGGAAGTCCATAAAATGACGAAAATTATGTATTCTTCCCCCGGGAATAATATTACTTTTCTTACCCAAACTAAGGCGGCGAATCAGGTATTCGAGCAAGGCAGCATCCATTTCTTTGTCATATACAAACCGAACCGGCTTGCCCTTTCTTCTATTTTTTAGTCCCTTTTCAATTTTCTCAACAAAAGTAGTACTCACATCATTGTCTATATCCAGTTCGGCATCTTTGGTAACTTTAAAAAGGTACGACTCGAAACTGTCGTAACCGAAATAAGAGAATATCTGGGGCAGGTTAAATCGGATTACATCTTCCAGTAAAATAATCGATTGTTGAATGCCTCCACCGGGTAATTGAATAAAACGACCCAACGATTGGGTAGGGATTTCAATCAGGGCATATTTATTTCGATAGGCAGATTGTTTTTTCTTCATAACAACGCCCAAATAAATACTTTTATCACGCAGGTAGGGCATTTGTGGTAACGACTCAATCATCAGCGGTATGATATTGGCGCGAACCTCTTCTTCAAAATATCGCTTAACAAATTCTTTCTGCTCCCGACTCAGGTGTTTTTCATCTAACAGTAACACTTTTTCTTTCTTCAACTCTTTTAATATTCCTCCCCAAATTCGGTTGAATTCGTTTTGTTGTTGTAATACGATGGTTTGAATTTCCTCCAGAATATGCTGGGGATCCTGCTCCATGTAAATATTTATTTTTCGGTGCCAGCTGCGTAATTCAATCATTCGCTTAAGCGTTGCTACCCGCACCCGAAAAAACTCATCACTGTTGTTAGAAAAAATTCCCAAAAACCGGATGCGCTGACTTAGCGGTACGGTGGGATCGTTGGCTTCCTGCAATACCCTGGCATTAAAACTAAGCCAACTGATATCTCTTTGTATAAACTGGGTTTTCATTTGATTACTTTCTGTGGTTTTGGCGCCTAAATTTAACCCGCACTAAGCGGTTGCAGTGTTAAATTTTCGTTTACCCGAATCAAGAGAGCGTTGCTTTAATGCGGGCAATTAATCCAGTAGTAGAAAAGCCTTCTACCAAAGGATTAATTTCAACTTTGCCCCCGGCAGCTATTACTTCTTTTGCACCAACAATTTGGTCAAGGGTATAGTCACCGCCCTTTACAAGCACATGCGGCTGTAGGGTATTAATTAGTTCTAGGGGAGTGGGTTCGTTAAAAATAATCACGGCATCTACCATTGCTAAGGAAGCCATTACTAAGGCTCGGCTTTGCTCTTGGTTTACCGGTCTTTCTGGTCCTTTTAGTGCACGGGTACTCGCATCACTGTTTATTCCTACCACCAAATAGTCTGCAGCACGAGCAGCTTGGGAGAGTGAAAATATGTGACCCTCATGCAGAATATCAAAACAACCATTGGTAAATGCCACGGTTTTGCCTTTCATTTTCCAGGCATATACCTGAGGGCGAATCGAATCTAAGGTGAAGATTTTTTGGCGTATTGCATCAACGGCCTTCATGTTGCTGGTTTTTATTATAAAAGGGGAGTACCACTAAACTAATACCTCCTACAATTACTACAATCATTACTTGGGCAAACCATTGCAGGGTGCCATTGGCTACCCCCAGGGTATAGTCTATTCCATTTTGCTCTAATACTTTTGCCAGTAAAAATGCATAGGCACCAATTCCACCTGGAGTAATAATCATACCGATGCTGGCAAATGCCAAAGCGCTTACGGCTACCGGAAATCCAAGCATATCTGTTCCGGCAGTGGCATATAACCCCAGCCAGGTTCCACCCAGGTACAACGCCCAGATACCAACTGTATAGGCGAAAAACAATTTTTTATGTTTCAGTTTACGCGCTGTAATTAATCCCTCCCAAATACCTTGGGCTATCCCTTTAATTTTTGCCAGCAGGGCTTTCCAGCGACCTGTATAAATTACCCAGCCAAAAAACACTGCACCTATAACTAGTACAATCAAGAAAATCCATCCGGAAAGTGACCCCGACTGCTCTGCAGTTGATTGCATATTTTTAATATTTTGATAGCTGCCCGTTACCACATCGAACTGCAATATCAACGCCAATAAAAAAACTGCCAACAAACTAATTACATCAAAAGCACGCTCTGCCACAATAGTACCCAAAACCTTTTCTACCGGCACTTTTTCATATTTAGATAACAGGGTGCATTTAAGCACTTCCCCTAATCGGGGAATCGCCAAATTGGCCAGATAGCCAATCATTACAGCAAAAAAACTATTGAAAAAACCAGGGGTATATCCCATGGGCTCCATTAATAATCTCCAGCGAAGGGTTCTGATAACATGACTACCCGTTAAAATTAAAAAAACCGGAACGACTAGCCAGAAGCGGGCTGTTCGGAGCGATAGCTGAAATTTATCCCATTCCTGATCGGGTATTTGGTGGAGACTCCACCACACCAAAAAAATTCCGAGCCCAAAAAAAAATCCATATTGCAGCAATCCCAAAAAAGCTTTTTTCATAGTAGGCATCTTCATTCTTTAGGAAAAAAACATATTTCCTAAGCTGGCTTAAGATAGGTAAAGGTAAGCAGCTTTTTGTCAATATCCTTTTTCAATAACCACCCACTATTGGGCAAAATAGGTATAAAAGCAATGATTTTCAGTAACTTATGTTAACATAAGTTGTTGCCAATCCCCTTTTCCTGTTAAATCAGGGTGATTTTTCGTACCTTTGCACTCCGGTTGATTCCAGCCGGTACTAAACGGCAGTGCACATGTCTACTAAAAAGAGAATATTATTCATTGCTACCGAAATGTCGCCCTACCTCGAATTGACTGAATTCGCAGAGGTGATTAACAAGTTAGCTATTAAGAGTAATGAGAGTGGTTTAGAAGTTCGCTGTATCATGCCTCGCTTTGGGGTAATCAATGAACGCCGGCATCGTTTACATGAAGTGGTTCGGTTATCCGGCATTAATGTTTCTGTAGATAATGATGATTATCCCCTGCAAATAAAAGTGGCCTCCTTGCCCAATGCACGATTGCAGGTTTACTTTTTAGAGAATGAAGACTTTTTCAAAAGAAAGCAGGTATTTCATAGCGATGAGGAAGAGTGGTTTGAGGATAATTTGCTCCGTACCATTTTCTTTTGCAAGGGCGCATTGGAAACCGTTAAAAAATTTGGATGGCCTCCGGATGTAATTCATTGCAGTGGTTGGATGACCGGCCTTATCCCTGCCTACATTAAAGTGGCTTATAAAAAAGAACCCGTATTCTCGAATAGTAAAATACTATTCACCATTGGCCAGAATACCTTTCAAGAAGTGCTGGGTGATGATCTGGTGAAAAAAGCCCTTATCAATGGAAATATTCGGGAAAAAGACCTAGAGGCCTTTAAAGACGCTAGCAATGCTTCTATGTTTAAGGGAGGAGCCCATTATGCAGATGCCATCAGCTTTGGAGACGATAACATTGAAAAAAGCCTTTTAGACGAGTTTACTAAAGTGAAAGGTAAAAAGGTATTGCCTTTTAAAGGATGGGATGCCGATTTAACCGATTACATCGAACTCTACCAGCAACTCGCCGGTAAATAATCCCGCCCTAGAATCACGTGTTTTGTGGAGATGATATCCACAGTTTTTCCGCTTTTGTAGTAACTGTTGCTTACTAAAGACATATAATCTATATATTTGCGCCATTAAAATTGATAAAATGCCCTATTTATTTACCTCTGAAAGCGTTTCCGAAGGTCATCCGGATAAAGTGGCCGACCAAATTTCCGATGCACTTATCGACCATTTTCTGGCATTCGATCCGCAGTCGAAAGTAGCTTGCGAAACCTTGGTAACTACCGGTCAGGTTGTTTTAGCCGGTGAAGTGAAATCAAAAGCCTACCTAGATGTACAGGAAATTGCCCGTGGCGTAATTGAGAAAATAGGGTACACCAAGTCTGAATACATGTTCGAAGCCAAAAGTTGCGGAATTCTGTCTGCTATTCACGAGCAATCTTCGGATATTAACCAGGGCGTAGAAAGAAAGAAAAAAGAAGACCAAGGAGCTGGTGATCAGGGTATGATGTTTGGTTATGCCTCCAATGAAACCGACGACTACATGCCCTTGGCCCTCGACCTGGCACACAAGATATTAATTGAACTAGCCGCTTTACGCAGGGAAAACAAGCAGATTAAATACCTGCGCCCCGATGCGAAAAGTCAGGTTACCTTGGAATACGATGATAATAATCAACCTATTCGTATAGATACCATAGTGGTTTCTACCCAGCACGACGATTTTGACAGTGAAGCAAAAATGCTGGCTAAGATAAAGGATGATATCGTTACCATCCTAATACCTCGTGTAAAGTTGAAGTATAAAAAATATGCCCGCTTATTCAACGATAAAATTAAATACCATATCAACCCGACCGGTAAATTCGTAATCGGCGGTCCACATGGGGATACCGGATTAACCGGCAGAAAAATTATCGTAGACACCTATGGTGGAAAGGGCGCGCATGGTGGAGGTGCTTTTAGTGGAAAAGATCCGAGCAAGGTTGACCGTTCTGCTGCATATGCTACCCGCCATATTGCTAAGAATCTGGTGGCTGCCGGTGTTGCCAGCGAAATATTGGTGCAGGTTTCCTATGCCATCGGAGTTGCTCAGCCAACTTCCATTAATGTGAATACCTACGGAACCGCTAAAGTTGGAATGACGGATGGTGAAATCAGCAAAATTGTAGAACAGTTATTCGATATGCGTCCTTACTTTATAGAAAAACGCCTCAAACTTAGAACGCCAATATACAGCGAAACAGCTGCTTATGGGCATATGGGTCGTAAAAACGAAGTGAAGGTGAAGAACTTCAAAATCAACGGTAAAACCAAATCGGTGAAAGTGGAGTTGTTTACCTGGGAGAAACTGGATTATGTTGGGAAGGTGAAGAAGGCATTTGGATTAAAGTAATCTGATATTTTAATAGGAGGGCCTCTGCACGCGCAGAGGCTTTTTTATGTTATTTTGTGAATATCCTTATGCATACAATCTCAATATGAAACAGATGCACCTTAAATTATCGGCAGCAGCAACCGCGATATGTTTTGGCTGGCTACGCTGGCAGGGCGCATCTTTGTTTACTGCTGACAGTAAAGGTGGTATCGTTGATTTGGAAATGGCGGATACCCCCGAAAAATTGCAATACCTAATGGATATATGGAATAAGCAGGTGGCCGTGAATAATATTTATATCGATTTTCTTTTTATTCCCTGTTATGCTTTTTTTCTTGCAGTCGGGTGTCAATATATGGCAGAGAAGGTAATTCGGCCATCCTATCAAATATGGGCCAACCGATTGGTAAAGTTACTTGTGGTAGCAGCCCTGTTAGATGTTGTTGAAAATATACTGATGCTGCTAAGCATAGCGGGTAACTATACTCCGGAAACCCTTTTTTTAACGCGAATAATTGCATCCAGTAAGTTTCTTATTGTAGGGCTGTCTATATTGTATATTTTACTTGGACTATTCTCTACGCTATTACCTACAAAATCTTCGCAACATGGAACATAACCCCTGGAAGATACTTGCAGAGAAGTTGGTGTATGAAAATCCATGGATACAAGTATCGGAATTTGCAGTAACCAATCCTTCCGGGAAGGAGGGCATTTATGGAAAAGTACATTTTAAAAATATAGCTGTTGGGGTGGTAGTGTTAGATGAGGAGATGCATACGTGGCTGGTAGGTCAGTATCGATTTCCCCTACAGCAATATAGCTGGGAAATTCCCGAGGGTGGTGCCCCCGAAGGAACCGATCCACTATTAACTGCATATCGTGAATTAAAAGAAGAAACCGGTTTTACTGCTCAAAATTGGCAACACCTGCTTACCATGCACTTATCCAATTCCGTTTCCGACGAGCTGGCTATGGTATATTTAGCAACCGATTTGCGTGCGGGTGAATGGGAACCGGAAGAAACCGAACTGTTACAACTCAAAAGGGTACCCGTGCAAGAAGCATTTGCCATGGTTGCCAACGGAACTATTACAGACGCCATTAGTGTGGCTGCCCTGCTAAAATTACAAGTATGGCTTCAACAACCGAAATAGAAATGATACCTTAGCGTATGCCTCCAAAATCATCCACCCTGATAATCGGTAAACAACCCCTGATGGAAGCAATTCAGTCGGGAAGGGCAATCGATAAGGTATTGTTACAAAAAAATTTAACCGGAGAAGTTGCGCATGCTATTAAGCAACTTGCCAAAGAATACCAGATTCCGGTTCAATTGGTGCCGGTAGAGAAACTGAATGGACTAACCCGCGCCAATCATCAGGGGGTTGTAGCGTTTGCGTCTTTAGTAAAGTATATGGATCTGCAGCAGGTAATTGATTTTGTGGTGGGGGAAGGTCAAACCCCTTTATTTTTAATGTTAGATGGGGTAACGGATGTGCGAAATATTGGCGCCATTGCCCGCTCGGCCGTTTGCTGCGGAGCACAGGCATTGATAATTCCCGATAAAGGCGTAGGTGCTTTGCAGGAGGAAGCTTTAAAAAGTAGTGCCGGTGCGCTGGAGTGGATTCACATTTGTAGGGTAACTAGTTTGCTAAAAGCCGTGGATACCTTGCACCTAAACGGTATTCGCGTATTCACTTCCGAAATGCGAGCCGAAAAAATGGTAAGTGAATTACCTTTTTCTGAACCTTGTTGTATCATCATGGGGGATGAGGGACGTGGCGTTCAGCCCTATCTTGCCAAAGCAGCCGATTATTTTTTCTCTATTCCCATGGCCGGAAAATTTAATTCTTTTAATGTGTCAGTAGCCGCCGGCATCATCCTGTACGAAGCTATGAAACAAAGAATGGCCGGTATAGCAAAATAGGCGCTGTATGAAATTTCAACTTACCACCGATATCCAATCACTTCCCAATCCCATAGGATACCAGGATCCCATTTTATTAGTGGGTTCTTGTTTTACCGAAAATATGGCAGCAAAACTTCGGTCTTATAAATTTTCAGTGCTGGATAATCCCTGCGGTATTCTATTTAATCCGGTAAGTGTTTATAATTGTTTGTCTAGCATTTTACATAATACTGCCATCACAAAAGAAGCATTATTTTTTCATCTCGATTGCTATCACAGCTGGCAACACCATGGAAAATTTTCTGCACCTACCGCGGAAGCCTGTGTGCAGCAAATTAATGCCAGCGTTCAACAAGCCCATACCTTTTTTACCACTGCCCGGGTACTAGTTATTACTTTTGGGTCTGCTTGGATTTACCAATTAACGCCACAAGCACCCTTATATCAACCCGAAACAGCCGTAGCGAATAATCATAAAGCCCCCGCCGATTGGTTCGAAAAAAAGTTGCTCTCCGCAGCATACATCGTACAAACCTATACTGCACTTATTAATCAATTACGGCAATTAAATCCTGCAGTACAAATTATGTTTACCATTAGTCCGGTAAGGCATTTGCGCGAGGGGTTGGTAAATAATAACCGGAGTAAAGCCATCTTGTTACAGGCAGTTCATCAACTCTGCGAGCAGGTAGAAAATGTATATTACTTTCCTGCGTATGAAATTGTAGTGGATGAGTTACGCGATTATCGTTTTTATGCCGAAGATTTGGTGCATCCCAATTACCAGGCAACCCGCTATGTGTGGGAAAAGTGGGTAACCCATTGCCTATCAGCAGCAGCGCAAAACCTACTGCAGTCGCTGCAAGATATACTGCTGGCTTTTCAGCACCGTCCGCTACATCCGAATACCACACAGCATAAAAAATTTCTAAAAGAATACGCAGAAAAAACCCGGCAATTGCAGGTACAATATCCCCATCTAACGCTGAGCCACGAACTGGAATATTTTTTAGCCGAACCGTTTAGTGATTAATGAATCCGGTCGCCACGAACCTCAAGTGTTGCCATCACTTTCGCTTCATATTCCAACCATTCTTTCCAGCGGGCCTTAACTTTTTCTGCAGGCATGTAGGTTTCTGCTAATTGGATAAATAAGGTATAGTGACCCGCCTCACTTTCCATAAATCGGCGATAAAAATTACAAAGATAGGCATCCTTCAATCCTTCACTTAAGCGTTTAAATCGCTCACAACTGCGGGCCTCAATCATGGCCATAGTTAGCAACTGATCTAATAAACGATCCTCCGCATTACCCCCTTTTGCCTGAAATGCCAATAGTTGATTCACATATTCATCTCTTCTCTGTTTACCTAATGGTAATTTTCTTTTTTGTAACTCATGTATCACCAGCCGAAAATGACCCCACTCCTCCGATACAATTGGCGCTAATTGATTAACCAGCTCCGTTTTTTCGGGATGCTTCTGAATTAGACTGATGCAGGTTAGGGCTGCTTTCTGTTCGCAATAAGCATGATCCGTTAAAATATCTTCCAGCGAAAGAGCTGCCAAATTAACCCACCGAGGGTCGGAGGGTAGTTGTAAGCCCAGGATATTTTTGGTGTTTTCGGAGTATTCTGTAACCGCCATATGGTATAAATTAGCTGCAAAGTTCTAATAATACACCGAAAACTGTGCAGGGTGAGTAATTTTTCTGTTTACCCCACTCACGGGGGAATGATTACCTTTGTATATGCATCCTCTTCCCAATCTTCAACAGGTACTTGCCAATTGTAGTATCTCCGCCCTATTGCCGCTACAAGAACAGGCTTTAACGGCCTTTTCAAAAGCCGGCGATATTCGAATTCAGTCACCCACCGGCACCGGAAAAACGTTGGCTTATTTATTACCCCTTTTACAAATTATTGAAACCAATCAACCCGGTGTGCAATGTTTGGTGATGGCACCTTCCCGCGAATTGGTGCTGCAAATCGTTCAAGTGTGGAAGCAGATGAACACCGGAGTAAAATGTGTGGGTTGCTATGGAGGACATACTTTTCAAACAGAAGTAGACCAATTACGTGAAATGCCGGTTTTGCTGGTAGGTACGCCCGGCAGACTTGCCGATCATTTAAAGCGGGGTAATCTTACATTAACGCAGGTACAAATCATCCTGGTAGATGAATTTGATAAATGTTTGGATGAGGGATTTGAGGAAGAAATGAAAACAATTTTTTCTTATCTACCACCCGTAGTTAAAAAGGTATTTGTTTCTGCAACCCATCAAACTCCGATACCTGCATTTGCTGCCGTGCAACAGCTGCAAGTGGTTAGTGGTAGTGAATCAGCCAATGCACTGCCGGTAGAAACCTATATAGTAAAATCGAAGGCAAAAGATAAAATTGATGCCCTTTTTACGCTGTTATGCTCTCTAAAAAAAGAACAGGCTATTGTTTTTTGTAATCATCGGGAAGCTGTAGACCGAGTGGTTAGCCTGCTACACGAAAAAGGGATAGACGCAGCCTTCCTTCACGGCGGCATGGAACAAACGGAGCGAGAGCAGGCAATGGTTCGGTTTTCTAATGGTACACTGGCTTTTATGATTGCCACCGATTTGGCCTCACGGGGGCTTGATATGCCAACCTTACAAAATGTGATACACTATCATATACCCACCTCAGAAGAAGCCTGGATCCATCGCAATGGTCGCACGGCCCGCATGAACAGGGGAGGAACAGTTTACTTGCTATTGCATACCAGCGAAACCCTGCCGGAATATGTGCAGGATATACCGGAAGAAAAAGAATTACTGGCCACTTATCCATTACCTCCCAAATCTAAATGGGAAACCTTGTTTATCAATGGGGGACGAAAAGATAAGATCAGCAAAGTAGATATTGTTGGTTTTTTACATCACCAGGCACAGCTGAAAAAAGATCAAGTGGGCATTGTAATCGTTAAAGACCATAGCAGCTTTGTGGCGGTTCATCGTGCGGTTATTCGTGAAATGTTGCCCAAGGTAAAAAATGCCCGAATTAAGGGGGTAAAGTATACAGTAGCAGTAGCCCGCTAAGTAAAAAACTTTGCAGTACCAGCAGAGAATCAGTTAGTAAACTAGCTATATTTACGTATCAAATGATAAAAAATGAAAGGAATAATTTGTTTTTTCTTTGCCCTTGTATCGCTCTCTGCACAAGCCCAAACAACTAGTAATTTTACCATCAGTGGAACAGCCACCACCGGTAATTTATCTGTAGCTAAAGTATACCTGCAATATCAGTCTGAAGGCAACAATACAATGGATAGTTCGGATTTTGTAAATGGTAAGTATAGCTTTAAGGGAAATATATCCGAGCCGGTTTTGGCACGCATACGGGTAAAGTATTTACCAGATGCAGCAGGTAAAATGATAAAGCCGATGCAGGGAAGAGACCTGATTAGTGTTTTTTTGAGTAAAGGAGATATTACAATCAACTCGATAGATTCCTTTTCGAATATAACTGTAAATGGCTCAGTGGCACAGGATGATTATTCCACGCTAACTAAATCATTCCAGCCATTGAATGAGCAAATGAATGCGCTATACAAACAGTTTGAAGAAGCCGGAGACGACGTAGTAAAAAAGAAAGCGATTGAGGATAAGGCAGATTCGTTGGATAAACTACAGAAAAAGATGTATGCTGATTTTGTTACTAACCATCCGAATTCTCCTATTGCATTATATTGTGTGAATGTATTTGCAGGCTGGGATATTAATCCCGAATTGGTAGCCCCCTTGTATGCCAAGTTACCTGCCACTACCCAACAATCTTTTTCAGGAAAAAATTTAGGCGACCGAATTGCCATTGCCCGCAAAACGGCTATTGGAAATGTCGCCCCCGAATTTGTACAAAATGATACCCTAGGTAATCCCGTTGCCCTCTCATCTTTTCGCGGCAAATACGTTTTGGTTGATTTTTGGGCCAGTTGGTGCGGCCCTTGTCGCAGAGAAAATCCCATGGTAGTGAAAGCTTTTCAGCAGTTTAAGGGAAAAGGTTTTACAATAGTGGGCGTAAGCCTCGATCAACCGGGTGCGAAAGAAAAATGGATGGATGCGATTCATAAAGATGCACTTACCTGGACCCATGTTTCTGACTTAAAATATTGGGAAAACGAAGTGGCTAAGCAATATGGTATTCGCGCAATACCCCAGAACTTTCTGTTAGATCCCTCCGGAAAAATTATTGCTAAAAACCTGAACGGAGAAACCCTGGAGAAAAAATTGACGGAAGTGTTTACGAAATAATTGATTGCCTGCATTTAAGCGTACATTCCCCCTCACACATTTTTCATTTATTAATGGTAAGTTCAGTATGAGAGGTTGGTTGATAGCGGTAAGTTGCTGCTTTGCATGTAGGGTGAGTGCCCAACCATTCGGAGGAACGCCGGCCTCCTTCCGCTGGCAACAAGTTAATACAGATATCGTACGGATAATTTTCCCCGAAGGATATAGTGCCGATGCCAACAGAATTGCCGGCATAATTCACTCCTTACAAATAAAGGATAGCAGCCGGCATCACAAAATTAATGTAGTGATTCGAGACCAAACTATGATTTCGAATGGATATGTAGGATTAGCACCATGGCGCAGTGAATGGTATATAACCCCTCCCCGCCAATTAGTTACCTTAGGCGCCAATCGTTTTACCGATTTATTGGCAATACACGAATGGAAACATGTGCAACAATACAATCGCATGAATACAGGACTTTCTCGTTTTGCCCGGATTGTTCTGGGAGAACAAGGACAGGCGTTGGCAAATGCGTTATCAGTGCCGGATTGGTTTTTTGAGGGAGAGGCAGTAGATAATGAAACCCGCTTTTCTCAGCAGGGCAGAGGAAGCTTACCCCGATTTATGAATCAACTGCCTGCCTGGTGGGCAACACAACCTCCGGTTAGGTATGATTATTTACGCAATGGGTCGCTGCGAAAGTATGTGCCTGATTATTATGCCTTGGGCTATTTGTTAGTGGCATTTGGCAGAAAGCAATATGGTGATTCATTCTGGCCGTTGGTAAGTAAGAATGCTGCAGCTTTTAAGGGAGTATTCTATCCTTTTCAGCATGCTATTCAGCAACAAACCGGCATGGCTTTTTCGAAATTTGTGGCAGCTGCTTTTAATGACTATCGTACGAATAAACCAACTAGTGATTCACTACATTGGATTACGGCTGTTGCAGAAAAAGGCGTAACCGAGTATATGTTGCCTGTAAAGGGAAATGATTCCTCTGTTTGGGTATTGAAAAAAAACGACCGGGCAATTCCTGCATTCTATCGGATAGCCGCTGATGGAAAGGAAACCTTCTTGGCCAATCGCCAAATTGCATCGGATGATGCGTTTACTTTTCGAAATGGAAAAATTATCTATGCCGCTGTAGAGCCCGATCTCAGATGGGGTAATCACGACTATACGCGTATTGTAGTGCTTTCAACCCAATCTGCACAAACAGCAACCATACGCAAGCGGGTAAAAATGGTAACGCCGGATATTGCTGATGATGGTAACAAAATATTGGTGTCGGAAATACAGCCCGGTAAAGAGGCTTCGATTGTGCAGTTAACAAAAGACGGAAAAGAAACTTTTCGGTTGGGGATGCCCGGCTATCAACTTTCAGAACCCAGGTTTGCTGCCAATTCGGCTCATTTTTTTGCCACTATTCGGGATAGTCGGGGGTATATGTCGATAGTAGATATTGTGCCCGGTTCGGCAGATTCAGTAAAATGGTTATTGCCACTAACTAACCGGGTGATAGCCCATTTACAGGTGCAGTCGGATACCTTATTGTTTACCACTACCTATCAGCAACAGGATGAACTATGGGCCTTGTTACCGAATGCTGGTTCTGTTTATCGTTTGAGCCGATCAACCACCGGCATCTATCAGGGTGCATTACTTAATAGCCACCAGCTGATAGCTTCGGTATTTACGGGTTATGGACATCGGTTGGCTATTTTACAACCCCTTTGGGAAAAAGTTATACCGGAAGATGCCATAAGTACTATTTATAACAACCTTCCCTATGAGAAAGAAAATCGTACATGGTTACAACACCTACCTGCAGGCAATTATCCCGTATCTAGGTATCGGCAGAGTTGGCAGCCATTTAATTTTCATAGTTGGCGGCCTTTTTTCGAAATGCCTGAATATAGCTTTTCGATATATGGAGAAAATGTATTGAAAACTTTTCAGCATCAGTTGCAATATGTATATAATCAGAATGAAGGAAGCCACCGGATAGGTTATGATGGTGTATATGGAGGAACCTATGTGCAGCCTCTGGTGGGTATTCAGCAAACCTGGCATCGAACGGCCCGCTTTAATGCAGATACCCTGGTTAACTTTCGAGAAACGAATACATATGTAGGTGGTAGATTGCCGCTTAACTTTTCGGGTGGTAACCGGTACAGATTTGTAACCCTACAATCTACCCTTAACTACCGGCAGGTACAGTATACAGGCGCCGCCCAAAAATGGCTAAGTAATTTCGAGCAGGTTTCGGTAGAATCCTCTCTGCAATATACCAGCCAGGTGCAACAAACCCGGCAACAGCTATTTCCCCGTTATGCCCATGCTTTTTCCATTACCTATAAAAAATCGGCATCCCCCCAACAAGCTTACCAATGGCTGGCCAGGGGTTCCGTTTGGTTACCGGGTTTTTCGCCGGTTCATCATTGGGTAATTACCGCCGCTGCACAAACACGGGATACACTTAAGCAATATTATTTTACCAATCGATTTCCCTTTGCCCGGGGATATCAGGCAATTGATTATCCCGATTTACTGGGGGGAGGTATCAACTATCATTTTCCGGTTGCTTATCCCGAAAGAGGTTGGGCACAGGTGGTTTACCTGCTTCGGGTGCGTTCTGCTATATTTTACGACCATACCATCGGAATCAGCCGGCGAACCGGTTTGCAACGAACCTTCAATTCCGTGGGTACCGAATGGTATTTCGACACGCGTTGGTGGAACCAGTTGCCGGTAAGTGTTGGGTTCCGCTATTCCCGGTTATTACAACCCGAATTTCAGCCCACGGCCAGCGCAAATCGATGGGAAATAATCCTGCCGGTTACCCTTTTGAACTAAAAAAGGGGCATAGGTGACCCATTTTAGGTGTTTTTTTGCCCTTTTTTCCACAAAAAAGAGATTTTTACACACCTTTTTTTCTTTATCTGCACCTACTTTCGTATCTTTGCAGCCCCAAAAATTGTATGTCTAAACAACCACTGATTAAACAAGATGGCGTTATTCTGGAAGCGCTTAGTAACGCGATGTTCCGGGTGAAGTTAGAAAATGGCCATGAAATATTGGCTACCATCTCCGGAAAAATGCGGATGCACTATATCCGAATTCTGCCGGGTGATAAAGTGGGAGTGGAGATGAGTCCATACGATTTAACCCGGGGAAGAATTATTTTCAGGTATAAATAAGCAGGCATAAGCCTACCGTATTATTAAAAACTATTGTTATGAAAGTCAGAGCTTCCATTAAAAAAAGAAGTGTTGATTGCAAGATCGTGAAGCGGAAAGGAAAGTTGTTCGTTATCAACAAAAAGAATCCCCGCTTTAAGCAACGTCAGGGATAATCTCTTTAGAAAGCAAAGGCTTGCTGAAGTAATCATTCAATTAAGTATCATCATTTAACAAAATACACGCTATGGCTCGTATCGCCGGTATAGATCTTCCTAAAAACAAAAGAGGAGAAATTGGTCTGACTTACATTTTCGGAATCGGACGTTCAACTGCTCAGTACATTTTAACAAAAGCAGGCATTGATTACAATAAAAAAGTAAATCAATGGAACGACGATGAGCAAGGAGCTATCCGGAACATCATTAATGCTGAGTTTAAAGTAGAAGGTGCTTTGCGCAGTGAAGTGTCTATGAGTATCAAGCGTTTGTTAGATATTGCCTGCTATCGCGGTCTTCGCCACAGAAAAGGTTTACCAGTTCGTGGTCAGCGCACAAAAACGAATAGCCGCACACGTAAAGGAAAGCGTAAAACGGTTGCTGGTAAAAAGAAAGCAGCTAAAAAATAATTGTACCTGCTAAACCCGGTTCTGCCGGATTAGCAACCCAAATCCTTTTTACTTAGATCTTCTTCGGAAGGGAGAGTGAACAGGTTTCCACCACGGTGGAATAATTAATAAACGATTACCTCAAAAAAAACAAATGGCAAAACCACAAAAAGCACAAAACAGCGCCAAAGCGGTTGCTAAAAAAAGAGTAGTAAAAGTAGATGCAACCGGAGAAGTTCGTATCTCCGCTACTTTCAACAACATTATTATCAGCTTTACCAATAAAACCGGACAGGTAATTAGTTGGAGCAGTGCTGGTAAAATGGGATTCAAAGGTTCTAAGAAAAATACACCTTATGCAGCCCAAATGGCCGCAGCCGATGCTGCTAAAACAGCTTTGGATGCTGGTTTAAAGCGGGTAGATGTATTTGTTAAAGGACCCGGCTCAGGAAGAGAGGGCGCTATTAGATCTATTGCACAGTCAGGAATCGAAATAACTGCCATTAAGGATGTTACGCCCCTGCCACACAATGGTTGTCGTCCGCCTAAGCAAAGAAGAGTTTAACCTGCCGGCCATTGGCCGGTTTTTTCATAACCGGGTATTCAATCTATTTTAGATTTTTTGATTGAATGCCGACACTAAAAAATCAATTAATATTATGGCACGTTACACAGGCCCCAAAACAAAAATCTCCCGCATTTTTGGAGAACCTATTCTCGGCAACGCAAAGTGGCTGGGAAAGAACAGCAATCCTCCCGGTCAGCACGGTGCTGCCCGCAAACGCAAAACCCTGGGTGAATATGCACTCCAGTTACGCGAGAAACAAAAAGCCAAATATACCTATGGTGTATTAGAGCGTCAGTTTCGCAAAACCTTTGAAGAAGCTCAGCGTTTGAAAGGAGTAACCGGTGAAAACCTGATTAAACTGCTGGAAGCTAGATTGGATAACACCATCTATCGTATGGGATTAACTGCCAGTCGTCCGGAAGCACGTCAGCTAGTAAATCATAAACACGTAACCGTTAACGGAGAAGTTATGAATATCCCCTCTTACCAATGTAAGCCAGGGGATGTGATTGGCTACCGCCCTAAAAGTGCCGTTAATTCTGCCGTAACCAGCAAGAGCCGTGGTAAAAACCCTAAGTTCGGTTGGATCGATTGGAATGAAACAGAAATGAAGGGTACATTTATTACTTTCCCAGAGAGAGAGAATGTTCCCGAGAACATCAAAGAACAGCTGATTGTAGAATTGTATTCTAAATAATAAGTCACTGGTTGCAGCTCTTGTAAGCTGCAGCGATTGCTAATTAAACTCATCCGGTAAATAATAAAATTTACCCCATTAAACAAATAAACAAGTATTAATATGGCCATATTAAGCTTTCAGAAACCCGACAAAATCGTTTTACAAAAAGCCACTGAGTTTGAAGGACAATTTGAATTTCGTCCTCTAGAACCCGGATTTGGTTTAACAGTGGGTAATGCCCTTCGCCGGGTATTGCTCAGTTCGCTCGAGGGATATGCCCTCGTAGGCGTTAAAATTGAAGGTCTTAACCACGAGTTTGCTACCATCAAAGGAGTAACAGAAGACGTTACCGAAATGATCCTCAACCTGAAGCAGGTTCGGTTTAAGAAAAATGTTGATCATGAAGTGCTTACCGAAAGAATTGTATTGACTATTAAAGGTCGTACTGAATTTACAGCGGGCATGATTGGTGAATATTCTCAAAGCTTCCAAGTAATGAATCCAGATCTGGTGATTTGTACTATGGATGCTTCTGCTAAAATGGAAATTGAACTCCACATCGGTAAAGGACGTGGGTATATTCCTGCAGAAGAAAATAAAGTGAAAGATGCCGCTTTCGGATATATCGCTATCGATTCGATTCATACCCCCATCAAAAACGTTAAGTACGCTATTGAAAACTACCGGGTAGAACAAAGAACCGACTACGAAAAACTCATCCTCGATGTAGCTACAGATGGTACCATTCACCCCGAAGATGCTGTTAAGCAAGCTTCCCGTATCCTCATTCAGCACCTGATGATCATCACCGACGAAAACATCACTTTCGATAATAAAGAAGATAAGAAAGAAGATGTGGTGGATGAGCACGTGTTGCAGTTACGTAAAGTGTTGAAAACACCGCTAGAAGACCTCGATCTTTCGGTACGCGCTTTCAACTGCCTGAAAGCTGCCAAAATCAATAGCCTCAGCGAACTGGTTCAATACGAGCAGGAAGACCTGATGAAGTTCAGAAACTTTGGTCAGAAATCACTTTCTGAAATTGAACAAGTGTTAACGGAAAGAGGATTGAGCTTCGGTATGGATTTAAATAAACTGGGATTAGATAACCTCGATAATTAATAGCACTGCCCCTCCCCGGAGGTGGCAGTTTTTTTTTAACCAGATAGCATACGCTATCACCTCTTCACAATTCCTGACACGGTGTGAAGTATAAAAAGTAACGTCATGAACCACGGAAACAAAGTAAACAAACTGGGCCGCAAGAAAGCCCACCGCAGTGCCCTCTTAAGTAACCTGGCTAGTCAACTGATTACCCACAAGCGCATCGTAACCACCCTGGCAAAAGCCAAGGCCCTGAGAACGTATGTAGAGCCACTAATCACCAAAACTAAAAAAACCGACAACAAGGAAACAATCATGAACCAACATCGGGTTGTTTTCAGTCATTTGCAAGACAAAGCCGCTGTTAAAGAATTATTCACAGTGGTGGGTCCGAAAGTAGTTTCCCGTCCCGGTGGTTATACTCGCATCCTAAAGCTGGGCATTCGTCCCGGTGATAATGCGGAGAAAGCCATGATTGAACTGGTAGATTTCAACGAGATATACGGAAAAGGTGTTGATAAAGCGGCTGAACCGGCTAAGAAAACGCGTAGAGGTCGTGCGCCCAAAAAAGCGGCAACGGAAGAAGCAGCTGCACCGGCAGAACAACCTACGGCTCAGGCAGAAGAAGCTACCCCTGAAAACCCTGCTGAATAGTGAAGCAATTGGTTAAAATACTAAGGCAAAACCCCCATAAGGTTTTGCCTTTTTTTTTGTAAGTAACGTGTGAGAAAAATTATCATGAAATCTTATTTCTTTAGCTTTTTTTTGTAGTCTTAATATATCCCCGATATGCCCTCTACTGCTCAGCCTGCCTATCTCTTGTTAGCCGACGGACATTTTTTTAAAGGACGCTCCTTTGGCAAATCCGGTACAGCTACCGGAGAAATTTGCTTTAATACGGGCATGACGGGCTATCAAGAAGTATTTACTGATCCTAGTTATTCGGGTCAGGTGTTAATTATGAATAATGTGCACATTGGTAATTATGGGGTAAAGCCCACCGATGTGGAAAGCGGAACCGTAAAAATCAGAGGCCTTATTGGTAGAAATCTCGAAGAACAGTTTAGCCGAATGCAGGCTACCGGAAATTTGCACGACTACCTGTTGGCGAATCATATAGTTGCCATTGAGGGCGTGGATACCCGCGCATTGGTAGCCCATGTGAGAACCAAGGGCGCCATGAATTGCATCATTTCTACCGACATAGCTGATCCTATTGCGCTAGCAGCTGCTTTACAAGAAGTACCTGATATGGATGGATTAGAATTGGCTAGTACGGTTAGTACTACCGAAGAATATGAATTGGGAGATCCCGCTTCTCCGATTAAGGTGGCTGTGCTCGATTTTGGAGTGAAGCAACATATTTTGGCATGTTTGGTAAGCCGCGGCGCTCATTTGCGGGTATTCCCAGCCAAAACGCCGATTGAAAAATTAAAAGCATTTTCTCCTAAAGGATATTTTTTATCGAATGGCCCCGGCGACCCTTCTGCCATGCCCTATGCAGTTGCTACTATTCAGGCCATCTTACACGAAAACCTGCCCGTATTCGGCATTTGCTTGGGTCACCAATTGCTGGCACTGGCTAATAATATCCCAACATTTAAAATGCACCACGGTCACCGCGGACTCAACCATCCGGTGAAAAATATCATTACCGGCAGATGCGAGATTACTACACAAAACCATGGCTTTGGGGTTGACCCTATAGCGGTTCGGCAGCATCCCGATGTGGAAGTAACCCATGTGAACCTGAATGATGATTCCATCGAAGGGATACGCATGAAATCGAAGCCGGCTTTTAGCGTGCAATATCACCCCGAAAGTACCCCCGGCCCGCACGATAGCCGGTATCTGTTTGATGATTTTATTCAGCTGATGCAAAAGTGAATGCCGTAAGCATTTTTTGCTGTTCTGTGCCACAATTTTATTAGCTTTATTGCTATTGTTCATTTCTATTAATCCGATCATGAAATTTTCTTCTATCACTTTTATGGGGGTAATGGTAATTTGTTTTGCCTGCAATCAACCTGCTCCTCCAACCCAAAAGCCGGTTCCCGATGTGAACGTGGTGAGTGTAGGGGTAGCTTCTGTGCCCGTTATAAAAGAGTATGTTGGCCAAACTTATGGTAAGGCAGATATTGCCATTCAATCTAGGGTAGATGGTTGGATTACCGGCATTCATTTTAAAGAAGGCTCATTTGTGAAGCAGGGCCAACTATTGTATACCATCGACGATCAGCCGATACAAACCCGTATTGATGCTGCGAATGCCCGGCTTGCACAGGTAAATACGCAGCTGGTAAAGGCAAAGTCGGATCTGGAAAGGGTAGAACCACTTACTGCAATGAATGCGCTAAGTAAAAGAGATTTAGATGCAGCCCGTGCCGCATATGATGCAGCCAAATCCGAATTGGAAGTTGCAAAAGCTGGCCTTCAAAATAGTAAGATAGAATTAAGCTATACCCGAATTACCGCACCCGTTTCGGGCTATATCGGTATCAGCAAATACCAGATAGGGGATTATGTAGGCAGAATGGGAGCCGGCGCATTAAATACGGTATCTAATACAGACAAAATTCGGGTACGATTCTCTGTAACGGAAGCAGAATTTTTAACCTACCTGAAATCTGTAGCCGAAAAGAAAAAAAATGCTCTGGAGGTTTCCCGACCTGTAACATTATTGTTGAGTGATGGTACTGAATATACAGAAACGGGTGCCATTGATTTGGCCAATCGGGAAATTGATCCGGCAACAGGCTCTATAATCGTTCAGGCAATTTTCAATAATCCACTGGGCATCCTCCGCCCCGGGCAATATGTTAAACTTCGTATGCAAACCGGACTTTTTCAGGATGCGATTCTTATACCACAACAGGCAGTGATTGCTTTACAAAATATGTATCAGGTTTTATTGCTAACGGACAGCAGTACGGTAGCACCCACCCTAATTAAGCCGGGGATGCGGGTTGGCGCCAATTGGATAATCTCCGAGGGATTGAAGGCCGGTAACAAAGTAGCCATTGTGGGTAATGCGAGTGTTAAACCTAATAGCAAAGTAAAGCCGGTAGATTTCCCTTGGAACTATACTTCTACACTTCCCCGATAAACCTCCCTAATAGCGGTATTTATGAGTGAGTTTTTTATAAGACGTCCCATCTTTGCCATGGTCATTTCAATTTTGATAGTGATTATGGGCTTGTTAACCCTGCAGGGAATTCCGGTTTCTAAATACCCGGAAATTACTCCCCCTATGGTTCAAATTAGTGCAGCTTATACAGGTGCCAATGCGGTGGATATAGAAAAAACGGTAGCTACTCCCATAGAACAACAGGTGAATGGGGTAGAAAATATGCTGTATATGAAGTCGGTAAACTACAATGGCATTATGCAATTGCAAGTTTCCTTTGATGTGGGTACCCAGCTGGATAATGCCAATATGCTTACTCAAAATCGGGTATCCAGTGCCAACCCTTTCTTGCCGCCCGAAGTAATCAACTTAGGCGTGAATGTAAAAAAATCGCTCACCTTTCCATTATTGCTGTTTTCTTTTTATTCCCCCAATGGGCAATTCGATGGAAGTTTTATTAATAACTACGCCTACATAAATCTGATCGACCAACTAAAAAGAATTAAGGGGGTGGGAGATGTTTCGGTAATGGGTGGTTCGGAATATGCTATGCGGGTATGGGTGAAACCTGATCGACTAGCCAAACTTAACCTTACTCCTGGCGATGTGATTAGTGCCATACGTGCACAAAATACCATTGTTCCCGGTGGAACATTTGCAGATGAACCTGCCCTACCCGGTAATCAAAATACCTATACTGCCATCTTACAACAACGATTAAATTCCGAAGAAGAGTTCGGTAATATTTTACTGAAATCCAATAGCAATGGAGGTCAGGTTCGATTAAAAGATGTGGCTCGTATAGAGTTGGGTTTACAATCGTATGGATTATCAAGTAATTTAAATGGTACCCCCTGTGCCGCGTTGGCCATCTACCAAATACCCGGTGCCAATGGTTTGGAAGTTGCTGAAAAAGTGAAGTCGAAAATTGAAGAATTAAAAAAAGAGTTTCCGGCCGGACTCGATTATAAGGTTAGTCTCGACACCACAGAAGCCATCACTGTAGGAATTGAAGAAGTGCTGCATACATTATTGGAAGCAGTTATTTTGGTGATTTTGGTGGTGTTCCTGTTTTTGCAAGACTGGCGGGCAACCCTTATCCCCTTGCTTACGGTTCCGGTTTCATTGATTGGTACATTTATTGTTTTTCCATTGCTCGGATTTTCTGTAAATCAATTATCCTTGTTGGGTATGGTGTTGGCAATTGGTTTGGTAGTGGATGATGCTATTGTAGTAGTTGAGGCAGTGATACATGAAATGGAGCATGGATTATCCCCCAAAGAAGCTACCCGAAAGGCCATGAAGGAAGTAGGAGGACCGGTAGTTGCGATTGCTGTGATTCTTTGTGCCGTATTTATTCCCGTAGCGATGTCGGGAGGAATTACCGGTAGATTATATCAACAATTTGCCATTACCATTGCAATTTCAGTAGCCTTTTCTGCATTCAATGCACTTACGTTGAGTCCTGCATTGGCGGCCATTTTGTTGAAACCTAAAAAGACAGGTAAAAAGAATGCCTTAGACCGATTTTTTGATGGATTTAATAGGCTCTTTGATTCGTTTACCGGAAAATACATCAAAGTTGCCGGCTTTGCAGCACGCAAACTGGTTTTTACGGGTTGTATGCTTTTGTTGATAATAGCGGCTACCGTTATTTTGGGCAAATCGGTTCCCGGTGGATTTGTGCCCGAAGAAGATGAAGGATATTGTATGATAGGCATACAGTTGCCCGATGCAGCTTCTAAACAGCGCACAGATGCTGTATCAAAAAAAGTGGAAGAAATCTGTAAAAATATAGAGGAGATTTCAACTTATACCACGGTTAATGGTTTCAGTTTGCTTTCCGGAACTGCTTCTTCTAATGCAGCCATGGTTTTTGTTAGCTTACGTCCTTGGCACGAAAGAAAGAAAACAGCCGCTCAGTTAATAAAGGAGCTGAATAAAAAATTATCCGTTGGTATTTCCGAAGCCACTGCCCTCGCTTTTGGACCACCCCCTATTCAGGGACTTGGTTCCGGTTCGGGTTTTACCATGATGATTCAGGATAAGGGCGGTAATACGCCTCAATATCTGGCAGCACAAACGCAAAAGTTTATTGCGGCAGCTTCCAAGCGACCAGAGATTGCTTCTATAAATACGCTTTATCGCGCCAATGTGCCGCAAAAAATGATTCAGGTAGATAAAGAAAAAGTACAAAAAATGGGTATCCCGCTCTCGGAGGTAAATGGAGCTATATCTGCTTATATGGGAGGCGCCTTTATCAATAATTTTAATGCCTATGGCAGGCAATACCGAACCTACCTACAGGCAGAAACCGAATATCGATCTCAACCCGATAACCTTACGCAATATTTTGTGAGAGAACCCTCCGGAAATATGGTTTCTTTAGGAACCCTGGTAAAAGTTACTGATACCACTGGTCCTGCTTATACTAATCACTTTAACCTTATGCGGGCAGCAGAAGTGGGTGGCCAACCGGCTGCGGGATATAGCTCTTCACAGGCCCTGGATGCGTTGGAAGAAGTGGCAAAAGAAGTGCTCCCGGCTGGTATGGGGTATCAATGGAGTAACACTTCTTTTCAGGAAAGAGAATCTGCCGGAAAAGGAGCAACCGTTTTTGGAATGGCACTGTTATTTGTATTCTTAATTCTTGCAGCTCAATATGAAAGCTGGAAATTGCCGTTTAGTGTATTGTTAGGAACTCCATGGGCAGTGATGGGCGCCTTACTAGGATTATTTATAGGGGGCCTTTTTGCTACAACTTATGTGAATAATGTGTTTGCACAAATTGGATTGGTTATGTTAATTGGATTGAATGCCAAAAATGCCATTCTAATTGTGGAGTTTGCGAAAATGAAAATGGAAGAAGGCATGCCAGCCTTGGAAGCAGCATTGGAAGGAGCGAGATTACGATTTCGGCCAATATTAATGACCTCCCTCGCATTTATTCTGGGAGTAATTCCTCTAATGCGGGCCAGTGGTGCAGGTGCCGAAGCACGCAAAGTAATGGGTACAACAGTATTTAGCGGAATGGTGGTAGCTACGATTATTGGTGTGATACTGATACCTGCTTTTTTTGTGATGATTGAAAGGAAAAAGTCAACAACTACATCAGTACCATTAACGAATGATGCCGCATGAGACTAGTTACCCATAAAACAATTGTAATAGTTGCATTCGTTTCCTCACTGGCCGGTTGCGCCATACAAGGAAATTATCAACGTTCTGCAACATCGTTACCTACAGCATTTACATCTGTTTCTGGTTGGAAGGGAACACAGGTAGACACTTCCTCCCTCATTCAGTGGTGGGATGTATATCAAGATACTGCCCTTAAGACATTAATCAGGCAGGCACTCGACAGCAATCGCAACTTACTGGCAGCTGCCACCCGGGTAGAACAAGCCAGGCTGCTCGCTGAAAATGCCCGCGTGGCGCTATATCCTTCGGTAGGGTACTCGGCACAGGTAGGTGCCGGACAGGTAGGTGTTGATGCTCAACGGGCAGCAGCCGGCATCAATGGAGGCGTATATAAAACCTTTGGCACCGTTAGCTGGGAACCCGATATTTGGGGTCGTCTAAAAAATGGTAGTAAGGCAGCCGTGCAGGATTTGCTCTCCACCGATTATACCCGACAAGCACTCGCTACCAGCATCGTGGCAGAGGTAGCTGCTAATTATTTTTTATTGCGCGATCTGGATAATCGCTTAGATATAGCCCGACTAACATTAGAGGGCAGAAAAGAATCTACCCGCATCAATGCAGAACGATTTGCCAAAGGCTATGCCCCTGAACTTGATCAGCTGCAGGCACAACAACAGGAACTTTTTGCAGCTGCTGTTATCCCTTCTTTTAAGCGCCAAATATATCAGGTAGAAAATGCATTAGCATTATTAACTGGTAAGGTATTAACCGACTCTATCCGAAGAGGAATAGCCCACATGGAGCAACAACTGGTGCCTACCATTCCGGTTGGATTGCCTTCTCAACTTCTTCTGCGCCGCCCCGATGTAAAAGCAGCGGAAGCTAGCTTTCAGGCAACCCTCGCCAGATTGGGTATTGCACAGGCTACCCTCTATCCATCCATCACTTTAACAGGATTACTAGGCTTTGCTAGCCCTCAGCTGGCAACCCTCATTTCAGGAGATGGATTTGCTGCTATCGGATTGGCTTCCTTAGTGGGTCCTATTTTTGCCAATGGACAAAACAAAAGGCGAGTGGCCATCCAATCACAAAAAGTAAAAGAAGCCGTATATCAATACGAACAAACCCTTTTAAACGCTTTCCGGGAAGTAAATGTGGCTATCAACCAATATCACACCGCAGGCGAAGAATATCAGTTACGCCAGCAACAGGCTATCGCAGCCCGAAAAGCCCTGGTACTCTCAAAAGCTAGATACGAATATGGCTATACTTCTTATTTAGAGGTGCTTATTCAGGAAACGAATTTACTCGATGCCGAATTACAAGCATCGGCCACATTCCAATTACAACTAAATGCCGTTGTTAATCTGTATCGCTCTCTGGGGGGAGGTTGGTAATTGCCATATACCAGTTTTACATTTTCCTTACCTTCGTTAAAAGTAGGGTATGACTATAGCCATTATAAACGGACCTAACCTGAATCTGTTGGGTAAACGAGAACCGGGTATTTACGGACAGCAAACCTTTGATGAGTATTATCAGCAACTGGCTCTGTTATTTCCACAGGTAGTTTTTACCTATTTTCAGTCGAATGTAGAAGGGGAATTGGTTACCGCTCTGCAGCAAGCTGGTACCAGCGCACAGGGTATTGTGTTAAATCCCGCGGCGTATACCCATACTTCTATTGCTATTGGAGATGCAGTGGCTGCTATAGGCGTTCCGGTTGTGGAAGTGCATATCAGCAATGTGCATGCTCGGGAAGATTTTCGAAAAATATCTCATGTGTCCGCAAAAGCAGCCGGAACTATTACTGGTTTAGGTATGGCAGGATATGAGTTAGCTGTTCGCTGGTTATTACAACGTGCTAGTGTTTGATAAGCAATTAATTTTTGTCGGGAGGAGGTGGAGCCTTGATTTCTTTGGGCTTATCTCCAAATAATTTGTCAAAATCTTTCCGGTATGTTATACTCACACCCTGGCGATTTCTCCTGCCAAAACTTACATCCAACGTTGTTTTGTTGAATATTATCAGGCGAAGCTTTCTGTCTTGCGATAATACAAATTCAATATTAAGATTAGGTAACCATTGCGTATTGCTATTCTGAACAGAAGTAGAAGTGCCCATATTGATATCAATATCGCTACCTACCGTAACAATAATGTTATCGTTGTTAAATGCATACGCCAGTCGGAGGTCTACCCGGGTTCTATCTACCCGATTATTATCGGCAGCAGACACTTCTGTGCCCGGGCTAGACAAACTACTGCTGCTATACATGCTGGTTCCCATATCAAATCGCAAACTCTTGTCTTTAAATACGGAGTATAGAAAGTTAGAAAATATTTTATTTACGGCTTTGGTTAATACCTGTGTTATGGTATTGCCTACCAGAGATGTGATAGAGTAGGGGTTATAGCCACCTGTATTTACTTCCGCCGGGGCAAAACTATTGAGCGCAATTAAGAAAGCTACCTGCTTTAAAATTTCATTCTGATCTTTTTCTAGTCGCTTTAAAAAAGCATTGAACTCGTTATCCGTTTTTACCGGACTACCCTGCGGAAAATCGATTTTAAACTTAATGTCGGGGCCGGTTAATTTATCACGTAGCATAGCTATCACATATACATCTCCCCGATAGCCCTTAACTGTGCTGCTCATATTTAATGAACTTACCAGATCACTCAAACTTACTCTTTCAGCAATATACTGGGCATCAATGTGCATATCTGCTTTAAAGGGATCGCCCGTCCATTCAATAAAATTGCCGGCATCGGGTAGTAGCATAAAGGGTTTACGCACCAATGACTGAAAGTTAAAATCATAGTTCCCCTTCTCGATATTATATCTACCCCTAATTGAAAGCGGCTCAGTTGACCCCGCCTTAATTTTTAATTTTCCATTACCAACTGCCTTAATTACGTCACCTGTTAAATCATCTAAAATCACATCTATATTTACCAGGTTGGTAGCAGTTATATCTAGGTCTACATTTAAATTAAAATTACTCTTGGGCTTCTCTTGTATTAATTCAGTTCCATATTCTCTGAATACTATAAAGTCGGCAGATCCACTTTCTTTACTCACCGAATTGGGAATATAAATGTGTGAACTGTCGTTCGACTCCGCTACAATCGTCATAGTACACTTACTCTCCGGCCCCTTAAATTTTAGGCTGGCCTTACCAATCGCTTTCCCGTAAAACATACTATTATCCGTTGCCTTAGTGTCTATCAATAGTAGTTTGTTGGTAGATAAGTCAAAATCAAATACCATATTACTGAATCCCTTTTCTAGTAGTTTGCCTGCCACTACCCCGGTATTTTTGTATTTATCGTAAATGTTAAACCGGTGAAAATCTATCCCTTCTTCCGTAAAACTGATATTGGCGGAATCTATTGAATAATATACCTTGGTATAATTCACTTTCATGCCGGCTTTTTTCAATTGAATATTCCCTAATAAACTCGGCGAATTTACATCACCACTAATTTTCAGCTGGCCACTTGCTTTTCCCGTTATGTCAGAAAATAAGTCAGATAAAAAATAACGCAGCATGTCTATTTTGGTGTCAGTCAAATCAATGTCTGTATAAAATTGCTGAGAAGTACTGTCTTTTACATTATACTGTCCACTTGCCTTTAAACGATAATCCGGATTGGGAGACGAAACGGTGAATGGAAGGTTTCCGCTCAGTTGGTCGTATGCGGCAGTTATATTTACCTGTCCGATTGAATCGTCATTCATGCGAAACTGTTCGGCTTTTATGTCTGCATTGGCAGTAAAGTGATTGAAAAAATCGTTCAGATAAATGTTTCCACTGGTAATCCCTTCCAATCTCGGATCTTGAAAAAAAAGTGAACTCAAATCTCCTAGGATAACATTTTTCAAGTTTACAGCTAAGTTATTGGTATGGCCATTTTTTTCGTCGGTTTGCAGGGATATCTCCTGAAAGCCCTGTGTAAGTTTTAGTTGTTGGGCATTCACCTGTTTATTTCTGATTGAAATCGCTCCATCTTTTTCTATAATCCATTTTTTCTCATTCAATACAAAGGAAGAAGGTCGGAAACGTACACTTATTCCATCTGTTAGTGTAAATACATCCGCTAAAATATCCGCATCATTTAAAGTGATATCGGCACTGGTTCTGAGTGAAACAACGGAATGGTCGTTATGGGAAGTGATTTTTAAACGGGTATCGGGTAAATGTAAACTGTCGTTCAGTTGAATGCTGTTTATGGAGGCATTTACCGAGAGCGTATCCTTATTGCCATTCCCAAACATATCCAATCCCGCAAAACGGATATCATTTATTATACCATAAGGTATCCGGGCATCCATCCTGATTTTGTTCATGCGAGTATCAACAGAGCCAGAAACTACTACATTATTAAACCCGCCACTTTTCGGCATCAGCAGTTTGATGTAGGGTTCAAAATTATTGCGGGTGTTAATTACAAAGCTAAATTGCTGATTCTTGGGTACTGATTTGGGTGGTTTTATATAGGCGGGATAATAATTGGCCAAAAAGCTAACTATACTGGCAGGCAAATCGAGGATACTGAATTTGCCTAATAAAGTACCATCAAATTCATTACTGCTTAAATGAATCAACTTGATAGAATCTGCGTAACTAGATTGTAGCGTGAGTGAATCAAAATTTAGGTTTACCTGATCATCTTTCAGGTTGGCATTTAAAAATTTAGCAGAGCCCGCAAAATTATCAATATTAGAACCGCTAAAGTTTAAGTCAAGCAATCCGGTTACCTGAATAGGCCTATCCGTAAAATGCAGGGCTTGCAGGTTAGAATGTACCAGGTCTCCTACCACGTTGATGCGGGGTAATTCTTTGGTAAAATCAATCTCCATCGAACTGGTAATATCCAAGTTGGGATCATTGATTTTTAGTTCACTGTTAAAGTATCTTCTTTGCAGGGTTCCATTCAAAGTGATATTCGTATAAGGATACCCATTATACGTTAACAAAGAAATATCCCCCTCTAGCGTAGTTCTTAGTTTTGTAAAATTGAAACTACTGCCATCTATTTTCCCTTTAAAATTTACCAGCCCTATACTGGAGTCGCCCACAAATTTCCCTAGGTTAAATCGAACTGTTTCCAGGTTCCCTTGGTAGATGGGTTCTCCTTTGGAGGGAATAGTTAATTGCAAATTCGACACTAATCCTCCTAGACGGGTGCTAAACGAACCTGCCGTAGTATATTTCTCTTTATCACCCGAAAAGTCTCCCCGGTAAATTATTTCACCTAAGGCAGGTAAATTGGGTTCTTTTATATTTTTTAGGGAAGGGATAAATAAACCTAAATCGTACGCAGTAGTTTTTAGTAATCCGTTTTTTAATAAAAATTTCGTTTTGCCCCAATCCGGCAGCCCTTTCATTTGCAAATTCCCCGATAAATAGGTATTGGTTCCTGCCTGCACTTTCAACTGATTCACCCGGTAATCTTCTACGGTTCCCGAAAACTGTCCACTTACGGTGAGTGCAGTATGCAAATCTTTTAACTCCGGTGCAAAATAGGCAAGATCATCTGTATGTACTTTCGACTGGGTAAAGTTGGCCACCATCGTAACCTTCGAAATATAATGCGAGAAGTCTTCAGTAAAGTCTGTAAACTTCATGGCGTAGTAATTACGCAGATGACTTTTAGCAGTAACCAAATCCAGTTCGGCCAGTTCCATAATCTGTGGCGTTAATCGGAAATTGGTTTTTAATTGTTTTAGTTCAAAGCCGCTTCGGTCTTTAACCGATAACTGAATGCCGGCTTTGAGGGTATCTTTTATAAATTGCAGATTCACAATTTCTCCATTCAGTTGCGACATATCAATATGTGCCTCATCAAAGCCTTTTTCCGGTTTATTCAAATCATTATCTATCCATACACTTCCGTTAACGATTTTCAGGTTTTTAACTTGCAATAAAAGATTAGCCGCATTAAAATACATGCCGGAATCTTTTGTAACCGGTAAGGCTTTGGGGCGCGGAGGTCGGAGGCCTTCCAGATTTTGTAATTGGTAAAAAGGCTGATCCAAATAAATGGACTGAATGATAAATTCATTTTTTGCCAAATCGGTCTTGTCGATATCTACCAGCAGCGCCCTCGACTTCCAAACCATTCTTTCTCCCACCCATCTGTCATCCTGCACAAGTTGTAACCTTTTAATATCAATTTTACGAACCTGTAAATTGATAGGTTTCTTATTCTTGGGGGTGGTATCAGTTGATGAGAAGTAGTCAGCCAAAAACTGATAATTCCAGTTGCTGTCTTTTCTGTGTAAAAAAATACGCGCATCCTCTAGTCCTAAATACGTTAACTCAATTTTATCCTTCAAAAAAAACCAGTCGGTGATTCTACCTTTCAGTTGTCCGGCATAAAGCAATGTATCCTTTTGTTGATCGCGGATTAAAATACCCTCCAGGTTCACTTTGTTAAAAAGGGCTAAACTAATGTGTTGGATGCTGATTTCGGTTTTCAGTTCTTTCGAAAGGAAGTTGGTTACCCACCCAATCAGTTTGTTTTGAAAATAATTGGTTTGCAAGGCAATTAACAGGCCCACAAGTAGCGCAACTATCCCCAGGAGGGTTCTACGTAATATCTTCAGGAATTTCTTCAGAATGGTTCAATTCAATGGTAAAAATAGGCAATCAAAGGGTTGCAAATACAATACCAAACAGTTGATTCTGGGCTTTTTTACATTTTATTTGTTATTGACCGTAGAATCGGATGTTCCTTATTCTTCTCGGGGGCTGATTGCTTTTACATAACCCCGCCATTTTTCTATAAGTTGTTGCATATCTGGGGGAAGGGGTGCTTCAAAATATAAGGGGTTGCCGGTAACCGGATGAATAAATCCCAGGGTTTGGGCATGCAGGGCACAGCGCGCACAAATTTCGAAGCAATTTTGTACAAACTGCTTATATTTTTGATAAATCGTTCCTTTTAAAATGGCATCTCCGCCATATTCCCAGTCGTTAAAAAGGGTGTGGCCAATATGTTTCATATGCACCCGAATTTGATGCGTTCTGCCTGTTTCCAATACACATTCTACCAGTGTAACATAGTGAAAGCGCTCCAGAACCCGGTAGTGGGTAATGGCATGTTTTCCGGTATCTCCATCCGGATACACATCAAACATTTTCCGGTGTTGCCGGTGGCGGGCAATGTGCCCGGTAACGGTACCTTCATTTTCTGTAACATCCCCCCAAACTACGGCCACATATTTTCTTTGTACAGTATGATTAAAAAATTGCCTGGCCAGATGGGCAGCGGCTTCTCCTGTTTTGGCTAGTACAATCAATCCGGTAGTATTTTTATCTATTCGGTGTACCAGTCCATACCTGGGCAATGTATCTTCATCAATGCCCGGATGCTGCTGATCTATGTAATAGGCAACCCCATTCAACAAGGTTCCGCTATAGTTGCCCACACCGGGATGCACCACCATATTGGCCGGTTTATTCAGTACCATCAGGGCATCATCTTCATACACAATATTCAGGGGAATCGGCTCCTTTTTCAGTACGGTATGTTCGGGGTTTATCAGGCTTAGTAAAATAATTTCATCAGCGGGCTTTATCTTGTAATTGCTTTTAACTATTTTACCATTTACAGTTAAAAACCCCGCATCAATCCCCTTTTGTACCTTATTCCGGGTTGCCCCTTCTAGGTGTTTTTGAACCCATTTATCTATGCGTACCGGCTCCTGCCCTTTATCTACAATAAAGGCCCTTCGTTCGTATAAGGTTTCCGAAGGCTCGTCGGGTAATAATTCCAAATCATCTGTCATACCACAAAAGTACTCCTTTCTGCCTGCATCTTTGGCTTCAGAACGCGTAATCAACCGCACAGATTGCCGTAATTAGCTGTAATTTTACTTCATGTTAGCAGAAGTTTTTTTCGAAGACCTAGGTTATCAGTCATACCGAACTGTATGGGATTACCAAGAAGTATTACTGCAACAAAATACACAACTGAAGGCCCAGGGGAAGGCCGAATCTACTCGACACCATTTGCTATTGGTAGAACACCCACCTGTTTATACACTTGGGAAAAGTGGTAAAATCAGTAATTTATTGTTTACAGAGGAGGAAAGGAAAGAGCGCAATATCGAATTCTTTCATATTAATAGAGGGGGGGATATAACATTTCATGGACCTGGACAAGTAGTGGGCTATCCGATTGTAGACCTCGAAAAAATGAAACCCGATTTGGGCTGGTATTTACGCAGTTTAGAAGAAGTGATTATTTTAACCCTGGCCGATTATGGCATTTCCGGAGGAAGAAGTAAGGGAGAAACGGGGGTTTGGCTGGATGCAGACATTCCCGGAAAAGCAAGAAAAATTTGTGCCCTCGGTATAAAGTGCAGTCGCTGGATAACCATGCATGGTTTTGCCTTTAACGTGAATACCGATATTGGTTATTTTGAGGGGATTGTTCCCTGTGGAATAGAAAATAAACAGGTTACCTCCCTTCAAAAAGAACTAGCATCGGTAATTTCTATGGCAGAAGTAAAAGAGTTACTTAAAAAGCATTTTGAGCAGGTATTTGGCTGTAAACTAGTAACTGAGGTAAGCGTAAATAGTATTTGCAGTTAAACTATTTGGGTAAAAAAATCCGTCCCTTTTCTTTTAATTCATCGTTCTGCCAAACCTCATATTCGAACCATCCTGAACGGAAAAAATTCGATTTTTCTAAAATCAGGTTTTCTTCTTTAGGGAATTGTATCGAAAACAGTAACTGATTGGGTTCAGAGAAAAATCGGATCTGGTACCGAAAATATAGGGCATTGGGCAAGCGTAGATTTACATAGCCTTTTTTGTCGGTAAATACCATTGGTGGATTATTCTTATTGATTGTAGCGGGGGAAGTGGATCCGCGATAAGGGTGAATAACCACTTTGCCATCACTGGCGGTAAATAAAGTATCTTTTGTTTGTAAGGCAATGGAATCTCTAAACTGTCTGAACGCTTTTTCGTGTAAAGTGAAAAGGAGTTGATTATTTTTATAAATCGTGTATTTCCCTTTACCGGTGCGCGTTTGAAGGGGCGTGCGTGTTAGCGAGTTCGCATTACTATCAAAAGAATACTTGTTAATTGCTTTACTGTTTCCGGTAACTGGAAATCCGGTTAGCCAACTCCAAATAAAAAGAGAGCATCCCTTTTTTATTGTTTTCATCTTACAAAGATAAGCGGGTACACGTTATAAAAAGGGTAAACTGCCTGCTGGCAAAGAACGGTTTCCTTGTAACCCGCCGCTGTGTATTAGTAGTATCCTGGCATTCTCTTTAAAATAGCGCTGCGCTATCAATTCTTTTATAGCCGTAAACATTTTACCTGTATACACAAAATCGAGAGGTAACTGCTCTTGTATCCAGCAGGAATGCATCGTTTGTAAAACGGCCGGATGTAGTTTGGCATAACCGCCATAGGGGTAATGAAGTATAATTGGTAACGGGCGGTAAGATTGGTTTTTCATCCATTGCTTTATTTCCGTAAGTGGAGAGGGTGCATTGTTAAGTACCGAAATGCCCACTACTTGTTGATGGGGAAGTGCCGACATTGCCAATCCCGTTATCATGGTTCCTGTTCCACACGCACCAACTATGTGTGTATACGAACCATAGTCTCTTCCGGTTAGTATGGCTGCAGCACCCCGAATCCCTAACGGACCGATGCCACCTTCGGGAATGTAGTAACTATCGGGTGCATCCATTTCGGGTGGCCTGAATTGAGCAAATTCGCTGCGGTTGGTAAAATAAAGCTGCATTCCGTACGATTGGGCATCTCGCAGGGTTGGGGATAGTTGGGCAGGTGCTTGCCCCCTAATAATCCCTATACTTTCCAACCCATTATCACGGGCTGCCCAGGCCGCGGCAACAATGTGGTTCGAATAGGCGCCCCCCCGGGTGATGATACGGAGATAGCCCTGGGTGGAGGCTTCCTGCAAATAAAAACGAAGCTTATACCATTTGTTTCCACTTACCACCGGATGCAATTGCTGCAAATTTAATACATCTACCTCCGGGCCTTTGGAGAAAAACGAGCGTAATGGTTGTATAGATGGATTAAAATCTATCATTTGTTAATCAGGGATTGTTGGCAGGTAGAGCGATTATCTTTAGTTTCGTGCTCGCACAATGTAAAGATAAAACCAGCCCATGAAACCTACCCTGGTAATTCTGGCAGCCGGTATGGCCAGCCGATATGGAAGCAGAAAGCAAACCCAGTCTTTCGGACCCTCCGGAGAAACTATTTTGGAATATTCTATTTATGATGCCATTCACGCGGGTTTTGGAAAAGTGGTGTTTATCATTCGGAAAGATTTTTTCGAAGATTTCCGCCAAATGATTGAACCAAAAATTCAAGGGGAAATAGCCATTGATTATGTGTTTCAGGAGTTACAGTCATTTACCGAAGGATTCGCCATACCCCAAGAAAGAACCAAACCTTGGGGAACTGCCCACGCGTTGCTCTGCTGCAAAGGACATATTCAAGAACCCTTTGCCATCATTAATGCTGATGACTTTTATGGGCGAGATGCTTTTGCAAAGGCATTCGTTTTTTTAACCCAAATCTGTAACGAACAAACCTATTCTATCATTGGGTATGCACTGCAAAATACCTTGAGTGATAATGGTACCGTTAGCCGAGGTGTTTGTGCTGTAAATGATGCGGGATATTTAACGGATATTAATGAAAGAACGAGTATCGTGCGCAACAATGCCGGGGTAATTGTTTACCAAGATGCTGCCGGGGAACATCCATTACCGGAAAATTGCATGGTGAGTATGAATTTTTTATGCTATGCCCCTGGTTTTGTTGATTTTTGCGAAATCGGTTTCCGTGAATTCTTAGAGGCGCAAGGAAACGAATTAAAATCGGAATTTTATCTGCCTACTGCCACCAAAAACTTTATACAGCAACAAAAAGGGGTGGTGCAGGTGATACCTACCAATGCTCATTGGTTTGGTGTAACTTATCAGGAAGATGCCCCCGGCGTGCAAAATAGCATTAATCAATTGGTAGATGCAGGTGTTTACCCTTCTAATTTATGGGCATAAATTTTTTCGCCAAAGGTGGATGCATGGAAAGGCAGCTACTTTGTGTAACTTATTAGAAAGAAATTATTTGCTGAAAGCTTTTACAAAGAATACGCAATTTTCGATACGCGTAATCTGGTCTTTTCTTTCAACACCGCGCAGGCTGGACTTTTGATTTAGTTTGATTTTTTCCATGCCGCTTATTTTTTCGGCTTTCGTATCGGCCAGCATGGTATAGATATAGCCAGATTTAACTGCGAAGGCAACCCCTTCGGCTTGTGCCTGGCGGGTGCTGAGTACCCCAACGATTTCGCCTTGGCGGTTAAATACCGGGCCTCCCGAGTTACCCGGATAGGCGCTGATTTGCAATTGGTAGGTAAGGGAGTCGCTATTAAAACCGGTGCGCGAGCTAAGGTAGCCTTCGCCATAAACAATATCATTACGAGGATAGCCCAAGGTGAAAATTTCTTCTCCTAGATCAATTGTTGATTTGCGGATGCTGTAGGGGAGAGCACGGGGTGCGTTGTATTCGGAGTCGTGGATTTTTAAAACCGCCAAATCGCGCAGATTATCAATGTGCAGGATGTCGGCATTAAATTCTTCACCCTTACTATTAATTACAACAGCTCCTGAACCTTTTAAAACGTGGGCATTGGTTAACAAATATCCATGGGTGTCAAGCAAAAATCCGGTACCACCCGCCACTAACTTGGCATTTTCCGGAATCTTACTCTTTACTTCATTCAATAAACTACCCTGGTATTGCTGGTTACGCTTGATTACTTCTATGTCTTTACTTAACTGAACCAACTGGTTTTGGTTAACCGGCGAGAAATAAACCACCAGTCCACTAATAACCAGGGCAATAAAACCACCCACGGCAGCAGCAATGCTGGTAACGCGTTTGTATTTATGGAAGATTTGAATCAGTTTACCACCGGTTGTTACGGCGGTGCCATTTTGAATGTTGCCCTGTTGCAATAATTTCGCATGGGCATCGTGTAACTGCGATTTAATATTGCGGCGCTGGGTGTAAAAGTCCATTTCGTGCTGAAACATGGCATGTTCTACCACCATTTGGTCTATTTCGGGGGTGCTGGTTCGCAGTTGCTCAAAATAAGCACGCTCCGCTTCCGGCATCTGATTGGCTAGGTATCTTTCAATCGCCTCCTGCAGTAAAATGTCGTCCATGTTCATCACTCGCCGATATTATATTGAGAAAAAAACAACTTTTTTAAACGCATCAAACACTTATACTTCTGGTTTTTGGCATTGTCGGCATTTGTGTAGCCAAACATTTCCGCCAGTTGCTGCATGTCTTTCTTCTGGATATAATAACCTTCCAGCAGGCTTTTGCAAGGTTCACCCAAACTGCCCATAGCCCTATCCATAATGGCAAATGCAGCGTTCCTCTTTTCGTGTTCCTCTATTTCTTCCTCAACGCCAACAGTTTCTTCCAGGTTGTCCACGGGTTGGGCGTATCGCCCCATTTGTTGCAACCGTTTAAGCCATAAACGCCTGCATATGGAATATACATAAGTTTTAATTTGACAGGTTAAGACAAATGAATCGCTTTGTGCTTTTTCATACAGCGCAATCATTGCTTCCTGAAAAATATCCCTCGCATCATCGTAAGAGCCATTGTTTTGCAAGATGTAGGTTTGCACCATGCCGAAATTGTCCTTATAAAGCGTTTCTATGGCCTTCGTTTCATTGGAAGCCAACCCTTTTAATAAAGCCTGTTCGTTGATCTCGCCTTTCACTTCTGTAATTTTAATACCCCTGGGGCCCTAAAAGTAACCCCAAAACCCTAAAAAAAAATTTTTTCAAAAAGCCTTCCTCCGAAAGGTTACCTTTTATTACCTTCGCGTATTAATTAAAAATTCATTCATTTAAAAAAAACAAAAAACAATGAAAAAGCTGTTATTCGTTTTCGTATTGGGCGCTTTCGCTGCCTGCGGTTCTGGTGAAAATGCTGCTCCTACTGTAGATTCTGTTGCTATTCAAGATTCTATCGCTAAAGCTGCTGCTGCTGCTGATTCTGCTGCTAAAGCTGCTATGGATACAACTGCTGCTAAAGTAGATTCTGCTGCTAAAGCTGCTGCTGCTCACTAATTAGATTCTTTAGCTTGACTTTTGTGGCTTCGCTTGCCGGTCACTAACAGCTTTTAACTTTTTTTCATATGGCAAGCAATCGTTAGAAGCCGCTCCGTTTCCACGGAGGGGCTTTTTTTTTGAGTCAATCGTACACGAAAAGCTAACATTTGTTAGTGTATTTTTTTGGTTTTTCATTTTTTTTCCCCATAAATTATCGTATATTTGATACATGATCCTCGCTAGTCGATTTTATTTCTTTTCATTTTTTTTCTTCAACAGATGAAGCCGGGTATTATTTGTTAAATCTTAACCTTACAATACAAGCCCGGCCAACCGCCGGGTTTTTTTTTACCATTAATTAAGTCACCATGTCGCCCGCTTCCACCAAAACATCTTCTGTAAAAAGTACCAATCACCCCGGTATCTGTATTCAGGGATATGAAGGCAGTTTTCATCAGGTGGCTGCCAACTACTTTTTTGGTAAAGGCGTGCCAGTTATAACCTGCGATACTTTTCGCGAGTTGGTTAAAATCGCTGCCGATCCAGCCAAATCCTCCGGCGGAATTATGGCCATCGAAAACTCTATTGCTGGTAGTATCCTGCCCAATTATAACTTATTGCAAAAAAGTAAACTGGTGGTGGTGGGTGAGGTATACTTGTCTATTAGTCAAAACCTGCTAGCCAATAAAGGGGTTCAATTAGCCGATATCCGGGAAGTACATAGTCATCCCATGGCAATTTTACAGTGCCTCGATTATCTCGAAAAGAATACCTGGAAACTGGTTGAAACGGAAGACACTGCACTAAGCGCCCGGCAGATAGCCCAACATCACCATAAACATGCCGCCGCAATTGCTAGTAAACTGGCGGCAGAATTATATGGGTTGCAAATTGTTTCTCCGGATATACATACCATGAAGAATAATGTTACCCGTTTTCTAGTGCTGGCCACCAAAAAAAATCAACAACCTATCCCGGGGGCTAATAAGGCATCCGTATATTTTCAAACCGATCACTCTAAAGGTATTTTGGCGAAAGTGCTTACCGGTATTGCCGCCCACCAAGTTAACCTGAGCAAACTGCAAAGTATGCCCATACAGGGAAGCAATTTTAAATATGGTTTTTATGCCGATCTAGAATTTGAAAAACCTGCATACCTACAAAAAGTTTTACAACAGCTGAATACCCAAACCAATAATTTAAAAATATTTGGCATTTATAAAAAAGGAAAAGTGGTAAAAGGATAACCCCCTTTGTAACCAAAAATTTATTTGTATGCAAATAGCTACATCTTTAAGGCTGCAGGGAATTGGTGAATATTATTTCTCCGGTAAGCTGCGCGAAATAGACCAACTTAATCAGCAAGGGAAAGCAATCATCAATTTGGGGATTGGGAGTCCCGACCTGCCGCCGCATCCCTCCGTTATTAAAACCCTGGATGAGGCTGCTGCCCGTTCACAGGCGCATGGCTACCAAAACTATAAAGGGTTGCCCGCTTTGCGACAGGCGATGGCCGAATGGTATTTGCGTAGTTATGCTGTTACCCTTAATCCCGACAAGCAAATTTTGCCGTTGATGGGTAGTAAAGAGGGCATCATGCATATTTGTATGACGTACCTAAACTCGGGCGACGAAGCCCTGATACCTAATCCCGGGTATCCTACGTATAGCAGTGCCGTTAAACTATCAGGTGGCACACCGGTTACCTATCAATTATCTGAGCAACATAATTGGGAGCCAGATTGGGATGCACTGGAAAAGCTAGATTTAACTAAAGTGAAGCTAATGTGGGTGAATTATCCGCATATGCCAACCGGACAATCAGCTACCCCCCAACTATTTGAAAAATTAATTGCCTTTGCCCGTAAACATCAGATATTAATATGTCACGATAACCCCTATAGTTTCATTCTCAATAATCAACCGGTAAGTATTCTTCAAACACCCGGCGCAATGGAAGTTGCGGTAGAGTTGAATTCGTTGAGTAAAAGTCATAACATGGCCGGCTGGCGGGTAGGGATGCTTTGTGGCGCTGATGAACGAATAGCTGAAGTGCTCACATTTAAAAGTAATATGGATAGTGGCATGTTTTTACCAGTTCAACTAGCAGCAGTAACTGCTTTGAATCTGGGGTCGGAATGGCAACAGGAAGTGAATACTATCTATGCGGCTCGTCGAGAGAAAGTGCTAGAACTATTGCAGCTATTGGGTTGTAGCCCGGCACCCGATCAGGTAGGGTTATTTATCTGGGCGGCAATTCCGGATGGATATGCCAGCGGATACGAACTCAGCGACCGGGTGTTGTATTCCGCAGGGGTGTTTATTACGCCGGGTGGAATTTTTGGATCTGCCGGCGACCGATATATTCGGGTGAGCCTTTGTGGTTCGGTAGAAAAGTTTGCAGAAGCGATTGAAAGAATTAAAATTCATGTATCCGGCAATTAAAGCCGCTGAAAGGAGTTATTATAGAGGTTATCTGTTTGAATAAAATGAAAGGCTATGACAGTTACTATTATTGGGATTGGTTTAATTGGTGGTTCGATGGCGCTTACACTGAAAGAAAGAAAATTTGTAAATACCGTAATTGGGGTAGATGCCAACGCACAACATGCTGAGAAGGCCCTGGAACTGGGTATTGTAGATAAAGTATTACCCTGGAAAGAGGCAGTAGATCAGTCCGACATTGTAATTATTGCTACCCCTATTAATGTTACAGAGCGCATGCTACCGGCCTTATTAGAGCGTTGTACCCGGCAGGTAGTATTGGATGTAGGGTCTACCAAGCAAACATTGTGTGCAACCATTGAAGATAACTCCAACCGCAAACGTTTTGTAGCCACCCACCCCATGTGGGGTACGGAATTCAGTGGGCCACAGGCAGCCATTAGCGGGGCATTCGACGAAAAGGCAACCGTAATCTGCGACCGCGAGAATTCCGATCCGGATGCGTTGGAACTGGTAGAAAAAATGTACTGCGCCCTGGGAATGAATATTATTTACATGACCTCCTCCGAACACGATTTACACGTGGCCTATGTGAGTCATATTTCGCATATTACCTCCTTTGCGCTGGCAAATACCGTTTTAGAAAAAGAAAAAGAAGAAGATACCATATTCGGCTTGGCTTCCGGGGGTTTTGAGAGTACCGTGCGTTTGGCAAAAAGTAATCCTAGCATGTGGATTCCTATCTTAATGCAAAACCGCGATAATATCCTGGATGTTCTCAACGAGCATATCACGCAGTTACGCAAGTTCAAAGCCTGCTTGGAAAAAGAAAACTACGAATACCTCGGAGAACTCATAAACCGGGCCAATGAAATCAGAAGAATATTAAAATAATTAATACCGGTAACCCAAAGTATTGTTATAAATCACCTATAGATTTAATCAAATACGAATAACTATTATATTAAAAGTACCTTTACAGTTAAATTAACAAACAATGACCACATTTGAAGCGTTGGGGCTGGATGCCCGTTTGGTTCGGGCAACCGATGAGTTGGGTTACGTGAATCCTACCGCCATCCAAGAACAGGCAATCCCCGTATTGATGAGCGGCACACAAGATTTTATAGGCCTTGCCCAAACCGGCACCGGCAAAACTGCTGCATTCGGCTTACCCCTTTTACAAATAGTATCGGCTACGGCTAACTATCCACAAGCACTGGTAGTTTGCCCTACCCGTGAACTCTGTTTACAAATAGTAAAAGAAATTGAATCCTTTAAAAAATACTTGCCCGGCATTGCTGTTGTTGCTGTGTATGGAGGATCTTCTATCGGATTACAAATCCGCGATATTAAAAGAGGCGTGCAGATTGTGGTAGCTACTCCCGGCCGGTTAATAGACTTGATTGAACGGAAAGCTATTCCCCTCGATAAGATTCAGTATGTGGTGCTGGATGAAGCAGATGAGATGTTGAATATGGGCTTTCAAGAAGATATTGAGTTTATTTTAAAAAACACCCCCGCCCGCGAAAGTACTTGGCTCTTTAGTGCTACCATGCCACCCGAAATTAGAAAGGTGAGCAAAAAGTATATGAAAGAGCCCAAGGAGGTAACTGTGGGAAAAGTGAACACTGCCAATGCCAGTATCGATCACCAATATTATGTATCTACAGCCCAACATCGCTACGAAACCCTAAAGAGAATTATCGACTTTAACCCGGGTATTTATGGAATCATATTCACCCGCACAAAGGCCGATGCGCAGGAAATTTGCGACCGCCTTACCCGCGAGGGATATGATATAGATGCCCTGCATGGCGACCTTTCGCAGCAACAACGCGATAAGGTAATGGGTCAGTTTCGCGATAAAAGTTTGCAATTATTAATCGCTACCGACGTTGCCGCACGGGGGATTGATGTGGTAGGTATCACTCACGTAATTAACTACGAATTACCCGACGATGTAGAGATTTATACCCACCGCTCGGGTAGAACCGGTCGTGCAGGCAAACAGGGTATTTGTGTATCAATTGTGCATGCTAAAGAAATGTATAAGTTCAAACAAATTGAACGCATCAATAACTCCCGCTTTCACAAACTAGATATCCCCTCCGGTAAAGATGTTTGTCGCAAACAGTTCTTCCACTTTATGGATAAATTACTGTCGGCAGATATTAGTCATGGCGACTACGAAACCTATGTGCCCATGCTCTCAGAAAAGTTTGCGGAGGTTACCAAAGAAGAAGTATTGCAACGAGTGGCTGCATTGGAGTTCGACCGCTTTTTAAAGTACTACGAGAATGCCGAAGACCTGAATCTGCGAGAAAGAGAGCGGATTAAGCCAGGCAGCTTACCTGCATTGGGTGGTAAAATGCGTTCAGAAAGAGCAGAAAGTGGTAGAGGAGATAGTCGCAAAGAATATAGCCGCGGTGGTTCGGGTTATAAGCGCCTGTTTGTAAACCTCGGTACACGGGATGGATTTTTTAAAGCAAGCTTTCTGCAATTTATTCTAGATATGAGTGACTTGAAAAAAGAAGTACTCGGAAAAATTGATATGAAGGATATGAATAGCTGGATTGAAGTAGATAAATCAGCCGCTCAGCAAATGATTCGTTCGCTAGACGGTAAAAAATACAAAGGAAGAAGCATTCGCATGAATGATGCAGATAGCGGTGCTCCTCCTAAAACCAAAACCAAATCTTATCAATAAATCTTTAATTACAAATTCAATTTTTAATGGAACAGGCTTCAAAATCCGTATTTAATCTGGATGCCGTTTTTAATAAGCGTCCCCTCATTATTTCAGGTCCCTGCAGTGCAGAAACCGAAGAGCAACTAATACAAACTGCTACCCGACTGGCGGCTACGGGAAAAATTGATATGCTGCGTGCCGGCATCTGGAAACCCCGCACCCGCCCAGGAAGCTTCGAAGGGGTAGGCACCAAGGGATTACCCTGGTTGCAGGCGGCCAAAAAAATTACTGGTCTTCCCGTAACCGTAGAAGTTGCCACCGGTAAACAAGTAGAAGATGCCCTGCATTTTGGTGTAGATGTATTGTGGATTGGTGCCCGAACTACGGTAAATCCTTTTAGCGTGCAAGAAGTGGCAGATGCCCTTCGCGGTGTAAAAGTGCCTATACTGATTAAAAATCCCATCAACCCCGATCTGGAATTATGGATTGGTGCAATGGAGCGAGTTGCTAAAGCGGGCATAGAACAGATAGGGCTCATCCATCGCGGATTCAGCTCGTATGGCAACACCGAATATCGCAATGCACCCATGTGGCACCTGGCGATAGAAATGAAACGCCGCTATCCGCAAACGCTCATGATTAATGATCCCTCTCATATTTGCGGTCGCAGAGATATTTTGCAGGAAGTGGCTCAAACAGCTATCGACCTTGATTTTGATGGATTGATAGTTGAAAGTCATATAGACCCCGACATGGCCTGGAGCGATGCGAAACAACAAATCACCCCAGAAAAAATGGGGGAGATGGTAGATAATATCCGGTGGAGAAGAGAAGATGTGGCATCGGAAGATTATCATGCAAACCTCGAAAAATTACGCCAGCAAATCAATAACCTCGATGATGAATTGATGCAGATTTTAAGTCAGCGAATGAAAGTAGCTCGCAATATCGGTGAATACAAAAAAGAAAATAATATAACCATCCTGCAAACCAATCGCTGGAATGATATTCTTGATAGAGCGTATCTGAAAGGCGATAAGTTAGGGCTTAGTAAAGATTTTGTTACCCGATACTTTGATGCGGTACATATGGAAAGCATCAATCAGCAGAATAAAATTATGAAACAATAATTAACTGTTGCAGAAGGTATGGCCAGTAAACATCTCCAATTTTCTTTTTCAGCTGCCCGCGTATCGTATTTGTTTGATGCGTCTTTTTTGCAGTTAGATAAATGGGTAAGCCCAGATAAGGCCGTAGTTATTACGGATGAAAATGTATTTGCCAGACACAAGAAAAAATTCAAGGGATGGAATACAATCGTATTAAAGCCCGGGGAAAAATACAAAATACAGGCCACCGTTGATGGAATTATCGAACAATTGATTCAGGCTGGTGCAGATCGAAGTTATACCCTTATTGGAGTTGGGGGTGGAGTTGTTACCGATATCACCGGATATGTTGCCGGGATATATATGCGCGGAATACGCTTCGTATTGGTGCCTACCTCTCTGCTTGCCATGGTGGATGCATCCATCGGCGGTAAAAATGGGATTGATGTAGGGGTATATAAAAATATGGTAGGCCTTATCCGTCAACCCGAAATTTTATTGTTTGATATAGAATTTCTAAAAACCTTACCATTAGTCGAATGGAAAAACGGCTTTGCGGAAATCATCAAACATGCGGCCATTAAAGATGCTCGCTTATATAAATTTTTACAACAACATACCCTTACTCAGTTCAAACGCGACCCCAAACTATTAGCCAAATTGATACGAACCAATGTTTTGATAAAAACAAAAGTGGTACTGGAGGATGAATTTGAAAAGGGCGATCGGAAATTATTAAACTTCGGACATACCCTTGGGCATGCCATCGAAAATCAATATGAATTGAGTCATGGCGAAGCTATTAGTATCGGCATGACCTACGCAGCCTTATTATCTGCGCAAATAAAAAAGTTTCGTGGGGCAGAAGATTTAATTGCCCTACTAAAAAAATATGGCCTGCCTACGCGGGCAACATTTGATTGGAAAAAAGTTACCAAAGTGCTGGTGATGGATAAGAAAAATTCCGCTGCCGGTATGCAGTACATTGTATTAGAAAAACTGGGCAGGGGAGTAGTGGAGCCCATTCCCGTTCAGGAACTTATCACCCGGCTTCGGCAATTGGCCTGATTGGCCTGATTGAATAAATTATGAGGGCAACAATTTCACCTTCCGATATTTCCGGTGTTTTACAAGCACCAGCCAGTAAAAGCAGTATGCAACGTGCCTGTGCCGCTGCTTTATTGCACACAGGAGAAACACTTTTATTGAATCCGGGCCATAGCAACGATGATCTGGCGGCAATCGATGTAATTCAAAAACTCGGTGCTGAAGTAAAAATGCAATCAGATCATTGTTTACATATTACTTCTCAGGGTGTTCATCCCCGCTCAAGCGATATTCATTGTGGTGAAAGTGGATTGGGCATTCGCATGTTTACGCCCATTGCAGCCCTCAGTTCGATGCCGCTAACCATTTCTGGTACCGGCAGTTTGGTAACGCGACCTATGCATTTTTTTGATGAAATTTTTCCTCAGTTGGGTGTACAAATTCAATCCAACCAAGGCAAACTTCCTTTACAAATACAAGGGCCACTTACACCTGCTTCTATAACAGTTGATGGATCGCTCAGTTCGCAGTTTTTAACCGGATTGCTGATGGCTTTTGGTGCAGGCAATGCCTCCGATGCTGTAATCACGGTGAACAACCTGGCAAGTACGCCTTATATTGATTTAACCATCGATGTAATGAAGCATTTTGGAAAACTGGTAACGCACCAGCAACATCGAACATTTACCTGTAAGCCCGCATCCACTCCGCCCCCTTATGCTATACAATATACGGTTGAGGGCGATTGGAGCAGTGTTTCCTTTTTATTAGTGGCAGGGGCTATTGCCGGAAATGTTCGGGTGAATGGTATTAGCCAATATTCGTCGCAGGCTGATAAAGCCATCTTGCTGGCTTTAGAACAAACCGGATGCTCGTTAATTATTGGAGAGGATTTTGTAGAAACTGGCACCGGAAAACTACAGGCCTTTCATTTAGATGCTACCCACTGCCCCGATTTATTTCCGCCTCTAGTGGCGTTGGCAGCCTGTTGTAATGGCACTTCCGTTATTAAGGGTACATCTAGGCTGGCACATAAAGAAAGTAACCGGGCGCTTACGTTACAGCAGGAATTTGCTAAATTGGGGGTGGATATTGAGTTGGTAGGCGATGAGATGATGGTTACTGGCGGAAAAATTTTGCTGGGAGCAAGTGTTCATTCTCATCACGATCATCGCATTGCAATGGCCTGTGCCGTTGCTGGTTTAAGAGCCGCACAACCGGTAGATATTGCGGTAGCAGAAGCCATCAACAAATCGTATCCCGATTTTTATCAGCACCTAGCAGCACTGGGCGCAGATGTAACCCTTACCGAACAATAAAATTGTAGAACCCTTGAATAGTTTTGGCCGCCTTTTTCGTTTGCACATTTTTGGTGAATCACATGGACCTTGCGTGGGTATAACGTTGGATGGATGTCCTGCCGGATTGCCCTTAACTGCCGAAGATTTTGTTACTGATATCGAACGCAGAAAAGGGGGTATTCAAAAAGGTACCACTCCGCGAAAGGAAGATGACATGCCTATTTTTCAATCAGGCTGGTTTAATGGATACACCACGGGGGCTCCCCTCACTATTATTTTTGAAAATAAAAATACCCGCAGCGAAGATTATACTCGCCAACGCGACGTACCCCGACCTGGCCATGCCGATTGGGTGGCCGGTGAAAAATTCGGTGGCTTTGAAGATTATCGAGGGGGCGGACATTTCAGTGGCCGACTTACTGTTTGTTTAGTTGGCGCTGGTGTTGTTGCCAAAAAGCTTTTACAGCAGTATGCTGCAGCTAGAGGCTCTTCAATTCAGTTGCAAGCAACGATTGTAGAAATAGGGGGAGAAAAAGATACGGAAGCAGGACTTCAAAGAGCCATTCAGGCAAAGGACAGCATTGGTGGCATTGTAGAATGCCGGGTGCAGGGATTGCCGGTTGGATTAGGAGAGCATTTTTTTGATTCTGTAGAGTCACTCTTAGCCCATGCAGTTTTTGCCATACCTGCAATTAAAGGCATTGAGTTTGGTGCTGGATTTGCTGCTGCGCAGATGTTGGGCTCTGAACACAATGATGCGCTGCTAGATAAAAACGGGCAAACTGTTACCAACCATGCCGGGGGCATTTTGGGTGGATTAACTACCGGAGGGGAGTTGGTATTTCGTGTGGTAGTAAAACCTACTTCCTCCACCCCCAAAGAGCAAATTACCTGGAGTCGGGAAACCGATTCAGTAGTTCCCTTCTCAGTAAAAGGGCGGCACGATTTGTGTATAGCCTTACGCGTACCTGTAGTATTAGAAGCTGTTACTGCGCTGGTGATGACAGATTTATTAATGATTGATCGCCGTATTCCGGCTTTATTAAAAACGTAAATAACAAAAAAAGTATACCGTGGAAAATGAATTTATATATCATGTAACCACCAAATCATGGTGGGAAGCAGCTAAAAAAGCCGGCAAATTAAGCTCACCCCGTTTTGAAGAAGAGGGGTATATACATTGTGCAACTGCTCAGCAAGTGCCGGGCGTTCTACAAAGGTATTTTGCCAACCAAACTGATTTGGTAAAATTAACGCTCAACAAAGCAAAAATACAACCGCCTCTTGTTTTTGAACTAGCCGGCAGCCTGAATGAAGTATTTCCGCATGTGCATGGCCCTATTAATTTAGATGCGGTAGTGGCAGAAACCGACTTGTAATTATATGCACGCCTATACAATCTGTGCTTCTATACAAATACTTCCTTTGGCAACCGAATTGCACCCCTACCAATGGGTAAACGAGGCAATCGCTGTGATTAAAGCCAGCGGTATTCAGTATCAGGTGAATGCATTTGATACGGTACTGGAGGGTACTTATCGCGAAGTGATGCAGGTTATTGAGCAAGTAAATGATCAGCTCTGTTCGCAAGGTTGTGAGGAATGGATTACCCACCTTCAAATTCAAATCCGCAGCCAACAGGGGGTTACAACCAACGAAAAAACCATCCCACACCTTTAAAATTCAGCGGAGGTTTATTGATACAATAATTGATTATAGCCAGGCTTTAGGTTATAATTAAATATTCATAATATTGGTTGATTATCACCTGCCTTACGCAGAAATACCACATTTAGTGATACGATTTTAGTTTAATGTGTATGCCTGTTCCGGGTTACTAAATTATCTTCACCGTATAAAAAGAAGGGTTCGGCAAGCCCGAAAACTTAAAAAGGCCTGATTTATGAAAGTAAAGGGTTGGTTGTTGGGGGTGTTATTGTTGGCAGTATTGCTGGGATATAGTATTTCCGGTCCGGGAAAAGACTGGGTACTATTGAAAGTGTATACCCAGGATGGCATCCGATACGACACGCTTTTTTATAAGCTGCGGGGTGCTGTAATTCGGGGGCAGGGAATCGTGGATAAAAAGCGGAATATTCCGGTTACCGATACGGCAGCTGCTTTATCAGGTGCTACATGGTATACGGCAGCCTGTTCGGAGTTTTCGATTGGATCTTGGGTATTGGTTACCAACCCCGTAAATAATTATAAGTTGGTAGTTCAGGTAACTCAGCGACTATCTGCCAATCCCTCCACCAAAGGCATGCGTCTTTCGTTGGCAGAAGAGCCGGCAGCCTTGCTTCAGTTCGAAACGGCAGCCGTTAATCAGATTCGGGTTCAATTAGTGGATACCCTGCGTACTAAAGCAGCCGTGATATCAGATACCAGTATTTTACAGGGTGTAATGGATTCATCTTATATTTTCGATCCGGTTTCGGGCTATCATTTTAAAAAAGCAGGCAAGAACTTAAAGGGGATTGCCAGTTTTTACAGTGTAAGTTTAGATGGAACCATAACTGCCACCGGGGAAAAATTTAGAAACGAAAAATTAACGGCAGCCAGCAATAACCTACCCCTCAATACCTGGGTGCTGGTAACCAATTCTAAAAACGGCAAAACGGTGGTATTAAGAATCAACGACCGGATGCATCCCCGCATGGCCAAAAAGGGGCGGGTAGTGGATGTGAGCGTTCGCGTTGCCAGAAAACTCGATTTTGTGGAAGCAGGTCTCACCAAAGTGAAAGTAGAAACACTCGTTATAGTTCCATCTCCCGCCAAGCCCTCGGATACACCCATACAACCAGCTTTCCCGAAAGCTGATACACTAAAAAAAGCATCCCCCGCAATTCCAGACTCGGGTTATAGCGGACTGGCTACGATTTATGCCCCCTCTTATTCAGGTAAAAAAACTCGTTCAGGAGAGAAATACCAGCCTGCCTTAATGACAGCCGCCTGTAACCTTGTACCCTTACATACCCGCATCCGGGTAAGTAGTGTTTCCTCGGAAAAATGGGTAGAAGTATGGGTAAACGACCGACTGCCGGCAGCCGCCGATAAGGGGGTTATAGTGCAATTGAGCGACCAAGCAGGTAAAATGTTGAACTTTTTGCCCAAAAACAGGCATTTAGTGAAGGTTTTGCCCCTTTTATCCCCATCTAAAAATTATTAATAATTTCATTTAGCTTTAATTTTCTAAATTCAATAACTACCTGTATTTTTGCTGATAAAATAAAAAACTGATTATGAAGAAAATTATGCTTTTCATGGTTGCTGTGTGTATGTCAGCTGTGGCATTTTCACAACCCATGACGTCCTATAAAAAACAGCCCAGTTTCGGGATCAGCTTTTTTTTGAAGGATATGTATACGGCCAACCTGATTGATAAAACTTCTTTATCAAATGTGTTGAACAATAAATTGTGGAGCAAAGTTGCCGATATGGCACCTGGCCTCAGCCTAAATTACTACCAGGGATTAACCGATCATATCGACTTCCAGGCAACGTTGGCGGGTTCATTCACTAAATACCCATTTTCTTTCAGATCTGGTGTTGCGCCTTCTACAGATAATAAATTTCTGATGGAAGTAAGCACAGCTGCTAACATAAAGCTTCTAACTGATAAACACGTAGTTGTTCCTTATATCCATTTGGGAATTGGTGCCTCCATGTATGGTGGCAACTATTTTGCTGCTTATGCTCCTACTGGAGCCGGTTTGCAATTTAAACTCTCTGAAGGTACTTTTATCAATGCCCTATTTGGCTATAACATTAAAGTATCTGCTCTATCTATCAACCACCTCAACTATTCTATCGGCATCGCTTCTCCCCTAAAAGACAAGAAGCCCGTTGTTGTAGTTCCTCCACCGCCACCACCGCCACCACCACCACCTGCCGACACAGACAAGGATGGTATCATTGATCCACAAGATAAATGTCCTACCGTTCCAGGTGTTGCTAAATACGAAGGTTGCCCTGTACCTGATACAGACGGCGATGGTATCAACGACGAAAATGATAAATGCCCTACCGTTAAAGGTCTGGCTAAATACCAAGGTTGTCCTATCCCCGATACCGACAAAGATGGTATTAACGACGAAGAAGATAAATGTCCTACCGTACCAGGTTTAGCTCGCTATCAAGGTTGTCCTATCCCTGATACAGACGGCGATGGTATCAATGATGAAGAAGATAAGTGTCCTAATGTAAAAGGTATCGCTGCTAACTTTGGTTGTCCTGATATCGCTCCAGAATTGAAAGTGGCTGCGAAAAGTATCTACTTCATAACGGGTTCCGATAAGTTTGCTAATCCTAAACTGGCTCCTGAAAAACTGAAATTCGTACTGGAAGCCCTGAATAAATATCCTAACCTGAAAATTGATATCGAAGGTCACACGGATAATACAGGTTCTGCCAAGTTGAATAAGGCTCTTTCTCAGAAGCGTGCTAACACGATTCAAAACTTCTTGGTTAAGAACGGAATTGCTAAAGATCGTTTGACTGCTACTGGTTTTGGATTTGATAAGCCGGTTGCAAGCAATAAAACTTCTAAAGGAAGACAAGAAAACAGACGCGTAGAATTATTGCCTCGCTTCTAATTTCTATCTGACTACTATACGCTGAAGGGCTATCTGAAAAGATAGCCCTTTTTTAGTGAGGTGTCGAGCCGCTGGCTCTGGCAAGCCTTCGGCTTTAGGGTAGCGCCTGTGGCTCTGGGGAGGTAAGCCTGCGGGCTTTAGGATGGTAGGTTATAGAGTCTCTGAATTTGGGAAGCTATTGCTTTATGCGGTGAGCAGGTGGGTTTAAAGGGGGTAGTGAGACAGGAATTGGGTAGATGGGAACTGTGAAGTGGGGAATAAGTGAAATATAGAAAGTTTAGGGTACGCCTGGTGGGGAGACAGTTAATTTACACAGGGTCTACATCTGCAAAAATTCGTACAGAACGGAATTGCGATTTGCTTTGCTGTACCGCTGTGATTGATTCTTGTATAGCCAGTTTTACTCGTTGTGTTTGTGCACTTGCCTTAGGAAGTTTTAAAAGTAATTCCCATATATATTGATTACGCACCCGGTTTACCGGAGGTTGTGCCGGTGCTGAAATCCAACAACCTACTTTCTTTTCCAGTGTTTGCTGCAAAGCCAACGCTGCATCAGCCGCCAAAGCATCTTCTTTATGTTTACACACAAGTTTAATCAGTCGTGTAAAAGGGGGATAACCAAATTGCTTTCGCTTTTCTACCTCAAAATCATAGAACCCTGTATAATCATGCGCTTGTACCCATCCAATAATTGGATGATGTAATTGATGAACCTGTATCAATACTTTTCCACCTCCTTCCTTTCTTCCTGCCCGACCGCTCACCTGTTCCATCAATTGAAACGCTCTTTCGTTTACGCGAAAATCGGCAAACTGCATTAACCCATCGGCATCAATAATACCTACCAGACTTACTTCATCAAAATGTAATCCCTTTACCACCATCTGAGTTCCAATTAAAATATCAATTTGATGCTGCTCAAATAATTTTATCAGCGTATCATGCTCATATTTCCCCTTTACCGAATCGAAATCCATTCGCGCTACGCGTGCTTCTGGAAAAAGTTCGTTTACCAGCTCCTCTACTTTTTCGGTTCCGAAATTCTTTTTATTAAAATCGTGCATACCACAGGCAGCACATATTTGCACCACCGGATATTGTGTGCCACAATAATGGCAGCTTAGCTGATGCTTGAATTTGTGATATGTTAAACTCACATTACATTGATGGCAGGTAGGTATCCACCCACAAGTATTGCAAATCTGATAAGGGGAATAACCCCTTCTGTTTTGAAAAAGAATTACCTGTTGCTTGTGCGTTAGGGCTAATTGAATCTGCTCCTGTAGGGCAGGCGTTATAATGCGCTGGGCTGGTATTTGCGCGGCCTGTGTTTTATGGTCGATAATTTCAATAGCCGGCATAGCCCAGTTATTGTAGCGCTCTGTTAAGGTTATGAGGGTATATTTTTTTTGTTGGGCATTATAGTAGCTTTCCAACGAGGGGGTGGCACTGCCCAATAATACCTTGGCATTCAATTGGTGCGCTAAATAAATAGCGGCATCCCTGGCATGATAACGAGGTGCTGGCTCCTGTTGTTTGTACGATGCATCATGCTCCTCATCGCAAATAATCAATTGTAAATTTTTAAAAGGCAACAACAATGCTGATCTTGCCCCTAATACAACTATTGGTTCTCCCGACTTTACCCGATTCCATATTTCAACGCGTTCATTCGCACTGAACTTCGAGTGGTATACCCATACATATCCCCCCAAGCTCTTTTGTAAACGCCGGATGATTTGTGCCGTTAACGCAATTTCAGGTAACATAAACAATACCTGTGCTCCCCTATGTAATACCGGAGCAGCAAGGGTTGTATAAATTTCTGTTTTTCCGCTGGCCGTTACTCCGTGCAACAAACAAACCGGTGTTTTTTCAAATCCTGCTTCTATACTGCTCATGGCGGTTTGTTGCACCGGCGTTAAGGTAAAGGGGAGCTGAATTTTTTTGGGTGTGCTGGCAATACGACTGGTAATTTTTCTTTCGGGCTGTAGAATACCTTTATCTATTAGGGCTTTTAGCTGAGCTGCACTGGCTCCTGATTTTTCTAACAGGGCTGTCTTGGTTACTTCACCCTCCGTTTGTTGCAAATGCAAAAAGGCCAACAACATTTCCATTTGTTTGGGCGCAGCCGAACCCCATTCGTTTAGTAGTTTTTCCAGTGCCTGTTCTTGTTGATACGTGGCATGTAATTGCAAATACTGAATCGTTTTTGGCTTATATTTTTGCTTTAGCTCTTCCCAAATAAAGCAATAGTCTTTTTCAATTAATTTTTTAATTACGCGATACACATCCGTTACATCCAGCAACTCCTGCACTTCCGACATTTTGAGTGTTTTTTTTATCTCCAGTGCTTCTGCTAACAGATATTCCAGATCACTTAGTCCGGCATCCGGGGAGGGGGCGGCTTCATTCCAACAGAGGATCCCTTCACTGCTTAGTTTTAGATTGGCAGGAACCGCTGCCTGCATCACTTCACCTTCGGTGCATATATAGTAGGCTGCCATCCACTCCCAAAATGCTAACTGCTGCCCATGCAGAATCGGTTCTTCATCTAATACCTGCAAAATAGGTTTGGGTATAAAACTATCCGGCGCCTTTGTTAGTATCCGCTTTATAATACCGGCATATCGCTTGGTTTTTCCTAGCAATACCTCTACTCGCTTGCCAACTGCTACCTGCGATTGTAAGGTGTCGGGTACCGACCAGGTATAATTTTTGGGCAAGGCCAGGGGAATTATTACTTCAACAAACAAGGCAACGATATTTTCTCAAATGTACGCATTATGCGGGTGGATAGAAACGATACCTGCGTAGGGCCTGATCCATAATGTGGTATACTTTTTCTCTTAAAAATGGGATATCCGCAGGTTCTAACCCCATAACCGGTACTTCTTCTAAAAATATTACCCGGCAGCGACCGGGGGTAAGGGAGAAAAGACTTTTAAAATGCAGCCTGTCGATGGTGTCGGGTAAGATCATCGGCTTTATGGGTGTACCGGTTTCAATCGCCAGCCGAAAAGCCCCATCAAAAAAGTCTTTTAATGGCTTATCTTCCCGCATATTAAACGTACCCTCCGGAAACAGAAAAATTGATACTCCTCGGTTGAGTGCTGTTTTTAGTTCGCGAAAACTTTGGGCCCGGGTTTCGGGATTGCGGCGGTCTACCATAATCACTGCTGCCCGATAAATCCATCCGAAAATGGGAATTTTACTACTTTCATATTTTCCCAATATGCGAATCGGCTGGGGCGCCATCAACACAATCGGGGGGATGTCTATATACGAAATATGGTTCGCAACAAATACCCACTGTTTACTAGTATCATGCGGATGCTCAAAAATTTCTTCATGGCGAACGCCTATCAACAAAAACCAAGTGCCTGCCCAATATTTGCAAATGCCATAAATTAAGTTTCCACCACGATGATATCCAAACAGCAGCGATAGCATCACCAGCGGAAAGGAAATGAGGGTGAGCATCATAAAAATGAGAAAGGCATATATGGCATATACCATCTGTGCCAGCCACTTCAATATTCCCATATATCCTAACTATTATTAATAGTTGACTAAGATACTATATCTGTTGGCAAAAAAAAGCACCTTGTAACTTTACAAGATGCTTTTAACCCCTATGATGAACAATTGCAAAAAACTAAAATTTATATACGGCTGCTAGAATAAAGCTGGTGGTACTTTTCTTATCGGGTGCTCCATTTTTACTGAATACCGGATCCGAATCATAATCTAACCGCAATTCAGGAATAATGGTCAGGTTGCCGCAACGAAAATTACCCGAAAGCGTTGTGGCAACAACCGATCCCCCACTCATAGTAACGAGGGGACTGATTTTTCGGTCGCTAAAATAATCGCCTCGGAGGGTAAGTCCGAATGATTGTATGGGGTCGTAGTTTAGGTAAACGGCATGACTATTCCAGGTATCATTAACGCCGTTGGTGTGCGTGGTTAAAACACTACCATCGTATGCCATGGTTAGCTTGTCGCTCAGCGTTCCGGAAAGTACTAGGTTAAACTGGGTTAGTTCGGTAGATCCCTGAAAATTCAAGTAGGCTTTTAGTTTGTCGTTAGAACTAGCGGTACTGAATTGTGCCAGCACATAGCTAACGGCGGAGGGGGCACTCAGGTAGTCGGTGGTATTGGCTATACCCACCATTAGGGCTGATTTACCACCCAGTGCGATATCGGCTTTTAAACCGGTGTGAAAGAAGGGACCGTAAGAAAATCCATACGACATACTATAGTTCCGGTTCGCATAGGCATCTACCATTTCGTAGCCCACATGGGTGGCCCATTTACCCATGGTAAATTTAACAGCACTGCTGGGTGCGTATGAAACAAAAGCTTGTTTAATGATGGCATTAACTCCCGATTCGGTGTAGGTAAATTCCTGTGCCCGGCGACCAATTCCGAGGTCTGCCGTTGCAGATATTTTACCATAGGAATGATCTACTTTCAGCGACGCCATCCCCAGCTCGAAGGAATTATTGGAATGGGTAAAACTAGTGAGGTTATTGGTTTTTCCGGATTCGGGGCCAGAAAAATTATGCCGGTAATAGGCATCCAGCGAACCGGTAAAAGTAGTAACAGATTTAGTGGTGGAGTCGGTTTGGGCTACGAGGGATTGCGTACATAAAAAAGCTGTACAGGCTGCCAAAAAATTCTTTAACATTGTATTGGTTTTATGATTAATAATGGGTACAGCCGGTGAACTTGGTCAGAAGTTCACGTAAAGGCTGTACCTTTTTTGTTTACGGGTTGGGAGTGGTCAGACTCACCCGAAAAAGCTTAGGCTTGTAGCGGTGCTCTTCCGTATTTTTCTGCGTGTTGGGTATAGTCTAGTCCCATCTCTTCTTCTTCCTCACTTACGCGCAGTGGTAAAATCAGGTCGATGAATTTGAAAATGGCGAGCGACATAACAAAGCTGTAACCTACTACTACTACCAGTGCTTTCAGTTGAGTGAGCAAGAAGGCAAAGTTTCCATATAATAAACCATCGTTACCTGCACTGTTTACTGTTTTGGTGGCGAAGATGCCCGTCATAATCATACCCACCATTCCGCCCACACCATGGCAGGGGAATACGTCCAGGGTATCATCGAGTGTAGATTTGCTTTTGTAGTAAACAGCTAAGTTAGAAATCAGGGAAGCTACGGCACCAATAAAGATACTTTGTGGAACTGCCACAAAACCTGCCGCAGGGGTAATGGCAACGAGTCCAACCACGGCACCAATACAGAATCCTAGTACGGAAGGTTTTTTACCACGTACCACATCAAAGAACATCCAGGCCAAACCGGCAGCAGCTGCGGCAGTGTTGGTAGTTGCGAAGGCACTTACCGCAAGGGCATTGGCACCTAAAGCAGAGCCTGCGTTAAAGCCAAACCAGCCAAACCATAATAAGCCGGTACCAATTAATACATAGGGAATATTAGCTGGCGGAATTTCTTTGTTTTCGATGTGGGCTTTTCTCCTTTTCAATACGATAGCACCGGCAAGGGCTGCACATCCGGCAGAAATATGTACCACGGTACCGCCGGCAAAATCCAGGGCACCAAGTTTAAATAAGAAACCCTCGGGGTGCCAGGTCCAGTGTGCAATGGGTGCATACACCAAGATGCTGAATAAGGCAATAAACAGGGTATAGGCAGTGAAACGAATTCTTTCTGCAACGGCACCTACTACCAGTCCGGGCGTGATAACCGCGAACATTAATTGGAAGAGGGCAAATAGGGAAAGTGGGATGGAAGGGGCCAGGCTCCAGGGTGCGCCCGACATAACATCTTTAAAGAAGAGATGGGTGGAGGGATTTCCGATAAATCCTCCAATGGATTCGCCAAAGCAGAGGGAGTAGCCTACTACTATCCAAAGAATGCTTACCACCCCGGTAGCCACGATACTCTTGATCATGGTAGAAATGATGTTTTTGCGATGAACCATTCCTCCGTAGAAGAAGGCCAGCCCGGGCGTCATTAAAAATACCAGTGCGGTAGCTACAATAATCCAACCGATGTCGGCTGAATTGTACTTACTGGTATCTGCAAAAGCAGGGAATGAAGGGATAAAAAGGGCTCCTATGGCGATTAGCATGAGTACTACAAAGGGAGCATACTTTTTGACAATTGGGTTGGACATAATCAATACATTAAATTATTTTACAATAAATATTTATAATGCTAAAGTATTGATAAAAAACCAAAAAAGTTATTCAAAACAACATATATATTTTAATAGAATGTGAATAAAACCACGATTTTGTTATTTAAACTCCCTTTTTGTTTAGCGAAAAGTCGAAAATGATAGCATAAAAGCTAAAATTTATTATATGATTAAAATAATTATGTGTTAGTGGTTTTCTCTTTCTTTTCATGGGAATGTTAAATGAGCCCCACACTTTTCTATTTCTTTTTACCCGCTCATCAACAGGCATGCTTACCCCCTTATCACTCGTGTTTTTTCTATTCTGCAAAAATCCTAACTTGTAACCTCAACCGCCCTTTCTATGAATAAATGGTTAGTTGTTCTGTTACTATATATATATGCCCCCAGTCTGCTGGCACAGAAAGAATTTCAGCAACGCTATCAACTCGCCCTTATTGAGGCGGCACCCGGAACTGTAATAGAGTTACCCGAAGGCAAATTCTTCCTTACCAATACCCTTTCCCTGGAAGGAAAACAAGAGGTTACTATCCGTGGCAAGGGTAAGGATAAAACCATTTTAAGCTTCATCAACCAAAAAGATGGGGCTGAAGGTATTCGGGTTAGCAATTGCACCAACATCACCCTTGAAGGATTTTCGGTGCAGGATGCCAAGGGCGATGCTATAAAAACTATGCACGTGAAGGGTATTCGGTTTAGTAAAGTACAAACGGAGTGGACAGGTACTCCCGGACCCCAAAATGGCGGGTATGGACTGTATCCTGTTCAATGCGATGGGGTAATGATTGATGCGTGTGTAGCGATTGGAGCATCCGATGCGGGAATCTATGTGGGACAATCGAAAAATATTGTAGTAAAAAATTGTATCGCCCATCACAATGTAGCCGGTATAGAAATAGAAAATTCTCAACAGGCAGAAGTGATGAATAATGAAGCGTATGAGAATGCCGGTGGATTATTGATTTTCGATTTACCCGATTTGGTGGAGAAAAAAGGGGGACAAATAAAAGCCCATCATAACCATATCCATGATAACAACTATCCCAATTTCGCGCCCAAGGGAAATATAGTTGCAACCGTACCTACCGGAACCGGCGTATTAATATTGGCTACCAAGGAAATTGAATTATTCGAGAATACCATCCAACGTAACCAATCAGTAAGTATTGGTATTATCAGTTATTTTACAACGCAGCGGCCAATAAAAGATTCATTATACGATCCTTATCCTTCTGCAATATATATCCATCATAATTTATTAGAACGTAACGAGGGAAAGCCCATTAGCAAAGATCCTTTAGGGATGGTTGTGGGAAATAAATTCGGTACCAATGTGCCACATATTTTATTCGATGGTATCAAAAATCCGAAACTGCTGGATGTAAAAGGTGGCTGGCTTCCGGGAAATTGTATTCGCATAGTTGATAATACCAATCAATCCATAGCCAACCTAGATGTGGAACATTTTTTTATGAACATAGGCAGAGCTGATAATGCATTTGCCTGCGATCGTATGCCATGAGTATAAAATTATTATCAGCCTGCCTGATTGCCCTTTGCGGCGTATCGATGTTTTCTTTTAAACCCGCTTCTCATCCGGCAAAATTGTCGGATTGGAATCTCTTTACCGGAAAGCTTTCTGCATTGCAACCCGCAAAGGGGGTAGTGCCTTATCAACTCAACACACCCTTGTTTTCTGATTATGCAGAAAAATTACGTTTTGTAAAACTTCCGCCGAATACATCGGTGCAATATCAAGCGGAAACGGTGTTGAGTTTTCCAGAAGGTACTATGCTGATTAAAAACTTTTATTACCCCTCTGCTACAGATACCACTCAACGACAACTAATTGAAACTCGCCTACTAATTAATCGCGAAGGTAATTGGGTTCCGCTTACCTACGTGTGGGCCGATGATCAGTCTGATGCCTATTTAACTTTGGCAGGAGATGAAAAAGAGGTAGCGTGGAAAGATGCCAACCAAGTTACCCAACAGGTTCGCTATGTAGTGCCTAACCAGAATCAGTGCAAGGGTTGCCATAATGTAAACGAAGTGGTTCAACCCATTGGTCCTTCTGTTCGCCAGCTAAACGGAACGTATGCCTATGCTACCGGCACAGA
>JBBAJQ010000007.1:63757-67793 GCA_040403945.1 Sediminibacterium sp.
TTGGTCCTTCTGTTCGCCAGCTAAACGGAACGTATGCCTATGCTACCGGCACAGAGAATCAACTTAGCTATTGGAGTAATCATGGTATGTTATCGCAATTACCTGCGCTCAACACCATTCCTGCAACGCCGGTATGGAATGATGCATCAACCGGTTCGCTGGATGCAAGAGCTCGCGCTTATCTCGCTATTAACTGTGCCCATTGCCACCGCCGGGAGGGGCCGGCACAAACCTCCGGATTATTTTTAACGGAGCTCGAAAATAATTCTACCGCAATTGGCATCTATAAAACGCCGGTTGCTGCCGGTAAGGGTTCTGGTGGCAGGGAATACGATATTGTTCCGGGCAATGCGGAGCAATCTATTTTATATTATCGGATGTTAGTGGATAGTCCGGGTGAACGCATGCCCGAACTCGGTCGCACCGGTGGTCACCGCGAAGGATTGGCATTAATAAAAAACTGGATCAATCAAATGCGGCCAATTGAAAAAAAATCTACTCAACCCTAATAAGTGTTTATGCAACAAAAATGGTTATGCCTGGTGCTTTGTTTCGGTATCCTTTCTGTTAATGCACAGCGTCGTGGCTGGACCCCACTCTTTAATGGTAAAGATTTACAAGGCTGGCATCAGCTGAACGGGAAAGCCACTTACGAAGTAAAAGATGGTACCATCACGGGTACCACGATAGCCGGTGAACCCAACTCATTTATGGTAACCGATCAGGAATATGGTGATTTTATTTTAGAGTTGGATGTTAAGGTTGGGGAGATGAATTCGGGTATACAGATCAGAAGTTTGTCGTTACCCGAATACATGAATGGTCGCGTGCATGGTTACCAGGTAGAGATCGATCCTTCTGATCGTGCCTGGTCGGGTGGTATTTATGATGAGGCACGCAGAGGATGGTTATACCAAACAGAAATACATCCGGCAGCCAAGCAGGCTTTTAAAAAAGGGGAGTGGAACCATTATCGGATAGAAGCCATAGGGCCCGTATTTCGAACCTGGATAAATGATGTGCCGGTTACCTATTTGCTAGACTACCTTACCCCCAAGGGATTTATTGCCTTGCAGGTGCATGCGGTTAAAGACAACCAGGCTGGTGCACAAGTGAGCTGGAAAAATATAAAAATTCAAACCGGCAATGCCATGCAACCTCGTCCCCTCGATGGCACTACGCCAGTGGTTAATATGCTCGCCAATAACTTATCCGAACAGGAGAAACTGCAGGGCTTTAGTTTATTGTTTAATGGGAAAGATATGAGTGGATGGAGAAGTGCGGGCAAGGAAGCTAGTCCAGATAAAGGTTGGTTAGTAGAACAAGGCAATTTGGTTGTGCAAGATAGCAGTGTAAAAGAGCGGCCCGGAGATTTAGTTACTACCGGAAAATATGGGGCATTTGAGTTGGTGTTTGATTTTATGCTAACGCCAGGTGCGAATTCCGGGGTTAAATACTTTGTAGAGGAGACGCCGGGAAGTCGTTCCGGGTTAGGATTAGAATATCAGGTACTGGATGATGAAAAGCATCCCGATGCAAAAATGGGCACTTTAGGTAATCGAACCTTAGCAAGTTTATACGATTTGATACCCTCCATAAAATTGGAGCCCCGTTTCAGAAAAAAGATAGGAGAGTGGAATCAGGGAAGGGTTGTGGTGTATCCCAACAATCATATAGAGCATTGGCTGAATGGATTTAAGGTGGTGGAATATGATCGGGGCAATATGATTTATCAGGTATTGGTGGCGCATAGTAAGTATGCGAAGAATAAAAATTTCGGCATGCTGCCAGCGGCGCCTATTTTATTGCAGGATCATGGTGATCGGGTGAGTTATCGGAGTATTAAGATTCGGGTGCTGGATAACAAATAAATTGCTAAACTATAGTCGAACACCCTCCGAAGGTTTCAACTTTTGGAAAGTTCAGAACTTTCCAAAAGTTTACAAAAATTGTGCCAGATGATCTCGCTAAGTAAAAGTTGCGAATTTCTACCTAGTATTTTCTACCTATGGTAGAATTCCATTTTCATAGGCATAGCTTATAAGGTGCGAAACATTACTTACCTGAAATCTTCTATATAAAGTCATTAACCTTTTTTCAATAGCTGAAGAAGAAACTTTAAGTCGGTCTGCCATTTCTTTAATACTTAGCCCCCTGGCTGCCATTGATAAAACTTCTTTTTCCTTACCACTGATTGCCATGTGCTGATCAACTACTTCGGCGAAAATATCGTCTAACGTTGATTTATCCGGGCCATACGTTTCGTAGTATCTAACACTATTCACTCTACCAATTTTGATTTGCTGGTATTTGGCAATGATTTCAGTTATTTTTCCGTTTTCGGTTTTATGAATACCAGCATTTTCTAATAGGGTTATTATCTCACCGTTTTTCGTATATTTTTTGGTCTCAATCAAGCAGCAATACTCATCAAACTTTTCTGTTAAACTGAATGCAAGGCTGAGTGCTTTCTGATTCATTTCTGAACAAAAATCCATGTATTCTGGAATGGTAAGACTAACCAACAGACTTAAAGTAATTTCCTCATTATCGAATCCCAACAATTCTTTCCAGCCACTCAGGTAAACCATTGTTTGCTTTTCAATCGAATATATATAGATGGCTTCATTCGGAAAGCGATGTAAAGAAGATGGCCCTGTAGCGTATTTATTGTCGAGTTGAGGCGGGTTATTGCTAAAAAGCGATTGGGAAACAGAAGTTGATTTCATGATGGTGATAAAGGAAAGAGTAATTAACAAGTTATGCACAGTGATGATAAATGTAATAGTAAATTCCGGAATTACTCAGTTGTGCGCCATTTTTTTTATCAATACTTTTGAATATCCTATCAGTACCCCCCTAACCTGAGCATACCATCCAATACCTATGTTAGTTCATTCACTAACCTTAATTCTGTGGAATGAAGCACGTATACGTATGTCTGGTATTAGTATTTATTTGCGCAAAATCAATCAGTCAGCCCTTGATTGCTGGAGCCTTTTCGCTATCAGGCACGGTAAAAGTCCCCTACACTGGGAAAGTATTTCTCACCTATTTTGATTATTTACAAAACAAAAGTATTTCGGATTCCAGTCCCTTATTAAATCAGCGCTATACGTTTAAGGGATATTTTAAGGAGCCGGTAACCGCTACGCTTTATTTCACTCCTGCTGATTCCTCCAAAGCCAATCAGATGAATTCGGTTTATTTTTTATTACTCGAGCCGGGTTCAATTAAGGTAGAAACAGGAAAGTATATGAGTGAAATGAAAGTTTCCGGATCCACCACGTATAATGAGTATGTAGCCTTTCAGCAAAAAGATCGCAAGTATTTACAGAAAATTGATTCCTGTCGTTTCTACGTTTCTCAATTTCAGAAGAAAAAAGATTCTATACAGGTAGCCAAGTATAACAGCGGCATCCTTCAAATTCAGCAAGAACAGTTAGAAAATCTTTATCGGAAAGAAGTGTTGTTGAAAAAAAATTCGATGTTTTCACTTTTTATTTTACAGCGTATGTTACAAATGAAATATGATAAAATTCAATTGAATCTGCTATTTCAGCAATTAGCCCTTCGGATAAAAAATACGGCTGCTGCAAAAAATTTGAAATTGCGATTTAAGTGAGTTAGAAGCTGTATAGGGTTATGAGTTTGTATTGTTGAGTAAGAAAAAAAGGAACAATCAATAATCAGGTTAAAAATATTAATCAAATACCAATGACAACATTAAAACTCCGGTATTGGCTATCATTACTGTCTGCTTTACTAATCTCAGCATGTGCATACTCGCAAAGTGTTCAATATGCGGATACGGCTAATATGCTAGCACCCTATCTTAGGAAAACCGATACGGCCAACCTGGTGGGAAAGTATTTGCGTAAATCAGATACCACACTTATGCTAATACCTTATTTGCGAAAGATAGATACTAGTTTTATGCTATCAAGGTATTTACGCAAAACGGATACCTCTTTTATGCTGTCAAGGTATTTACGCAAAACGGATACCTCTTTTATGCTGTCAAGGTATTTACGCA
>JBBAJQ010000007.1:67893-68169 GCA_040403945.1 Sediminibacterium sp.
AAACGGACACTTTATTTATGTTGTCTCCTTATTTACGTAAAACCGATACAGCCAATCTGGTGGGTAAGTATTTGCGTAAATCTGATACTTCACAGATGTTAAATGGCTATTTGCGATCGGGAAATCTGCCATCTATATCCGGCAAGATGAATTATACCGACACTTTGAATATGTTGTTAGGCTATTTACGAAAGGGTGATACAAGTCAGATGTTGAGTGGTTATTTGCGATCGGGAAATCTGCCATCTATATCCGGCAAGATGAATTATACCGACA
>JBBAJQ010000007.1:68269-84712 GCA_040403945.1 Sediminibacterium sp.
AAATCTGCCATCTATATCCGGCAAGATGAATTATACCGACACTTTGAATATGTTGCTAGGCTATTTGCGCAAGGGTGATACTAGTCAGATGTTGAGCGGTTATCTGCGGGCCGGGAATCTGCCATCTATATCCGGTAAGATGAATTATACCGACACTTTGAATATGTTGCTCGGATACTTGCGCAAGGGTGATACGAGTGAGATGTTAAGCGGATATCTGCGATCAGGCAATTTACCCAGCATTTCTGGTAAGATGAATTATACAGATACTTTAAATATGCTGCTAGGATATTTGCGTAAGGGCGATACCAGTCAGATGTTAAGCGGATATGCACGACTCGGTAATATTCCACTAGCTACTTCAAAAGTAAACTATTCTGATACTGCTTTGATGCTAGTACCCTATCTGCGAAAGGTAGATACTACAGTAATGATGAGCAGATATTTACGCAGAACTGACACCGCATTTATGATATCTCCATATTTACGTAAAACGGATACAGCATTTATGATGAGCAGGTATTTGCGTAGAACAGATACTGCATTTATGCTATCACCTTATTTACGTAAACTAGATACTGCACTTATGTTGAGTAGGTATTTGCGGAGAGCTGATACTGCAATTATTGTGGCGCCTTATTTACGGAAGTCAGATACCTCCCAAATGCTAAGTGGCTATCTACGATCTGGGAACCTGCCATCCATATCAGGAAAGATGAATTACACAGATACCCTTAATATGCTATTAGGCTATTTGAGAAAAGGAGATACTTCTCAAATGCTAAGTGGTTATCTGCGATCGGGAAATCTTCCCTCTGTTGCCGGAAAAATGAATTATGCTGATACCCTAGCTATGCTGCAAAATTATTTGCGAAAAACAGATACGGCTTCCTTAGTTGCCGCTTATTTACGCAAATCGGATACGGCCACCATGTTAAAGAACTATGTGAATATAGCCGCTCTTCCCGCAGCAATAGCCGCTAATACAGTTGTGCCCTCACTGCAGGATGTGTTAAATAAAGGAAATGTTTCTTCTCTAGCCGCAACTGTAGGCTCTTTAAAAACTAATAGTCCAACCTTACTATTAAATAATGGGGCAGATACGGCAGCCTCTCTTTCTTATGTTAGAATGCAAACGGAAGATAAAATTTCAGGTTCAGGACTTGCTTATAATAATTATTTTGGATTCCATGGTTTTATACCACAGTTTTCTGGAGCTAAGCAATTACAAAATAGTTCCTTAGTAGATATGGGTCAATATGGTATACATTACGAAGGTGATTTACTTATGGGGGGCGTAACAATCGGTGCAGCAGGCTATCCTTTAGGATTCAATAGGCCTACTACATTTTTTGTTTCCACGGGTACTGAAACTGGCCAGGGTAATTGGGGTTTTCAAGTTAAGAGTTCTGCATTCAATTCAAAAGATGTAATTATTGGTGCGAATGCTTACCCCGGATCATGTTGTACAGTTTCAACTAAAATTTCCTCTTATAATTCTGGAACAGAATATATTTCTGCTGAGTTTAATCCGAATGGAATCTATTCACAATATGGAATACAAACCGCGGGGAATGCCATCTTTGGTGGAACAACATTAATAAATACAACTACCAACAATGGTATTGACAAGTTGCAAGTAAATGGAAGCGGAAGATTTTCTGGCAGTATCACTGCTGATAATATTATTAAATTAGGAGGTACGAATACTCAATATTTAATGGCAGATGGTTCTACCTCAACTGCAAGTCCAAGTTTACTGCCTGGTAATGGTATCACTGGTTATTTGCCAAAATGGACTGGCGTTTCTGATTTAGGAAATAGCCAAATCAGAGATGATGGTGGTGGGGTTACTTTGGGAAATATTTCAAAACCTTATCAGTTATTTATTCATACACCTTCATTAGGCAATAACTATGGTATCGCAACTGGATTGCAAATTTATGGAGAAGCCAGTACGGGTGATCCCAGTTGGCCTTTATATAATCATAGTATCAATTTTAGAGCCGCGGGAGATTTAGGCGGGGGTTGGTCATCAGACATGAACTTCATAATTTTTAATGGAGTAAACCCAGGTGGGTATAAAAAAGTAATGACCATTCATAATTATGGAATAAATGTAAATGGTGAGGTTTTAGCTAAACATGTTTCAGCTAATTATATTCGAGTATTAGGAACTACCAGCGGTGCTATTGAATTTAAGGCCCCCTCAGCTGCTGTAGCAAATCAATCGTATACGTTACCTAGTTCAACGGGAAGTAATGGTCAGGTTTTAACAACCGATGGAACAGGTATATTGAACTGGACAACCGGATTTACCGGCGCAGGAACCAATGGTTACCTACCTAAGTGGACGGGTGCGAATGCTTTAGGTAATAGTTCGCTTTTTGAATCAGGAGGTAATATTGGTATCGGGGTGCTTCCAAGTGCTTGGCAAACCATGACAGGACTGCAAGTAGGTGAAGCAGGCTCATTTGCTTCTAAAAAGTTTAGTGAAGGAAATGTGCAGACCATGCTTGGTAATAATGTTTTTTACGATAATACTGGATTTAAATACATATCCAGCGAAGCCGCATCCATGATGCGAATGGTTAATAATCAGTTTCAATTTAATATAGCGGGCACTGGAACTGCTAGTAATTTGATAACTTTTAATCAAGCGATGACTTTGCAGTCATCCGGAAACCTCTCTTTGGGTACTACTGCTGACAATGGTATTGATAAGTTGCAGGTTAATGGTTCTTCTAATATTTCTGGAAATGTTAAGGCATCTTCATTTGTTAGAGTAGGTGGTATAGCTAGCCAATACCTTATGGCAGATGGCTCTGTTTCTACCCTGCCAAGTTTTATGGGTGGTTCTGGAACTACCAATTACCTTTCAAAATTTACTAGCAGTGGCGCAATTGGTAATTCCTTATTATTTGATAATGGAACTAATGTGGGGATAGGTACTACAAGCCCAAATAGTAAATTAGATATTGATAAATCGTTACAAACAAATGGTGGAATAACACCATCTGGTGCATTGTTAATTGCAAATAGGGCAGCTGGTAATGGTGTTCTGGAATTAGGTGTAAATTCATCAGCAACTAGCTGGCTGCAGTCGAGAAATTCAATTTCAGCAACTTATTACGCTTTATCATTACAACCAAATGGAGGTAACACGCTTATAGGGACTACCACCAATAATGGAGTAGATAAATTACAAGTTAATGGTAGTGTAGCGATTTCGAGTAATATTTCAGTTGGTGGTCAAACAGGTGCTGCTGGTGTTTCTATTATTCCATCAATGAATTATTCTTTCGGAGAGGGTTCTGGACTTTCTTATGTTAATTTATTTAGACAGGCAAGTAGTGCGGCTGCTGTTTTAGCTAATGGCTACAAATATAGTGGAACTGCAGGTGGCTTTGCAAGTAGTATCAGTTCGGCCTGGGCTAAATCTGCAATAGCAGTTGGGTTTAATAATGGTAGCATATCATTTTTTGCCGATCCTATCACTACAGTGGCCAATGGTACTAATATTACGCCAACTGAACGTATGCGTATTACTTCCGCAGGTAACGCATTAATTGGAACTATCACCGACAACGGCCTAGATAAATTACAAGTAAACGGCAGCGGAAGATTTACCTCCTCCCTTACCGGCAATAGCTTCATCAAAATTGGGGGTACCAGCACCCAATACCTAATGGCGGATGGCTCTGTTTCCACTTTACCTAGTTTTATGGGCGGTTCGGGTACGACCAATTACATTCCGAAATTTACTAGCACTGGCGCTATTGGTAATTCGCAGATTTTGGATAATGGAACGAATGTCCTGATTAATACTACTTCTGACAATGGAGTAGATAAATTACAAGTTAATGGTAGTGTAGCGATTTCGAGTAATATTTCAGTTGGTGGTCAAACAGGTGCTGCTGGTGTTTCTATTATTCCATCAATGAATTATTCTTTCGGAGAGGGTTCTGGACTTTCTTATGTTAATTTATTTAGACAGGCAAGTAGTGCGGCTGCTGTTTTAGCTAATGGCTACAAATATAGTGGAACTGCAGGTGGCTTTGCAAGTAGTATCAGTTCGGCCTGGGCTAAATCTGCAATAGCAGTTGGGTTTAATAATGGTAGCATATCATTTTTTGCCGATCCTATCACTACAGTGGCCAATGGTACTAATATTACGCCAACTGAACGTATGCGTATTACTTCCGCAGGTAACGCATTAATTGGAACCACCACCGACAACGGATTAGATAAATTACAAGTAAACGGCAGTGGAAGATTTACATCCTCAATCACCGCCAATAACTTCATCAAAATTGGGGGCACCAGCACCCAATACCTTATGGCTGATGGCTCCATTTCTACCCTTCCCAGTTTTATGGGTGGTTCTGGAACTACCAATTACATTCCAAAATTTACTAGCACTGGCGCAATTGGTAATTCGCAGATATTAGATAATGGATCATTTGTCGGAATAGGTACTACAAGTCCGGCAACTAAACTTGATGTAAATGGTGTTGGTACTTTTCAAACAGGATTTCAAGTTACCAATGGCGGCACTGGATTAAGTTTTGCTGCTTCAAGACTAATGGGGCAAATGGAAACTGCCAACCTATTTAGGATGTATGCAATTGGTCAAGACCCATCTACTAAAGGAGGACTTGAAATTTACAATGCTACAAGCATAGGTTCTCCAACTATCGGTATTTCTTTGACTGCCGCAGGTAATGTTGGTATAGGAACTACAAGTCCGGGTCAAAAATTAAGTGTAGCAGGTAATATCTCGACAGGAAATGCGCTAATTGAAAATACAAGTACAAATGTGAATTTTGGAACGGTAACGGCAGGATATCTTGCGTTTTTAGCAGGTATCGGTGTTGAACGTATGCGTATTACTTCCGCAGGCAATGTCGGAATAGGTACGACAAGTCCCATAAGTAAATTTGTTGTAAGTAACGAAGGAGCAAGTGGATTAGAAATTAACCCAACAGGAGGCGTAAACAGTGGAGTATTAATTCAAGCATATAATAGAAGTACGGCAGCATATATGGCGCAATCTTATTATGCTCTTTCACATACTTTTAATGTAGGCAATGGAGGAGCAACAAGAGCTATTGATATTACACCCTCAGGTAATGTTGGCATCGGTTCCACCAACCCTGCCGCCAACCTCTCCATCAAATCCGGCAGCAACGTAGATGCTGAAATCAATTCATTGCCCGGCGGAATCTCTATTCAATCATATAACCGAACTTCCAGTACCTATGGATTTATTAGTTTTCTAACCAATCAGAATAATGAAAGCATGCGTATTTTAAATACTGGGCAAGTCTGTATTGGTTGTATCGAACTTGTCGACAAATATAAATTCGCAGTAGAGGGTGGTATCGCCGCCAGAAGCCTTCGGATAACTCAGGCAAATCCCTGGGCCGACTATGTATTTGATAAAAAATACCAATTGAAACCACTCGACGAAGTAGAGAAATATATTCAGCAAAATCATCACCTGCCCGATATGCCCTCCGCCGCAACCGTTGCTGCGGAAGGGATTGATGTGGCTGATATTCAATCCAAACTGCTGAGTAAAATTGAAGAGTTAACCCTCTATGTAATTGAATTGAAAAAAGAAGTAGATGCCCTGAAAAAAAATCAACCTAAAAAAACAAAAACCAATAAATAATGAATAAGAAAGTTGATAATAGCAACTCTTTACAACTATTCCCTTTCTTCTTTATTTAATATTAATTATCGGGCATGCGCAAACGATTTTCATATTCTCTAAATTTCTCTCACCTAATTGGGTGTTGGATATGCGTTTGCCTATTGCTCACGCAAATTTCAAACGCCCAACAAACAGCACCCCCCCTGAAAACACAGGCCAACGCTGTATTGGATACCCTTAAAAATCAGAGCAAACAAATACTAACCCCTATTAAAAAACAATTGGATAGTTTATTGGATTTCAAATCCCAACTGAAAACAGTTGCCGATAAATTGAAACCCGGTTTTCAGGCCAACGATTTTTCAGTGGGATATAGTTCCCCCAATTCACCCATCCTACTTCCTACCCAGCAAAAATTCGGCTTTTTAATAGTTGAGGCAAATGCCAGTTTAACCATGGGCGGCGTTCCCTTTCAGCTGAATGGACAAACCAATCAACTAAACAATCAGTTGCAATCTCTCTCGCAAGGTTTCTGGCAAATGGGCTTTGAAAAAGAAATCTTTATCAATAATATTCGGAAACGATTATCCAATCAGCTCCTAAACCAACTCCAGCAGCCTTTTGAAAAAGAGATGCAATATTTGCAAAATCAATTACTGCAAACCGCCGCAACCGAACTAACTAAACTATCGGAAAAAATTACAGGGATATCCGCAAGTCGCTTACAAAGCTTGGCTAATCCAACTCAACTGGTGGAGACTTCCGCCAATCAATTACAACAGCAGGCTACCAGTTTTGTGCGCGATTCGCTGGCTAATAATCAACTTTTACTCCGCCAAATTACATCCAGAATCAGCAATGGCGACGTGCTGGATACTGCCTATGTGAAACAATTAAAAGCAAGGGTAGCTGAATTAGAAAAAGTGCAGGCTTACTATCAACAGCTACTTGCTCTTAAACAAAAAATTGAGCAATCTGGTTATGCCGAAAAACTAAAACAATTAAAAGAGGAAGCCAATAAACTCATGCTGGCTGCTCAAAGTAACCCCGCTGAAATCGCAAAAATGGCCACGAAATACCTGCCGGTGAAGGGCCTGGAAAAATTATTTTTATATGTAGATCAGTTTCAGAGCGGACAGTCAGTGGCTTCCTTTAGTAGGTTAAGTGTAAATGCGTATTCGGTAAACGGACTGAATGCCGGTTTTCAGAAGGGGAAAAATAAGTTGGCAGTAGTAGCTGGTAAGGAAAAAATGAATAGTCTTTTCGATCAGGCTGCCCTGCCGTTTTTACAGCAATCCAATGGAAATATCGCTGGTTTCCGCTTGGGTAGGGAATCGGCCGGTGGGGCTTCTACCTTTGTTTCCTTTTTCCATTATGCCCAACGGACGCCCATAGATTTACAGTTGCCCGGGCTTTTACCAATGCCCAATAATTCCATTCCAGTAAACCGAAATACTTCGGTAATTACCATTCAAACCAAGGTGCCTGTTACGCCAACCTCGTTCTTTGAGTTCGAATATGCTCGTTCATTCAGCCGATTAGGTGCTAATATACCCGGTACCCCAAAATCAGATAGCCGGGCCAACGCCCTATTGGCCAATGCAGCCGTGGATATCAAATTTGATGGAGTGATTGCAGATATTGCCTTACAACACAAATTTAAATTTTCATACATCGATCTGGGATTTACCAATCCGGGTAATCCATTTTTACAGCGCGGAGTTACAGAAGGCTCGCTGGATTTGCGAAAAGAATTCTTGCAAAAAAAGATACGGGTTCAAACCCAGGCTACTTACCGACAGTTCGATTATACTGCTGGTACCGGAGGACCTTCGGTTAAACAGTTCAATTATTTGGTGGATGTGAGGGGTAAATTTAAGCGTGGACAATACATTAATTTCCGCTATCAGCCTAATACCAACTATCGGGTGGCAGCGGGCCAAACCGGTATTTCCGGAGAAAGTAATCGCCTGTCGCTGGATGGGGCTTTTAATACCAAAATTGCTAATAAAATGTATCGCCATCAATTATTGGTGGGGGTGCAGGAATCGTATTATAATGGACTGCTGGGCAGTAATATTCAATATACCAGTCAATTTCTGAATAGTATGCAACAACTGTCGTTCCAAAAATTTACTGTCTATTGTAACACCTTGTTGAATAAAACGCTCAATAATTCTGGATCATCTTTTTTCAATAGCTCTGTGGTAAGTGAAGTAGGAAGTCAGCTGAATTTCTCTAAACTGATAACCGGATCGGCGGGAATGCTATATCAGTATACCCAGGGGTATAATGAGCAATTGGGTGCGCGGGTAACGATTACTGGAAAAATTAATTCTGCTGTGTCGCTGCATGTGTTCACGGATTTGCGGGTAACTACCCGAACGTTTACAGTAAATCCGGTGATGAATAATTCAACGGTAGATATATCCGTTCAATATCATTTTAAAAAATAGTATGAGTAAGCGATTATTAATAATAGGTATTTTATTCTTGCATGGATGGAATGTATTCGCCCAAATTAATGTGCTTTTCCAGCCTATGATGAATGGTAATACGGTAGCGGGTTTATCAAAAGTTCAGTTTGTTAACAATTATCCAGGCCCTCAAAGTGGTACTTTACAGGCAGTAGTAAAGCAAAATGGGCAGGAAATTTTACGGATGGTTACCCCTGCATTTACACTATCAAATGGAACCTCTCTCTTACCGGCTACCATATTTCAGAATGCAACTTTTCAATACAGTAATACAAATGCCGGCAGTATTCTTCGGCAGTCTGGTATATTTCCGGATGGGGAATATGATTATTGTTTTGTTTTTCAGGGCCTGAAATACAATAACAGCAGCGATGAGTTTTGTTTTCCGAATACCATCCAAAATAGTACGCCCTTATACTTAACCGATCCTCTGGATGGAGATCAGCGCTGCGATAAGCGGCCAACCTTCTCTTGGCAGCCACCTGTTCCACTGCAGCCCGGCACCCGATTTAAAATTCAGCTGGTCGCATTGGAAAAGAAAGAGAGTCCGGCTGCTGCTATTTTGAGAAAAAATCCGGTATTCCAGCAAGATAATCTTACCCAAACTATTTTCCCCTTTCCAAATAATATTCCAGAGCTGCAGGAAGGTAAGCACTATGCCTGGCAGGTAATAGCCTATAATCCGCAAACAGTAATGCGTTCTGAAATTTGGGAATTCTCCATACAATGTAATGATGCAGTAGGCGACACGGCTTTCTTTTCGTATAGGGAACTAAAGCCAGTTGAAACCGGCGATTTTTACTTGGCAGAAGATGTGTTGCGAATTTATTTTAATAATCCCTACAATGCCGGGCCTTTGCAGTATAGCATTATTAATGTAGATAAGCCTTCCCAGAAAATAAAGGGACTGCCCAATTTGCAAGTGAAGCAGGGTATGAATTATTTCAATATCCCCTTACTGGGTAATCGATATTTTAAGGAGGGAAATCAGTATCGCCTGCAAGTGGTGCTTGCAAACGGACAAACACGCACACTCACATTTAATTATCAATCGGCCAAATAGAATTACAGATGGATATGAAATGTATTTATGGGTTAGGTATCATGGTTTGTTTACTTTCCTGCTCTCCGGCAGGAAGTAACCGAAAGGAAAGTACACTTTCTACGGGTACCCATTCGGTTACTTCCTCCTTGGGCGGAAAAGTGTTGCTAAAACCCTATGCTGGGCCTGATTCCATTGCCCAGCAGCAGTTTCTATACTTCCATTTATCCCTTATACCCGCTGCTGGTGTGGAGATACAAAAATCTAAAGAAAATAATTATTATGCCGATTTCGAAATACAGCAACATTTGCAACTGATGCAGGGGGCTGATACGCTTTCCCCTGTTATTTGCCAGCGGGTGCCTGCGTTGCATGCCAATCAATTTGAATATGAGGTGGTATTCGACCGCATGGCCAAGGGGCCTGCTACTTTTTTGTTGCAAGATGATAAGTTGGGCATAGGGATAGCCGCCATTTCATTTACAGAAACCGAATTGAACTGATATGAAATCATTGTTACGATATCGAAAACCGATTGCTCTATTTTATCTGTTGGTTTTTTCATTTAGTGCTTTTTATCCGGGTGTTTCCTGGGCACTTACTTCTGGCCCCTCGCAGCCAGAGATGCAGGGATTTCAGGCATCTTCTACCAGTGATATGGTAGATTTGTTTACCGGCGATTTTTCTTATTCAGTTCCCTTAATGGATGTAGGCGGTTATCCGCTTCAACTTAGTTATCGTTCCGGTGCATCCATAGATGATGAAGCCAGTTGGGTGGGGTATGGCTGGTCACTTACGCCCGGCGTAATCAATCGCCAAATGCGAGGGTTGCCTGATGACTTCAAAGGGGATGCTATTGTAAAGGAGAGTTATGCCAAACCTAATATAACTAAGTCATTAACAGCGAGTGCAACTTTAAAACTGAAGGGAAATAATCTTATTAAACCGAGTGTTCGAGTTGGTATAAGATTTAACAATTATACAGGTATTGCAGCATCATTTGGAGCCAATGCCAACTTGAATATGGGAGACGACGCATCCGGAAAATTAACTGCCTCCTTGGGTATTTCGGGAGACAACCAATCTGGATCCTTATTCAATGGTACGGTTAATTACCCAATCATTTATGAGCAAAAAGATAATGCTGATAAACTAAAAGGGGCGCTTGATTTCGCATTTAGTAGGAACGCAGGATTGCAACAATTAACTCTTGGATTAACCTATAATCATCAACCAGACAAAGAAAGGCCAGAAAAAAATGATTCATATTCACGAAGCATCAGTTTTTTAAATGACTTGGGTTTCCCACAGGTAAGGCCCTTTCTTAAATCTTCCAGTTTTTCATTTAAAGTATCCTTGGGAGCAAAGATTTTCCCTCTTTTTCTTAGTCCTTTGGGATTAACGGGGTCTTATAGTATTTCAGAGACTCCTATAAATAAAATCACAGTTGCTACACCAGCATATGGAATGCTATACATAGCAGAGTCTGTAAAAAAACCAGAAGCACTAAAGGATTTCAATAGGGAGAATGATATTCCTTTTAGCAAAAAGCTGCCTAATTTATCTTTGCCCATCCACACCCCTGATTTATTTAATATCTCTTCTTCTGCTTCTTCTGGTCAATTTAAAATCATTACATCTGGTACTGGTATTTTTGCTGATAATTACCAAACCGAAACAGGTAGTACTTTTTCCACTGGAATTGAGCTTGGGTTTGGCACAGGTAGTCATGTGGGTTTTAATATTCCACCTAATTTTAGTTTTACCACCAACTCAAGTGGAAAGTGGATTAATAAAAATAATTTTTTGTCTCTTGGAGATTTTAAAGATAATTCTCTTTCCAGTCCTCAATTACAGCCCTCCATTTTTAAAAAGGTAGGGGAGGGTACCATTAATGACGAAGCTTTCTATTCACTGATAGGTGAACAGCAGGTGGTAAGAGTTCCATTAGATAAAAGTTTGGCATCTTATGTTTTCGGTGGAAGTTCCACCAAAAAGTCTCTGATAAACCTACAGAATAACCTAGTCTCTAATACATCTTTACAAAGATCTACTGTTGAAAAGCGTGGAAGCCTTTTTAATTACCTTACTGCCAAAGAAGCTTCGATGTTTGGGTTGAATAAAAAAATCCTCTCTTTTCCCATCAATAAAATGGTGACCTGCCAAAATCAATCTTCTCTGATTAGTTCAATTGATAGGTTTTCCTCTTCCTCAAGTGGTCAGAATACTTATACAGTTGCCGTTAATGCAGGTGGTTCTAATATAAATCCATTTAATCAATCACCCGCTAAAGCTCATCACCTTTCAGAGATAACCGTTACTGAGATGGGGGGCGGTAGGCAAGTATTTGGATTACCCGTTTATAATTTGGTGCAGGAAAATGTAAGTTTTTCCGTGCCCGACCGACCCGAATATCAGAAAACAGGCTTTTATCATTATCAGATTGGGGAGTCGCAAGTTGCTACCAGTAAAAATGATAGTCGAGTAAAGAGTAAACTATACAATTACCACTACAACAGGCAGATAGTACCAGCTTATGCCACTTCCTACCTACTTTCAGCAGTGTTATCTCCCGATTATGTGGATAAAACGAATGATGGGGTTTCTGATGATGACCTTGGTACCGCTGTCAAGTTCAATTACAGTAAGTTACCTTATAGTTATCGCTGGAGAACACCGTTTGCCCCCCCCGCCCCCGGCCAAACTCAGGATAGGATTGCCAATTATAGTGAGGGATTGTTGGCCGATAAGAAAGATGCAAGGGCAACCTTTTCATATGGGGAGCGAGAAGTATGGTACAATCATTCAATCGAGTCAAAAACGATGGTGGCTTTTTTTATTTTGAATGATAATGATACCGCAAAAAGAAAAGATGGCTATGGTGTACTTGGAAGAGATGGAGGAATAGACTGGTCGCGCTCTCTTCGTTACCTGAAAGAAATACGACTGTATTCAAAAGCTGAAATTGCCTCTAAGGGAATGGCTAATGCTGTACCCATTAAAGTTGCTCATTTTGAGTATAACTATGAAATGTTTGCTGGAAGTCAAACGCTTCCCAATAGTATCGAAGGTGGAAAACTTACATTAAAGAAAATATGGTTCTCTTTCGGACGAAGTTATAAAGGTAGACTTAGCCCATTTGAATTTTCTTACCAGCTGCCTGCATCCAATCCCGATAAACAAGTTGGGTATCTCTTGAGAGAATATGATCGATGGGGTAATTACAAATCTTTTAAAACTAATCCTCTTCAATTACCCAATGCAGAGTATCCCTATAGTATTCAAGATAAATCAGTAGCTGATGAGAATGCCAGTTTATGGAATCTGGTTGTTATTAAAACTCCTACCGGCGGAAAACTAAGTATTCAGTATGAGTCTGATGATTATGCGTATGTGCAGGATAAACGGGCTACGGTAATGGCGCCTATATCTGGTATGGGTTCATTCGATAATTTCAGCCAATTTTCTAATAGAAATGAAATCTTTGTTCAAATAGAGAATCCTAATCATTTATCCCTACCTGAACTGAAGTACCAGTATTTTAGTGGGTTGGAATACCTCTATTTTAAATGCTATACAGAGCTCAACAGTTCAGGTGTTAAAGATTATGTGCAGGGTTATGGCAAAATCCTTGACGTTCAGATGATTGATGATAATACTGCAAAAGTGACACTGGAAAAAATCAATAATTATAATCCAGTATCAATGGCGGGTTGGCAATTACTAAAATCCAGTTTACCTCAAATCGCTTACCCTGGGTATGATAATCTTGATTCAGAAGAATCTGACTTTAAAAAAGTTGCATCTGCATTAATTTCTGCTTTTGCCCGGCTTCCTGAACTGGTTAGATCATTTGAGTCTATTGCTGCCTCTCGTAAATATTGTGATATAATTCAAAAAGGCAGATCATGGGTACGTATTAATAGTCCGGGTTTTCGTAAAATGGGGGGTGGAAATAGGGTAGCTTCTTTAAAAATCTCCGATGATTGGAAAAATATGACAGGAAATTCTGATGCACCATCCGGTGAGTATGGACAAAAATATTATTATAACACAACGCAAACCATATCACCCACTGGAAGAACGATAGCCATTTCTAGCGGAGTTGCCAGTTATGAGCCGATGATAGGGAATGAAGAAAATCCATTTCGTTTACCCGTATTCTTTTCCAATAAGAACTTTCTCGGGCCATCTCAAACTTCATTTATTGAGCGACCTTTGGGTGAATCCTTTTTTCAATCGCCTGTTGTAGGATATAGTAAAGTACGTGTAGTTTCAGTAGGAGCTAATCCATCCAGTGAAGGTAAAACAGGAGCCACAGAAACTGAATTTTTTACAGCAAAAGATTTTCCGGTAATCGTGGATGAATCCCCTATGGAAAAAATTCAGCCCGCTGCCAATATATTTTCTCGTTTCTTTTCGTTCGTTATTACTAACCATATCACTTGCTCTCAGGGCTATTTGGTTATAAATAATAACATGCATGGTAAGCTAAAATCGGAGAAAGTGACCGATAAAAATGGTCAGCAAATTTCTGCTTCCTTTTATGACTACCAGGTAAAGGATAATAATAGTGCAGTTCGCCTCGACAATGCTGTTCCAGTTCTTAACAAATCCGGCAATGTATCCAGCAGAATTGCCGGTGTAGATGTAGATGTTTATCATGATATGCGCGAAACCAGCACGGAAACAATTGGAGCTTCAGGAGAGCCTTCCTTAGGTTTGGGTTTTCCAGGAACTGGTAGTAACTATTTTAATTGGGGATTCTATTTACCTAATTATGAAAAGCGTTTATTCCGTTCTACCGTTTCGGTCAAGTCTGTTTACCAATTTGGTATTTTAAAGAAGGTTACGAAAATCATCAATGGTTCGCGCAATGAATCGGAGAATGTTTTATGGGATGCCGAAACAGGCGAAGTTTTGATGACAAAAACACAGAATGAATATGACAAACCATTGTATTCATTTAACTATCCTGCCCATTGGATGTATCCTGGTATGCAAGGATCGTATTTTAACCAAGGAATTTATTTGTCTGGACTTTCAATAGACGCCTCTGGTGTGATTACTAACCATCAGTCTGTTCTAAGTCCGGGTGATGAGTTAATCAATCTGAACTCTGGATTAAAGTATTGGGTTACAGACATAAATAGTAATTCTACTTCCTATCAATTAATAGATGTAAATGGCAATAAAGTAGTCAACTCCTTATCTTCCTCACTTTTAAAGATTTTACGTTCAGGCAAAAGGAACATGAGCAATGCCAGTACAGGTATGATAGTATCTCTTGATAATCCTATTCAGAACAATAAGTTGCAAATTTCAGATGCAATAAAAATTTTAGATGCGAAATCAGTTGAATACAGTGAGGATTGGTGGAAACCCCTACCATTTCAACCTGTGATTAAGGCAGCTAATTTTGTTGAATCGTTCTCTATGCAGGAAGTAAGTATTAAGGCTAACTACTTTGGAGCAATCAACTTGAAGTTAAATAAACCGGTTACTGTTCCTACACGAATTTCTTTTTCCTATAAATTGGGAACTGTGGTTTCATACGGTTTTATTGATCTTTCAGTAGGCCAAAGTGAAGTAATGAGTCAAATTGCAACTGGCATCATTACACCAGGTTCTTTATCTAACGCAACTATTGTAACAGATTTGAATGCACTGTGGCCAAAGACTTTTGTATGCCAATCACCAGTTGATTCATTATTTAATCCTTATGTAACCGGCATATTGGGTGATTGGAAACCGAAAACCAGTTATGTATATGATGTTAAACGAAGTGTAGCAGGATCTGGTGTAACTTCCGATAATATCAGTAAGAGTGGTTACTATTTGAATTTTGGCCCCTTTTGGAGCAATAATGGAACCGCATGGTATCGAAATAATGGGGCAAATGCTAATCAATGGCGTTGGACACAACAAGTTAGTTTGATTGGTACAAAAGGCCAAGAAATTGAAAATAAAGACGCACTTGGCCAATATCATTCTGCTCAGTTTGGATACATGGAGTCATTACCTGTTGCCGTAGCCTCAAATGCTCGTCATCGCGAAATTTTCTTTGAAAGTTTTGAGGACATAGATTTTTCTCTAGGTTGTAAATCATCATGCGATATTTGCAACACGAGCAATTCGCCTCTATTTTCCTTCAGGAAATATTCTACTGATAATGCCTACGAAAAGAAAGATGGTCATACAGGGAATACCAGTTATCGCCTCACTAGTGCTTTACAGTTGACTACTGAAACAATGCTTAGTGAACCTACAAGTATCTATTCTAGAACAACTGCAGGTGAATTTAAACTCACAAGTAATTATCTGCTCAAAGGGTTTCTTCCGATCCCTGGAAAGAAATATATCCTTTCCTGTTGGATAAAGGACAACCAAAAAAACAATAAGGCGCAAATTAATTTATATGTAAATGGCGAGCTTAAAACAAAACCGGATAATCAATGGCCTTTGGTAGAGGGCTGGAAGAGAGTGGAAGTTGAATTCAATATCAATCAGGCGCAAGAATTATCTGTTTTATTTGAACCCCTTAGCAGCTCAATATTGATGGATGATATCCGAATTTATCCATTTGATGGTCAAATGAAGTCGTATGTGTATAATTCCTCCAACCTTCGATTGGTTGCTGAATTGGATGAAAATAACTTTGCTACTTTTTATGATTATGATAATGAAGGAATTCCCATTAGAGTTCGCAAAGAAACCGAAAGGGGGATAATGACGCTCAAAGAAACTAGATCTGCTAATGCAGCCCGAATAGGGGATCTAAGCCCAAATAGTTTTAAATTTGAATCCGGTAATTTGGTTGATACGACTAAGTCAACCAATTTAGAATGTAATATTTACCCAATTTGGGTAAATGATGGAAATGCTATTTGTACACTTCCTGATAATTTGCATAATGATGGAACTCAATTACAAAAACAGATTGACATAAATCCCTACACAAATTTGGGCTCAAGATTTATTGCTCTGCCAGTGAATTTATCTGCTTGTCCCATTACACCGGACTGGCGAAATGATGGTGTTCCCCAGTGTACTAAGCCAGATAATATCCACAACAATGGACATCAATGGCAACAACAGACAGATATAAATCCTTACAGTAATAACGGTACCCGAATTGTGGATCTTGGAATAAATATCAGTGCTTGTCCCATTGTTCCAGATTGGGTAAATGATGGGGCAGCAACGTGTTCAAAACCTGATAATATTCATAATGATGGAACACAATTGCAAAGGCAGGTAGATCA
>JBBAJQ010000007.1:84812-93074 GCA_040403945.1 Sediminibacterium sp.
CAGGACATTTATTGCAGCAGTACAGGGACCAGAATCCATATAGCAGTACATATGGCCAAACGAATTGGGTAGATGCCGGCGTGAATACATCTGTTTGTCCGGTATCACCACCAGATTGGCGAGATGCATCAACATCTATATATGGTCAGCCGGTACAGAAATGTGAAACGGGCACCGGAGGTTACAATACCGGACGCTTATTACAGTTGCAGATCAATCTTAATCCGTATAGTAATTCATATAATGCTACCCAATACAGAGATGCTGGGATAAGTGCAGCTTGTCCAATAAATGCAGATTGGCAAATAGTAAATTCGTATTGTGATCAATCGAGTGGTTTTACAAATGGGTACAAGATTTTAGTAGAAAAAGACATGAATCCATATTCATCTTCTTCAAATAGTCAAAGAACCAGAACAATTTACGATCCTACAAATTGCCCGGATGCTTCACCAAATTGGCAGTTTTCTTACGATTACTGCCAAATGGATGGCAATGGTTTTTATAATTTTTATCATGTTTATGTATATGTTGATGTAAATCCAAATAGTGTTACTTACAATAATCAAACCACTACAATATGGTATGAACCTTATGCATGTCCCTCACCTCCAAGTTATCAATATGTTAGCAGCTATTGCGAAACAGACGTGGATGGTATAAATACCGGATTTAAAATAAATATCTATCAAGATATGAATCCATACAGTACTTCCTATGGAAGTAGATATAACAATTATGTATATGATCCTGTAAACTGTCCTAATAATTCACCTAATTATCAGCCGGTTAATTCCTATTGTGAAACAACTGTTTCTGGTAATACTGGATTTTATATTACTGTATACATGGATATCAATGGATCTAGTAGTACATATGGAGAAACCTATACAAATTCAGTATATAATCCCGGAATGTGTCCACCACCCTGTATTTATACTTGTTATGGTGAGGGTTATAAATGTGTAAATAATTTTTGTGAGTATGGGGTTAAAAAGAGTTTCGGAAGCGTTTATCAATGGGGATATGATCCCACCTATGGATATGGAGAGTATTGGTTCTGTATATTTAGATATGAATGGAGCGATGGATCACAGGGACCAGATATATTAATCAGTTCGGGATATAATGGTTCTTTCTGCTTTTCAGAAATATAACTTTTAAACAAAAATCAACAATATGAAACCCTTAATCGTCATTTTATTTGCATTGCTACTTCCCGATAATTCTTTTTATGACATAAAAATCCCAAATGTATCAGGTAACACCATCAGCTTTTCTCAATTTAAAGGTAAAAAAGTATTAATTGTTAATACAGCCTCAACCAGTAAGTATAAGCGGCAATTTGAAAGTCTTCAGCAACTATATGCAAAATATAAGGACAGTTTAACTGTTATAATTTTCCCTAGTAATAGTTTTAGTAATGAGCCACTAAGCAATCTGGCAATTGCAGATTCTATGAAAGCAAGAGGGTATACCTTTATGGTTGCAGCCAAATCTGATGTGAAAGGGAACAATCTAAACCCTGTTTTTCAATACTTATTCGACAAACAAAAGAATGGTAGAATAAGCATAACAATTAACGAGGACTTTAAAAAGGTTTTACTTGACAAGAATGGAATGGTACAAGGAATATTTGCTTCTCAACTAGATCCAATGGATTCTCTTTTGCAAAAAACTATATTGGCTCCATCCAGATAAAATTCGACAATTTTTAAAATCACAATTAAATTAGGGTATCACTTTGAATTGTTTCTTTTTTTATAACAACGTAACCTTTTATGAGATTCAACCACGTTTTTTTAATTTCTTTAATTATTTTGAAATGATTATTCTTTTACGAAATGAACAAAATAGGTTTTCCAATAAATCGCCTAAAAAGCTTTCATTTTTGTTTGGGGTTGTTAATCGCTTTCTAAAGATGGATGATATTCAGGTCTGTTTTTTCGATGGCCATGTGAAGTGCAATTTTCATCAATTTTATAAGCTCAGGCTGCTTGACAATCAAGCAGAAAATTATTTTCCAAATAATTATGACTATAACAAAAGGGAATCCCAACAAGGTCACTTACAAAGACTGCAAGCTATAATAACACGGAAAGAAACCCTTTCTGTAAATAAAAATCAATGACCGTGAATAATAAACTATCATCAAAGAAAATACTTGCACTTCTTTTATTTTGCTTGTTTTCTGCTAGCGCATTGATCTATGCTCGTATTTTGAATCCAGACTTAATATCTTTTATTACATCCAATGATTCTGAAGATGGTATAAAACAATGGCAAGAAGATGCCTGGAAGGAATATATACAATTGTCTAAGCGATATCAATCGCCAATTTCTATTTCGGGGTCTCTTACCATTACTGATTCTTCTTCCAGATTGATCAATCAGCCCGCTGTACCCTTTCAATTAACTTTTAATGATAAATCACTGTATTATCAATTAGCGGATTGGAATGTGGTTCAGCAGGATAGTATTTTATTAATGGTAGACCACATTGAGAAGAGTATAATTACTCAGGTGATGCCTACTGATTTACAACAGCGTACTTCTCAACAAATCATACCAAATGTTCTGGGTATATCTGCTTCCATGATTAAAGGTATAACGGGCAAAATCGAAGATAAGGGTAGTAGGAGCATTACTATAATATTACGGCAATCCGATGTTGAAAAAATTCAACTTTTTTATAACCCTGTTAGTGGCTATCTCACCCAAGCAACCATATGGCAACTTCAGCTAATGGGTTTGTCTGATCAGTTTCAGCCGGAAGATTCAATTAATAGTAACTCATTACAGGAATTAGAGTGGGATCCCGGAGTAGATGCTGATAGTTCTGCAGGTAGCTTACAAGCTGTTTTCGGAAGAAGAATCACTAAAATATTATATCAAAATCCAACTTCTGTCGACAAAAATTTTAGGCCACTTGAAAAATTTATTTTTTATAAGGGAGGAAGTTGGCACCCAACAGGAGATTTTAAACATTATCAATTCGCTATCAAATAATTATTGCGTATGCAAGGTTGTAAGTACCCATTCTCAGTTTCTCTCATCCGATTGTGTTGGATGAGCCTGCTGCTGCTCGGTTTTGCCAATGCTGTTCAGGCAGCAGAGGAAATTACTACCCAATTACTCGAAAAGAATCAACTGGTACCGGGTGCTAAATTTATGGTGCGCGACGACAAATTTGCGCAGGTGGGTGGAACCGCATTTAAAGATTTTTCAAAGAAAAATGTAATTCGCTTTGCTATCGACGCCAATGCTACTACCTACTACCAGGAAAAACCTTTTACAGCCGAATTAATCGTTAAAATATCTATTTACAATACCAATCCTTCCGACACCAATTCTATCAAGGAAACCTATCAAGATACCCTCCGCATTCAATACGATACCACTAAGGGAAAAGCCTACCAGGGAGAAGATTTTCTAAAATTTAAAGACGCGTATAAATATTTGGTGGAAGTAATTAGCATTACCAATTCACTCAATCGGGTAATGCCCATTTTTCAGTTAAAAGGTACTACCTATATTCAGCGAAAATATACTTTTTCTGAAACGCCGGTAGGCAAACTGAAATGGCAAACTACCGGAACCAAAACCACCCTCAGCTGGGGTGGTTTGGCCAATGATTTTCCCGGTGCCGAATTATTCGATTTAGAATACTTGCTGCTAGACGAATACGATGAGAGAGCCCAAGGTATTAAAAATGCTCTTAGTCAAGGGAATAATAACGGTGTTTCTGCCAACTATTTTGCAATGTTGTTTTCCGAAGGAGCCACCCGGGTTACCCTATCCGAAAATAGCTATACGCTTAATCAGGTGTACGAAAAAGGACTGGTAATATTCCGCGTTCGTGGAGTTCAGTTTCCGAATGAATTGGATGAAAGTATTACCCATCCGTTTGAGAAGTTTTTGCGCTACGAAACTGCCTGGGTATATGAAGGCGAGCAATCGAATCAGGTGGGAAATGTTTTTGTTTCGTTAGGGCATCAGCCCAACTTAAACTGGCAATATACCGCCAGCTTTGCAGAAGAAGGAAAGCGAAAAGAAGTGATGGGTTATTTTGATGGCACAGGCCGTAAGCGACAGTTGGTTACCCAGGATAATTCGAATAATGTATCCGTAGTGCAGGAAGATATGTATGATGAAATGGGCAGGGCTTCCTTATCGGTATTGCCTGCTCCGGTGCAGGATAATATCATTAAATATTTTTCAGGTTTTAATTTGAATGCAAGCGGCAAACCTTATAGCGAAAAAGATTTCTTGTCGGCTGCCAATTGCCGGGTAACTCCCTTGCCTATGTCTACCCAATCAGGGGCAGGCCGATACTATTCCCCCAATAATCCATTTACCGATAAAGCCCGCAATGCATACATACCCAATGCAGAAGGGTTTCCCTTTGCCGTTACCGAATTTACGCCCGACCAAACCGGCCGCATACTTACGCAGGGTGGGGTAGGCTCCGATTTTCAGCCAATGAATGGCCATGAAACCAAATATTATTATGGTAAACCTACACAGGAATCCCTCGACCGACTATTCGGACCAGAGGCAGGTAATGCTAGTCACTACCTGAAAAATATGGTGCAGGATGCGAATGGACAATTAAGTGTAAGCTATGTAAACAGCAGTGGCAAAACCGTTGCAACCGCACTCGCTGGTAAAACGCCTTTCAACCTCCAGTCATTAGAAAGCAATGTGTTGCCGCAAACTACGTTGCAGCAATTACTTACTCCGAATGATTTTACCTATCAGCCTTCCGACAGATCTCTGCGGGCTACCGCCACTTTTTTATTGTCGGTAGCTTCTCAGCCCGAAATCCGCATTAATCTGCAACCTGCTATGTTTACAGTGGCTAGCAGTCAGGGCAGTATTTGCCATACCTGTGTATATCGGCTTTCTGTGGTAGTAAGAGATTTTTGCAATAATGTGGTAGGGTCCGGTAATTATCCTATTGGAACTATCAATAATGCCTGTAGTAATCCGACTATTTTTAACCAGGCTATCACTTTGCAAAATGGCACTGAGAATTTATCGCCAGGAGAATATACTGCCAACTTCGAGTTGGTTTCTGATGAACAGGCAGTGGACCTGTATGATGCCAGTCACTTTGCCAATAATAAAGATATTAAAACTCCTAACTTTTTTCTGCTTGAGCAATTAAAACAAACTGATTTTAGCAGTTGCTACAATACCTGTAAAAGTTGTGAGGAGTTAACGAAAATGGGGCAACAAGGATGGATTACCCAGATTAGTACCCTATATCAACAAGAAAATCTGGTATTTGGTGCTGCCGACGAGGCTTATGCTACCCAGCTATACGAAACCCTTACTGCAAATTGTGAAGCGCTAACAGGCTGTAATGAGCCAGCAGCAACAAGTACCTGTGATGATTTATTAAGTCAGATGATTCCGGATGTAACACCGGGCGGTCAATATGCATTGTACGATGCCACCAATTTTACCCTACTCGAACCTGAAGTGAATGTGATTGCACTTCGAACTGATCCTAGATGTAATTGGAGTACTGTTCCCCAGGTGTTGAATGATAATGGACAATTGGTGAGTCCGGGTGCATTATCGGAGCAGGAATTTATTCAAAAATTTCAGCCGGAGTGGGCAAAAGTAATGGTAGTGCTGCATCCGGAATATTGTTATTATACGTTTTGCACGCAGAACAGTATAAGCGAGCAGTTCGATAGTCGCTTGCAACAAGAAACTGATGCCAGTAAGGCCAAAGAATATGGTTGGTTTGGTAATTCCATACAACCGGTAACCAACGACTGGTTACTGAATATCGATCCATTCTTCAATACGCAGAATGGCGTAAAAGGATTGGGCGCAGATATGAAAGCGCAGATGGCTGGCTTGCTCAATAACTATTCTGCAACCGAACCTGAAACGAGAAATATTAGACCTGCAAAAGGGATACTAGATTTTATTCAATACGATTTATATTGCAAAGATCCTGTGAATGGCTATACAACTGATAGTTGGGCGGCTCCCTGTGCAATTGCCGATAATTGTCGCTCTCCGTATATGGAATGGATGCAGTATCGGAATAATTATCTTGCTTTGAAGGCCAGATTTGTAGAAAAAGTTCGGGTGGCAGGTGGATGTAATGCCTGTTATATTGGTGGGAATGATTTGCCTACTAGCACCCAGGATAGTATTCCAGTGGGGGGTGCAATAATTCCCAAGGCAAGTGATTACTACATTTTCAGTACTGAAATATTTGTAGATTCTAATAGTGATGTAGAAGAAAGATGGTCATATGACTGTCGGGTGGTTGTAGCAAGAATAGATGGTCAGAAATTAAATTGTGATGTAATTCTTGGCCTTGATGGTTATTTTCTTAATGCTTCAGGGGTTAGTTTACGCGTTAGACCCGGAAGTGTATTAATTAAGGCCAATGAAATAACTGGATCAACGAATTTTTACTATAACATTTACATAAGCGTAGATACTATAGAAATTCGTAGTATTTTGAGTACTACTTGCACCAACTCTTCCTCTTCCACCATCCAACTCCCATCCCCCTCCGGCAATTGCACCCCCAATGTGAATTATCAGAATAAAATCCGCCGGGTTATTCCGTATCTCAATGGCGATGGGATTTCTTTTTCAAGTACTTCTAATGTTGCTCAACCCGATAATCAACAGGTATTAGCAGAAATGGTACAAAACCGAGCAGATGCCATTCTTGGCGAACTTGCTACCAATGCCACCTGCACCATTTCTACTGCCGCCCTCGGTAATATGCGGAGTAGCCTGGTAACCCTGCTTTCCAATACCCTTACTAAAGAAAATCCATACGGCGCCAGCACCTTCAACAATAGCACCCCCAGCTTCGAGCAATCCTTTGTACAAAATATTGGTAGCATATCCGGTGTAGATTGTTCACCCTATCTGGTGAGCATGTTCTATCCCTTAGATGCCCAACCGACACTGGAAGCAAAGCAAATCATTCAATCAGATATTAGTATCTGCACGCGTTTGAATTCATTGCTAAGTGAATCAGGGCTCACTGCAACTAATTATGCAGGCTTTCATCAATACCTGCTTAATAGATTCCCGCAGCAATATCAACTGAAGCCAGAAGAATTAACCGATCTGATGGAGTCCTGCAATAGTTGCAATGCAACCCGCTATCTCGAAAAACCCCTGCGATTACCCATATTCCTCGAGTCAGGCGCTGTTTCTATCAGCAGAGCAAGGTTCTTAGAATTGGTAGATCAGTTCCATACTGCCCATAATATTAATTCAGGTAATCTGCCAACCGAATCGGCAAAGGATAATTATGCCCTCGCCTATACCAATTACCTCAATTACAAAACCAGTTTCAGTTTAACCTATTCCGATTACATGGCATTTGCCAATAATCCCGCTGCTACCGAATTGGCCAATCAGTATACCACCCCTGCGGCGGAAAATTTACTCAGCACTTGCACCGCACAATTATTTTTAACCGCCAGTGGAAGTGCACGCAATACTTACAACCGCTATGCCGACAGTATTCACCTAGCTTTCCGCAATGGCTATTTGGCTGCCTGCTCACAGGTTAATCCGGGTGTGCAACTGGCAACCGTTTTATACGAATACCACTATACGCTTTACTACTACGATCAATCAGGCAATCTGGTAAAAACAGTTCCTCCTAAAGGGGTTTCTTATAGCACCGCTGCGGGCACTTATCCCCAGCATACCCTGGTAACTACTTACGAATACAACAGCTTTAACCAGGTTACCCGCCAAACAACACCCGATGCCGGCACCAGTGCTTTCTGGTACGATGTGTTGGGCAGGTTAGTAGCCAGTCAAAACGCCGAGCAAAAAAATCCGCTCAATGGCGGATCCGTTGGCAGGTATAGTTATACATATTATGATGCACTCGGCAGAATAATTGAGGTGGGGGAAACGGTTAATCAAACCGGGTTTACTTTACCCGAGATGACCGATGCCATTTCCAAAGACCCTGTACAATTAGCGGAATGGAAAAGCAAAGGAATCAAAACACAGATTACCCAAACCTTTTACGATGCCCCGGCTGTAGGCATTGTACCCCATGTTGATATCACCGCCATGCAGGGATTGGGTTCTAATCGCAAGCGGGTAGTATCTACCATCACCCGTAATTCTTTTGCCGATTCCCGATACCAAACCGCCACACACTATGTGTATGATATCACTGGAAATGTTCGCACCCTATGGCAGGAAGTTGCGGCACTGGCTGAATTGGATCCAACCACCGCAGGA
>JBBAJQ010000008.1:0-78511 GCA_040403945.1 Sediminibacterium sp.
CCAGTAATCATCCTGGTCACAAAAAGCAATCAAGTATCCATCCGGAACATCGGCTACTGCTTTGGCAAAATTTTTGTTTACTCCCAGCCGTTGCGGGTTTTGTGAAATGTTGAATCCGGGTTGATTGGCATAGCGGGTAAGTATTTCGAAAGTAGTATCCTCTGAAGCGTCATCCCGGATAATTATCAAATCGGGTTGTAGGGTTTGTTGCAATAAGGAATGTAGTTGTTGCTCAATAAATGCTGCTCCATTGCAGGTAGCCATCACAACAGCTATCCGGTTGGGGTTTTGTATGCTAGCTGAATTAATATTCATCTGGCAGAATATTTTTTTTACGCAATAGCCAGTCTTTTAGTGGCTGAATAAAATTAAGTAAAAAGTGGTGGCGAAATATCCACCATTGAATGGCAAAAAAAGCTATTGAACAACAGATGGCTGAGAGTAATAAAGTGATTAGGGGTAAAAAATGATAGGCACGTATCCAGTAAATGATGGGAATAAAAATCAGGCAACCTACCACGGCATGCCATCCATACTGCCATTGTAAGCGAGGGATAAAAAAGCGGCGCATATAATATATATAACCGGCTGTTACCACACATTCCGTAGCTACATTAGCCACTGCAGCCCCTACCGATTTCCAGTGAGGAACCAGTAATATATTCAGTAATAAACAGGTAACAACGCCGGCCAATACCGCATAAAAGATATATTGGGTTTTGCCGGCGGGCAGCAAAATTTGGAAACAGTAAAAATGTCCGAATCCTATTAGAATAGGCAACATAGCTAATATGCGCATTACGGGTATGGCATCCGTAAACTCTTTTCCCGAAAAAATCAGGATACATTCGGGTGCTAGTAAAGCCAGTGCAGCTGAAACGGGAATAGCAAAGAAAATCAGAAACTGAAAAGAAGTGGTAATTAAATCCTGTATTTTTTGTGTAGCCTGCTCCTGAAAAAACCTCGTTATCGAGGGTATTAAAATAACGCCCATAGCGGTTACTATAGGGATGGTTAATTTTACCAACTTGATGGAGGCAGTATATAAACCCACCGAATGGTCGTCTGCCAAAAAGCCCAGTAATACGGTATCCAGCATCGTATAAATACTGGCAGCCAGGGTAGTACCGAATAGAAAGAAAAGGGGTTTTACATGTTTTTTAAATTGTAGTTGTTGAAACTGCAATCGGGTAATTCGTAAACTCATTCCAAAGCTTAGCAACTGATTACCCAATATGGAAAAGACTACAATTAACAGGTAAGGCTCATAGTCCATTTTTGATTTTACGCATAGATAGAGTAATGCTAAAGCCAATATTTTTATCAATACCGATCGTAGGGTAATATTTTTAAACGCTTCTAATCCGGAAAAGAACCAATCTGTGTAGGTAAAACTTAATAATACCAATACGCCGGATAAAACATATAATCGTAGATGCGATTGGAAAAAAGGGACGGTGTAAATAATAATCAGGTACACCAGAAACAAAAGCCAGCTGGCCACAAAAAAAATGATGGTCAGCTCACTAAAGGCTTTGGATAAATTTTCGGGATGGTTTTTATGTCGGGCAATTTCTGTTATTCCATATATTGGAATGCCCAGCGCAGCAAATAGGGCAAAATATTGTGCAAAGGAAATAGCCATCTGTACCGATCCGATTCCTTCGGGCCCAAGCACATGGGAGGCATACGGAAAACTCAATAAGGGAAATAGCAGGTTTACCAGCGACAGCAATACGGTATAAAAAAAGTTTTTGGTCATCGCCTGCCGAATATTTCGTTGGAATGTACCCAATTTTAAATCAAAGCTGGGTGCATCAGTTGTGGTAAACGGAAATAGTTAATCGGTTAACCGACCAGCTACGATTACAGGTATCGTTTACATTGCCTCCTGCATCACTCAGTTGAAGGGTAAAATCACTTTGCTTATGTGAAAATGTTTGCACGATTTTGTAATAGCTGGTTCCTTTTTCCGAAGCTGCATTGCCGCAAACACCCGGTAGTCCTTTCTGCTGAGCATTGGTGGCCGCAACACTAAGGGCGGAACCATTTCCCAACCAGTTGGGGTAGGCTTGCTGAACAGTGGGGTCGTTAGAAAATCCGGTTAAAATGCGGGTCTCTCCGTCACATTCCATTTTCCATAAATCATTTCTCCAGTTGTTATGTACATATAAATCTACCTCTACCCGTATAATATCATGTTTCGGCAGCTCACCAAGTTCTAGGCGAGCAATATTGTTATTGAGCAGTCCTAAAACCGGGTTCCCATTAAAATTTTTAACTCGGGGGGTTGGTAAGGCGCCAAAACTACCATTATTCCAACCCGAGACCCGCAATGCCCCCATTTCAGAGTTGGAAAAATCATTATCGTACACCGTATTGGCTACTGTTAGGTTTTTGGTACAGCCCAGATGGAGTATACCAATCAGAACCGGAAAAAGCCGCAAAACTGATGTAAAAGGTAGTTTCATCAAATATTCATTACTTACAAGTTTCAAAAATAACGAATAAAAGCCCAAATTGGGTTTTCGGGCGACTAGGAGTGGCGGTGGATAGATATTTCACTCCGGTTCTTATTACTTTATTAAATTTGCCGACATGTTAAAACCTTCCATTACCATTCCGGTAATCAACCGGTCAGCCTTCCCGCTCCCGGCCTATGCAACTGTAGGCGCTTCCGGGCTGGATGTTAGGGCGAATATTGAGCAGCCCCTTACCCTGCAATCTCTAGAAAGAACCTTGGTGCCCACCGGGCTGTTTGTTGAAATTCCGCTGGGATATGAAATACAGGTGCGTCCACGCAGTGGATTGGCAGTTAAGCAAGGCCTAACCTGTTTAAACACCCCTGGAACCATCGATGCCGATTATCGGGGAGAAATAAAAGTTATTCTTATCAACCTTTCACAGGAACCTCAAATTATTCAACCCGGCGACCGGATTGCGCAGTTGGTATTGCAGGCCATCGAACTTATCGAATGGAAGGCAGTTGAACAACTGAATGAAACCGATAGAGGAAGTGGCGGATTTGGACACACCGGAAAACAATAACCCCTCATGAAAAGAATTGCCGGTATTGTAGCCTGTTCGCTTATATTATTTTCCTGTAAAACGGTTAAAAAAACCACCGGCATACAGGAGGCTATATCCAAAAAAGATACCGCCCAAACGGTGGTAATTAAAGAGGTAACGGTAGATTCTGGTGCTATCGTTAAGGATATACTGCAAAAAGTAATCAAAAATAAGATCGATTACAAAACCTTTAATGCCAAAATTAAGGTAGACTACGAAAGTGCTGAGAAAAGTGATAATTATACCTTTTACGTAAGTATGCGAAAAGACAGTGTGATTCTGATTAAAGTAAAAGGAAGTTTTTTGGGCATTTCTTCAGTTGGTCTGGAAGCGAAAATAACCCGCGATAGTATCATACTAGTTCAGCTGGTAGGTGATAAAAATGTTAAATACCGTTCTATCAGTTATTTGCAGGAAATCAGTCAGGTACCCTTTGATTACTATACGCTACAAGATATCATTATGGGAAATCCTATCTATATAGACAGTAATGTGATGAGTTATAAATCCAGCGCCAATGAGTTGTTGGTTCAGATGGCCGGCGATGTTTTTAAACACCTGCTAACCCTTAATAATTCCGATTTTCATATAATGCACAGCAAATTAGACGATATCAATGTGCAAAGAAATAGAACCTGCGATATTAGTCAAAATACCTACGAACCCTTGGGCGGCTATCAATTTGCTACGTACAGAAAAATAACGGTTTCTGAAAAATCTAAGCTGGATATTTATTTAGACTTCAAAGAGTATAGTTTAAATGAACCGTTAAAATATTCATTCGAGATACCTAAAAACCTGAAACGTAAGTAATTTCATCGCACCTTAGTGTTTCTTATTATTTCTTACAACATGTCTTTTTTGCAAAAATCATTTTTATTTCTCCTGATTGGCTGTTGTATTCAGCTGGGGGCATTTGCACAAAATTCCAGGGAAGAATTGCAAAAGCGGGAACAGGAAATACAAAAAGAGCTGGCAGACCTGAATCGGTTGTATAGTGAGACACAGAATAACAAGAAGTTATCCCTAAAACAGCTGGCCATTATCAAAAGCAAAATCAATCGAAGGGGAGAACTGGTTAATAGTATCAATAAGCAAATTCGGCAATTAGACGAAACAATTTATCTCAAGGAGAGGGATATCTATCGTTTGCGGCGAGAATTGGATACCCTCAAGCAGAAATATGCCAAAAGCATTGTATTTGCCTACAAACATCGTAGTAGTTACGAATACCTGAATTTTTTATTCTCAGCTGCAAGCTTTAATGACGCTGTAAAGCGGGTTAATTATTTGCGTAGTTACCGGAAGAACCGAGAAACCCAGGCGGCGACTATTGCCAAATCGGAAGTTTTATTGCAGGAGAAAATCCAATTACTTGGTAGCAGCAAGAAGGAGCGTATGGGCACCCTGGTAGTTCAAAATGAGCAGTTGAAGGTTTTGCAAAGCGATAAAAAAGAGCAGGATAAAGTGGTGGAACAATTAAAGGGAAAAGAAAAAGAATTGAGTGCACAGATTCGGGATAAAGAGAAACAGCGGCAGCGTGTGCAGCAGGCATTTCAGGCCATTATCCGCCGCGAGATTGAGGAAGCAAAAAAACGAGAAGCAGCCCGTTTGAAGGCACTAGACGATAAAAATAAGCCCACCGGCCCATCGGCTCCTCGACGTGCCGATAATAATGAAACAGAAACTGGTTTAACCTCCTTGAATCGGGATAGAACCTATACTCCCTTGGAATCTACACCAGAAGGAAGGGAAATGTCTATCAACTTCGAAAATAACCGTGGCTCTCTTCCCTGGCCCGTTGCTTCTGGATTAGTTACTGCACATTTTGGGATAGAAAATATTCCCGGAACCAAATTGAAGCGAAAAATGGATGGTATTGAAATATCCCTTCCAGCCGGATCTCCGGTAAAATGCGTTGCCGATGGAAAGATTTCATATGTTAGCGAAGTAGAGGGTGAACAAACTATCCTGGTTATGCATGGAAAATACTTTACCGGCTATACCAATTTATCCTCCGTAGCTGTTTCAAAAAATCAAGAGGTAAAAGCGGGAACTGTACTGGGTCGCTCCGGCGTTTCCATAGATGGTGAAGGTGCTTTGATATTTATGATTATGAATGAAAAAAGTACCCCTATCGATCCTGAAATCTGGTTGAAAAGTAAAAGATAGTTATCCATCCCTGCCAAAAAATCACCCGCTTATTTCCCCCATTGTTAAGTTTTTTACTATAGGTAAATCCTGTAACCTAGCCCGATAAAATTCAGTATCTTGAGCCAAAGTAATCAGGATGCGTCAATTTATTTTGGCCCTCGACCAGGGAACCACCAGCAGCCGTGCCATTGTGTTCGATCATTTGGGAAATATTCAATCAATAGCCCAAAAAGAGTTTACGCAGTTTTTTCCCCAGCCCGGTTGGGTTGAGCATGATGCCAATGAAATCTGGAGTACCCAACTGGGTGTTGCCGCTGAAGCGGTAATTATGGCTAAACTAAGTGTAAAGGATATAGCAGCCATTGGCATTACCAATCAGCGGGAGACCACCGTTTTGTGGGACAGAACCACTGGTCAGCCCCTACACAATGCTATAGTTTGGCAAGATAGAAGAACAGCAGCCTATTGCGATCAGCTTAAGCAGGAGGGATGGGCAAAGAAAATTCAGCAAAAAACCGGATTAATAATTGATGCCTACTTTTCGGCAACTAAGTTAAAATGGATGTTAGACCATGTGCCCGGTGCGAGAGAAAAGGCGGCTAAAGGGGAAGTATGTTTTGGTACAATAGATAGCTGGCTGATTTGGAAGCTCACCAACGGAAAAGTACATGCTACCGACGTTTCCAATGCCAGCAGAACTATGTTGTATAATATTCATTCGCTTAGCTGGGATGAAGAGTTGTTACAACTAATGCATATTCCGGCTTCGGTATTACCGGAAGTGAAAAGCAGCAGTGAGATATATGGTTTTACCCAACAGATATTAACGGCCCATTCTATTCCGATAGCTGGAATTGCGGGTGATCAGCAGGCGGCTTTGTTTGGACAGATGTGCACCAGATCGGGCATGGTGAAGAATACATACGGAACCGGTTGCTTTATGTTGATGAACACCGGAACACAGGCTGTACCCTCTACCAATAATTTATTAACTACCATTGCTTGGCAAATTAATGGAGAAACTCAGTATGCATTGGAGGGCAGTGTATTTATAGCAGGGGCAGTGGTGCAATGGCTGCGGGATGGTTTGAAAATTATTCGCAGTTCATCCGAGGTAGAAGCATTGGCAAGTGAAGTAGCCAATAATGATGGAGTTTATCTGGTGCCTGCCTTTGCGGGATTAGGGGCCCCGCATTGGAATCAACACGCTCGGGGGACTATTTTTGGAGTAACCAGGGGCACTAGTAATGCGCATATTGCCCGGGCAGCCCTGGAGAGTATTGCTTACCAAACTATGGACGTGTTAAAAGCCATGGAAGCAGATGCCGGTATTGCCATTCGTGAATTGCGTGTAGATGGCGGTGCCACAGCTAATAATTTACTGATGCAATTTCAGAGCGATATGTTGAATACAAAAGTGGTAAGACCAGCCATAACGGAGACCACAGCGTTGGGGGCGGCTTATCTGGCAGGGCTGGCTGTGGGATACTGGAAAAGTATTGAAGAGATATCTATGCAGTGGCAGATGGAAAAAACATTTCATCCCGAACTGTCTGATCAACAGCGAACTCATTTTGCTAAAGGATGGAACCGCGCCGTATCGGCAACGATTCATTGGAGTAAAGAATAAATGGCCTCATCGCAATAAGAATGATTGAATGAACAGGGATTACATGCTTCAGCAACTGGAGCAAACGGCAGAATGGGATATGGTGATTATCGGAGGTGGCGCCACCGGCCTGGGAACGGCGCTGGATGCGGCTTCCCGTGGTTATAAAACTTTGTTGATAGAGCAAGCCGATTTTGGTAAGGGAACTTCCAGCCGATCTACCAAGTTAGTGCATGGAGGAGTTCGGTATCTGGCACAGGGAAATATTAAATTGGTGATGGAAGCACTTCGCGAAAGAGGTCGCTTACTAAAAAATGCACCTCACCTAACTTTTGTACAGCCCTTTATTGTTCCTGTATATAAGTGGTGGGAAAAATATTATTATGCCATTGGATTAAGAATGTACGACCTCCTCTCCGGTAGTCTCTCCCTCGGAAAAACCCGCGTATTAAATAAAAGTGAAACCCTAGAACAATTACCCTCCCTTCAAGCCCATCATCTATCCGGCGGTATCTTATATTACGATGGACAATTTGATGATAGTCGCCTTTGTGTGGAACTGGCCGTTACAGCTGCCCGTAAAGATGCTGTATTGGTAAATTATTGTAGGGTTACTTCTTTAGTTCACACCCAGCAAAAAGTTACTGGTCTTGTAATGGTAGATGAAATCACCCAACAGTCATATACCCTAGCAGCTAAGTCGATAATAAATGCTACCGGCGTTTTTACGGATGCCATATTAGAAATGGATGATGCCCATCCCCATAAACTGGTAACCCCCTCTCAGGGGATTCACTTAGTTATTCCTGACACTTTATTTCCCGGTACCGCCGCCATGATGATACCCAAAACGGATGACGGACGCGTTTTATTTGCTGTTCCTTGGATGGGCAAAGTATTGCTGGGTACCACTGATACCGGCGTAGATGCCCCCCAGTTAGAACCCCGCGCCCAGGAAAGTGAAATTGAATTTATTTTAAGTCATATTAACCGCTATGGAACCCAACTAGTGAAGCGCTCTGATGTGGTGAGTGTATATGCCGGCCTTCGGCCACTGGTAACTCAGCAGGGAAGTGGAAGTACTGCCATGCTATCACGGGATCATACCCTGATTATTGCTCCTTCGGGATTAGTAACCATAACGGGGGGTAAGTGGACTACCTATCGAAAAATGGCCCAGGATGCAGTAGATAATGCCGCTTTTGTGGCAAAGCTACCTAAGAGAACTTGTACAACCTATACGCTTTCTATAGGGTTTCCTGAACAGAGAAAAGAGAAAATAAAACAATGGATGGCCGATAATGCTGCCTTTGGTGAAAAAATTCACCCCAACTATGCCTACACGCGAGCAGATGTGGTATTTGCCATTCGGCACGAACTGGCGGTTACTGTAGAAGATGTGCTAGCCCGAAGAACCCGCTTATTATTTTTAGATGCACGCGCTGCTATGTCTAGTGCCGGAAAAGTTGCTGGCTGGATGGCAGCCGAGATGGGTAAGGAAGCGGAGTGGCAAGTTGATCAGGAGAGCTCTTTTGAATTAGTTGCCCAACATTATTTAATTCGGTAATTTGTTTGTTGTAAATGTGAGCTACCAAAAAATAAAATTTCCAAAAATCAATCAACCCTTCAAACGCAATAATTATGACGCCCTTTATAGCAGAATTAACCGGCACTGCCATATTACTGATATTAGGTGATGGAGTAGTGGCCAATGTAGTATTGAATAAAACAAAAGGAAATAATGGCGGCCTTATCTCTATTACTATTGGATGGGCGATGGCTGTTTTTGTAAGTGTATATATTACGGCAACCGCCAGTGGGGCACATTTAAATCCGGCTGTAACTTTAGCACTGGCGATGTCGGGTAAATTTGCCTGGGCGCTGGTACCGGGCTATTGGCTGGCTCAGTTATTGGGTGCCATGCTGGGAGCAGGAATAGTTTGGCTGGCTTATCGGCGGCATTTAGATATAACCGACGATGCGGCATCTAAATTGGCTGTTTTTTGTACGTCTGCCTCTATACGATCTAATAGCGACAACTTTATTGCAGAGGTAGTGGCCACCGGGGTATTTGTTATCGGTGTTTTATTTATAACCGGACCCGAGCAAAGCCTGGGCTCTATCAATGCAATACCAGTAGCTTTTTTAGTATTAGCAATCGGGTTAAGTTTGGGAGGGCCTACCGGATATGCCATCAACCCCGCCCGGGATTTGGGGCCGCGAATTATGCATGCAATTCTTCCTATAAAGAATAAAGGAAACTCCGATTGGGGATATGCGTGGTTACCCGTTATAGCCCCACTTGCCGGCGCAGCGCTGGGTGCTTTGCTGTATGTTTACTGCTTACAGTAATGGTTACTGTATCTTTCTTTTTTTAAAGGCCACTTTATGGGCTCCCTTTCTAAAAATACCCTGAAGGGGCCAGCTAAAGGCTTCTTCATTTTCAACAGGAGGTAGCACCGGATGCGCAAAATAATCTGAATAATACATCTTAAGCAAAATCAAAAAATACGAAATCACCAGTGGACCAAAAACCAGTCCCGTGATACCAAAATTTTGCAATCCGATAATGATTCCCAATACGGTTACCAGCGGATGCACATTAGCCATTTTTTTAGCTAAAACAAAACGGATAATATTATCAATGGTACCCATCACCATCACTCCCCAAACAATTAAAAAAATGGCCTGCCAGGTATGTTCTTGCATAATCAGATAGGCAGCTATGGGAATCCAGAATAATCCGGTTCCCACAATGGGTAAAATTGACGTGGCTCCGGTTAAAACCGCCCAAAAAGCGGGTTCGGGAACATCACAAATTAAATAGCCAATATAGGCGGCGAATCCTTGACCAAAAGCCACCAATGGAACACCCACTGCATTACTAAAAGTTTGGGCTTTTAGCTCTTCACCGAAGATGAGTATTTTTCGTCGGCTGAAGGGTAAATAATGGAGAATAGCGGCTTCCAACCGGTTGATATTTACCAACATAAAATAGAGGAAAAAATACATCATGGTAAGCGAAGCCAGTGTGTTAAGACTGCTACTAAGGGCATTGGAAATAAAATGACTGGAATATTGTTGCAGCTGTTGTAAATTCTGATCGCTTAAGAGGGTGATGTGAAATTGATTTTGGATGGCCAGATCCAGATCCTTCAGGGGCGCATATAAATTGGTAACATTTCCGCTGTATACCATTACCTTTTTTAAAAGCATGGCAACAAAAAGGGTAAGCGGGATTAGAAAAATAAACAGTGAAACCACGATTACCGTAATGGCAGTGAGGCTTTTACTCCACTTTTTTTTACTGATTAGCCAATTGGCCGGTTTTTTGCTGAGCACATAAAAGATAACAGCGCCCAAAAAGGCAGTAAAAAAAGCCTGTAAACTCATTAGTAATACCACTGCGAACAGGATAATGACCGCTAAAAAAAAATACCGGTTAATGCGGTGGTTTGGCTGATTTTCCATCGTACCTTTAGTAGAGTTATGTAAATATACTAATAATTCTACCCTTTTAATCTGATCTTGTAACGCTACAATTTACAGCTATGAATGACAAAGAAAAGTTTTTAGCCGGTATAATCCTGGGTGGATTAGCCGGAGCTGCACTTACACTTTTTCTAAGCAGTAACAAAGGCAAAGAAATGGTAGATGATTTAAAAACAAGGTCGGGCGACTTTCAGGAGGATGTAAAAGAGAAAGTAGCCGAATTTGAAACTGCCATGGAAACCTTATTAGACAAGGCCCGAAAGGTTACCGAACATTTTGATGGCTCAGCCAAAGAAACCACCGTTTAAACCTAACCTATGGAACCCCAATCCTCCTCATTCTTTTCCCAATACAGGGAGCGGATTGAGCAATACTTGCAAAACCGGCTCCGGCTAATTCAGTTGCAGGCTACCCAAAAAGTGGCGGAACTGAGTTCGAGTATTGTTTGGTGGTTGCTGGTAGCTATGGTTGCCTTTTTTATGCTGATGAGCCTAAGTATAATGTTGGGTTATTATTTTGCGCAACTTACTGGTTCTGTTCCGCTGGGTTTTGCCTGCCTTACCGGGGTATACCTGATACTACTACTATTATTATTCGCTTTTCGGAAATCCATCCGGAAAAATGTAAAGGATAGCGTAATTCAATCAATGCTGGAAACAAAAACCGAAACGCATGCCTCCGCTAACCCCTAATACACCCATTCGAAATGCCCTTGCCCTGCAGGCCGAAATTGACAGGTTAAAAAGCCAACTCCGGCAGGAAGAGACGCAGATTGCAGACCAAACGCGAAAAATCCCCCTGCAGGGATTAAAGATTGCGGGATTGGGTATAGCAGAAATTATTGCCGGAAAACAAGGTTTATCCGGGATAACCCAGTTGGTGCAGGCGGGCTATTATTGGATAAAGGGAAGAAAAAAACATGACGAAGGGAAGGAAATAGCCAAAGACAAATTTACCGAGGGGGCCGGCAAGTTGGGTTTAGCCGGGATAATTCACCTGCTGGGATCCGTGTTAAAACGGTAGCAAAAACCGTGAAAAAACGGATTGTTTTTTACAATTAATTGATTTATAGCCTTTTTTACCGGTTTTACTGCTCAATTTGCTGGAAAGAGGTTGTTAGAATCTGCCAAATAAAGATGTGGGTAGTTTTGGGGCAATTTTGTTCGGTATTTTTCATTTTTTTAGGGCACATCCCCTTACCTTTGCCGCCAAGTTGGAAAATGCATTTGCCAATAGGTTAGCAAATGGTTTCCGGCCGAAAGAAGTATCAATCATTCATCACTTTATATTTCACCTGAAATGGCTACCAAAGGAAAAATCAAACAGATTATCGGAGCGGTTGTTGACGTGCATTTTCCCGACAACAACAACCTGCCTGAAATTTTTAATGCCCTGGAAATTGAAAAAGATAATGGCGATAAGCTGATTCTCGAAGTGCAACAGCACCTGGGAGAAGACAGCGTTCGTACCATCGCCATGGATGGAACGGAGGGATTGGTGCGTGGCATGACCGTTATCGATACGGGCCGCCCCATCACGATGCCTATAGGAGATGGCATTAATGGTCGGTTGTTTAATGTAACTGGCGACGCCATTGATGGTTTACCCCAGGTAAGCAAAGTAAACGGTCGCCCTATTCATAGTAAGCCCCCCATTTTCGAAAACCTGAGTACCGCTTCAGAAATCTTGTTTACAGGAATCAAGGTAATCGATTTGATTGAGCCTTATGCGAAGGGAGGAAAGATTGGTTTGTTTGGTGGAGCAGGGGTAGGCAAAACTGTATTGATTCAAGAGCTGATTAATAATATTGCCAAGGGGCACGGAGGTTTGTCGGTATTTGCCGGTGTGGGAGAACGTACCCGCGAAGGAAATGACTTACTACGTGAGATGATTGAGGCTGGCATTATGCAATATGGGGATGATTTCAAACACAGTATGGAAGAAGGTGGATGGGATCTGAGTAAAGTAAATTTAGACTTGCTAAAAGATTCAAAAGCTACTTTCGTGTTTGGACAAATGAATGAACCTCCGGGAGCTCGTGCGAGAGTGGCATTAAGCGGATTAACTATTGCTGAATATTTCCGGGATGGAGATGGTACCGGAAAAGGAAAAGACATTTTGTTTTTCGTAGATAATATCTTCCGTTTTACCCAAGCAGGTTCTGAGGTATCCGCTCTGTTAGGTCGTATGCCTTCTGCAGTGGGTTATCAGCCAACACTGGCTACTGAAATGGGATTAATGCAGGAAAGAATTACCTCTACCAAAAATGGTTCTATTACCTCTGTTCAGGCGGTATATGTGCCTGCGGATGACTTAACCGATCCGGCTCCTGCCACCACATTTGCTCACTTGGATGCTACTACGGTATTGAGCCGTAAAATTGCTGACTTAGGTATTTATCCTGCGGTGGATCCATTAGATTCTACTTCACGGATTCTTACACCGGCTATTGTGGGAGATGCACATTATGATTGTGCCAACCGGGTAAAGTTGATTTTACAGCGATATAAGGAACTACAGGATATTATCGCGATTTTGGGTATGGATGAATTGAGTGAAGAAGATAAGATGACGGTAAAAAGAGCACGTAAAGTACAACGTTTCTTATCTCAACCCTTCCACGTGGCTGAGCAGTTTACCGGTTTAAAAGGGGTATTTGTAGACATCAATGATACTATCCGTGCATTTAATGCCATTATGGATGGAGAAGTAGATGAGTATCCAGAAGCTGCCTTCAACCTGGTAGGAACGCTGGAAGATGCTATGGAGAAAGGCAAAAAGATGATGGAAGCAGCTAAAGGATAATCGTTGAACGCTACCAAAACTATCAAATGCAATTAGATATACTAACTCCCGAAAAAAAATTATTCAGCGGTTCCGTATACGGCATTATGCTGCCGGGTGTGAACGGGCTATTCGAAATTTTAGATAAACACGCCCCCATGGTAAGTGCTTTGGGTAGTGGGAAAGTGAAAATTTTGAAGGACAAAAAAGAATCCGAACAGTTTACTATTCAATCAGGATTTGTTGAAGTGTTGAATAATAAAGTAACCGTGTTGGTGGAAGGCACATCGCAGGATTAATTTTTTTTCTAACTTATAAAGCCCCTATCAGGGGCTTTTTTTTTGCCCACAAGTGAAAAATTCAGGCAATTCAAGTATTAATACCCTTTTTCTGGCTACTCGGTTTCATTTACTTTGACTTATTCGAATACAAATCTCAAGGCCTGAGTCGAAGAACTCCAATGTCGGTTATTAAAGTTTGGAGAAAACAATACTAACTTAAATGAAACATCAAATCGTACTTATTGTAGCATTAATGAGCGTAGGTATTTTTACGGGTTGTAAAAAACAAGAATCAGCCATAATGCATACCCCACAAGAAAAAGCGGCCCAACTGTATATGACGGAAAGTTTTATTCGTTTTGCTGGAAATTTTGTGCAGGATTTTTATCAGGTTGCCGCTTACTTACAAGTGCCGGCGGTTAGGCAAAACCGGACAGGATTTTTATCAGCACTTCATCAGTCCGGATCGGATGAGCAAGCACTGCAACAAAACTTTGCAACTTACGGATTATCCTTTGATGAATGGGTAGCCAAAAAGAATAAATTGGATAACGACTGGTTGCAATTATTTCTGCAGCTGCCGGAACTGCAGCGGTATAGCGAGCAGGAAGTAATCACCTTAGTAATGGAAGGTATCCGGCTGGGAATTGAAAGTGAGGATAATCGCTGGCAAGAAATAAAGAACCGCCAACTACAACGAATCAGCACGGGTTCTACAGGCAGCTTATCAACACGTGCTTCGCAAACTAAGTCCCTTGTTCTTGATGTAACCGAAGTATGGGGTTGTTTAAAAGATGCTGTTGGAGTAGGCTCAGCTAGTATTTTGGGTATTGCTGGAATACAAAAGCTGGCAGGGCAGGGGATTCAGGCGATAGTATTGGCCGGCAGCAAATTTTTGGCAAAATATGCGGGTTGGATAGGACTGGCAGTAATGGTTTTCGATTTTTCGTCTTGTATTTATGGGGAAATGAATGATTGATTTTTTGAAAAAAGAAAAAATTACTAATTTTCATTAATTCTAAAAACCTGCAAATATGAAAATCATTAGATACTTTCTCATTCTGGTTGCTATCTGCCTGATACTTTATCCGGTGGTGCATATTTTGGGGCATCTATTTCATACTCCGGTAATGAATATGGGTAACTATTATTTTATAGTAGTATTATTTGTTTTGGCTGTAGTGTTTTTTGAGGATAAGTTCCTCAAGAAGTCTACCACTAAATAAAGGTATCCTGCAACCAGCATTGAAAACCTTCGAATACTGCCTGCACAGTGTTCGAAGGTTTTTTTATGGCTATTTTAATTCAATTGCGGGTTTATAGGATAGTTGGCCATTTGTGCATATTCTCCTCCCATTTGCAATAAAGCATTTTTCCATCGCTCTTTTGGTTTAATATCAAATAGTAGCGAATGAGATACTTCCGAGGTTATCCAAGTTTTTTCTTGTAACTCTTGCAATAACTGACCTTCCCCCCATCCACTATAGCCTAAAAAAAACAAAATATCAGATGGTTTCAGTCGGCCGGATTGGAGGTATTGAATGATTTGAAAAATATTACCACTCCAGGCAATGTTTTCCTTCAAGGGGATAGAATCGTCTAACAAATCGGGTTTCCGGTGAATAAAATGAAGCGTATCGGTGGCAACAGGCCCACCATTTAGTACGGGTACTTGTATATCCGGGGCTGCCGGCACTAAATCACTTAGTAACAAATTCATAGGCTGATTAAGTACCAAGCCGAAACTGCCACTAGGCTGGTGTTCACATAGCAAAACCACCGTTCTGCTGAAATGTGGGTCTTGTAAAAAGGGGTCCGAAATCAACAAACTTCCGGGTTGAATCATATTGGCCACTTGCATAGGGGTGGGTTATTTTGTTAAAACACTACGTTAAATTAAATAAAAAGGCAATAGAAAACTATCCTTCAACAAGCCATCCTATTATATTTGTAGGGATGAAAAGAACTTTCCCCGTCATCACCATACTGATTTCACTATCGTTGCTGGGACTGATTTTGTTGCAGATCTCCTGGTTTGTAAATCTATTGGGGTTAACCAGACAGCAATTTCGGGACAATTTCGACAAAGCCTGTGTTTCTGTTACGGAGGAATTGTCACAGGGGTTAGTTAACAATTCACAACCACTTCTGCGGTTGCAACAACGTGGCTCGATGTTCCGATCTGAATTTCAGTTGCGTACTTCTTTGCAAAACATAGAAGTAGCCGATAAGTTTTCGATACAGGAAATTGAAAAAAAATTAAAGACTGCTTTGCAGCAGCAAAAGCTGGCTAATTTGCCCATTGAGTTTGCGGTTACTACACCAATGGGTGAATATGAATTACTATCTAAAGGATTTGAGAAAGCCTATTGGGATACAACGCGGTATCAAAGAAGGGTTTATTCCATCAGAACCTATAGTGGATACGATTCAGAATTTTCTGGATTGGAAGCCTTGGTGGTTATTACGCCCTCCTTCGATTTGCCGATTTTGTCTTCCTTAAAATGGATGCTGGCCGGGGCTATTTTGTTTATGGGGGTTATCATTGCTGCTTTTTATGTTACCATCCGAACCCTGCTTAATCAAAAAAAATTAAGTGAAATAAAGAGTGACTTTATCAATAACATGACGCATGAATTTAAAACACCCATTGCAACGATTTCTCTGGCGGTGGATGCGTTAAAAAATGAAAAGGTTCAGGCCGAGCCGGAGCGGGCTAAGTATTTTACCGGAATCATTAAGGAAGAGAATATTCGCATGAATAAGCATGTAGAAACGATATTGCAAGCTGCGTTAATGGAAAAAGAAGAGTTCAGGCTGAATACGAAATCGGTATCGGTACATAAAATTATTTCACAAACAATTGAGAAATATCAATTACAGCTGCAGAAACAGGAAGGGCAGGTGCAGTTGTTGTTAAATGCCACCAACCCCATGATTGAGGCCGATGAAGTGCATTTTACCAATGCAATTTCTAACCTGATTGATAATGCCATAAAATATTCCAATGGTGCACCGAATATTACCGTTACTACCCATAATACCCATAAACATGTGGTAATTCAAATTACAGACAAAGGCATCGGAATGTCGAGGGAAACGGAGAAGCGAATTTTTGAGAAATTCTATCGCGCCCACACTGGAAACATTCACCAGGTAAAGGGGTTTGGGTTGGGTATGAGTTATGTGAAATCGGTGATAGATGCCCATGAGGGGAGTATAAAAGTTTCTAGTACGCTCGGTAAGGGCAGCACGTTCACTGTTGAAATGGCACTTGCCCAGGATAAAAACACAACAGCATAAATCGGAATTACCCATTTTCGGTTTTCCATAATAAACTACCATCTCCATAGCTCAAAAAGCGGAAGGTATGGTTGAGTGCATAGTTGTAAATTTTCTTCCAATCATCTCCTACCAATGCCCCTACCAACAACAGCAAGGTTGATCCCGGCTGGTGGAAATTAGTAATAAGACCACTCGTAAACTGAAAGGGATAACCCGGTGCAATCAGTAATTGGGTGGTTGCCATGAGTTGTGAAAGCTGGTGTTGTTTCATCCAATTAATAAGCGCATCCAGGGCATCGGATGGCGGTATATTTTTTTCACCGGCCCCATAAGGATCCCATTGGTTAACCTGAAGTTCGCCGGGCAGGCTGTTCGGGTTTTCAATTATTTTCTTTCCCATCCAGTAAATACTTTCCAACGTTCTCATAGAAGTGGTACCTACCGGAACAATAGGGTGGTGTAAATGATTTCGTAACTGGATTAAAAAATCTATAGAAACCTCTAGGTATTCTCGATGCATTGCATGTGTTTCGGGTGTTTCCGATTTAACGGGCATGAAAGTTCCGGCTCCCACATGCAGGGTAATAAAACTTTTTAGGATTGAATTTCTTTCCAATTTTTCCATTAATTCAGGCGTAAAGTGGAGACCAGCCGTTGGGGCAGCCACCGAACCCTGATGCAGGGCGTAGATGGTTTGATAACGTTCGTAGTCCTCCGCTGATGTGGCCCGGTTGAGGTAGGGTGGCAGCGGTAATTCACCTGCCAACAGTAGAATTTCTGCAAAAGATACCGTAGCTGGCTGCCACGAAAGTTCCACTAAATAGGCGGTATCCCGCTTTTCAATCCGGGAGGCAGTTATAGAATAAGTTGTATCGCCCGATGTATGTTTGAGGGAAAGTGTGCCTTCTTTCCATTTTTTGGCCCCTCCTAATAAGCACAGCCAAATTACCCGCCCCTGCTCACTCATCGCTGTGGTAATATCAGCATATCCGGGCCCGGGTTCTAAACAAAACACTTCAATTAATCGTCCCTGTTCCGTTTGCATGTATAATCTGGCGGGAACAACCCGGGTATTGTTAAATAGGAGTAAGGTATTAGCGGGTAAGTAATCGGCTAGGTTACTATACCGGTTTTCCTGTATTTCCCGGTTTTGGTATACCAACAATTTAGAGTCATCCCTTTTGGCTAGCGGGTGTTGAGCAATTTTGTCTGCCGGCAGATCGTAGCTATAATCCGCCATGCGTATTTTTTTCGGGTCGATTTGCTCAGTCATGATGAATAATTTCGGATATAATAGCTTTTCTACCTGCAAAATTCCGCCAATTATGGGGTAAACAGGCATTTAGAAAGCATTTTTTAATCCCATTTTCAGCTTTTCCACCATTCGTTCTAGGTAAATCCAAGGTTATTAACCGGTTATCCACTTCAATTCACACCGAATATCAACTGAAAGTACAGTAATATGGCTGAAACTCTTTGCAGCATTGTATTGTAGGGCTATGAATTCTGTGGATAAATTCAGGCACCCAAAATGAGGGTTAAAAGTGGGAAAAAGTGTTATTTTGTGTCAACAAGTGGTAATCAGAAAATAAATTTATACACCAATGAGCGGATTTCACGGAGAATATGAGGCTACGGTAGATGCGAAGGGCCGTTTTCTTGTTCCGGGGGGACTGAAAAAACAGTTACCGGAAGGGGAGGGGCGCTTTATTATCAGCCGTGGCTTTGAAAAATGTCTCACGTTATATCCGTTGAAAAGTTGGGAACTCATTATTTCCAGGATTAGCCAGTTGAATGATTTCGACCCCAAGGTACGTCAATTTCGCCGCCAGTTTTTAGGGGGGGCTACAGAAGTGGAGATGGACAGCGCTAACCGCTTACTTCTGCCACCTTCCCTCAAAGAATTTGCCGGTCTCGGCAAAGATATTGTGCTGGCAGCGGCCATGGATCGCTTCGAAATCTGGGATGCAGGTAAGTACAAACAGCTCTTTGAGGATTTCTCTCCGGAAGATTTTAGTCGTTTAGCGGAAGAAGTGATGAAGGGAACTGACACAAAAAAGGATAGTTGATTGAATCGAAAAAAAATCGAATGAACGCAACCACTCCAATTACAGCGTCAGATTTCCCCCAACATTATCACATACCCGTTTTACTAACCGAATCGCTGGAAGCCCTGGCCATTCAACCCGAAGGTGTGTATGTGGATGCTACATTCGGAGGGGGTGGCCATAGCAAGGGAATATTGCAGCACTTAGGACCCAACGGCCGATTGTTTGTTTTTGATCAGGATGCTGATGCAGCAGCCAATCTGCCCGATGATCCCCGAATCGTTTTTCTGCCCTATAACTTTCGTCACTTGCAGCGAATACTTCGTTTGCACCAGGTTACCCAGGTAGATGGCATTCTCGCCGACCTCGGCGTAAGCAGCCATCAATTTGATGAAAGTAATCGCGGTTTTTCTATTCGGTATGATGGTCCTCTCGATATGCGTATGGACAGGCGACAGCCGGTTACTGCTGCCGATATTGTTTCAACATTAGATGAGAAGCAACTGCATCGGATGTTCGAACAGTACGGCGAAGTAACCAACTCGAAAACCCTAGCCCGGCTGATTGTTCAGCAACGGGTGCATATGAAAGTAGAAACCATCGGTCAATTTAAAAATATGATTAGTGCTGCGGTAAAGGGAAATCCGAATAAATACCTGGCCCAGGTTTTTCAGGCCCTACGAATGGAAGTGAATGACGAATTAGGTGCGTTGAAAGAAATGCTGCAGCAAATACCCGCGTTACTAAAACCGGGAGGGAGGGCAGCCATCATTACCTTTCACTCTATTGAAGACCGGATCGTGAAAAACTTTTTCCGGCAGGGACAAGTGGATGAAATACCCACCAACCCACTGTTGCCCGACACCAGAGAAAAAGTATTTACCCTGGTAAATAAAAAACCGATTCAAGCCGGTTCGGTTGAACTATCCAAGAATACTAGAAGCCGCAGTGCCAAATTACGGGTTGCAGAAAAATTATAAACTACGATGACTGCCGAATTAAAAAATAAAAATTTTCTAAAAAATCCACTGAAGGGACTATTTAATTATCAGTGGATGCTGCATAATATTCCTTTTTTTCTTTTTCTATCGGCACTCACCATTTTATATATCGCCAATGGCCATCGTGCCGATCAGATTATTCGAAAAATAAATGCTACACAGGTTGAGCTGAAAGAATTACAGTTTAATTATAAAACCCTGAAGAGTGAAGTAATGTATAAAAGTGGTGAAGAGCAGATTGTTAAAGCAGCCGAACCCCTTCATTTGATGGTAAGTAAAGAAATGCCTTTTCAGTTAGCAGGTTCTCAACATAAGCAGTAAACAAGTATCAACGAATGGATGTAAAAAACGACATATTATGGAGAGTGTACCTAAGCTACCTGTTAGTAGTGGTGGTTGCGCTGGTTGTGCTCGGAAAAGCCGTTTACATTCAAAAAGTACAAGGTGTTTACTGGAGAAGTTTAGGCGATAGCCAGCACCAGAAAATGGATGATATAGAGGCCGAGCGCGGCACCATCTTTAGTGAAGATGGTCAAATGCTTAGCACCAGCGTTCCCCGATTTGATATTTATTGGGATACCCGATTGGCCAGTTTGCGAAGTAACAATGGACAATTATACCGCGAAAAAGTTGATTCGGTATGTGAGGCATTGGCAAGCCTGTTTAAAGATCTTACACCAGGGGAATATAAAGTGATGATGCAGCAGGCCTATCAAAATCAGGAAGGCTATTATCTATTGAAAAAGAAAATCTCATTCCGCGAATATGAGCAGCTAAGAGAGTTTCCTTTGTTTAACCTAGGTAGATATAGTAGTGGGATGATTGCTGTGCAAAAAAATTATCGCCTCAACCCCTATCAAATGTTGGCATTCCGAACTATCGGTTTAGTGCGGGATAGCAATCAGGTAGGCCTCGAAAATTCTTACGATACAGTTCTCCAGGGAAAATCTGGTAAGCAATTGGTTCGCTATATTGCCGGAGGTGTAAAGATTCCAGTGGAAGATGATAATTATGTAGTTGAGCCAGAAACCGGAAGAGATATTGTAAGTACGATTGATGTATTAATACAGGGCATTACCGAAAAGGCCCTGATGAATGCCATGGTAAAACATGCTGCTGAACAAGGTTGTGCGATTGTTATGGAAACAGCCACAGGAAAAATTAAGGCCATGGCTAATCTCGGTAAAATGCCTGATGGTACTTACTGGGAAAAATTCAACTATTCCATCATTTCTTCCGAACCGGGCTCCACCTTTAAGCTGGCAACAATGCTTGCCTTGCTGGAAGATAAAAAAGTATCCCTGAACGACATAGTAGATGTAGAGGGCGGCGTTTGGAAGTTAAATACCCAAACAGTAAAAGACGCAGAAGTGCATGGTATTCGAACGGAAACCGTGCAGCAGGCATTTGAAAAAAGTTCTAATGTGGGTATGGCAAAATTAGTTTGGACTAATTATGGTAATCAACCTAGCAAATACCTGCAATGGTTAAGTAAAATGCACTTAGATACACTTATGGGTATCGACTTAACCGGAGAGCGGCCACCCGTAATACACCGCCCCGGTGAAAAAATGTGGAACCCTACAACCGTAGCCTGGATGGCTTTTGGATACAATATTCAAATTACACCCTTACAAACACTTTGTCTGTATAATGCCATTGCCAACGGAGGTAAAATGATGAAGCCCTATTTGGTTAGCGCCATCAGCCAAGAAGGAAAAGTTATCCGCACAATACAACCAACCGTTCTTCGCGAGCAAATATGCAGTGAGTCTACCCTGCGTCAATTACTTATTTGCTTGCAGGGAGTTTGTTTGCGGGGTACTGCTGCAGGGGTATTTAAGAATACACCCTATCCGGTTGCTGGCAAAACAGGTACTGCTCAGGTGGCTAATGATAACCAAGGATACAATACCAATATCTATCAGGCATCATTTGCCGGATTTTTTCCGGCAGATAAACCAAAATATACATGCGTAGTAGTAATTAAAAATAGAGCCGGCGCTATTTTACACCATGGCTCCGATGTGGCAGCACCTGTGTTTAAAGAAATAGCAGACAGACTCTATAGTACCTATCTTAGAAAAACGCCTGCAACCCTTTTGGTTAATACCACCCCTCCGGATTCTACTTTCCTGCAATTGGCGGGTAATAAAAATGATTTACAAAAAGTTGCACAAGCACTTCATATTTCTGTATTGGATTCATCCCGCAACTACAATCAGTGGGGCGATTTCTCCGGAACATTACAACAGGCAACCATCAGAGCCCGCTTACAATCCCCACAAATCATGCCCTCCCTTCAAGGCCTTGGTTTAAAGGATGCACTGTTACTAGGTGAAAGTAATGGATTACAAATAAAAGTATCGGGAAAGGGGAGAGTGATTAGTCAATCCATTGCCGCAGGAGACCCCATACAGAAAAAGCAAGTAGTGCAAATACAACTTTCCGAAACAAACCAACCAGGTAGATAAAAAAATATATGGCCCATCTACAAAACATACTTTATCAGGTTCCCTTGGTGCAAACCATCGGAAGTACCGATCGCGAAATTTCTAGCCTGCAGCTAGATTCCCGTCAGGTGCAACTTGGTGATTTGTTTATTGCAGTGAGGGGAGTACAGGCGGATGGACATCTATATATACCAACAGCTATTGCTGCAGGTGCCATTGCTATTGTTTGTGAAGAAATACCTCCGATAACTCCTGAAGGTATCACCTTTTTACAAGTACAAAATGCTGGTGAAGCACTTGGATTAATTGCCCATCATTTTTATGGAGATCCTTCTTTAGAACTTACGCTGGTGGGAGTTACCGGCACCAATGGTAAAACAACTATCGCTACCCTTCTTTTTAAATTATTTAGTTCGCTCGGTTATCACTGTGGACTCATCAGCACCGTGCAAAATCAAATTGGTGATGTAATCATTCCTTCTACCCATACAACCCCGGATGCTATTAGTTTGAATAGTCTTTTACAAAAGATGCGCCAAGAAGGTTGTACCCATGTGTTTATGGAATGTAGCAGCCATGCTATTCATCAGCATCGGATAGCAGGACTTCAATTTGCCGGGGCCATATTTAGTAACATCACCCACGATCATTTAGACTACCACAATAGCTTTGATGAATATATCCGTGTAAAGAAAAGCTTCTTCGATAATCTGCATGCGCAAGCATTCGCAATATCCAATGCCGATGATAAGCGGGGAGAGGTAATGCTGCAAAATACCCGTGCTAAAAAACTATTCTATAGTCTTACCCGCCCTGCCGACTTTAAAGGAAAGATTTTCGAAAATGCACTTACTGGTTTGGTAATGCTGGTAAATGAAGTGGAAGTTCACTTTAGATTGATTGGTCAATTTAACGCATATAACCTGCTGGCAGTATACGGAGCTGCTTGTTCATTGGGAGAAGATAGTCAGAAAGTATTAACGCACTTAAGTGCTTTGAGTGGCGCGGAAGGTCGTTTTGATTATCAGGTTAGTAATAGTGGTACAATTGGAATTGTAGATTATGCACATACACCTGATGCAGTAGAAAATGTGCTTCATACAATTCATCAATTGAAGAAAGGTTTCGAGCAGGTAATAACCGTGGTAGGCTGCGGCGGTGATAGAGATAAAACCAAACGCCCTGTGATGGCGCAGATTGCCTGTAAATACAGTAACTGGGTAATATTAACCAGCGATAACCCCCGTTCAGAAAATCCAGACGATATACTAAAAGATATGCAGGCAGGTTTGGAAGCCGCTGATGGAAGAAAATACATCACAGTAACCGATCGGAAAGAAGCAATTAAAACAGCAGTGGGATTGTCTAAAGCCGGGGATATTATTCTGGTAGCAGGAAAGGGACATGAAAAATACCAAGAAATCAAAGGGGTGAAATATCCATTTGATGATAAACAGGTATTAACTGAAACTTTTAATCTTTTGAATAAATAACTACTAATCTGAACCCAATATATGTTGTATCATTTGTTCAGCTGGTTAAGTAAAACATTCCACCTTCCCGGGGCAGGATTGTTTCAGTTTTTAACCTTTCGTATTGCAATGGCAGTGGTATTGTCGCTGCTGATTGCTACCATTTACGGGAAAAAGATTATAGTATTTCTCCGTAACCGTCAGATTGGTGAAACTGTGAGAGATCTGGGTTTAGAAGGACAGCTACAAAAAAAAGGTACCCCTACCATGGGGGGTATTATTATTCTGTTGAGTATTTTAATTCCTACCCTTTTATTTGCCAACCTCGATAAGATATATATCCGTTTGATGATCTTATGTACTGTATGGCTGGGGGTGATTGGATTTTTAGATGATTACTTTAAACTACGTGCCCGTAAAAAGGCCCAGGAAGCGGGTGAAAAATTTGTAAAAAAAGATAGCGATGGATTAGCCGGTATATCTAAAATTATTGGCCAGGTAGGTTTAGGTATTATCATTGGAGTTTCCCTCTATTTTAGCAATGCAGTAACGGTAGAAAGAGAAGTAATTACTACACCTGCTGCTCAGTTACAAAAGGGAGAGCGATTGGCAAAGGATTCGAATATTATTGTTCGTAAGTTGAATGGGATTGATAAGCGATTTGTGAAAGTAAAAACACCCATCACAACCATACCCTTTGTAAAAAATCATCAGTTTAATTATAGTAAGTTAATCAGCTGGATTGGCCCCGGAGCAGAGAAGTATACCTGGATAATTTATATTCTTATTGTAACCTTTATTATCACTGCGGTGTCTAATGGGGCTAATCTAACCGATGGGCTCGATGGACTGGCTGCTGGCGTTAGTGCCATCATTGGTGCAGGTATTGGCGTATTTGTTTATGTGAGCGGCAACTATATTCTGGCCGACTACTTTGATGTTATGTATATACCCAATCTGGGTGAGCTATCCATTTTTGTGGGGGCTTTTGTGGGGGCCTGTATCGGTTTCTTATGGTACAATGCCTTTCCTGCACAAGTATTTATGGGTGATACAGGAAGCCTGGCACTGGGCGGTATTATCGCTTCGCTTGCCATAATTGTTAGAAAAGAATTATTGATTCCCATATTCTGTGGGGTATTTCTGATTGAAAATCTGAGTGTGATCTTACAGGTAAGCTATTTCAAGTATACCAAAAAGAAATATGGAGAAGGGAAAAGAATTTTATTGATGAGTCCCCTCCACCATCACTATCAGAAAAAAGGTTTTCATGAAAGTAAAATTGCTGTACGTTTTTGGATTGTAACCATTATTTGTGTGGTATTAAGTATTGTAACCCTAAAGATTCGCTAATTACATGAAAAAGCGCTTGGTTATATTGGGAGGAGGAGAAAGCGGTGTAGGCGCAGCCCTATTAGCGCAGCAGCAGGGCTATGATGTATTTCTAAGCGATGGCGGTTCTTTGAAAGAGCGTTACCGTAACGAATTACTACAACACCAGATTTCTTTTGAGGAAGGGCAACACAGTACTGAAAGAATTATTGCTGCAGATGAAATCGTAAAGAGTCCTGGTATTGGCGAGAAGAATGAACTGGTAAAGAAAATACGAGAGAAAGGCATACCCGTGATTAGTGAAATTGAACTGGCATTTCGCCATAAGGGCGACAGTAAAATTGTAGCCATCACCGGTAGTAATGGGAAAACCACTACCACTTCTTTAATTTTTCACATCTGTAAAAATGCCGGTTTAGATGTGGCGCTGGTTGGCAATATTGGTTACTCTTTCGCTCGTCAGGTGGCAGAACAGCCCCGAACATACTACGTTTTAGAAATCAGTTCATTTCAGTTGGATGATATCAAAACTTTTCGCCCTCATATTGCCGTACTGTTAAATATTACCGAAGATCATTTAGATAGATATGATTATCAGTTTTCGAATTATATCAATAGCAAATTCAGAATTATTGAAAATCAAACCATGGAAGATTATTTTATCTATTGCGAAGACGATGAAGTAATCATGCAAAAAATCCCATTCATCAACCTACATACTAACCCATTACCCTTCTCTATGAAACACGAAGTAAAAAAAGGCGCCTACATCAAAGGAGATCAAATGATGCTCAGAATTCAGGAAGAACGAGTAAGCATGAGCATTTACGACTTTGCCCTGAAAGGCAAGCACAATCAGTACAACACCATGGCTGCCGGTATTGCCGCTGCCACGCTGGGGATCCGAAAGGAAAAAATCCGCGAGGCTGTGAACAATTTCCAAAGTCTCGAACATCGCATGGAGTTTGTAGCCATGGTTCGCGGAGTAGAGTTTGTAAACGACTCAAAAGCCACCAATGTAAATAGTACCTGGTATGCCTTAGAAAGCATGAATAAGCCGGTAGTACTTGTACTGGGAGGGGTAGACAAAGGCAACGACTATCAATTACTAGCTGATTTGGTAAAGGATAAAGTAAAAGCCATCGTTTGCATGGGTACCGATAATAAAAAAATTATACAGGCATTCAAAAACATCGTACCCGTAATTGTTGAAACCGAGTCGGCCAAAAAAGCGGTGAATGCTTCTTTTAAATTGGCTACTAAAGGCGATGTGGTGCTGTTGAGCCCTGCTTGTGCCAGTTTTGACTTGTTCAAGAACTATGAAGACAGAGGTGTACAGTTTAAAAATGCGGTAAAAGAACTCTAAATTCCATAACTACAATGTCACTCCTGAACGAACCTATACTCACACAAATTCCGTCGATAGACGGAATGAAAGGCGAACTGGTAAGCAGAACGCGGGGAGATAGGTATATCTGGGGTATACTGTTGATATTATCACTCATTTCTATCCTGGTGGTATATAGTGCTACGGGTTCACTGGCCTATAAGATGAATAGGGGGAACACCAGTATGTATCTTTTTAAGCAGCTCTCATTTACTATGTTGGGTTTGTTAATTGTATTCTTTCTCCATAGGATGAATTATACATTTTTCTCTAAAGTAGCTTCCATACTCTTTTTGTTATCTATTCCCTTACTTCTGTATACTTTATTTTTTGGTACGCGAATCAACGAGGGTAGTCGCTGGATTAAGTTACCTGTAATCAATCTAACTCTTCAAACCAGCGACCTCGCCAAACTGGCGTTGTTCATGTATATTTCCCGATTATTAAGTAGAAAGCAGGATATTATAAAAGATTTTAAAACGGGTTTTTTACCGATAGTTATTCCGGTGTTGATTATTTGTGCATTGATAATGCCGGCTAATTTGTCGAATGCCTTATTAACGGGCGCTACCGCTTTGTTGCTGATGTTTATTGGGCGCGTTTCCTTTAAGCATATCGCACTAACTATATTCCTGGCATTGGTTCCTATATCCATTATTGTACTGGTTGCTGTAATTACTCATACACAACCTACCTCCGAAGTAACCGGCAAAAAAGCCATTGCCGAGAAAATGAAATCGGTCGGTCGCTTTGGAACCTGGGTAGGCAGGGTGCAGGATTTTATATATTCAAATGATCAGGATATACCCTATCAGGTGCAACAAGCCAATATTGCTATTGCTAATGGAAATGTATTAATGGGATTGGGCCCTGGTAATAGCACGCAGCGAAATTTTCTTCCACAAGCCTATAATGATTTCATCTTCTCCATTATCATCGAGGAATATGGATTACTGGGGGCTACATTTATTGTATTTGTTTATTTACTTTTTTTATTCAGGTGCATTCGAATTTTTAGAAGATGTCCTTATGCATTTGGAGCATTTCTGGCTCTTGGACTAAGTTTTACTTTAGTAATTCAGGCATTGGCAAATATGGCAGTGAATGTGCATTTGCTTCCTGTTACCGGAGTAACCTTACCCTTAATTAGCATGGGCGGTAGTTCTTATTTGTTTACCTGTGCTTCTATCGGAATTATATTAAGCGTAGCTAGAAATGTAGAACAATTAGAAGGAAAAGAACCCGAAAGTTCTGCACCCATAACTCAATTAGCGTGATTACAGCCACTACCCACATAGCAGCAAACGGATCCGGAAAAAGGATCATCATCTCCGGTGGGGGAACGGGTGGGCATATATTTCCCGCTATTGCTATCGCAAATGCCTTAAAAAAATTAGATGCATCGATAGAAATTTTGTTTGTAGGTGCCCAAGGAAAAATGGAAATGCAAAAAGTACCAGAGGCAGGTTATACAATAATCGGAATAACGATAGCCGGATTTAACCGGGCTAATTTATTGCAAAACTGGCGACTGCCTTTTCAGTTATTGCAGGGTTTTTGGCAGGTAAGAAAAATTTTCAAGCAGTTTGCACCTCAAGCGGTGATTGGGGTAGGCGGATATGCATCTTTTCCTGTAATCAGGTATGCCCAGTTTACCGGTATTAATAGCTACATACATGAGAGTAATTCTTTTGCAGGTAAGGCTAATATACTGCTGGGAAAAAAAGCAAGAGCCATTTTTGTGGCTACTACTGGTATGGAAACCTTTTTCCCTGCTAATAAACTAGTAGTAACCGGAAATCCTGTTCGCCAGGAAATAGAGTATCCTACTAACACAAAAGATGAGGCACGCACCCATTTCGGTATTACCGCCTCTTTGCCTGTAGTGCTGGTAATGGGAGGTAGCCTAGGAGCAAAAAGCATCAATGAGGCGATTGCAGCTCAGTTAGAAAACTTACAGCAACAGGTTCAGCTGATTTGGCAAACCGGTAAACAGGATGCGACTAAATATGCGGCATTGGCTTCCTCCTATAAAACAGTAATCGTACGAGAATTTATCCAGCGTATGGATTTGTGTTATCTGGCAGCCAATTTGGTGGTTTCAAGATCTGGGGCAATGTCGGTTGCAGAAATATGTATGTCGGGAAAGCCTGCTATTCTGGTTCCTTATCCATTTGCGGCGGAGGATCATCAAACTGCCAATGCCCGATATCTTACTCATCAGGGTGCTGCTCAATTAATTCCGGATGCAAAGGCAGCAACAGATTTGGTTAAAGCTATACTTCATTTGGCCGGGGATGTTGCGCAGCAGAAAAAAATGGGATTAGCCGCCCAGGCATTGGCGGTGCATGATGCCGGAAATAAAATCGCTCAATACATTTTGAAAAACTAAGATGCAAAAAGGAACTACCATATCATCTATCTACTTCATTGGCATCGGCGGAATCGGTATGAGTGCCTTGGCCCGATACTTTACATCGCGGGGAGTCGTTGTATCCGGATATGATCGTTCCGAAACACCACTCACTCGGCAATTGACAGAGGAGGGTATTTCTATACATTATCAGGAGGACGTGGAGCTGATTCCGAAAGAGGTGGATGTAGTAGTATATACACCTGCTATTCCTGCTCAGCATGCCGAACTGGTATATTACCAAAGTAATGGATATCAGGTAGTAAAAAGAAGTGATGTACTGCAATGGATAACCGAAAATAGTTTTAATATTTGTGTGGCAGGAACGCATGGCAAAACAACGGTTTCTACTATGATTGCCCATCTGCTTCGCCATACCCAATATGGGTGTAATGCTTTTCTTGGAGGCATTTCTGCTAATTATAATACCAATTTCTGGAGTAGTAATCGAGAAGTGGCAGTTATAGAAGCCGATGAATACGATCGCAGTTTTTTAAAATTATCACCTGATATCGCTGTAATTACAGCTGTAGACCCTGACCATCTAGATATTTATGGAACCCCCGAAGAGGTAGAAAAAGCTTTTGAAGCATTTGCGAAAAAAGTAAAGCCAGGAGGGGTACTTGTAAAACAACAGGGTATTGTAAGCAAATTACACCTGTCGGCCGATACAACCTATACGTATAGTGGTAAAGAAACAACGGCGCAGGTGTATGCAGAAAATATTCGTGTAGTAAATGGCAGTTATCATTTTGATATTGCAGGCATCCGGTTTTCCATTCCTCACTTACAACTTTCCATGGGTGGACTGCATAATATAGAAAATGCAGTAGCCGCCGTTACGGTGGCGTATCAATTAGGTATTTCCACAGATGCTATCCGCAATGCCCTGGCTGAATTTAAAGGGGTAAAAAGGCGATTCGAATATAAGATTCAAAACAAAAACCAGGTGTTGATAGATGATTATGCCCATCACCCAGAAGAATTGCGTGCCTTAATAACCGGCGTTCAAAGCATTTTCCCGGGTGAACGGATTTCATTGGTATTTCAACCACACTTATATAGCCGTACCCGGGATTTATGTGATGCATTTGCGGAAAGCCTTGATTTGGCTGATGAAGTTATTCTTTTGCCCATTTATCCTGCCCGTGAATTGCCCATGGAAGGCGTTAGCAGCAATATGATAGCAGAAAAAATGCAACGGGCGGAAGTTCAAATCCTTTCTAAAGACAACTGTTTACAATGGATCAATCGTGCGCGTCCGGCATTATTGGTAATGGCAGGTGCCGGCGATATTGATCAACTGATTACAGAAGCTACTCAATTACTATTAAATAATCCGCATGCGTAACTGGCCCTGGAAAAAAATACTAATCACTTCTGCCTGGATCCTTTTTGGAGCAGGGGTAATGGTGGTTTTTGGGGCTGCCATGCGAAAGAAAGGTTCGCATACATGCAAGCGAATAGAAGTAGTACTAAAAACGGCTACAACAGAGGTGTTTATTGATGAAAAGGATATTCGGCAACTATTAGAGCATACTTTTCGTATTACCGGCAAAGAAATAAGTAAACTCCCCCTCCGTTCTATGGAATTATTGTTAGAAAACAATGCCTGGATTGCGGATGCTGAAATATTTGTTGATAACAATGATATTCTGCACGCTACAATCGTAGAACGTCAGCCTATAGCCAGAATATTCACCCTTCAGCAAAAATCATATTATATAGATACAGCCGGCATACAACTTCCATTAAGTGATAAAATGGTTGCCAATGTTCCGGTGTTTACCGATTTTCCCTCTGATCAGCTGATATTGTCGGTGCCAGATAGTTTACTGATGCAGGATATCCTATCCATTAGCCGATATATAGCAAGCGATTCTTTTTGGATGGCCCAGGTAAGTCAAGTAGCCATTATAGCTGGCAATCATTTTGAAATATATCCATTAACCGGTAGGCCCTTAATTCGGCTGGGTGATGGAAAAAATTTATCAGAGAAGTTTCATAAACTGGATGCTTATTTCCGGAGTGATTATTTTAAAATCGGGTATAACGAATATCCTATGATTGATGTACAATATCACCGGCAACTAATCGGCATTCGGAATACCGGATCCGGGGTTGATTCTAGCCGCTTTTATCAGGCAGTACAAGGGATTAATCAACAAGCTGCCCAATTGAGTGAATCACAGGGTGACTTCGAAAAAAGTCAACAGACAACCTTGGTGCAAAAACAACCCGCTATTGAAAAAGATGTAAACGCATCTGGTTCAGTTTCAAAGGACAAAAACATTCAAAAAAGTTACAATAAATCAACCAATCCTGCGTTATCGAATGAGGCTTTGTTGAAAGGGAAGTCTGTGGCAACAGATAAAAAGACACCAACGAAAGCAGTAAAAAAAGACAGTAAAAAAAAGTAAACCAGCATATAAATCTTTCAAACAACAACCAACACAACAAAAATCAGCGAATATGAATCAGCATGAAGCACCCATCATTGTAGGCCTCGACATTGGCACTACCAAAATTGCAGCCATTGCCGGCAGAAAAAATGAATTTGGCAAATTAGAAATACTGGGCTTTGGCCGTGCCAACAGCAATGGGGTACAACATGGTTTGGTATTGAATATCGACCAAACCCGCAAAGCCATCCAGTTGGCATTAGAAGATTGTTACAAAAATAATCCTGAGCTGGAAATTAAAGAGGTATATGTGGGGATTGCAGGCCAGCATATAAAGAGTTTACAAACCCGGGGAGATATCGTTCGACAAGATCCGGATACTGAAATCTATAAGCAGGAAATTGATTTATTAATCAACAACCAGCGAAAAACCTTTATTCCTGCCGGCGACCAGATTATTGATGTTATTCCGATGGATTTTCATGTGGATAATATTCCCAACGTTAAGGATCCTATTGGTTACAATGGGGTTAAAGTGGGTGCGAATTTTCATATCATCACCGGCGATCGGAATGCCATTCGAAATATCAATCGTTCGGTGGAAAGAAGTGGCCTGATTACCAAAGACCTGGTTTTGCAGCCCCTTGCATCTGCCAGTGCGGTGATGAGTGATTTGGATATCGAAGCCGGGGTTGCTATCCTGGATATCGGGGGTGGCACCAGCGACTTGGCTGTTTTTTACGAAGGAGTTTTAAAACATACGGCCGTAATACCTTTTGGAGGAGAAAATATAACCACTGATATCAAAACCGGATTGGGTGTTTTAAGAAGTCATGCCGAAGCCCTAAAAGTGCAATATGGCAGTGCCCTAGTGGATGCTGCTCAGGCGAATGCCTATATTACCATTCCCGGATTAAAGGGGATGCCTGCACGGGAAATCAGCGTAAAAAATCTGGCCGGCATTATTCAGGCACGCATGGGAGAAATACTCGACTTTGTTTCTTTCCATTTAAAGCAGGTTGGTTTAGACAGCCGAGCGATGAATGGAGGAATCATCTTAACAGGAGGAGGTTCGCAGTTGAAGCACCTGATACAGTTAACGGAATATACTACCGGATTAAATGCCCGTATCGGTTTACCTAACGAACACTTAGCACCTAATCACATAGAGGAATTGAAAAAGCCGATGTACTCAACCTGCATTGGATTAATCTTAAAAGGGTATAACGACCACGATCATCAATATCAGCAGTTTTTAGAAAATTTCAAACGGATCTCTGTTACCCAGGCTGAGGAAATAAAGCCGGTGGTTGCGCAAATTCCGGAACCTATTGAACAGCCAAAAACACCGGATGTTACCAAAAGGAAAAATGGTTTCTGGGACAGGTTTAAATACAGCGTTCTAGAACTTTTTAATGAAGACGATCAAATGCTGAATAAATAAACAGCCCCAACTACTAACCCATTACTATCTATTAAATAAGCTCAGTATGATACATTTTGATCTCCCCCGACAAAAATCCTCCATTATCAAAGTTCTTGGTGTGGGAGGCGGTGGAAGTAACGCCGTTAATTTCATGTTTGATCAGCAAATTGAAGGCGTTGATTTTATTATTTGCAACACAGATGCCAAGGCTATTGAACAAAGTCCGGTACCTAATAAGGTTCAATTAGGGCCACATCTTACACAGGGGCTCGGCGCAGGTGCTAACCCAGAAATCGGGAAAATGGCAACCGAAGAATCCTTAGAAGAAATTAGAAGAATTTTAGAAGTGAATACCAAGATGGCCTTCATTACAGTAGGGATGGGTGGTGGAACCGGCACAGGCGGCGCACCCATTATCGCACAAATCTGTAAAGAAATGGGTATTCTTACGGTGGGTATTGTAACTACTCCTTTTGCGTTTGAAGGACCCAGAAGATTACAGCAGGCGCAGGAAGGCATTCGCCAATTGAAGCCCCTGGTAGATACCTTATTGGTAATCAGCAACGACAAATTGCGGGTACAATATGGTGATCTTAAAATGAAGGAAGCTTTTGGTAAAGCGGATAATGTATTGGCTACTGCTGCTAAATGTATAACCGATATTATCAATAGTCGCGGGCATATCATTGTAGACTTTGCAGATGTTTGCACCGTTATGAAAAATGGGGGTGTAGCGATTTTAGGGAAGGCCGAGGTGGCAGGCGAAAATCGTGCACAAATGGCTATTGAACAGGCATTGGCTTCTCCACTTTTAAATGATAGTGATATCATGGGTGCCAAGTGGATTTTGATCAATATCAATAGTGCGGAAGGAGATTTTGAGTGTACGATGGATGAGATGGAAATAATCAACAATTATTTGCGCCAACAGGCTGGTCCGGAAACGGATGTAATAGTTGGTATGGGGTATGATGCTGCACTGGGTGAAAAAATTGGCATTACCCTGGTAGCTACTGGCTTTGAACATAAAGATCCTTTTCAGCCCGCGCCCGAAAGAGTAGTTAAAAAAGACAATCCCGAAAAAATTGTGATGACCCTAGGATTGGATGCACCTGTTCAAGCCCCAATACAAGCCCCTGTTGTTACCCCTACAATGGAAGCAGTAATGCCGCAGTTGACTGAGTCACCCATTTTAGAAAAAACTTCCATCATTCGGGTGAACGATATTCCGGAGGAAATGGATTTAAATATTGATTTGGATATTTATCCATTTATTGAGGCCAGTATGCGGGAAGAGGAACAAAGTGGCCCCGTACATTTTGAGCTGTCTACTGAAATAACCAGCGCAATTGATCTTACGCCAATCACTACTACACCCGAAACAGCCGCATCGCATACGCCTGTTCAGGATCCTGTAGCCGATTTATTACAATTTACGGTTTCAAATACGCCATCTCTTACTCCATCAAATCCTGCAAGATTGGGCTTGTTGAGTAAGCCTGTCCGTATATATGAAGAACCTGAAGTGCACGAAAAGGCTCCGGTTGCTGTAACGCCGGTTCAGGAAGTTACTCCTCCTGTGGTTCCGGTAAATAGTATTCCAGTGCTGGAATCTCCGGCTGCACCGGCTTCGGAATCTGTTATTCCTGATTTAATTCGGGAAATTAATGAGCAGGAATCTACAGAAGAAATGCCCATGCAACTGATTATGAAGGAAGGTCCGACTCAAAGAATGCCAGCACCCAGCACTATTGTAGAAGATCATCACTTTAATGAGGAAGAGGAACAAAAGAGAAGGGCTGCAGATCGCATTCAGAAACTCCGTAACCTGTCATTCAATCTGAATAATCCTGCAGATCCAAATAACGAATTTGATATGGTTCCTGCCTATGTTAGAAAAAATATGGAGTTATTCGGAAATACCCTTACTTCTGTAGAGCAATTTTACAGTAAAGTAACAGTTGGTAAGGATGAGAATGATCAGCCGAAATTCTCTACCCGCAATACTTTTTTAGAAGGAAAAAAACCCGATTAATTCGGAGTATATATAGCTGGTGATTTTTGTTGTTACCCCGGGGCCGTACCGGGGTTTTTTTATGTTTGCAACTATCTGTCACCATAATTGTTAATAAGATACATCAAACAACCTACCTATGGCAACTATATTAATAACAGGCGGTACCGGCATGGTAGGCCGGTATTTATCTAAATACTTATCCGAAGCCAATCATCAGGTAATCATTGTTACTCGTAAGGTTCCGGAAGCAATGCAACATAAAAATTTCCCCCATGCATATGCATTGTGGAATCCAGAAAAATGCTGGATAGAAGCTACTGCCATTCATCAGGCAGATTATATTATTCATCTTGCCGGTGCAGGTGTGGCGGATGAACGGTGGACAAAAAAACGGAAGGAAGAAATTGTACAAAGTCGGGTACAGGGTTGTAAAACAATTGTGCAAGCACTCAACCAAATACCTAATCAAGTGAAAGGCGTTTTTAGCGCTTCAGCAATTGGTTGGTACGGGCCAGATACGGAGGAAAGTAGGGTTGGTGGATTTACTGAAAATTATCCTGCTGATGCTGCATTTTTGGGAGATACCTGCCGGCAATGGGAAGAAAACATCCAACCGGTTACTGCATTACAAAAGCGATTGGCTATTTTTCGAATAGGAATTGTATTAGATAAATCCGGAGGAGCTTTGCCTGAATTTCTAAAACCCCTCCAATTTAGAGTAGCCGCTATTTTAGGATCGGGTGAGCAAATAATCAGTTGGATTCATTTACATGATTTATGCAGAATGTTTGCATATGCAATCGAAAATGAATCGATTTCTGGAATATATAATGCAGTTGCCCCGGAAACGGTAAGTAATCGGAACTTGAATATTCAGTTAGCGAAATACCTTTATGGCAACCGTTTTATATCGATGCCCGTACCCGCGTTGGCATTAAAAATTATACTGGGAGAAATGAGTATTGAAGTGTTGAAAAGTGCAACGGTTAATTCGAAGAAAATTCAGGATGCAGGATTTCAATTTGTATATCCCTCTGTTCGAGCAGCGATTGAACAGATTTTACCCAATAAAAAATTATAAATCTTTCCGGCTGAAAACTCTAAAGCAAATCAGCCAGATCAACAAAGTGAAACAAAGCGTATAGATTGTATGTTCAGGAATCTTTTGGAGGGTGAGTTCGTACGATTGTTTTAAATCATCACTGAATCGGGAGAAAAAACCCGGGGCGGGCACCATTCTATCTGAAACCTCAAAGGGTAAAAATCTTCCTAAGTCGTGAAATTTCTTTTCAGCTACTCCAACCAGAATATTTTCTATTACGAGGTAATAAAACACCAGAAATGCCATTGCCATAAAGGCTTTCTTAAATAAGAATCCTAGTAAAAAAGCGATGGTAAGTTGAGAGAATGTTTGTATAAAGAATAATCCTACATAGTGTACTTCCGTCCAGGCATTGTACCAGTTTCCATCCGAATTAGTTGCACCAAAATATAGGGCAACAAAAAAGTAAATCAGGGTTACCCAAAGTGTAATGATAAATACATCGATACATTTTCCGGTAATAAATTGTTGTCTGCTCCAGCCATCAATCACGTTTTGCCGATGGGTTTTATATTGAAATTCGTTGGTGATGAGCATGATAACCAAAATGGCGGGCAACAAAATAAAGAAGGAAGAAAAATAGGCAATGGTATGCCAGGTATTCGGAAAGCTAAAGGGATTACCGAGTATCATTTTAGCAAGTGCCTTTGCATCGTTGGTACCCTCGGTAGCGCTTTTATACACTGCATGGGCAGCAATAATGGTTGCGGGATATGTGAGGGCAACAATCCCGGTTAGTATCCAGAAGGCGGGATACCGACTAATTTTCATCCACTCTACCTTGCTAATGTGTATTATTTGGCGAAGCATACTCAATGGGTTAATTCCAGGAAGGTGGTTTCCAGACTTTTTTTGAATAAGGTTAGTTGCCGGAGAACGATTCCTTTTTGAAAACAAAATGAATTTAATTCCTCTAATTGAATTATACCTGCCGGGGCAGATAGGATTAGTTTTCCGTCCTGTATTTTCGTTTCATTAATTCCGGAATATCCCTGTAAAACTTCTTGTAACCTATTCAAGTCAGCAGCATCCAGATGAATGATTTCTTCTCCACTCATTAGTGCACGCATGTTTCCACTGATCAACAGTTCTCCTTTTTTTAGTATCGCTACATGGGTACAAACCTTTTCCACTTCATCTAACAGATGGCTGGCCATTATAATCGTTGTTCCTTTTGCAGCCAATTGTTGAATCAGGTTTCGGATTTCGGCTATCCCTTCCGGGTCTAGTCCATTAGTAGGCTCGTCGAGCAATAAAATAGAAGGATTACCCAGTAAAGCTGCAGCAATTGCCAACCGCTGTTTCATCCCTAAACTATAGGTGCTGAATTTGCTGTTCTTACGATGGCTTAATTTTAATTGATCTAAGATGGTATCTATCTCTAAAAGTGAGCCTCTTCCACTAATTTCACTGGTTATTTTGAGGTTATTGTAGCCAGACATGTAATGATAGAAATTAGGGGTTTCTAAAAAAGCACCTATTTGATGTCTGCTGAGTGACTTGCCTTCTTTATCTAACCACTGAATACTTCCGTTATTTGCCTGTAAAATTTGTAGTAGAATCCCCAGCAGGGTAGATTTACCACTTCCATTGGGTCCTAAGATTCCAAATACACTTCCCCTAGGAACTGCAAAGCTCACATTTTTTAAGGCCTGAATGGAGCCGTACGATTTAGAAACATCCGAAACTTGTAAAGTAATGTCCATACAGCGTAAGGGAAATAGATTATACCATGAAGTTAACTGATTTACCCAAGGGTGGGGTAAAAAATGGATGGACTTCCCTTTTTACAGATAAGCGGTAAATGGAATAGTTGAAAGTGTAGTAGCGGGTTGCAGCAGTAAATGCAAATTAATTTCTTACTGGCTTTCCTGTTTTTAATACACCCTGAATTCTTTCCAATGTTTTCTTTTCTCCACATAAGCTAAGGAAAGCTTCTCTTTCTAGGTCGAGTAAGTATTGTTCCGAAACTAGGCTTTGTTCACTCAGATCTCCCCCGCACATTACGTAGGCTAATTTCCGGGCTACCAGTGCATCGTGGTCGGAGGCATACTGTCCTCTCCACATACCATTGATACCAGCCAATAGAGCCCCTAGGGCCTGTCTGCCCAATACCTTTACGTCGGTTCTTTGAACGGGCATTACATATCCTGCTCCCGACATTTCTAATACTTCTTTTTTGGCTTCTGCAATCCGCCGCCCAATATTCATTATTACTTTATCTTTTCCACTGCGCAAAATGCCCATTCCATAAGCTTCTTGAGCGGAAGTGGCAACCTTAGCGGTGGCTATAGAGAAAAATCTTCCTTTTAGCGTATTGGTCTCCGGCTCATCGGTATGCAAATCGTCGCTGGCTCGCAGGGCAAATTCTTTGGTGCCACCGCCACCTGGAATTAACCCTACCCCCATTTCTACCAATCCAATATAAGTTTCCGCTGCTGCGCAAATGGCATCGGCATGTAAGTTCATTTCACAGCCACCTCCCAGGGTTAACCCATGGGGGGCAGTAACTACCGGAACAGATGAATATCTGAGGCGCATCATAGTATTTTGGAACATACGAATGGCCATATCCAGTTCATCATATTCTTGTTCTATAGCCAGCATAAAAATCATACCCACATTGGCACCCGCACTAAAGTTGGCACCGGAGTTGGCTATTACCAATCCAGCAAACTTTTCTTCTGCCAATGAAATCGCTTTATTTACACCTTCCAATACCTCCCCGCCTATGCTATTCATTTTTGTGTTCCATTCAAATCCGGCAACTCCATCACCAATGTCGTACATCCGGCAGGCACTATTTTTCCATACCAATTTATCTGCGTGATGTTGCAATACTATAAAGGCTTCTCCGCCTGGCATTGGCTGATAGTTGCCGGTAGTAATATCATAGTAACATTTTTTTCCTTTTTCAATTTTATAAAAATGCGTGCATCCTTTACTCAACATATCTTCTACCCATGCAGCAACGGGATAGCCAGCCTTTTTCATAGCCGCTATCGTTTTTTCAACCCCCAATAAATCCCAGGTTTCGAATGCCCCAATTTCCCAACCGAAACCGGCCATCATAGCATCATCTAATCTGAAAAGTGTATCGGTTATTTCAGGTATACGATGCGATATGTAAGAGAATAAACCATAATGAAACTTTCTAAAAAAATCTCCTGCTTTATCCGGTGCTGCAGCCAACAGGGCAATTCTTTCGGGTAACGAGTCGATGGGTTTGGCCGCTTCCAATGAGGCATACCGCGCTTTCGTTCGGGGCGCATATTCCATGGTAGCCAGCTGGAGCGTAAGAATCTCCTTGCCGGAGTCGGACTTTATTTTCTTGAAAAATCCCTGCCCAGTTTTATCACCTAACCAATTATTCTCAACTAGTTTTTCTAGCCAGGTAGGCACTTTAAATGTATCACGGGCTTCATCCTGGGCACAATTATCGTAAATACCCTTCGCCACTTTCACCATGGTATCAATCCCTACTACATCTGCTGTTCGAAAGGTAGCCGATTTAGGTCTACCCATGATGGGCCCGGTAAATGCATCCACTTCATCCACACTGAGGGATAATTCTTCCATGATGCGGAAAATGCTCATCATGCTAAACATTCCTACTCGGTTAGCAATAAAGGCTGGGGTATCCTTACATAGAACGGTAGTTTTTCCTAAATAAACATCTCCATACTCCATTAAAAAGTTTACCACTTCCGGATCTGTATTGGGCGTAGGTATAATTTCAAGTAAGCGCAAGTATCGGGGAGGATTGAAGAAGTGGGTACCGCAGAAGTTCTTAATAAAGTCGGCCGATCTGCCCTCACTTAGCATGTGAATGGGAATGCCGGATGTGTTGGAAGTAATCAGTGTACCCGGTTTGCGAAACTTCTCTACTTGTTCGTAGATCTGTTGTTTAATATCTAATCTTTCAACCACCACCTCTATAATCCAGTCGCAGGTGGCAATGTCTTTCATGTTATCGGTAAAGTTTCCGGTAGTAATCCGATTGGCAACTGAGGCCGTAAAAACGGGGGAGGGATTACTTTTTAGGGCAGCTTGCAGTGCACCATTAACCAGTTGATTTCTTTCCTTGGGTTGGGTACTTTCAGTTGCTGCCGGGGGCACCATATCTAATAACAAAACGGGTAAGCCAATACCTGCGAAATGACAAGCAATTCGGGAGCCCATTACGCCACTGCCTAATATGGCTACTTTTTTGATGGTTCTTTTCATATGGAAGGAAACTTTTGCGTAAAATTAGTTAGTTATGCAACTAATTGTGTCAAATCACAAAAAAAAAGTAGTCAGGGGCAAAAAATCGATTGATCTAGGGCATAAAAAAACCCTGAGGCAAGGCACCAGGGTTTTTGGGCACTACCATCCTAAAAAATCATTTATTCTTCGGACGTAGATGCCCCCTTGTATGCCATATAGAGGCAAACAAGGTACACAGTTAGTAATACATAGACAAGCATAAAAGGGGGGTTTGTAATTTGAATTTAACAATTTATTGTTCATGCTTTTCACTTTTTTTTACTTTTCTAAATTTTTTTTCAGTGTTTTAGATAAACGGGTGTTTTCTTCGGGTAAAAAGGGGATTTTTATAATTGCTCGACTATTTAGCATAGCTATTTGGCTATTTTTTTGCCGAAAAATAGCTATGAGAATTGTTTTTTTTAAAATTTTATGTTGCAATTAATCCGGTTGATTTACCGCTGTTTGTTTGCATTTGCCATTCAACCATAACCATATTGCATTGCAAATGAATGTTGTATTTTTGTTTCGATGAAAATTACCCCTGAACTGATTCAACATTTATGTTCCCTCTCGAAATTAGAAGTGGAACCGTTGGAAATGGCGGCATTGCAAAACGACCTAGAGAAAATGGTTTCTTTTGTAGAGCAACTGCAGCAGGTTAACACGGAAGGAGTTGAACCTCTATTGCACATGTTGAATAGTTCAACCAGTTCAAAAGCGTTACGGGATGATATAGTTAGTAATATGGTAACCAGGGATAGTGCCTTGGCCAATGCCCCGGAAAAGACCGCTACATTTTTTACCGTACCAAAAGTTATTTCGAACCCTGCTAATCAGTAAATATGGAGAATGTAATTATAAAGCTGGAAGATATTCAGAAAAGTTATTTCATGGGTAACCATGCGATTCCGGTATTAAAGGGGATTACCCTCAACATTCAGAAAAACGAATATGTAGCCCTGATGGGGCCATCAGGAAGCGGAAAGAGTACCCTAATGAATATTTTAGGCTGTTTGGATTCCCCAACCGGCGGACGTTACATTTTAAATGGCAAGGATGTAAGTAAAATGCTGGATGATGATCTGGCAACCGTTCGGAATACCGAAATCGGGTTCGTATTTCAACAGTTTAATCTGTTGCCTCGATTAACTGCCGCAGAAAATGTGGCACTTCCCTTGGTATATGCGGGGGTAAGTAAGAAAGACAGGATGGAAAGAGCGATGGAGGCATTAAAAAAAGTAGGCCTGGCGGATAGAAGTCACCACAAATCAAATGAACTTTCCGGAGGACAAATACAGCGGGTGGCTATTGCGCGTGCGGTAGTAAACAATCCTTCCCTTTTGCTGGCCGATGAGCCTACCGGTAACCTCGATTCTAAAACCTCAGTGGAAGTAATGGAAATTTTTGCGCAAATTCAATCATCCGGAAATACAGTTGTATTAGTAACCCACGAAGAAGATATTGCCGCTTATGCGCATCGGGTAGTTAGGTTGCGGGATGGTCTGGTTGAAACCGATACGAGCAAAGTACAATCTTCTTCGCTGGTTTAGTAGCCGCAGGCATTCCCGATTGAACTTTTGGGTTGTTTCTTTGTTGCAGCATTTAGTAACTTGCGGCTATGTCGATGAAAATATATACCAAAACCGGGGATGCAGGACTTACTTCTCTTATCGGGGGCACCAAAGTAATCAAGAGTAATTTGCGTATCGAGTCTTACGGTACCGTGGATGAATTAAATTCTTACATCGGATGGGTGCGCGATTTACATACGGATGCACCCACTAGAAACTTATTAGCTGAAATACAGGATAGACTCTTTACCATTGGCTCGTCATTAGCCTGCGACCCTGATAAAGAGCCCGCCATGAAAATACCTGATTTGCTCGAGACGGATGTTGCCTTGTTAGAACAAGAAATTGATGCGATGAATGAGCACTTAGAACCTATGCGTTCATTTATTTTACCGGGCGGCCATACTACCCTGTCGGCCTTACATATTGCCCGTTGTGTTTGTAGACGAGCGGAGCGTTGCAGTGTGCATTTACTAGACAATCAACTGTTTGTAGAACCGCTGGTTATTAAATACCTGAACCGCTTGAGTGATTATCTGTTTGTATTGGCCAGGTATACAGGCTGGCAACTTCAGGTTCCAGAGATTCCCTGGAAGCCCCGCGTTAAATAAACCATAGAATTGGTTTAGAAATAAGGAAGCATAATTCCTTACAGCATTTGTCCGTCTTTCATTTCAAGCATCCGATCGCTCAAAGCTGCCAATTCTCGATTATGGGTAACTATCAAAAAACTTTGCTGAAATTCTTCCCGCAATGTAAGAAATAGATTATGCAGTTCCCGGGCATGCTTGCTGTCTAAATTACCGGTTGGTTCGTCTGCCAATACTAGTTCGGGTTGATTAATCAGGGCCCTGGCCACGGCCACCCGTTGTTGTTCTCCTCCGGAAAGCTCTCCGGGTCTATTCCTTTCCTTACCAGACAGCCCTAACTTTCCCAACAGAAATACTGCTCTTTCTTGTGCCTGCTGCCGATTGGTACCCGCAATCCAAGCAGGGATACAAACATTTTCAAGGGCATTGAACTCGGGAAGTAAGTGGTGAAATTGAAAAATAAAGCCCAAATGTTTATTTCTAAATGCGGCCAATGCCTCTCCGGTTAAAGTGTGCAGGGCAGTTCCGTTTAGCAGGATAGTACCACTATCTGCCCGGTCGAGCGTGCCCAAAATATGTAAAAGGGTGCTTTTTCCGGCCCCGGATGAACCAACAATACTTACAATTTCGCCCCGGTTTAGGGATAAATTCACGTCTTTTAACACTTCCAGACTCCCATATTTCTTGCTGATATGCGCTGCTTCTAGCATGCCGAATTACATTATTTGTATACAAACCTACAAAAGCCGGGGTATAACTGGTCTTTTTTCACCATTTTCTTTCTCCTTGGTTGAAAATCTACATTGGGTGGTATTGTTTATACGGCTACATTTGCAAAAAATTAAAACGATTCCTATGTTCTGGACATTAGAATTGGCTAGTTATCTGGAAGAAGCTCCCTGGCCTGCAACCAAAGACGAATTGATTGATTATTCCATCAGAAGCGGAGCCCCTCTGGAGGTAGTTGAAAATTTACAAGAGCTCGAAGATGAAGGTGAAGTATATGAGAGCATAGAAGACATCTGGCCGGATTATCCTAGTCAGGAAGATTTTATGTTCAATGAAGATGAGTACTAATATACTTTTACTTCATCGCTCCTACACTTTATAAAAAAGGCTGTGCGCCATTGGCGCACAGCCTTTTTTATTTTTACTGCTGCCACATTCTACAATAAGTTTTCGCAATAGTTTACTTATTATGATAAAGGGGAGTAGTTTATTGAGGCTTGAATTTTATTTTAAAATACATCAGAACCAAGGTAAGCAATAATACAATGGTATTGGCTAATAGAACTGGGCCGCTTTTGATAAGATATCCATAGGCCAACCATACGAGGGTGCTGGTAATTACAATCAAAACCATCCAGGTGCTGAGGTCGCCCACACTTTTAGACTTCCAAGATTTATATACTTGCGGGATAAAAGTGATAGATGTGAGGAAGGATCCAAGATAACCAATGAGTTCGATGGATGATTGGGGTAAACTGAGGAGAAGTTGCATTGTAAATTTTTTATTCGGTGATGCCCATTTTATTCATAACCAGGTCGCTCACGCCAGTATTTGAATAACCGCCGTCGTGAAACAAATTCTGCATGGTAACCATGCGGGTAAGGTCGGAGAATAGGGTGATGCAATAATTGGCACAATCTTCCGCAGAGGCATTGCCCAGGGGCGCAATCGACTGTGCATAATCGAAGAAGTCGCCAAATCCTTTGATACCTGTGCCGGCGGTGGTTTTGGTAGGGGATTGCGATACTGTGTTGATGCGTACTTTTTTGGTTACCCCATAATGGTATCCAAAACTGCGGGCAATAGATTCTAACATAGCTTTAATATCGGCCATGTCGGTATAAAAGGGAAATGTTCTTTGGGCAGCCATATAAGTAAGCGCAACCACACTACCCCATTCGTTAATTGCATCCAACTTCATGGCTACGGCCAGCATTTTATGTAATGAGAGGGCAGACACGTCTAAACCTTTTTGGTAGTAGTCGTAATTCAATTCGGTGTAGGGGATTTTCTTTCTGATATTTACACTCATGCCTATTGAGTGCAATACAAAATCTACTTTTCCGCCCAATATTTGTTGCGATTCGGTAAACAGGTGGGTAAGTTCTTCGGTACTGGTAGCATCTGCCGGAATGATTTGTGAACCGGTTTTTTCAGCCAATTTTTTTATCTCTCCCATCCGCATCGCAATGGGGGCATTGGTTAATACAAAACGGGCACCTTCTTCATGTGCTTTTTCTGCTACTTTCCAGGCGATAGAGTTTTCATCAAGCGCCCCGGTAATGATGCCGGTTTTTCCTTTGAGTAATTGATAAGCCATAATTTGTATAGTTAAATGGGCATTTATACCACAAACATAAAGATTTAGTTGTAAACCTGCCGTACCCCTTACGAATGGATTAATTCCCGCGCATTGGCCAACGCCGCAGCAGTAGGTTCTTCTCCCGATAGCATGCTGGCGATTGCTTTCACTCTTTCTTCTTCATTTAATCTGCGAATGCCTGTCTGTATAGTAGAACCGCTTGCTTCCTTATATACCCAATAATGTGCATCAGCTTTTCCGGCTATTTGCGGTTGATGGGTGATACATATTAACTGTCGGTTAGCCGCCATTTCCTTCATAATCATACCCACTTGTTTTGCTGCCTCCCCGCTAATCCCGGTATCTATTTCATCAAAAATAAGGGTAGGTAATTCAATCGAATCGGCCACCAGCGATTTTATACAAAGCATCAGTCTGCTTAATTCTCCTCCACTTGCTACTTTTTTTAGCGGTTCCATTCTGCCCGATTGATTGGCATCAAATAAAAAGTCAATCTGATCAGCACCTGTTTCATTGGCAGAACAATCAGTAATTTGTACCTGTATAGTAGCATTAGGCATGCCTACCCGGGTGAGCAAGCGCTTTACTTCTTTTTCAAATGGCGGGGCTACTTTTTTCCGCTCGGTTGATAAACGATTGCTCATGGTAACTAAAGCCTGTCTGCTTTGTTCGGTACTTTTTTCTAAAGCTAATCTTTGCGCTTCTCTTTTTTCTGCATTGGTTAGGTTGTTATTTAGGCGCTGCTGTATTTCCAGTAATTCATCGGTGGTTTTTACGCCATGCTTCTTACATAATTTATAGCCCTCTGCCAGTCGTTGATTAATCCAGTTCGCGCGGCTTTCGTCCACCTGACACTGATCTTTTATTTTCTGTAATTCATCGGCAATATCTCCCAACTCGATATGTACGGAAAGTAATCTTTCTGATAGAGATGTTAGTGCGGGCAGGAGGCTTGCAAAGGATTGCAGCGACAGGGTACTTTGCTTTAATTGGGGTAAAAGAGGTGTGTCAGACTCCCGAAGCAGAAAATTGATGCGATCAATGGTTTGCTGAATATTACCCGCATTATTTAAAACGGTTAATTCTTGGTCGATATTTTCCAGCTCCATGGGCTTTAGTGCCAGTGCATTCAGCTCGTTTAGCAAATACTGCTGATAGTCGCGCTCTTTAGCTGCTTGTGCTTCCGCAGCCATAAGTTGGTCTAGTTCTTTTTTATAGCTAGCCCATTGATTAAAAGCTATTCGGTAATTTTGTAAAAGTTCGGGTTGCCGGGTTAAGGCATCCAACACATCCCGTTGAAAATCTGCCTCTCCCAATGCCAGCGTATCAAACTGCCGATGCAGGTCTACCAGTAAAGCAGCCAGTTCACGAATTTGTTGCAAACTTACCGGGGTATCATTAATAAAGGCTCTCGATTTTCCATTGCTGGCAATTTCTCTGCGCAGTAGTAATTCGGGTTCATTTTCCAGATCATTCCTTGTAAAAAAATCGCTGATTCCAGTTGCCGTAGCTTTGTTGAAGACGCCTTCAATACAGCATTTTTTTTCTCGGTTCAAAAGCACATTGGTATCTGCCCGGTCGCCAAGTATCAAACCTAGTGCGCCCATCAGAATACTTTTTCCTGCCCCTGTTTCTCCGGTGATAATATTTAGGCGATCCGAAAAATCAATTTTCAGGTTATCAATTATAGCGTAGTTCTGTATATGTAAGTGTTGCAGCATAGATTCAATTAACAAACGCGTAGAATTACTGGATCAAATGTCGTCTTTTCCTGCAATTTAGCGCAGGGTATTCGGTTCAGCAAATGAGGGGGTGAAAAAACGGGTACCTTATTCGCCTTTACATCGGGCAATGCCAGCTTTGGCGCGCTGGTCTAGGGAATTTTTGTATTCGTGATTTTCCATATGTAAACAAAGCTGATAATAATCAATCGCTTGTTGCTTTTTCCCCCTTGCTTCATAAATCTGTGCAGTTTGCAGGGCTGCCCTGGCGGCAAAATATTCTGGTCGGTTTTGTCCTTGCTCTATGGTGGCTGCGTAATTTGCCAAGGCTTCATCCGTTTTTCCCAATGCATCGTATACACGAGCCAATCGGTATTTATACTCCAGCTGATCTGCCGTTGAGTTTATTGGCTCAGATGGTGATGCCATCAATAGTTTAAGCGCTTCCGTTTGATAGCCGCCATCGCTTAGCAAACGGGCTTTTAACAACCAACGATTGGGCCATTTTCCGGATTTGGCATCGGCAAGTGCTTTTTTATCGGCATCAGAATCTGTACTGCCTTTTTTTATTACTGCCTGCCTCATTTGTTCGGCACGGGTTGTATTGCCCTCCAGCCAATAACACCAGCTGAGTTTTTGGTATACATCCTTTACATAAAACTGTCCTTTAAATTGTTGCAGAAATAATTGAAAATGCCGGGCTGCATCGGTTGTTTCCAGGTGAAATAAATGGGCAAAACCCATTTCAAAATCCCAAATTCCCGTAACCAGATACTCATTCGATATTGCCCGGTTTTTTATTAATGCGGCTGCCTGCGCTGCCTGTTGATTGTTGAGCGATAAGTTCACAGCCATATACAGATGCAGGTGATTATTAACCAGATCAATTTTTGAATTACGGGCAAATGTTAGGGCTTCTTCTTTTTTGTTTTCCAGATAAAAAAGCAAGTAAGGATAAATATAGGCGGCTTCATTGTAGAGTACTTTTTGCCAGGGGTCGTTACCTGTTACAAAAGACCGAACAGTTTTCATGCCTTCGGATAAAGACCCCTTCATACCCAATATGCCGGCTATCCAGCGCAACCCTTTGGGAATGGTTCCCGTAACGGCTTGCAGTGTGCCATAGGGAAGATCATTGGGTGTAAAAGTGGGGAATAGTTTTTTATTTTCTTTTATCAGTAAATAGCTTTTCCGACAATCCCAGGCAGCATCCCAAAATTTTCCGGCCTTAATCACGGAGGCAGCCCGCTGCAAAAGAATCATACTTTGGCAATACAGAAAAAAAGGAGAGGAGGCGGGTCCTGCTTTTACTTTATTCAATCTGGCTTCGAACTGCGGCAGTCTTTTTTTCAGTTCGGCAGGGTCTTCATTTAAAAACAGGGTGTAAAAGTCGATATAGTTATCTAGTAATTCCGGAATCAGGTTATTGGGGTTTTGTTGCCGGGCTTTTAGCACCAGCGATTTTCCGGAAGTCAGTTTTAGGCGGGTTATTTCTTGAAATGCTTGCTGACAGGTGCTATTGAATTCAAATACAGACTGACTGTAAATCAGCACTGGGCTGAGGATGCTTATGCAAATTACAAGCAGGAATTTTTTCGCCATATCCCTTTAATAAGAAAGGGCTGCCCTTCGGAAACCCTTTCGATATAATTTACTGGTTCCGGCATACTACCGGTGTACCTGTTTATTTAACTTCAACAGAACTGTTTAAATCAGCATCTACCAGAATACGTCCACAGTTTTCACAAACAATAATTTTTTTGTGTAAACGGATTTCGCTTTGGCGTTGAGGTGGAATAGAATTGAAGCATCCTCCACAGGCATCCCTTTCTACAGGAACTACGGCTAAGCCATTGTGGTAGTTTTTGCGAATACGATCGTAGCTATAAATCAAACGGCTGTCGATGTGTGCGCGGGCATCACTGCTTAACTGATTGAAATGGGTTTCTTCTTTTTCAGTTTCTACAATAATCTTTTCCAGTTCGCCTTTCTTATGGGCCAATACACCATCTTTAACAGCAATCTGCTTGCGGGCAGCATCCAATACTTTTACTTTTTCCCCTAATTCGTCATTAGCATCGCGGATATTCTTTTCGCAGAGTTTTATTTCTAACTGCTGCATTTCAATTTCCTTATTGATGGCTTCGTATTCGCGATTATTTTTTACATTATCGCTTTGCTTTTCGTACTTGGCAATCAGGGCCTCGCTTTCTTTGATAGCGGCTTTCCTTCCATCCATGTACTCTGTAATTCCATTGATTTCTTCTTCAATACGTACCTGACGGCTTTTCAGTCCCTGGATTTCGTCTTCCAGATCGCTAACTTCCATGGGGAGTTCACCCTTTAAAATCTGAATCTCATCTAATTTGGAATCAATTTTCTGCAATTTCAGCAGGTTCACCAGTTTTTCTTCTACTGAGAAATCTTTAACGGCTGCCATATGAACGGTTGATTTTTATGTGGGTTATATCACCAAATGGTGACAATGTCTACTAATTTACAAATTTCGACCTTAAATCACTGATTTTTATCTGCAAAACAATCATTTTCTACTTCAGGATCCCATGAAATATCTCACCGGATTGGTTTGAATACCTGATTTAAGGACGGCAAAGGTAGGGAATTTGCGTTGTAAAATATCCATCAGCAGTTCAGTAGTATATTGCTCGCTTTCCCAGTGACCGATATCGGCCAGAACCATTTGTTGATTTGCGTCGAAAAACTCGTGGTATTTTAGGTCGGCGGTTACAAATAAATCGGCCCCTGCTGCTAGGGCTTTGCCAATCAAAAAGCTGCCGGCACCCCCGCAAACGGCTATTCGGTGTATCTTTTTGCCCAGTAAAGGGGTATGCCGGATTACCGATAAAGAAAAGGCGGTGCTTATTAGCTGCAAAACCCCTTTTTCTTCCATGGGTTCGGGTAGCTGACCGATTAAACCACTTCCGATTTCGGATTGTGTATTTTGTAGAAGTACCCAGTCGTAGGCCACTTCCTCGTAGGGGTGGCTATCCAGCAGGGCTTGCTTTACCTGCGATTGAAGCTGTGCGGGAACCAATACTTCTAGCCGGGTTTCGGGAACCGACGTTCTTTCACCCGATTTCCCAATGGTTGGATGCGAGCCCTCCCCGCCAGTAAACGTGCCAATCCCCTCCATAGCAAAGCTGGCTTCTTTATAAAGGCCTATATCCCCTGCTCCTGCACGAAAAAGGGCCTCTCTTACCTTTTCCAGGTGTTGGTTGGGAATAAACGTATGTAGCTTTAGCAGTTGCTGCGGCTTGGGAACTAATAGCCGACAGTTTATCAGCCCTATTTTCTCGGCAATTTTATAATTTACGCCGGCAAGCACATTATCCAGATTGGTATGGATAGCATAAATAGCTATATCATGTTTAATAGCAGCAATGATGGTTTTCTCCACATAATTTTTACCATTGATTTTTTTGAGTCCCCCAAAAATAATCGGATGATGGGCTATCACCAGGTTACAACCTTTTTGTTGGGCTTCCAGCACCACTTCTTCTGTGGCATCCAGCGCACAGATAATACCGGTACATTGCCAGTTGGGCATACCGGTAAGTAAGCCGGCATTGTCGTAGGATTCTTGCAGCGAAAGGGGGGCGAAAGATTCCAGTACAGAGAGTATAGAGCTGATTTGCATAATAGATGTTAGAAATTAATACCTTAAAAATAACCTAAAACGGCCAAACCCAAAACTCGGGGTATCTTTACAATATGTTGGGGACTTATTTATTACTAGATGGAAAAAAAATTAAAACGGGAGAACCACTTATAGAGGTGGATAATCGCACGTTCCGATATGGGGATGGATGTTTTGAAACAGTAAAGGTGGTGCGAGGTGCCATTCCCCTTTTTCATTTGCATGCCGAGCGGTTGTTGTATACCATGGAGCAGTTGCAAATGGAATGCCCCCCCCATTTTTCAGCTGCCAAACTAGAGCAGCAAATCATTCAATTGGCAAAGGCCAATCATCATTCGGACAATGCCCGTATTCGACTTACCATTTTCAGGGGGTCGGGGGGCTTGTATGATCCGGAACCCCGGTATCCGCATTTTCTAATACAATCCTGGCAGGGACCGGAACTCCGTTCATTTATTCAGGTGAATGGAGTCGATTTGTGTGTATACCCGCATGCTCAAAAAAGTTGTGATCGGTTTGCTTCCCTAAAAACTGCTCAATTTCTTCCCTATGCCATGGCAGCCCGTTGGGCTAAGCAGCAGCATTGTAACGATGCGATTGTTTTAAATACATTTAACCGGGTGGCCGATACTACCATTTCTAATATATTTATTTTAAAAAATGGACAGGTAATAACACCCCCGATTACTGAAGGGGCGGTGGATGGGGTAATGCGCCGCTATCTCTTGCAGAAACTAATAGCAGATCAGTATCCGGTTACCGAAATGCCTGTAACAGTGGAGGACCTGCAAGAAGCGGAAGAAATTTTTTTAACCAATGCTATTTCCGGCATTCGCTGGGTAAAACAGTTGGACAAAAATCAGTATGGCGGAGAATGGGCAGCTCGTATTTACCTAAAATATATAGTGCCGCTGTGGGAAGGAAAAGAAAAGCCGGGAGGCGGTAACAACTAATCCGAAAGATTTTTGTTGTATTTAAAAATAAAGTTGCCTTGAAAAATTCTGTTCGTGTTATGTGGTTTCGCAGGGATCTGCGCTTATTTGATAATGCTGCCTTGTATCAGGCTCTTTCGGGCAATGAACCGGTGGTTCCTATTTTTATTTTTGATACTGCTATTCTTCAACAGCTCGAGGATAAAAAAGATCGTAGGGTAGCATTTATTCACCAGGCGCTGGAGGATATGCAACAGCAATTGATAAAGCTGGGAAGTACCCTGGAAGTGTATCATGGAAAGCCCCAGGATGTTTTTAAGCAATTGATAAAGAAGTACAGCCTAACTGCCGTTTATACCAACCATGATTACGAACCCTATGCAAAGGAGCGGGATACGGCGATAGCGAATGAATTATCAACAGCCGGTGTTCCGTTCCATACCTATAAAGACCAGGTAATATTCGAAAAGCTGGAAGTAGCCAAAGACGATGGAACACCTTATACCGTGTTTACGCCCTATGCGAATAAATGGAGAGCCACGTTAGAAAAAACAGGCATAGCAGCGTATCCATCAGAAAAAAAATGGGCGCAGTTTTTTCAGCAGCCCCCCGTATCCATTCCCTCCCTACAATCCATGGGCTTTATTGCTACAGAAGAAAGTTTTCCTTCTGATAAACCTCAAATGGAAGTGTTGAAGCATTATCAGCAAAACCGAGATATACCTTCTTTGCCAGCGGGCACATCCCGTTTAGGCGTGCATTTGCGTTTTGGAACAATTAGTGTTCGCCAACTCGCCACAAAAGCAAAAGCTACCAGTGCAACTTTTTTAAATGAACTCATTTGGAGAGATTTTTATCACATGATTTTATACAACTTTCCAAGAGTGGGTAGGGGGGAAGCATTTAAAAAAGCCTATGATGCCATACCCTGGCGAAATAATGAAGAAGAATTTCAGAGATGGTGTACTGGCAAAACGGGTTACCCGATTGTGGATGCAGGAATGCGTCAGTTAAATGCTACCGGATTTATGCATAATCGGGTGCGCATGATTACGGCTTCATTTTTGGTGAAACATTTATTGATCGACTGGCGCTGGGGGGAGGCCTATTTTGCCTCCAAATTATTAGATTTCGATTTGGCGGCCAATAATGGCGGTTGGCAATGGGCTGCCAGCAGTGGATGTGATGCTGCTCCTTATTTCAGGGTATTTAATCCTACTTTGCAAACGCAAAAATTCGACCCCCAACATACCTATATTAAGCAGTGGGTTGCTGAGTGGCAGGAGTTAACTTATCCGCAACCGATGGTTGTGCACGAAGTGGCCCGCAAACGGGTGTTAGAAGTGTATGCAAATGCCCTTAAGCAAAATTGAGTTAGTCTGGTATTACAAAAACGGGGGGTTGCTCTGATAGCTTTGTTCCGCGAATCTTCGCATATACCTGCATTAAGGTATCTACTGCTTTTCTTCCTTCGCTACCTACCGAGATGGAAAAATCGTTTACATACAGCTGAATATGCTTGCGCATTACCTCTTCACTCATTTCCTGCGCATGTGCCTTTACATAATTGCTGAGTATAGGATATTGTTGCCAGCCCATTTGGATACTTTGTCTGATTAGCTGGTTAACCGTTTCCTGCATGTTAGGCGGCACATTTCTTTTGATAGCAATTCCACCCAGGGGGATGGGGGATTGCAGACTTTCCTCCCAATTGGTACCCAAATCTTTTACTAGCACCAATCCTTTTTGTGTATAGGTAAATCTGTTTTCATGAATAATAACACCTGCCCCCACCCGCCCGCTGAGAACGGCATCTTCAATCTCATGAAATACCATAAATCTTTTTTGTGGGCAATTCCCAAAAGCATAGCTCATCAAGAGATGTGCAGTAGTATTTTCTCCGGGAATAGCAATAGGAAGTGCGAGTAATTCTTCTATTGGTAAGTAGCTGTTGGCTGCTGTTGTAATCAATAAGGGCCCAACTCCTCTGCCCAAAGCGCCCCCACTCGGCAGCATACCATAGGTAGGTAGGATGAGGGGTAATACACCATAGCTAATTTTAGTGAGTGACAATTTCCCCTGAATGGCCCATCGATTGAGGGTTTCTACATCTTCCAACACCGGCTCGAATTGAAGGGTTCCGGTATCTATTTTTCCAGTAACCAGGGCATCAAAAATAAAAGTATCATTTGGGCAGGGTGAATATCCTAGGGTAAGTTTCATGCCGGTAAGTTTGCTGTAAACGAAATAGGATGTGCAAGCAAATGATCAATTATTTTAATTAGCGCTGTATTGAGTGATTGAATGGCTTGTGTAAAATGCCAGCGGCTCTTTTCACGTTCGCCAACTTGATTAGATACAGCACGTAACTGCACAAAGGGTATTTGTAATTGCCGGCATACAAAATGTAGGGCAGCCCCCTCCATACTCTCAATAACAGGCGCCGGTGTGCATTGTTGTAATCTCTTTATGATAGATGAGTCTGTGGTAATGGTATTAACAGAAACGCCGGCAACTTTTCTGATACCAAGAAAATTGAAATGATCGATATATGGGTTAAGTAATAATCCTTCTTGATAAGGCGCTTGATTTTTGTTAGAAAGGGATAGCATAAACAAATTTTTCCATTGGGCATTTTCCATCACCCCCAAATCACCTATTTGTTCACTATCTATCAATACAACTTCCCCCGGTAAGTATCCGAGCTCGAAGCTACCGCCAATGCCTGCCTGAATGATTACATCGGGAGGTTGGGTTAGTGCCAGTCGCGTTATGGCAAAGGTAGCAGCCGTAAGTCCAATATCCGTGTAGGCAAATTGCAAATTAGCCTGCAAAGGGTATTGCGTAGTGATGTATTCAACAGTTGGCTTGATTTCTACCTCCTTGGCGGCTACTACCAGTATTTGCATGCAGCAAAGTTGAGAAAAATCAACGAAAACCACTCATCCGATAATTGGGGCTGATTTAAAGGGCTTTTCGTAACTTTGCAGTAAATATTTGGTGGATGGTGTATCTCACAAGGCTGGAGCACTTTAATGCAGCCCATAAATTGTTTAATCCTGCATGGTCGAGGGAGGAGAATGAAGCTGTTTTTGGCGTTTGTGCCAATGAAAATTGGCATGGACATAACTATAATTTATATGTAACCGTTAAAGGAAATCCTCATCCGGATACAGGTTTTGTGTATGATGTGAAGAAGTTGAGCCTACTAATAAACGAACAAGTGATAAATCACCTCGATCATAAAAACTTGAACCTAGATGTGCCTTTTTTAAAGGGGAAGTTGTGCAGTACCGAGAATCTGGCAATCGCCATTTGGAATCAATTATTACCGCATCTACCCGAGCAGGTGCAGTTACACTGTGTTAAGCTCTACGAAACCCCCCGCATATTTGTTGAATATTTTGGAAAGCAAGATTAATTTCGGGGTAATTGAACAAATACACCTTTAATTCGGTTAAATAAGTATGCAAAAGCGAGTATCGGTTTACCGGAAAGAGCATTTTAATGCTGCACACCGATTGCATAATCCGGCATGGTCGGCAGAGAAGAATAAACAGGTATTTGGCCTTTGTAATCACGAAAACTTTCATGGCCACAATTACGAATTAATTGTAAAAGTAACCGGTGAAATTGATGCGGATACCGGATATGTGATTGACCTGAAAAAGTTAAGTGATTTAATCAAGGAGTTGATTATTGATCGTTTTGATCATAGAAACCTCAACTTAGATACGATTGAATTTAAGCACCTGAATCCATCCGCTGAGAATATTGCTGTAGTTATTTACGAATTGCTAAAACCCCGATTAGGGGAGGCGTTTGATTTACAAATCCGTTTGTACGAAACAGAAAGAAATTTTGTAGAGTATCCTGTTCAATAACTTTTTAAATTGTTTGTATGGCATATAAAAAAACAGAACACTATGATGAGGCAGTTACCAGCGGTCTTATCAATAATTATACATCCGTACTTGGTTTAATCGGAGAAGATGCCCAGCGAGAAGGTCTACTAAAAACGCCCGAACGGATGGCGAAAGCTATGCAGTATTTAACCCAGGGTTATCAGTTAGATCCGATTGAAATACTCAATTCTGCTCGATTTAAGGAAGATGTAAGCGAAATGGTTATTGTGCGTGATATCGAATTATATTCGATGTGCGAGCACCACATGCTACCATTTTTTGGAAAAGCACATATTGCTTATATCCCCAATGGTTGGATTACGGGGTTAAGTAAGTTGGCCCGGGTAGTAGATGTTATTTCAAGAAGATTACAAGTGCAGGAGCGATTAACCACGCAGATTGTGGATGCTATCAAAACCTCCTTGGATCCGCTGGGCGTGGCGGTAGTAATTGAGGCGCAGCACTTATGTATGATGATGCGCGGAGTACAAAAGCAAAATTCTATTACCACTACTTCTGCTTTTTCCGGTGAGTTTGAACATGTAGCCACCCGCAGCGAATTTTTACGTCTTATCAGTAAGCGAAGAGATTAATTATTACTAATTTTTTGCGAACTTCGTTTTTTATCATCTGCTTCGGCGGATGTTTTTTTAAAAGATAATTCGATATGAAACACGCTTATATTTTTCCGGGTCAGGGTGCTCAATTCATTGGAATGGGGAAGGGATTATACGACAATAATCCGGCTGCAAGGGCTATTTTCGACAAGGCAAATTCTATACTGGGATTTCCCATAACTGATACCCTTTTTCAGGGAACAGATGAAGAACTTAAGCAGACACGTATAACACAACCGGCTATTTTCATCCATTCGGTAGCTGCCTATGCTACTATCAATCATGCCAAGCCTGATATGGTTGCAGGCCATTCCCTGGGTGAATTTTCGGCACTGGTAGCAAACGGCACCCTTCTATTTGAAGATGCCCTTCGCTTGGTAAGTATTCGGGCCAATGCCATGCAACAAGCTTGTGAGTATGCCCCCTCTTCAATGGCCGCTATTCTTGCCTTGGCAGATGAGCAGGTAGAAGCTATTTGCCAAAAAATTTATGCAGAAACCGGTGAAGTGGTGGTGGCGGCTAATTATAATTGTCCAGGTCAATTAGTGATTAGCGGAACTGTGCAGGGGGTAGCTTTAGCTTGCGAGCAGATGAAAGCTGCCGGGGCTAAGCGAGCACTCGTATTGCCAGTGGGTGGTGCTTTTCATTCGCCACTAATGGCACCGGCAAAAGAACAATTAGCAGCCGCAATTGCAGCTACAACTTTTCATACCCCTTCTTGTCCAGTTTATCAAAATGTAGTGGCAACGGCTGTATCAGATCCTGCCGCAATCCGCCAAAATTTAATTGATCAACTAACCGGTGCTGTAAAGTGGACGCAGTGTGTGCAAGCCATGCATGCCGATGGAGCCACACATTTTACTGAATGTGGTCCCGGTAAAGTATTACAAGGACTGGTACAAAAAATTGTAAAGGATGTTACAGTAGATGGGGTTAGTTAAACTGAACTGTTACGATGGAATGAAATCAATGCTGCCATTTACCCATTCCGGATCTAATTTAGCGTCGTATTTTTTATAAAAATTTAGTGCGGGTTCATTCCAATCCAGTACCTGCCATACCATTCGGCGAAATCCTTTTTCCTTTGCTTCCTGAATGATGCGTTCAAATAGCAATGCCCCAATACCTTTTCCACGTTGTTGTTCTGTAACCAAAAAATCTTCGAGATACAGGCATTGTCCCTTCCAGGTACTGTAGCGGATATAGTAAAGGGCAAATCCTACTACTACCGAATCTAATTCGGCCACAAAGCCCCACCATACCGGTTGTGCACCAAAACCGCTTTCCTCAAAATGAGCCAGGCTTACGGTAACTTCTTGTGGTGCCCTTTCATAGTCGGCTAATTCTTTTATCAATTCTAATAAAGCGGGACAATCCTCTTTGGTGGCTCTGCGAATATTTATTTGCATATAGATGAATAAGCTATTTATGCCAATGCCTGTTCTAAATCGGTAAGTAAATCTGCCAGGTTTTCAATTCCCACGCTCATGCGGATCAATCCATCAGTAATCCCATAGGCTTCTCTTTCAGCCGGTGTTAGTCCGAAATGACTCATACTTGCCGGGTGAGAAATCAGGGTATCCAGTGTTCCCAGTGAAACGGCACGGGTACAAAGTTGAACCTGGTTGATGAATTTTTTTCCGGCTTCCATACCCCCTTTCAACTCAAAACTTAGTAATGCCCCCGGGTGCTTCATTTGACGGGCACTTACGGCAAAGTCGGGGTGGGAGGGAAGTCCATTATAATTAACCTGCGAAACGGCCGGATGCTGATAAAGATAGCTGGCTACTTCCATGGCATTATGGCAATGCCTTTCCATGCGAAGCTCCAGGGTTTTTATGCCCTGCGTAAGCAAAAAGGCATCAAACGGATTGCTGTTAGCGCCTAATAATGCATGCCATTTCCAGGCACGGGTTTTCATAAAGGCAATGTCTTTGCCTATCAATACCCCGCCAATTGCAGTGCCATGACCATTTAAAAATTTGGTAGTGGAATGAAATACAAAATCAGCACCATGTAAAAAAGGTTGCTGTAAATAAGGGGTGGCAAATGTATTATCTACCGATACCTGAATATTTTTTTCGCGCGCAATAAGGGCAATAGCCTCAATATCCACACAACGTATGGTAGGATTGGCGGGCGTTTCGAGGTGTACCAGTCGTATGGATGGATCGGCTATTATGGCTTCCCTAACCATATTAAGATCTCGCATATCAATGATGGTAGTTTTAATACCGGCCGGTTGCAAAATTTTTTGCAGCAGTTCTTGTGTACCACCATACAAAGAATAATGGGTTAGAATGGTATCTCCTGCCTGCAGCGTACTTAAGAACAGGGTAGTCATGGCTCCTTGTCCGCTCGCATGTAAAAGTGCTTTTAGTTCGAGGGGAGAATCATCGTCGTTTACTATACCGAATGATTCCAGCGCAGCGATAATTTCTTCCGCTACCGTAAAGCTGGGGTTACCCCATCTGCTGTATATCTTGGTTTTATCCGCTCCCGCAAATCGTGCCATACCCTCTTCTGCCGAATCAAAAGTAAAGGTAGAAGTTGCATAAATGGGTGTGATATGGGCGTGATCGGGGTGATGGTCTTGACCGGTATGAACGGCAACAGAACTGATTCCGGTAAGGGGGAATGATCTTTTCATAAAATGATTATCAGAATAGTAAGTTACAAAACCTAAGCTTAATTACCGCCATCATAGGCCCAGGTAACCCAGGTAGCTCCCCAGGTAAATCCACCACCGAATGCGGCTAAAACCAGGTTATCTCCTTTTTTCAATTGTTTTTCCCAATCCCATAAACATAGGGGAATGGTTGCGGCGGTGGTGTTACCGTATTTCTGAATATTGATCATCACCTTTTCTTTGGGTAAGCCCATGCGGTTGGCAGTAGCATCAATTATACGCAGATTAGCCTGATGGGGCACCAGCCATTGAATATCTTCGCCGGTTAATCCATTCCGCTCCAGTAGCTCAGCACTAACATCCGCCATACCTTTTACTGCGAATTTGAAAACGGGTTGCCCATCCTGAAATGCAAAATGTTCTTTATTCATAACTGTTTCCAAGGTGGCAGGCTTTAAAGAACCCCCTGCTTTCATGTGCAGGTATTCTCTTCCGCTGCCATCAGAGCGTAAAATACTGTCTTTGATTCCCACAGTTGCATCCTCGGAGGGTTCCAATAGAACGGCTCCTGCGCCATCTCCAAATATGATGCAAGTGGCTCGGTCGGTATAATCAATAATGGCACTCATTTTATCTACCCCCACCACAACTACTTTTTTAAATCGGCCACTTTCTATATACATGGCGGCTGTGCTTAGGGCAAATAAAAATCCACTGCAGGCTGCAGACAAATCATAGCCCCAGGCATTTTTCGCACCCAACTTATCGCAAATGATATTGGCAGTTGCCGGAAAAACCATGTCGGGGGTAACGGTTGCACATATAAGGCAGTCGATATCTAAGGGCGATAAATTCTTTTTCACTAATATTTCTTCCACCGCCTTTACTGCCATGTCGCTACTGGCTTTCCCAGGCTCCCGCAGAATTCTCCGCTCCTCTATGCCGGTGCGGGTGCGAATCCACTCATCATTGGTATCTACCATTTTCTCTAAGTCGAAATTGGTGAGTTTGGTCTCCGGTACATATCCGCCTACTGCTGAAATGATTGCTCTGTTTTGCATGAAAATTCTTATAGATAGTGGGCAAATATCCATCAATTTCCTTAACTAAACCATTCTTAATACTTGTGTCTATTCCTACGGCCATTTCAAATTATCATTCATCATTAATGTTAAATAAATCTAAAAGCCGCCTTTGGGTATCCCGATTCAATGCCCTCAAAGCATACTTACTGCCTTAATTAACTTATTTTTGGGGAGTATGATAGCTTTTGTTCGAGGAAAATTTGTGCAAAAATCTCCTTCCCGGGTAGTGGTAGACGTGCAGGGAGTGGGATATGATTTACAAATTAGTTTACATACCTATTCTGCCATTAATTCTCAATCGGAAGGACTAATATACACATACTTGCATATTACAGAAAATGCACATACTTTATTTGGATTTCACCATCCGGATGAAAAAGAGATGTTTTTACATTTAATTGGTGTATCGGGTGTGGGTGCTTCTACTGCCAGAATGATGCTTTCGGGAATGGAGCCGCGTGAAATTGCCAGTGCGATTGTAAGTGGAAATACCCGACAACTGGAAAGTATTAAGGGGATAGGTAAAAAGTCGGCGGAGCGACTGATTGTTGAGTTGAAAGATAAGTTGGGCAAGCATTTTTCAGGCAGCATGCAGCCGGCGGCAGGTGTCTATTCAACCGTAGAGGGAGATGCCGTAACAGCGCTGGTAGCTTTGGGAATAGGAAGGGTAATGGCTGAACAGGCGGTGAAAAAAACGCTGCAGCTGCAATCTGGGGAAATAGGCTTAGAAAATTTAATAAAACTGGCTTTGAAATCGTTATAAATTCGTGCATTTCTTCTCTTCATTTAACCAATAAACTAACTTCTATAGCGTTAATTCTACTTAACCAACCCATTGGGATTGAAGCTTTTCGGAATTTATCTGGTAACCCCTTTTCTAATTCTTTCTGTTGTATCTGTTAATGGACAGCGGAAAGACACTACCCGTTTTCCTATCAGTGACCGGAGGGGCGATGCATTTTCTGTACCGAGTCGCAATCCATTTGATATCCGGGATACTTCTTTGGTTAAAAAAACTATCGAATACGATCCCCGAACCCGACAATATTATGTAGTTGAAAGAATAGGAAAAACGTATTATCGAAAACCAGCCGCCCTTAATTTTGAAGAATTCTGGAAGATAAGTGCCCGTGAATCGGAAGCTGCTTATTTTAAAAAGCGCGCCGATGCATTAACTGCCCTCAATAAAAAAACATCTCGGCCACCCTATCAGGTGTATGGAAATTTATTCGATAGAATATTTGGGGTTGGCACAAATGGGTTGAAGGTTGATATTAAGCCGAATGGGGAAGTGAATGTTATGGCGGGTTATCAGGGGCAAAATGTAAACAACCCTACTTTACCGGAGCGCGCACGGAAGAATGGCGGATTTGATTTTGATATGAATTTGAAATTGAACGTGAATGCCAGTATAGGTGATAAACTGAAATTCCCCATTAACTATAATACCCTATCTAATCTTGGATTTGATAATCAGTTAAAGTTAGATTATAGGGGCATGGATGATGAGATTATTAAAAGTTTAGAAGCCGGTAATATTTCCTTCCAGTCGCGCAGCACTCTAATACCCAGTGCACAAAATTTATTTGGTGCTAAAGCCAAAATGCAGTTTGGAAAAGTTTTCATCACCGGTGCCATAGCCAACCAACGATCTACCCGTCAGTCCGTTGCCTTACAGGGGGGAGCAGCCACCCAAAATTTTAATAAAAAGCTAGACGACTACGAAGAGAATCGACACTTCTTGTTGGGTGAATATTTTAAAAATAATTACAACAAGGCCATGTCTAACCTACCTGTGATTATGTCGCAGGTGCAGGTGCAACGAATAGAAGTATGGGTTACAAATCGAACTGGTGCCACAACGGATGCGCGCGATATTGTGGGCTTAATGGATCTGGCAGAATCGAAGCCTTATAATTCGAATATACGCCCGCTGAGCAATAGTGAGTTTCCAAATAATGGCAACAACGATTTGTATGCTTCCTTGGTTAATAATCCTACATCCAGAAATCCTGCTGCTATTAATTCGCTTTTATTAGCAAAAGGGTTACGTCCTGTAGAAGATTACGAAAAAACTTTTGCGCGTAAACTAAATCCTTCCGAATACTTTTTTAATTCACAGGTGGGATTCCTCTCATTGAATGTGCAGCTTCAGGCCGATGAAGTGTTAGGCGTTGCTTATCAGTTTACCTATAACGGACGAGTTTTTCAGGTGGGTGAATTTTCGCAGGACGTGGCACTCGATTCAACCCGGGGTGTACAGAAAGTACTGTTTCTTAAACTTTTGAAAGCAACTTCTCAAAGAATCAATCTGCCGATATGGAGTTGGATGATGAAGAATGTGTATTCGCTTGATTTATTTGGCAGCATTCAGCAAGAGGGTTTTCAGTTGAATATTTTGTATGATGATCCGGGTGGAGGAATGAAACGGTATTTACCGGAGAGTGATCCTAGTGTGATGGGAAGACCCATTTTAAGTGTGCTCAACCTAGACCGGCTGAATGGACGAAGCGATCCGCAGCCCGATGGAATATTCGACTTTGTGGATGGATATACAGTGCTACCCAGGCAGGGAAGAATTATTTTTCCTGTGTTAGAGCCTTTTGGTAGGGATCTGGAACGGTTAGCCTTTAATGGCCAATCCGCTGCCCTCAAAAAAAAGTATGTGTATTATGCTCTCTACGATTCTATTAAAGCCATCGCACAAACCTATGCTAATCTGAATCGGTATGTTATGCAGGGGCAGGTAAAAGGAAGTGCCGGTGGCTCTGAAATTTCACTCAATACTTTTAATGTGCCGCCGGGCTCTGTAACCGTTACCGCCGGTGGGCAACAACTGCGGGAGGGTACAGATTTTATAGTGGATTATAATTTGGGTACCGTAAAAATTATTAATCCGGGCATACTTAGCTCTAATGTGCCGGTTAGTGTTGGTTTTGAAAATAATGCCGGATTTGGCATGCAGCAGAGGAGTTTTACGGGTTTACGGGTAGATTATGTGGCCAATAAAAAATTCTCCCTGGGTGCTACGGCCGTAAAACTGGCAGAACGACCTTTCTTTACAAAAACCATGTATGCCGAAGATCCCATTCGTAATACTATGTATGGCTTGGATGTAAGTTATATAACTGATTTACCCTGGCTCACCCGATTACTAGATAAATTACCGAATTACACAACCAAAACCCGCTCTACCCTGAATGCCTATGGGGAAGCTGCTATTCTTAAACCCGGTCACCCTTCTCAAATAGGACCCGGTTCGCAAGGACTCAGCTTTATTGATGATTTTGAAGGAACCAAAAACAGTATCGATTTACGATTCCCTATGGTTGCCTGGACGATGGCTTCCACTCCGCAAGGGAATCCCCTGTTTCCGGAAAGTTTTTTGTCTGATTCCATCAACTATAATTTTAATCGGGCTAAACTTGCCTGGTATAATATAGAACCCAATTTGCAGGATAAGAACAGTCCCGGCAATCCACTTCGAAAAAATTTGGAAGAATTAAGTGATCCTCGTGTAAGACAAGTGTATACTAACGAATTATTTCCACAACGAACCACCAATATTACCGACGTATTAACAACAACATTCGATATGGCTTTCTATCCTTCCGAAAGAGGGCCCTATAATTTCGAAACGCGCACTTCAGAGGTAGATGCGAATGGCAGACTACGGAGACCGGCGAGTAGATGGGGTGGAATCATGCGTTCCATCGATCAAACAGATTTTGAAACAGGCAACCTAGAATATATTGAATTTTGGACGCAGGATCCCTTTATAAAAAATCCATCCAGTAAGGGCGGAAAGATGTTTATCAATCTGGGTAATGTAAGTGAAGATGTATTGAAAGATGGAAAGCGTTATTACGAAAATGGGATGAATACACCCAATATTCCGAGTGAGGTGGATAGTTCTAATACCTGGGGTAAAACGCCGGTAAATCCGATTCAAATTACACAGGCCTTTAGTAATGAACCGAGTGACCGGGTTTATCAGGATGTTGGTTTTGATGGATTAGACGATGATGGGGAAAGAAGAAAAAAGGGATATGTACTGCAAAGGCTTGCCAATAATTTTGGAACCGGATCAGCTATTTATCAGAAGTCATTACAAGATCCTGCCAATGATAATTATATCTGGTACCGGGATGCCCGGTTCGATCAGAGTGGAACCGGTATTTTAGGCCGCTATAAAAATTTTAATAACCAGCAGGGTAACTCGCCCATTGCTAATACGGGCGGACAGTTTACTTCGGCAGCTACTTTGTTTCCGGATAATGAAGATTTAAATCGCGATAATACCCTAAATGAAACGGAAGCTTATTACGAATATGAGATTGATGTAAAACCCGGAATGGATGTGGGAATCACCCCTTATATTACCGACAAGCGCACTGTTACCGTTAATTCAGCAGATGGGGTTACCCGAACGGAGAATTGGTTTTTATTTCGGGTTCCGATTCGGGGTTTTTCTAAGCGGGTGGGAAATATTCCCGACTTTAAATCTATTCGTTTTGTGCGGATGTATTTAACAGGTTTTGAAGATTCGGTGTTATTGCGGTTTGCTACCTTCAATCTGGTGAGAAACCAATGGCGGCAGTTTACCTATCAGTTAGATACAACGGGTACCTATACACCCATCGTAAATAGTACGGGAACTGTTTTCAATACCCTGGCAGTTAATCTGGAAGAGAATTCAGCTCGTCAGCCGGTAAACTATATCATGCCTCCCAACGTAGAACGTATGCAGTTGCTGAGTAATAATGGCGTTAATATTCAGCAGAACGAACAGGCTATGAGTTTAAAAGTTGGCAACTTATATACCGGCGACTCCCGAGCTGTATTTAAAACCTTTACCTGGGATATCCGGCAGTTTGGACAATTATCGATGTACATACATGCCGAGTCGGTAAAAGGTCAGCGGCCGGTTCTTGACCGTGAGTTGAATGCGGTGGTGCGAATTGGACAAGACTTCCTGAATAATTATTACGAAATAAAAATACCATTAAAGGTTACCCCTGCCGGATTTTATGTGAAGGGCCAAGAAGAACAGGTATGGCCTTCTCAAAACAATCTGGATATAGTATTGCGGGAATTAATTAATCTGAAAATGCGCAGAAATGCAGCAGGGCATCCGTTAAATGTGATTTATAGAAGTTTACTCGATAGCAGTAAAATGATTTCAATATTAGGAAATCCTAACCTGGGAGCCATTAGTGGAATTTTGATAGGTGTGGAAAATCCATTTAAGCCGGATGGCCCTATTCAGCATGCAGAAATTTGGGTGAATGAACTGCGTTTATCTGCTTTAAATGAAGAAGGGGGCTGGGCTGCCTTGGGAAGAATGGATATAAACCTGGCTGATTTAGGAAGTATTTCAGTGGCTGCCAGTACGCGCAGTCAGGGCTTTGGTACCATCGAACAGCGTGTGAATGAACGTGCAAAAGATAATTTACATCAATTTGATGTGGCGGCAAATATTGATGCAGGAAAGTTATTCCCCAAAAACCTGCGATTAACCCTGCCAGTATATGCTAGTATAAACCGAACGGTAATAACCCCTCAATTCGACCCATTTGATTTAGATGTGCGGCTAAAAGATAAACTAAGTATCTTGGATAATGCGCAACAGGATTCTCTTCGGAATGCCGCTATTGAACAAACCACTATCAAAACAATCAACTTTACCAATGTGCGGTTCGGTTCTGCCAATGGGCGACCTGGATTATTTAAATTGAGCAATTTCGATTTTAATTATGCCTACTCAATTACTGAGCAAAGTAGCCCCTTGATTCAGCAAAATAATATAGCCCGCCACCGGGGCGGGTTTGGTTATACATATGCCGGCAGTGAAAAATTTGTAGAGCCATTTAAAAAATTGATTACTAATCGAACACCTTGGTTAAGTTTGGTAAGAGATTTTAATTTGAACTGGAAACCTTCTACCCTAAGTTTCCGATCGGATATCAATCGACAATTTGGCGAATTTATTCCGCGAGTAATTAATACGCCGGGAAATACTATCAATAAAGTAGATACTACCTACGATAAGTTTTTCACCTTCGACCGATATTATCGTTTTGGCTGGAAACCAGCCCGATCTATAAATTTCGATTTGAATGCAGTTGACAATGCACGCATAGACGAACCCAATGGCCGAATTGATACCAGGGATAAGAAAGATACGGTGCGGAATAATTTTTTTAAGGGAGGACGCAATACGATATATCAACAAAAAGCTACCCTTAGTTATACGCTGCCGTTGAATAAGTTTCCACTTACCGACTGGATTCAGGCCAGTTATTCGTATGGGGCCAGTTACAATTGGATTGGTGCAAGCCGCTTGGCTATCGCACAGGGTAATACTATTGAAAATACGCAGGATAACAATTTTAATGCACAATTTAATTTTACCTCTTTATATAATAAGTCCAAATGGCTGCGCGCTTTAGATAATATTCCTCCACCCAAGCCTCCTAAACAGCCCAAAGATCCCAAAGATCCCAACCAGAAAAACCAGGTTACTCCCTCAGCCCCCAGTTCGGCACTCGGAACAATAATTCCAACTAGGGAAGAGGTTGTAAAGGATTTACGCGGAAAGAAAAAACGGCAGGCATTAAAAAAATGGCGCCAAATGAAGCGCGATGAGCGCACGGCACAAAGATTATTAAAGGCAACTCAGCCATTGCAGTTGAGTGGTGCCGAAAGGGCAGCGGGTAGGTTACTTACGATGGTGAAAAATGTATCTGTAACGTATTCAGAAAATTATCGAAGCCGGATTCCGGGCTATTTGGATAGCACACAATTTTTAGGACAAAACTGGAAAAGCAGTTCGCCGGGTATGGATTATGTATTTGGAAAGCAACCCGATACCAACTGGCTTAACAAGAAGGGACAGCAGGGTATCTTAACCAGGGATAGTACGTTCAACTTATTGTTCCGTCAAAATTTTGAACAGCGACTGGGTATTAATGCACAAATAGAACCCATTAGAGATTTACGTATAGAAGTAAATCTAGAAAAATCATTTTCAAAAGAATATTCAGAATTGTTTAAAGATACCACCGGCAATAGCGGACTTAGTCACCTGGGTCCTTTAGCCAGCGGAGGTTTCAGCGTTTCGTATATTGGCTTTAATACCTTGTTTGAGAATTATAATCCGAATGAAATTTCTGCTACTTTTAAAAAGTTTCAAGAATACCGACAAGTGATTTCCGGCAGAGTTGCCGAAGGAAATCCCTACTGGAAAGCGCTAGCACCTGGTCAGCAATATACCGCAGATGGCTATGCAACCGGTTATGGTCGGTATTCACAGGATGTGTTATTGCCTGCTTTTATTGCCGCTTATTCCGGTGCAGATCCTTCCAAAATCTCCTTATTGCAACAGTCTAACCCGAATATACGGGCAAATCCTTTTGGAGGTTTCCTACCCCGCCCTAACTGGCGATTAACGTATTATGGATTAACCAAACTAGCGAGTGTATCTAAGGTGTTCAGTAATGTAAGCATTACCCACGGGTATAATGGTAATTTAAGTATGAACAGTTATAACAGTGCCTTATTATATAGGGATCCTTTCCGGTTTAATGCACCGGGTTTTATTGATACCGTGAGTGGAAACTTTGTACCCTTCTTTTTAGTACCTAATATCACAATGCGGGAGAGTTTCGAGCCCCTGATTGGTATTGATGTTACCACCAATAGCCAAATGAATATCCGTTTCGAGTATAAAAAGAGTCGTCAGTTAAGTTTAAGTCTGATAGATTATCAATTGAGTGAAAGCCGCAGTACGGAATGGAATTTTGGCTTCTCGTGGAGGAAGACAGGACTTACCCTCCCATTTAAAATCCCATTTACCAAGGGTAGTAAGCGATTAGAAAATGATGTGAATTTTCGCATAGATTTAGCCATGCGCGATATGGCTATGAGTAATAGCCGGCTAGATCAGGCGAATGCTTATGGCACTGGCGGTCAGAAAGAAATTACTATACAGCCCTCCATCGATTATGTGGTTAATAAGCGGGTTAGTCTTAAATTCTTCTTCGATCAGCGAAGGGTAACTCCCTATATTTCCACATCAGCCCCTATTACCAATACAAGAGCCGGAGTTAATGTGCGAATTTCACTTGCTCAATAATAACCAACTTAGCTTTTACGGAAAGTCCATTTAATCATTTCCTTCCAAGTGATCTTTTTCCCGTACAATAAAATGCCTGTTCGATATATTTTAGCAGCCACCCAAGTAGTTGCCAGAAAAGTTCCAATCAGTAGTAACATACTTATAATCAGTTGAATTACCGAAACACCATCCGGAATGCCATAAGCAATTCGAGCCATCATAACAATCGGAGAAGTAAAGGGAAATAAACTACCAAAGATGGCCAGGCTACTATTGGGATCGTTCACAGCTTTCGTCATAATCACAATCGCAAAAATAATGGGCATCATAATGGGGAATAAAAGACTTTGTGCATCTTGTGGATCTTCATTTACGGCACTTCCTACCGCTGCAAACAAGGATGAGTATAAGAAATAGCCCCCTAAGAAGTAGAAGATAAAGCAACCGATAATTAGCGGGAAATTGATGGTTTGTAAAGCCTCCATAATGGAGTTCATTCCCCCACTATTTTGAACAGCAGTAGCTGCCTGAGCACCAGCCGAGGGCACCGGTTGCTGTTGCACGGAGGTGGATAATTCCGGAAAAATAAGGGGTAAGGCAAACTGGATGCCAAATACCAGCACTATCCAAATGAGAAACTGCACCAGACCTACCCCACCGATGCCGGTAATTTTTCCCATCATTAACTGAAAGGGCTTCACACTGCTTACTATTACCTCGGCTATACGACTTACTTTTTCTTCCATTACCCCGCGCATAACCATCGTACCATAAACAAATAAGATTATATAAATTAAAAATCCGGAAATCATTCCAACCAAATAGCTGATACCAACTTTTGAGCCTGTTTCTTTTTTTCCGGTAACCGAAGTGAATTTGATGGGATCTTTTTGTTTTTGTATGCTATCGATTTGTGCTTTGGAAATATTCAGCATCAATAATCTTTTTTCTTCCAATACCTTCCCGATGGTGCGCTCAATATCTTCTCGGGTAAGCATGCCCAGTGTTTTGCCTGAACGGAGTTCTACGGAGTCTCCCCGGGTTATATCAAAACTGGCAGGTATATAGATATAGGCTTCATAGGTATGGTTTTCCAGCTTATTTTTCAGGGTAGTTGTGTCGGACTGAACAAACTGAAAAATGATTTCGTTTTTTTTGTTTTCCAGTTTACCAGATAGCACATTGGCTTCGTCTAATACGGCAATGGTAAAATGGTCGGTTGACTTAAGCTGAAAATAGATGAGGGCTGCATAAAAAGCTGCAATCAGCAGGGGTACCCCAATAGTAGTAAGTAGAAAAGTTTTTTTCTGAACGCGGGAAAGAAATTCTCGGCGGGCAACTAATAAAATCTTGTTCATATACGGATGATTAACAGATAGGTAGTAAATTAAGAGTTTGCTGGGTGAAAGGCCCTAGCAGTAGCATGGGTTCCTTCAACTAGTCGAATAAAAATATCGTTCAGGGAAGGCAGCATTTCGTGAAATGCCTCAATGGTATGTGACTGTTGAATAAAGTATTGCAGCATATCATTGCTTCGGGTTCCTTCATGCAATTTAATGGTGAAAGCATTTTCTGATTGGTCTACCACGCTGAATAGTGTAGTATCCGGCATTGTAACAGGTTCTGATAATCGGATATAAAATTTGTTTTCCTTGAATTGTTGTTTAATTTCCTGAACACTTCCATCTAGTAATTTGGCGCCCAAATTCATCAGTACTATGTGGTCGCAGATTTCCTCTACCTGTTCCATTCTATGGGTACTAAAAATGATGGTACTTCCTTTTTTGGCCAGTCCATAAATTTCATCTTTAATCAGGTTGGCATTCAGGGGGTCTAATCCACTAAAGGGCTCATCCAGAATAATTAATTTGGGCTCGTGCAATACGGTAACTACAAATTGCAGTTTCTGGCTCATGCCCTTACTTAAATCCTCCACCTTTTTATTCCACCAGGTTTGCATTTCCAGTTTTTCGAACCAATATTTAATTTTTTCAAGCGCTTCCGCTTTACTTAAACCTTTTAATTGTGCGAGGTACATTACCTGCTCTCCGATTTTCATTTTTTTATAGAGTCCCCTTTCTTCCGGCATATAACCGATTTGTTGCACATCTGTTAGAGGCGCAAAGGGTCGTCCATCGAAAATGATTTCTCCCTGATCGGGATAAAAAATACCGGTAATCATTCTCAATAAGGTGGTTTTACCGGCACCGTTTGGTCCAAGCAGTCCAAATATGCTTCCCTTTTTTACGGAAAAGCTGATATCATTCACTGCTTTTTGTCCTGAATAATGTTTTTGAAGGTGATGGAGGTCCAGCATAATTTACGTATTTAAAAAAAGTATATTCGAATTGGTAGTTTTACCTGTCATTTATTTTTTAAGCGGCTTATAAATACTAGTAGCAATTTTAGGTAAAATCTTACAAGGGGGGAATTGATTTGTTTACTTTTGTGGGGTAAACCTATCTGCATGCGCTCTATTCCTGTTTATCTTCGCTCTGTAATATTAGTTTTTTTATTAGTGATAACTGCTAGTTGGGGGTTTTTGGTTCACAGAACCATTAATCAGCTGAGTATTTACGAATTACCTGGGGCTATGGGGCCTTTCTTCTATAAAAATATGGATTATCTGGTTTATCAGTCACCCCGACCGGATTTGCGCAGAAATACAGACCGGGCAGAGGCGCCCAGGCATTTTATCGACTTAGAGTTATACGGAACTGATATTCCTACTTCTTGGCCGGAAGCGGTAAAGCGGTATGGCATGGATAGTTTACAAAAAGCGGGTTTTGTGCCTTATCATATTATGTGGATGAAGCAACGGTTAACCGCGGCATTTCGAGCTATGCAAAAAGATAGTATTTTGTTTTATGCGGCTGATATGGGGCATTATATAGCCGATGCGGTGGTGCCGCTTCATACAACAGAAAACTATGATGGTCAGCTAACCAATCAGAAAGGTTTACACAGTTTATGGGAGTCTATGATCCCTGAAATTGAACTGGCCAATTACCAATTATCCTCTGCTCACCGGGCAACCTATATTAAAAATCCCGAAAAAGCAATCTGGAAAGCTGTATATGCTGCATCGGCCCTAGTGCCGGATATGTTGCAGAAAGAGAGGGAAGTATCTGCAAGTTTTACGCCCGAGCAAAAGTATCGGGTGCAGATGCGCAATGGGAAAGAAAGCAGAAACTACACCAGTGCATTTGCTAAAGCCTATGCTGCCCGCTTGGGGAATACGGTTAACCGGCAATTGCTGGTAGCTACCGATTTACTAGCAGATTTCTGGTACACTTGCTGGGTGGATGCGGGAAAACCTGACCTAACAACTATAACTGGTAACTTTTCCGAATCCGATAATGCCCAATACCAGCGGGAAATCGTTTTATTTGGGGGAAATCAACTACTACCCTCCAATCTTTTACAATCCCGTTCTCCCCAATATCAGGGTGGGAACGGTTATTAAAAGTCATTTTAGGTATAAATACCTAATTTTTAGGGTATTTATACGGGGTCAATTAACCTGAATTTACCCTAATTTGTACCGGTAACCTGATTGTAAAAGCGGGTGGGACATCCGATGCATTTGTACTTATATACATTGCTGGAAATTTTTTGTACGGGAATGGCCATTCGTCATTTTACTGCCCTGCGCTATTTTCAGTTAGCCGGATTGGTACCCTTTTTAATAACAATCACCCTGGCGGAGGTTTGGGCAGTGTGGCAAAAGGAAGTAATGCACGTGAGCACTTACGGTACCAATTATGGGGTAGCCTTGTTGGAATTATTTTTTTATAGTTTTCTTTTTATGAAATTTACCCGGCATACCGGGATGAAACGCATGATTCGATGGTTGATGCCATTACCTCTTTTGATGGTTTTGGGTAGTTATTGGTTTTATTCGGAACGATTTCTGGCTTTTTATTATAGTATTATTATTGAGGGTTTTTTTTTAACAGCTGTTGGTTTGGGCTATTTGTATTACCAGTTCGAAAACGATCAAACAGATAATCCCTCTATGGATCCAGTGAGTTGGATTGCCATTGGGGTGATGATATTTTTTTCCGGTATTAGTATTGTATTCTCTTTATACGAATTTATCAGGGCGCAGCAGATTATCATTTGGGGCGAGCAAATGTATATCCTGATACCTCGATTTTTAAGTATAGTATTATATAGCTGTATAACCATAGCAATCATAACATGCAAAATAAATTTCACATCCTCATCAGCATAGTGATTGCGACAGCATTTATTTTTTTATTTGCATTTGCAACCTTGTTATTTTATTTTCAGTTTACGCGAAAAAAGCAGCGATTGAAATTACAGCAGCAATTGCTCGAAAAGAAGTATCAGCAAGCCTTATTAGAAGTAGGTATGGAAGTGCAGGAACATACTTTTCAAAGTATTTCACAAGAAATACACGATAATGTTGGACAGATGTTGAGTTTAGCCAAGCTGAATCTCAGCATCTTGTATATGGAACATAAAGAGGTGGAAGCGATTAAAGATATTCGGGATCAGATTTCGGATGCGATTCACCAACTCAGGCAAATCAGTTTAGGCTATCAAGGAGATCGGTTGCTAGAAAATGGTTTGCTAAACGGAATTCAGTTTCTCGTGCAGCAATTGAAAAAAACCGGTTTGTTTCAAATGCATTTTCAATCAGAACCCTCTTTTTTGCACATCAGTAATAATGATGGATTGTTTGTTTATCGGATTTTTCAAGAACTGATGCAAAATATCATCCGCCATTCCGGGGCAACTGATATCTGGGTACATATTTATGATTTGGCGGAAGCCTACAAATTGGAAGTGCGCGATAACGGCAATGGATTTGAATCTTCCCATCATTCTATGCAGGTTGGATTAGGCATTAGAAGCATCACGCAAAGAGCGGCTTTGATTGGAGCGGATTTACAAATAGATACTGCCCCGGGAATGGGCACCAAAGTAACCCTTGTCTGTAAAAAACTATCCGATGATAACACTGGCATTGGCAGATGATCATATTCTTCTTCGGAAAAGTATGGCGGCCCTAATCGAAAGGATGGGGAATTTTCAAGTTATTTTTCAGGCATCTAATGGCAAAGAATTGATTGCATATTTAGAAAAAAATGTGCCTCCCGATTTGATACTATTAGATGTATCCATGCCTATTATACATGGGCCGGATACCTGCAGGTGGATACATAAGAATTGCCCGGAAACCAAGGTAATTGCCCTAAGTATGCTTCGCAACGAAACAGTTATTATCAGTATGCTCAGCAATGGCGCCCGCGCTTATCTGCTGAAAGATGCAGAGCCAGAAGAATTGGTAACTGTTTTGCAGGATGTTCACCAACATGGCTTCGCTCACAACGAAATGATTCCCCGTGTAGACATCCGTTTAACCGATATACCCTCCCCCCATTTTACCGATCAGGAACTGGTATTTATGCGGTGGGCCTGCACCGATAAATCACACAAAGAAATAGCCGATATCCTTAACCTGAGTCCCCGAACTGTGGATGGATATCGGGACAGTCTTTTTAAAAAATTACGCGTTCATTCGCGGGTCGGTATCGTGTTATTTGCCCTAAGGAATGGGATTGTACCTCTCTAATTTTCAGCTACTTAATTAAATACAGGGTTTTTCCTGTTTTTTACGCGCGTGCTTACTAGTAGGTTTGTTCTGTCAACATAAGACGCATAAGGTTTATAGTTAAGTTGAACCGGGCAGAAACGGCCTTTGATTCCTGGGGGGGAATTCGGGGTCAATGTTTCTGCCCTATTTTTTTGGGTATCCGAATCTTTCCGCTATTGCATGGGCAACCCTTTCCCCATCCATAGCTGCGCTAACAATACCGCCTGCATATCCGGCCCCTTCTCCACAGGGATACAAGTTGGAAAGCTGGGGATGTGTTAAACTATTAACATCTCTTGGAATACGAACTGGCGCAGATGTGCGGCTTTCGGTAGCCACCATAATGGCTTCTTCGGTTAGATAGCCCTTCATCTTTTTTCCAAATAATTTACATCCTTCTCGCAGCGTTTCGGAGATAAAGGGAGGAAGTATTTCGCTTAAATTAGTAGCACTTGTGCCCGGGATATAACTGCAGTCGGGTAAATTGGCGGAAATCCGTTTTCTTACAAAATCTGTCATTCTCTGTGCAGGTGCAACCAATTGGCCCCCGCCTGCCAAAAAAGCTTTCTGCTCGATGGCCTGCTGAAAATGCATTAATAATAATGGATCTTCTGCCTGTGCCTGCTTACCAAAATATTGTAAGGCTTCTGCTATCCCTACCTGAACTACTAAACCACTATTGGCATAGGGGTTATTTCTTTTACTGGGGCTCCAACCATTTACTACCAGTTCACCCGGCGCGGTAGCTGCGGGGGCAATGATTCCACCGGGACACATGCAAAAACTAAAAACGCCCCGGGTATTTACCTGTTCCACTAAACTGTAAGAGGCGGGAGGTAACAAAGGATCTCTGGTGGGGGTATGATACTGAATTCCATCAATCAATGATTGTGGATGTTCAATTCTTACACCCAGTGCAAAAGGCTTGGCTGCTAGGTTCCATTTTTTTGCAGCAAACAACGTGTAAATATCTCTGGCAGAATGGCCGGTAGCTACTATAACTGCATCCGCTGCTACAACTTCTCCAGTATGGGTAATTACTTTTTTTATTTGTCCGTCTACAGCTAATAAGTCGATAACTTTTTTCTCCAACAAATACAGGCCCCCATGTGCTTCTATAGCCTGTCGCATGGCGGTGATTATTTGGGGTAGCTTATTGGTGCCAATATGGGGGTGTGACTGATATAAAACGGTATCAGGCGCGCCAAACTGATGAAATAGTTGCAGGATGCGTTGAATATTGCCTCGCTTGCTGCTGCGGGTATATAATTTTCCATCACTATAAGTGCCGGCTCCGCCTTCGCCAAAGCAATAATTACTTTCGGGGTTTACAATGCCTGATTTATTCAGCAGGGCAAGGTCGCGCCGGCGAGCTCTTACTTCTTTTCCTCTTTCGATGATGATGGGTCGAATGCCATTTTCCAATAAATGCAAAGCGGCAAATAATCCTGCGGGTCCGCCCCCGATAATAATTACCGAATGGGTTGCATTTCGAACGGATTTCCAGGTAATGGGTTGATAGGGTTGAGAAGTGGGCGGTTCATCTAAGGTAACTTCTAACGTGCTATTGATGCGAATTTGTCGGGCATTTCGGGCGTCGATGGATTCTTTGATCCGGCGATAGCCGGTAATTCGGGATGCATCCACCGCTAAATGCTGAGCAAGAGTGGTTAGCAATATATCCTGAGAATAGTACTCCTCAGGCGACAACCTAAGTTGAAGGGTATGAATCATAAGGTTAGGTGTTTATCCTAAAACCAATGAAAAAAACAGATTAGAATGGCAAATCATCCAGCTGCTCGGTGGGAGATGCCGGAGGAATATCATTATAATTCGTGTTATCTCCAGTATTGCCAGATGGGTTCATTTTAACTGTTTCCATTTTCCAGGCATCCAGATTGGTGATATATCCTTCTCTGCCGTCTTTACTCCAGTGAGAACCTTTGATATTAAAAAATACTTTCACTTCGTCTCCCAGATTAAATCGGTCGGGCAGAGCAGTTTTATCCTGCACACATTGAAATTTGATATAATTGGTAATGGCTCTTCCATTAATATCTTCCGACTTTTCAATTACAAATTCTCGGGTTTTAAAAGTTTCAGAACGCTGAACTACTTCCATTTTAGCCGTTAGTTTTCCGGTTAATTCGTACGACATATATTCAAATTTAATCTGCTAAAGTACGATTTATTTATCGTACGAATTGTGCAAAAATAAATCGGCCATCCGGCGTTGAAAATAATACCTTGCTCTTCCAATTTTCTTATGAAAAAGCGTGTATATCTATATACCCCTATGTTGTTGTTTTTATATGCCTGCCAGGCAGTTCAGCCTCTACGGGTTCAGTCTACTTATTATTCGGTATATCAGCAATCTACCGGCGATTCCTCAATCAAGCGCCTGTTGAATCCCTATCGGCTGAAATTGCGGGATACGCTTCAAACAGTGGTTGCCTTCTCCTATCAAAACTGGCTAAACAAAGCGCCCGATTATGCGTTGGGAAATTTATTAGCCGATGCCCTGGCTGTTAGCTCACCATCTACGGAATCTGTTGCGGCAGAATTGGCTTTGGTGAATGGGAATACAATTCGAGGATATTGGCCAAAAGGAAATATTCGATTGGAGCAGTTTTTCCATTTACTGCCGGCGGATGATTATTGGGGGGTGTACGATATTGCCGGGATTGATTTATTGCCAATACTCGAAAAAATAGCTATCGGAAGTAATTGGTCGGTATCCAATGGGATAAGCATAGCTCTGCGTGAGGGAAAAGTAGTATCCATAACTATACAAGGCAAACCACTGGATAGTGCAACAGTATATCGATTGTCTGTTTGGGAAGGAATCCCAACATTTGGCCTGGAGAGGCAGCTAATCAGTTACGAGAGAAAAATGAGTACTGTTATGGTTCGGGATGCATTGGTGCAATATTGCCAAAAAATTACACAATCTGCAAAGCCGTTATCCATCAATAAAAACAAACGAATATATGCATTGGATTAGCAGACGGAACTTTATTCGTTCTACCACATTGGTGGGTCTGGGATCGGTAATGGGGGGAAGTGCTTTATTAGCGAGCCCTTCGGCCGGGCGTAGATTGGTAATATTGCATACAAATGATATGCATAGTCGATTAGATGCTTTTCCTATGGATGGCGGAAAACTGCAGGGCATGGGTGGGTTGGAAGCCCGGGCTGCCATTATTCAGCAGGTTCGAAACGAGGGGCATCCGGTTTTGTTGGTAGATGGCGGAGATTTTTTTAAGGGTACTCCCTATTTTTCTATTTTTAAAGGTGCACCTGAATTACAGGCTATGGCCCTTATGGGGTATGATGCGGCTGTACCGGGCTGCAGCGATTTTTTGGCAGGAATAGACAATCTGGCTTCCCAATGGAAATGGGCAGGATTTCCTTTGTTGGCCTGTAACTATGGGGTGGCGGGTACGCTGTTGGAAAATATTTTACTTCCTTACCACATAATAGAACGGGGAAATGTAAAGATTGGGGTGCTGGGGGTAGGTATCAATTTAAGCGAACGATTGCCGCAAAATTTAATTAAGGGGTTAGTATACCACGATCCCGTTACCTGCGTAAACCAAACAACCCAATTCTTACACAAAAAAGGATGCGATTTGGTAGTGTGCCTCTCTCATCTGGGTGATTATTATAAGGATGGAACCATCAGCGATGCAATTTTAGCAAGGGAAAACATAGGGGTAGATATTATTATAAGTGCACATACGCATCGGTTTATTCAGCAACCCCGAAAATATGTGAATAAAGGAGGTGGGGATACCTTGGTAAGTCAAATGGGCTGGGGGGGTGTTCAGATGGGTAGGTTGGACTATTTTTTTCCTAAATTGGGAGCTAATAAAACGTTGAAAGCGAACAGGGTAGTGATAGATAAAAAAAAGGCAGAATAAAAAATTTTTTTTTCAACATAAAACCTACATATTCGCATTCCCAAGTTACTTTTTTTAGTTATCCACAATTACTAAAAATACCCTAACTTGAAGGTTCTCAAAAAAATTCAATAACTCAATATAAATTTCTTCATTATCGTATGGCTAAGAACGCTGAAACAATCTGGGTAAATTGCTTAAGTATTATTAAGGACATTGTGGAGTGGCAGCATTTTAAAACTTGGTTTGAGCCGATTAAGCCACTGGAGTTAAAGGATAATGTATTATTGATTCAGGTTCCTTCTCAATTTTTTTTCGAATACCTCGAAGAGCATTATGTAAATCTACTTGCCAAAACCTTAAAGCGGGAGTTGGGCAAAGAGGCGCGTTTAGAATATCGTATTTTAGTAGATAGTGGTAATGGCAATAGCCGTTCTGGTTCTATGGATGTGCCAGCGAGCCATATGAAGACCTACAATAATAATGAGATGAATTTTCCACTAGTGATTGACAATCCGGTGAAGAATCCCTTTGTTATTCCGGGTTTGAAGAAAATGCAGATAGATCCGCAGTTGAATCCCATATATACTTTTGATGCTTTTGTTGAAGGGGATTGTAACCGGGTTGCTCGTAGGGCCGGTAAAACCGTAGCGGAAAAGCCTGGAAACAACTCGTTTAACCCATTGGTTATATATGGTGGGGTAGGTTTGGGAAAAACCCACCTGGCCCAGGCTATCGGAAATGAAGTGAAGCGCCAGCATCCCGGTAAAGTGGTGCTATATGTTAGCAGTGAAAAATTTATCAATCAGTTTCAAGATCATAGTCGCAACAATGCTATTAACGACTTTATACATTTTTATCAGTTAATTGATGTGCTGATTATAGATGATGTACAGTTTTTTAACAGGGCTGAAAGAAGTCAGGATGCTTTTTTTGCCATTTTTAATCACCTGCACCAAAGTGGAAAGCAGCTGGTATTAACGTCCGACAAGGCGCCCAAAGATTTGGATGGCATGCAGGAGCGTTTATTAAGTCGTTTCCGCTGGGGATTAAGTGCCGATTTACAAATTCCGGATTATGAAGTGCGTATAGAAATCCTGGAGAAAAAGATGAAAAATGATGGCCTGGAAATGCCGCGGGATGTGGTAAAATATGTGGCCTATAATATCAATACCAATGTACGTGAGCTGGAAGGGGCTTTGATATCATTATTGGCACAATCGAGCCTGAATAAAAAAGAAATTGATGTTGAGCTGGCTAAAAAGGTATTACGCAATTTTGTAAAAACCAGCAGCAAGGAAATTACCATAGACGCGATACAAAAAATGGTATGTGAGTACTTCGACGTGTCGTATGATAAGCTGTTGCACAAAACCCGTAAGCGGGAGATTGTTCAGGCTCGTCAGATTACTATGTATCTGGCAAAAGCGTTTACCAAAAATTCATTAAAGAATATTGGTGAACATTTTGGGGGCAGAGATCATACCACGGTTATCCATTCTTGTCAAACTGTGAAGGATTTGATGGATACCGATTCTTTTTTCCGTGAAAATGTAATGGAATTAACGCAAAAAGTTCAGTTGGCTGCCATGTAAGGCGTTTGGGGAGTAGTTCCCATTCACTTACAGTTATTTTTGGCAAATCACTGAAGGAAAACTATTTTTGCAACCCCACAAGGGTAAGGTGAGGTGGGTGAGTGGCTAAAACCAGTAGTTTGCTAAACTGCCGTACGGGTTAAACTGTACCGAGGGTTCGAATCCCTCCCTCACCGCGAAAGGGGCATTAGCCCATCGGGAAGTAGCGCAGGCCGGTAGCGCACCTGGTTTGGGACCAGGGGGTCGCAGG
>JBBAJQ010000009.1:0-72232 GCA_040403945.1 Sediminibacterium sp.
TATTTTTTGTTTATTGCCTTTGCTAGAATCAATAGATAGGTACATGAAAAGTTTTCTTTATTATTCTGTTTTTGTAGTGCTAAAAGAAAGGGTGCAAAGTATTTCTTAACTGGACTGTTTTTACTTTATGCGCTCCATAAAAGCGAAGGCTTATTCATTTTCTAGGATACGTACACCTTACAGTTCGACTATAAGGAAATGTTAAAGAATATAGCTCCCCCTCGAAATACCCCTACCCCCTAGCAATTAGCTGTATACCATTTATCCTTTTCTAGCAATATTCCCCTCTTTGCTAATGTATAAATCACATGCTGGAATATCTTTTTCTGTTAAGGCCTTTATCTCTTTCGCTACCCGATTGCTACTATCCCATCTGGGTCCCTCGCCTTTGTGTTGTATGGCCGAATGTATTTTACCGCTAATAAATTTGCCCCTTCGGTCGGTTTCAATTTCAATGATGGGCGCATAGCCACTAATCCCATTTACATTGATGGTTCCATAGGTGGCAAAATTGCCCAAACTATAGGCAATAAAGCGATCTTTATATATATCTACGGCTCGTACAACATGCGGCCCATGGCCCCAAACAATATCTGCCCCGGCATCAATGGCACGATGCGCAAAAGAATAAGGATTCCCCCGGTTCTCGCCAACATATATTTCATCTTTACGGGTAATATGGTTGAACTTGCTTCCCTCTGCACCTGTATGCATCGAAACAATTACAATATCGCAACTATCATTTAACATCCTAATCAGCGAAACCGCTTCCTCTATTTTTAATAAGGATACCGTGCCTGTATTGGGTGCAAATGCGCAAAAACCATAGCGAATGCCCTTTCTTTCAAAAATCGTATAGGGATGTGTTTCATGACCCGCAAATTGAATGCCCGCCTCCTGTAATACCTTGGCGGTATGTTCGCGGCCCTTGGCGCCAAAGTCACCGGTATGATTATTCGCAACACTCAACAAATCAAATCCTGCATCCAGAAAATGTTGCACATAATTGTCCGGACTCTTAAAAACATAACAGTAGGCTGGATTTTTGCATTTTTATGTTTATTCATATCTGTGAATATCCTAGCCTACCCCTAAAAACATATTCACCCAAACCTTATTTATCCTTTAAATAAGTAATTTAGATAGATTATCTATTTTTCAGGCTTTACAACCCATTTATGCAAAATAATATCCAGCTTATTTTACGAGAAATCGGTACTGTGCTTCAACAGATTGATGAATCCCAAGTAAAGCAATTTATTACGGAAGTACGCAGTGCAAAAAAGATTGTAAGTACAGGAGCAGGCAGAGTTGGTATGGCTGTGAGGGGTTTCACCATGCGGCTTGGTCATTTAGGCTTTTCCGCTCACATGGTAGGAGATTCTACCGTACCATCGGTGGGTTCGGGTGATTTGTTACTGGTAGCCTCTGGGTCAGGCGAAACGCAAACCATTGTTGATCTAGTAACCATTGCTAAAAAAAATGGATGTCGCATCGCATTGGTTACCGGAAATCCGGCCTCTCGAATGGGTCAAATGGCTGATGTGATAGTGCAATTGTCTGCTCCCTCTAAAACGAAATCTATAGATGGATTTACTTCGCGGCAGCCAATGACTACCCTAAATGAGCAGTGTTTGGCGCTGATATTCGACGCAATGGTATTATCAATAATGGAGCAAATGAATGAAACACATGATACGATGTGGGCTCGTCATTCGAATTTAGAATAATCTTATGAAAAATTGTTTACTAGCTGCTTCCCTGATTTGTGCAGATCCCCTTAATATGGAAGGAGATTTACTTCAGTTGAATGAGTCAAATATCGATTTGATTCATTTTGATGTGATGGATGGTTCCTTTGTGTCGAGGTATGGTCTTTATCCAGAAATTTTATCGGCAGTAAAGAAAAAGTCTTCCATCCCGGTAGATGTGCATATGATGGTGAACAATCCAGAGGATTTTATTACCACTTTTCAATTAGCTGGGGCTGATTATTTTAATTTTCATGTAGAAGCAACGCATCAAATTTCACGGGTAATTAAAAAAATAAAGGAAGCCGGAATGAAGCCAGGTGTAGCACTCAATCCTGCTACATCGGTACATTGCCTAGAGTGGATCTTACAAGAAATTGAGATGGTAGTGATTATGGCTATTAACCCGGGCGTATTAGGGCATCCTTTTATACCGTCCATGCTCAATAAAATAACATCCATAAGAGAAATGGCCAACCGAGTTGGAAATACCAATTTACTTATTGAAGTAGATGGGGGTGTAACTCCGGTAACTGCGCCCGATATGATTTCGGCAGGAGCCAATGTGTTGGTTTGCGGAACTGGTACCATATTCCGACCCCAGGAAGATACTATTATAAATAAAACTATTTCTTTACGAAAAGTACTGAATGAACATGTCGTATAAAGTTCTGATAACCACCTCTGGAATTGGTTCTCGATTGGGTGAGTTTACTAAATACACCAATAAATCATTGCTGCGAATCGGCAACAAGCCGGCAATTTCCTATATAGTAGAAAGTTATCCAGAAAATACTTCTTATGTGATAACGCTTGGATACTTTGGTAAGCAGGTAAAGGATTTTTTACTGCTTGCTTATCCCGAAAGGTCATTTGAATTTGTTAATGTAGAAAGATACGAAGGTGAAAAAAGTAGTTTATTGTATTCACTATCTCACGCTAAAGATGTATTGCAAACCCCGTTTATCTTTCATGCCTCCGATACGATTGTTTTAGACCCGGTACCCCCACCTACCAAAAACTGGAATGGTGGATTCCGAGGAAAAGGCTCTTCTAATTATGCTTCCTTTGATGTGTTAGGTGCACGTGTAACCAGTATGTATGAAAAAGGAAATTTGATGCCCGACTTATTACACATCGGTTTAGTAGGTATCCATGATTATCAGCTTTTTTGGAGTATTGTAGATGAAGTGCTTATAGAAAAAAAATATGCCAGTTCTTTGGGAGATGTTGATGTACTGATGAAAATGGTACAGCAGGTTGATTTTGATAGTATCGTATTTAACAAATGGCTCGATATCGGAAATGTAGATAAAATGAATGAGGCCAAAGCTGAGTTAGATCAGGGAGATGTGCATGTATTGGATAAACTGGGCGAATCAATTTTTAAAGTAAATGGCTTTATTGTAAAGTTTTTTTACGATGAAGTGATTTGTAAAAATAGAATTCTGCGAAATAAAATGCTCGCAGGTATTGTTCCACCCATTCAGTCGTATGCTGATAATTTCTATCGATATCCCTATGTGAAAGGAAAACTCTACGCAACAGTAGCTAATTCATCTAATTTCAAAAGTTTTTTAGAATGGTCGAGCACTACCCTTTGGAAACATTCCACCGACATTACGAACAGTAAGATGCGTGAACTTTGTGAAGATTTTTACTTTACAAAAACACACAAGCGGCTGCAGGAATTTTATTCTAGTCGGGGAATAATTGATCGGGAAGAAAAAATTAATGGCGTTTTGGTCCCTTCTATAAAAACAATGCTCGATTCAATTGATAAAGATTGGATTTGTAGTGCAGTTCCCTCTCAATTTCATGGTGATTTTATTTTGGATAATATTTTACAGGTTGAGGGCGGACAATTTCAACTGGTTGACTGGAGACAGGATTTTGCAGGAGAGTTAGCCGCCGGTGATATGTATTACGACTTGGGTAAACTTGCACACAATCTGGTAGTAAACCATGAAATGGTGGATGATAACTTCTTTTCTATCAAAAAGGGTAGGGATGGCTCAGTTGAACTAAATATTCACCGTTTTCAAACACTGGTGGAATGTGAACAGATTTTATTCAATTGGGTGCATGAAAATAATTTAGATATCAAAAAGGTGGAGATATTACGGGCAATTATTTGGCTCAATATGTCTCCACTTCACCACCATCCCCTTGATATATTTTTATTTTATCTAGGAAAACTCCAATTATTTCAGGTTTTGAATAAATAAGTAAAGAATGTTTAAGAATTTCATATTTGATGTAGATGGCGTTTTCACGGATGGTAAATTTCATTATTCTGCTGAGGGTAAGATTGTTAAAGTTTTTGGCGATGCAGATAATGATGCATTAAGTTTATTATCCAGTTATATGCATATCGAAATGGTTACTGGAGATAAACGAGGTTTTGCAATATCACAAAAGCGAATTCAGGAAGATATGGGTTATCCTCTTTCATTGGTAAGCACATTTGAAAGGGCACAATGGATTTCAAATAAGTTTGATTCAAGTGAAACTGTTTATATGGGAGATGGAATTTATGATCCCCTGGTTTTTAAGCAGGTAGGTTATTCAATTGCACCGGCTAACGCTTTCGTACATACAAAAAAACATGCCAATTATGTAACTTTGTCAAAGGGTGGCGAAGGTGCAGTTGCCGAGGCTGTAATTTATGTTTTTGAAAATTTATTAAATATGCCTTTTGATATTTTTACATTTCCTCTTCCTGCTAAATCTGGTAATTGGGAGAAAAAATTTTAGGCAATCATTTTATGTAATACCCATGGTACATATAATTTACTCTTTGCCAGCACACGAAAAAGTTGAAGTACTGGCAGATCAAATTGAAAACATTAATAAGTATAATAGCCACTTATCCATTCAAATAGTCATTCATCTTAGCCAACGATTCGTGCTTACCTCCGATGAGTTAGAAAGCCTCACTACAATGCCAAATGTTTTAATTAATCCAGAAAGATTATTAACTGGATTTATGGATGGATCTCTTTATGAAGCTCATTTTTCCAATATATCTTTTTTATATACTCAGTCAATTGAATTCGGTCACATCGTTTTTTTAGCTTCTAATTTATTATTTGTTAAGCAAATGTATCCGCTGAAATCTGATTTTATAGGTTCATCTCATGATGCAATTCTACATAAGGGATGGTATCAGGGTTGGATGGCTGTGCGCGATAGCAATATTAATCATTTTCATTTGTATGGCTGTCAAATCGAGGGTTTGTATATCTCTAAAGCTTTATTAGATAGAATGTTTCCGTTATTGCAAAAGGTATCTTTCAAACATCTATTTACCAAATCTGATGTAGTTAAAAGAAATTCCTTTTGGGCAAAAGTATTTCGGCAATTCAGAAAAAAGAGATTTAATAAATGGGTAAAGACTGATTATCCATTGAAGCCAAAGAAATGGCTTACTTTTGGGATTTTACCATTTGCTAGAATTGCTTATGCAACAGAAGAAGTATATTTCGCTACTATTGCTAGATTATTTGAAAAAGATTTTCTTTTTTCTGGTAAGGAAATTTCTTTTCAGGATTGGAAAAATGGAAATGTAGTAACCATTGAATCAGTTACCTGGATTCGCGAAAGTGGTCAAACAGATTTTTTTTGCACTAAACGAGTAGATAGAGTATACGATGATCCAATAAGGACCTATATTAGAAATCTGCCAGTTGATGTTGGATAATTATAATTCGATGTGAGCTATTGGGAGCGTTTCAATCGTATTTCGCCATTCTCTTCCACCAATAATTCACACGCCGGAATATCAGTTTCAGTAAGCTTTTTTATTTCCATTATAACCCGATTGCTACTATCCCATCTGGGTCCCTCGCCTTTGTGTTGTATTGCCGAATGTATTTTACCGCTAATAAATTTGCCCATTCGGTCGGTTTCAATTTCAATGATGGGCGCATAGCCACTAATCCCATTTACATTGATGGTTCCATAGGTGGCAAAATTGCCCAAACTATAGGCAATAAAGCGATCTTTATATATATCTACGGCTCGTACAACATGCGGCCCATGGCCCCAAACAATATCTGCCCCGGCATCAATGGCACGATGCGCAAAAGAATAAGGATTCCCCCGGTTCTCGCCAACATATATTTCATCTTTACGGGTAATATGGTTGAACTTGCTTCCCTCTGCACCTGTATGCATCGAAACAATTACAATATCGCAACTATCATTTAACATCCTAATCAGCGAAACCGCTTCCTCTATTTTTAATAAGGATACCGTGCCTGTATTGGGTGCAAATGCGCAAAAACCATAGCGAATGCCCTTTCTTTCAAAAATCGTATAGGGATGTGTTTCATGACCCGCAAATTGAATGCCCGCCTCCTGTAATACCTTGGCGGTATGTTCGCGGCCCTTGGCGCCAAAGTCACCGGTATGATTATTCGCAACACTCAACAAATCAAATCCTGCATCCAGAAAATGTTGCACATAATTGTCGGGACTCTTAAAAACATAACAGTAGGCTGGATTTTTGCATTGTTTTGGAGTACCTTTTTCAGACATGATAACCCCTTCTAAATTGCCAAAAGTTATATCTGCTTTTAGCAGAAGAGGTGCTACCTCATTTAAAATATCTTTTCCACCATTGGGAGGCAGCAGGTTTATAGAAGGATAATTTGATCCCAGCATAATGTCACCCACCCCCATACATACTATCGTTTTCGGGGTATCGATTACATGTGTTGCTTCGGCGGCGGACTTGGATATTTCAGGAGATGCTTTTGAAAGTAACGAAGGTGCTATACTGAATATGCCCAAAACACTTACAACTGCGGATAGTATATATACGGTCTTCATCATAGTAAATTCAGCTTATCCTTTTAGGATAAAATATCCATTCAGCAGTAAGTTATTGCATGTTTTCCAAATCTCCGAATAGCTTTATAAATTCTGCATCCGTTTTAGGCGCTACCGGATTCTTTTCCTGCCAATTGGCTATTTTTTGGGAAAATTCTGGCATTACCTTTTTTAAATTTTTCAGGTTTATCCGATCCCCCAAGTATTGTATTGTATTTTTTGATTGATTAAATACATAGTAGTCAGTTAGCGTAACATACGTTCTTTCAGTGGTTCCTCCATAGGCTGTTCTTTCCCTCAATTGCATGTACCAATATTTCAATATAACCCAATCGATGCCACTATAGATTATTTCATAAAAACTTTGTACACTGTTCCTGTCTATATTGGGGAAGCCATTTTCAAATTTCCTGGTTGTACTATTTCCATCGGGTAATTTTTCTTCTAGCGAGAAACTGGTATAGGGTTTACTCACTTTAAATAGCTCTCCCTTCTCTAAAAAAATCAGTTCCTGACTAAGCATCGAAAAGTTAAGCGCTGTATCAGCGGCTGATTTTCCATCCTTAAATTGAAGCTTACCAGGCGAAAATTTCTTTAATAAAAAAGTGTTTACTTCCATACTGCTCTCTCCGGTAACAATAATTCTTCCTCCGGCATCTTTTAGCTGAATCAGGGAACCCGAATTACCTGTGGCAGTTTGCGCTAACAGCACTTTGGGTAAGCATTCCAGTATGCTTACAATTGTAAATAGCAGTAAATATGTATTGGCCGAATTTCGCATAGTAAAACAATTGTTGAATATAATAAAAAATGTGAATATAAAAGTCTTTCCTGAATAGTAAGTATATTAAAACAAAAATAATGCCATGGAATGGATGGAAACAATCGAGCAAGCATTGCGCAAGCATGCCACTGAAGAGCGTGCACGGGTTTCTTTGCGTTATTTTAAAACCGGTAAAGGCGAATATGGTGAAGGCGATCAATTTTTAGGGGTGGCCGTACCCCACCAAAGGGCCATAGCTGCCAAATATGCCCATGAAGTGCAGCTAAATAACGTTGAGCAATTATTGCAATCGCCCTACCACGAAATACGACTTACTGCCTTATTTATGCTAAACCTTCGATTTTTAAAGAGCGCTGATGCTGCCGAAGCAAAAAAATGGGTTACTCTTTATCTGTCGAAGCTTGCTTATGTTAATAATTGGGATCTGGTAGATTCATCAGCCCCCATTATATTAGGTTCCTGGTTGCAACATCGAAATCGAAAAATACTCTACCAGTTTGCCCGGTCAAGAAATATTTGGAAAAATAGAGTAGCTATTCTTACTACGTTGGCATTTATTCGTAATAATGATTTGGAAGATTTATTGAAGTTGGCAGCACATTTTATTGATCATCCGCACGACCTGATGCACAAAGCAACTGGATGGATGTTGCGGGAAGGCTGGAAAAAGAACCCGAAAAAAATAGAAGCTTTTTTAATAAAGTTTGCTGCCCGTATGCCAAGAACAATGCTACGGTATGCAATAGAAAAAATGACGCCTGCACGCAGAAAGTATTTTCTTACTATAGGATGCTGAATGATCCAAATGATTTAATTATTTTTGAAGGATGCATATCTTACTGGTAGAGGACGAATCGAAACTGGCACAATCATTAGCTGCCTCCTTAGAAGAGGCTGACTATACCGTAACTATTGCGTATGATGGTATAATAGCTGAAAAGCTATTTCAACAAATTGTGCCCGATTTCGTAATTCTGGATATCAATTTGCCCGGTAAGAATGGTCTAACCCTCTGCGCTGAATTTCGCAAAAAAAGTCCTGCATTACCCATTTTGATGCTAACCGCATTAGGTGAGGTAGAGGATAAAATGGAAGCATTCGAGGCCGGCGCCGATGACTATCTGGTTAAACCTTTCCATATTCGCGAACTGATGGCCCGCATTCAAGCTATTGCCAAGCGAATGGGTAACGATACCGTTGTTCAGAAACAGGTAATGGTGGCAGGCAATCTAGAGATGGATACTATTACTAAAGAAGTACGAAGAGCCGGGAAATTGGTAAAACTCTCCCACAAGGAATATTTATTATTAGAGACCCTGCTAAAAGCCAGGGGTCGCGTATTGTCGAAAGCTGAATTGGCAGAAAAAGTTTGGGATATGGATTTTGATACCGGAACCAACTCGGTGGAAGTGTATATAAACTTTTTGAGAGCGAAAATTGATAAACCCTATCCCGATAAACTGATTCATACCCGAAGTGGTTTTGGTTATTATGTAAAAGATGAATCAGCATGACCATCCGACAAAGATCTGCTTGGGTAATTGTATCCGCCGTAATGGCGATGGTGCTGATTTTTTGTTGTGTGATCTACTTTTTATTTGCCAACAATCATCGAACACACTTTCGGAATCAACTCAAGGATAAGGCACTGAATACGGTTCGGTTATTGGAAGAAGTAAAAGAAGTAGACAGTACCTTACTCAGTATTATTGATGCGAATACCCTGCACGATTGGCGGAACGAAAAAACTATTGTGTTGAACGATTCGGGTAGGGTAGTGTATAGCAGTGCAGATGATCATCAGATACAGTATACACCGGAAATTCTTCGGCAGATAAAACAGGATACCTACTATTATTTTTCAGAAGGAAATTATGAAACAGTTGGATGTTACTATACTTATCAAAATCAAGAACGCTATGTTTTAGTGGCTGCTTTAGATGAAGAACAGCCCACACTGTTTAGAGATTGGATGATATTGCTGGCAGTTGGGGTACTTGTAATATTATTGGTTACCCTGCTGACTGCCTATTTGTTTGCCGGGAAAGCTTTACAGCCTTTGTTTAGTTTGCAACAATCCTTAGCAGATGCGGGGGATCAGGATTTTGAAAAAGCGAAGGTTGAAAACCGGTTGCTAGAATCCGGTGATGAGATAGCGGCTTTAGCTAAGAGTTATAATGCTATGTTAGACAGACTGGCTAAAACTTTTCAGCAACAAAAGCAATTTGTACGCTACGCCTCCCACGAGTTGCGAACTCCGTTGGCTGTAGTTATAACCCAAATTGATGCAGCCCTACAAAAAGAACGAACCCCGGATGAATACCGGCAACTTTTGCAAAGTTTACAAGAAGATCATGATAAGCTTTCTCAATTAGTAACTAGGCTGCTACAAATTTCACGGGCCGAGCAAACTGTACAGGTAAATCAGTTTAGTACAGTTTCACTCTACGAATTAGTAGAAGAAGCCATCCAGCAAGTGCAAACAGTATATCCCTACATACAAATACAGGTTCAGTTTCTGCAAATGCCTGAATCGGATGAAGACTTTCAGGTAAAGGGTGATGCTGCTTTATTACAAAGTGCTTTGTTGAATATTATGGCCAATGCCGCCAAATACGGTAACCAGCAACCTGTGCTTGTTCAATTGGGTTTTACGCAGGATATGGTAACCATCCAAGTTACAAATGGCGGACCACTTATTCCAGAAGAGGAGCAGTCGTTACTATTTCAGCCTTTTTTTCGTGCCTCTAATCGGGCAGGGCAGGGGGGATATGGATTAGGTTTGTTATTAATAAAAAATGTAGCTGCCTATCACCAAGGTGCATTTTTGTACAAGGTTGTGCAGGAAAAAAATGTTTTTATCTTGCATCTGCCTAAATTTCATCCGCAGACCACATCATAACATATTGATATTCAGTTTATTAGTTTTAATTTGTTTTTAAGCCCCTTTTAAGTTCCCTTTAATCTGGCGGGTGGAAGTTTGCATTATCAAACTAATCGCAAACAACTAAAAAACAAATACAATGAAAAAGATCAACACAACCCTCGCCCTTCTTTTTGTTCTGGTAATTTCCGGATTCGGTATTACATCTTGCAGTAAAAAAATAGAACAGCCTGTAGTACCAGTTCAGGAAAACACCAATAGTACACCCTATGGAACCGTATGGCTGGTTGACAAATATGGTGCTTTATCTAGCAATAATGCAGGGGTTACCGTTACGTTAATTGGGAACAATATAAATCTAACAACAACTTCTGGTGTAGATGGCAGATATCAATTTAAAGATGTTCCTGCCGGAAAATACCTCTTAGAGTATAGTAAAGATGGCTTTGCTTCTTCTGCACTAACTACCACCGTAAAAGGGTACTTCTATGTAGGATCTAGTATACTCGGACCCGTTGCTGAACATGATGTTTTTATCACCGATGCTACCAAGGCTTTTAATAAGATTGTTATGAAAATGTCTGCAATTCCAGCACCTGCCAAGTTTAAGCCTACAGGATACCTAGTTTTCGCTTCTAATCATCCTGATGTAAGTGCCGGAAATGCCCCTTATTTTAGCGCTAACAATTCTGAAAATATTACTGAGCAATACCTGGAAGTGGAAAATTTATTAAAGGCAGGTATCGATATCAATGCTCCAATTTACCTCGCAGTGTATCCCAATACGTTTAATGTAACTGCTTCAAATGTAGACGGTGTAATTAATTTTCCTACCATTAAATTATCAGGTAAAAAAGTTATAAGTGTAAAATAATAATAATCAATATATAATAACAAAAAAGGCGCCTAGCAATGGGTGCTTTTTTGTGTGTACCCCTATTCGGAATTACTTGTAATTATGGATATTTTTTATTATATTTGTGTATTATCCAATGTTCAAGAACCCATTACAATATCGTTTCGCAAAAAGCGTTATTAGTTACTTCTGTGTAAGCAAAGTATTTAATAACCCCCCCATGGCTTCTAAGAGACTTATTACCATTTTATTTATTGGGATTCTTCAGGTTGCTTTTTCTCAGCCTTCCTGTGTAATTCAAACCCGTTATTTTAACGATGGTTTATCTGTAAAATTTTTAGCACCCTTTCCCATAGAAACTTCAGCAGTAGAAACCTGCGGGTTGGGGGTTGAAATGGCGAATGTATCAAATTATGTATCCCTAGCATTCACTTCTAATAGCGCTCCTAAGCAGTTAGAAGGAGATTTGTTGCTGAATTTTTCCGACAAATCTTCCCTCCGATTACCGCAGGCATTGGTTATGCTCAATCGGGTAAAAGGGCAACAGGTTACTCAATACACCTACTATATTTTGGAAAAATTTATGACGCAAATAATGAATTCCAAATTAGAGTCTGTTACCTATACGGTTAAAGGGGGCGAATCTAAAACCATTACTCTCAAACCCGAGTTGGCGGATATTATTAAATCGGGGTTACTCTGTTTAAACCCGCTCCTCTGATTTTTTTCTCATCTATCCCTAATCCGTACCCATTCGCTCATTTTTATGTAAATTGATACCTCAATTTATATTTGGTATGAGGAATATTTTTATTTGTTTGTTCGTCCATCTTTTTTCTTTCCAGTTTTTAACTGCCCAGCCAAATCCAGCCTGGGTTTCACCGTTTAACCAAATCAATCAGGAGGTACAAGAACGATCCCAAGCTTACGGACAGCTAAAAATAGCCACTTCGCAGGTAGGGCATCGCCTTACCGGATCAGCCAATGGTAAGCGTGCCGAAGATTTTGCGTATCAATTATTTAAATCCTGGGGTTTTTCGCAGGTAAGTTTTCAGCCATTTGAAGTAGAAAGTTGGAGCAGGGGAACCCTGGCAGTATCAATAGGAACTGCCGGTAATTTGCTGCCCGTTAAAGCAGTAACCTTGGCGCATTCGCCCGTTAAATCGATTATTGAATTACCACTGGTAGATATGGGGAATGGATTAGAAGAAGATTACCTAGCCCAACCAGAAAAAGTGAAAAATAAAATCGCCCTTGTTTATTTGGGGGTACTCCCTAATTCGAAACCGGGGACCGGCACATTACACCGCTCCGAAAAAACTGCTTTGGCTACTAAGTATGGCGCTAAGGGTATCATTATTATCAATACCCCTCCCGGTGGTATCTTGTTAACAGGAACCGCCTCAGTTACCGGAAAGTTAATTCCTATTCCAGCAATTTGTATTGGCAAAGAAGATGGCATGAAACTGAAGGAACAGCTTTTACAAAATCCATTACAGGCAAATATTAAAATGACCAATCAATCGGCATTGATTAAAGCCCGTAATGTAATTGCCACTATAAAAGGTACTAAACTACCCCAGGAAAAAATTGTTGTTGGCGGACATCTGGATAGTTGGGATTTAGCCACCGGTGCAATTGATAATGGAATAGGATCGTTTTCGGTGCTGGATATGGCAAGAACCTTTCAGGCGTTGAAAATAAAACCTGCCAGAACCATTGATTTTGTTATGTTCATGGGGGAGGAGCAGGGGTTACTCGGATCTAGGCATTATGTACAGGAAGCAAAGAAAAGTAAATCTTTGGGTAAAATCAGATACATGTTGAATTATGATATGACCAATGATCCCAAGGGATTTTCTTCTTCAACAGAATCCACCAAAGACCTATTTCAGCAAATAGGCGCTACCATTCAGCAAGTAGAACCCAATTTCCCGAATACCTTTAGAGCAGGTGCCGGATTGCATAGTGATCACCAGCCGTTTATGTTGCAGGGTATACCAACGGGCGGTGCGGCAGGTGGTTCATTGCCCAATAATGCAGGCCCATGTTATCATGCAGATTGTGATGACTTTAATCTGGTGGATGAACAGGGCATGAAGAATACGATTCGATTTAATGCTATGCTGATATATGCCCTGGCTAATACAGCTACTATCAGTGCCCGGCCCCTGTCGGAGGAGGAGACCCGCCTATTCTTGATAAAAAATAAATTGAAGGAACCACTTCAAATTGCCGGTGAATGGCGTTGGAAAGATTAGGGAAGCTAATTAAAGGAAAGGGAGCATTTTGGGTTAATAAGGACGACTAACCTCTAACGAAACCAACCCATTATCATAGTCAGAATAGGTAGGACATTCTTTACACCACTCCGGTTTAACCCACTTCATAAACTCGGCCGTAAAAAGGTAATTATCGATTACAAATGCCACTGTTTCTCCAATCTGATAATCACTTTTGTATGAAACCCTTGTGGTAATTTCTTTGGCATTTTGAGCAATAATAATGGCCTTAAATTCGGAAAGGGAATTACCATTTTCCTGCTGGGCAGTTTTTGTATTGTTTAATTCCGCCTGTTTCGCTTTCTGGTATCGATAACTACTGGCAAGCCGGATCCCTATTTTTTTCCAACTTTCCGGAATTTGATGATGTGCTACTGCCTGAAAACTGATGCGATCTATATTTCTTGAAAAATTAGTATGAGCGTAAAATTTGTTATCCATATTAAACCGGATACAACGGGTTTTAGCCGAGTCGGGTGAATTAACCCTGGCTACACAAATACCCTTATTCTCCAAATCTGTACTCTTGGTTACGCCTAAATTAATGTCGAGGGGAATTTGCGTTAAAGCTGACTGCGCGAAACCCGAAAAAACGAAAAACAGCATCAGCAAAAGCATGCTGACAAGTACCTGTAGGTATTTGATGGCGTTTTTCATGGGTTGGGTTACAAGAGTACTTTTGGGAAGAAAATCTCCCCGGAAGCCCTTTTAATATTTGTAAATTTAATGATTATTCACAATTTTACGAAGAACCTTATATTTTCCGTCAATTTCTCTTTTCAAATAATTAAGTCCTAATATATGTGCTATCATCGGATATACATGCACATTTTCAAATCCCTCAATCACTGAACCAGTTTTAAATGAAGGCCCCCAGGCATAAAAACTGGCGTACATGTCTTTTTCCAGGTTATCGTACCCATGTTTTCCGGGCGACATATTTCCCCCTCCGGGATTAAAGATGGCTGGCATTTTGGGTACCAGCAAAATATCCCCGATTCGATTATAATAATCATCCTTTTCGCGGTAATGCCAGTGCCGGGGTGTTTCATTTTTCAGGTATACATCATATGAATCTCTATTTTCTAATAACAAACGGTATTGGGGCAGGATGTAAGCCGGATCTTTTGCATACAACTGAACCAGTGCATTGCCAACTGGTATCCGAAATCGCGCAGTATCTATGCAAGCCGGTAACCGCATTATCTTTTTTGGATCAATGTTCGTCATGCCATGGTCAGACACAAAAACAAAATTTACAGGTAATCCCGAGGCTTTGGCCAATTCGTGCAGCCGGTAAACAGCTTCATCTACCCATCTCACTGCCTTTCCGGTTTCTGGCGCATCTGGTCCGTATACATGGCCGGCGTAATCAACTTCCGGAAAATAGAAGGTAATAAAATGGGGTCTTTTTTCTTCGGGAAGCATTAGCCATTCGCGAACGGCATTTAGTCGATTATCAATGGATATTTTATCGTTATAATTATAGAAATAAGTAGGCCGGATACCGCGGATTGCACTTTCGGAGGCTACCCAATAAAAGCTGGCACTTAGCATTCCTTGTTCTTCTGCTAATACCCATAACGGTTTTCCTCCATACCAGTAAGCATCTGCTACCTGTTGCTTATTGGCCATCTGATAGGTTTCACCGGTTGTTTCGTCGAAAAAGGCATTATCCACTAAACCATGGTGCGCAGGATATAATCCGGTTACAATACTATAGTGATTGGGAAATGTGATGGTAGGATAACTAGCCTGCATATATTTGGCAGCTACTCCCTTTCTACTAAGTTCTAATATATGGGTTGCTCCAAACTTTTCTGCCATATCTGCCCGAAACCCGTCTGCAGATATCAAAATTACATAGGGTTTAACCATTTGAGTAGGCAGATTTATTCTATCACGCACAATCTGCTGCGTAGTATCCTGCCCCCATACGCACATGGGTAAATAACCCGCAATTATCAGGTACTTTAATAGCCAAGGTTTCATATTGCTGAATTTTTTTCTTTCTCATCCAGTAAAAACTCGAGATATCGTGCACTCAATAGGGTAGCCACCCCAATTAACATACCAGCCGCCACATCAGTAGGAAAATGTTGCGCCAGGTATATCCTAGAATACCCTACCCCCAATGACAGGCAGTAGCCAATAAGTAAAGTATATCGGTTCGGTAGCAATATACACGCCAATAAAAATAAGGTAAAGGCTGCTGCTGTATGGCCGGATGGAAAACTATTGCTAATATGCAATTCAACCCCGGTTACCGTATGTATTTGGCTTAACGCTATTTGTCCGGCCGCAGGTCTCATTTCATCAGGAAATATAATATGCTTTCCTCCCTGTGCCAGTAGGGTTGAAATAATCAGACTTAATAAAGTTAGTTTCCACCTGCTTTTAAAGTAACGGAAAGTAAGCAAAAAAGCAATAACCCACATAATCCCATCTCCGAGGTACGTCCAACCCTTAAATAACCAATCTGCTATTGGTCCCCCATTGCCGTTTAGTAGTAAAAAGAAAGCATATTTACCAGATAACCAGCTTCCCAAAAATAATAGAAGTGCCGTGGTAATTACCAATAGCATGGCCTGTAATAGTATGGCAGAAAGTTTCATATGTTTTACCCGCAATCATAAAGATATAGCAATTTTAATTGATAGAAACTTCCCGTCTTTGCATGGGCAATTTCTATTGAATACCTGCCAGCTCTAAACTTTTTTTCTTGAGTTGTATAATATCCATATTGTCAATAATCGGGTCTGGCATAACAATTAAACTAATGGCATCCTCTTTCCACCACGTAGCGCTTTTGAGGTGATGTTGATGAATTACTCCCACCAGATATTTCCTGTCGGAATTCGCATGCCACTCTTCTATCCACTCAAACTTTTCCCTTGGTATCTGCTTCCAGTCAGTAAAACTTAGATATACTTTTAAATAATAGTCATCCGTTAATTCATGTGGGTTATGATAGTATTTTTTCTTATACTCATACCGATACTGATACCGTAGTGCCGAAATATCACTCAACACAGCAGAAGCTGTTGGAAAGCTGCCGGCTCCTTTTCCATAAAAAAATTGTTTGTCTGCAAATCCACTCTCTATTACTACTCCGTTGTATTCATTTTTTACAAATGCCAAAGGGTCGCTCGATTGTACAAACTGAGGGAGAACAAAGGCAGCTACTTTTCCGTTCACCAGTTTTTTGGCCTGTGCAATTAATTTTATATCGTACTGCTTTTCTTTGGCAATTACAGCATCCGATAGTTGAATATGTTGAATGCCCGAAAATAAAACATGATTTGCAGTTTCTACAATACCATATGCATGCGTGAGTAAGATAATCCATTTATGCAGCGCATCCCATCCGTCTACATCCAGTGTGGGATCGGTTTCTGCAAATCCCAGTTGCTGGGCCAGCAATAAGGCATCCGAAAAATCTAGGCGGTCTTCGAACATCTTGGTTAATATAAAATTCGTAGAGCCATTTACAATCGCCCGAATCGAATGGAGTAAGTCATTATCATAATATTCTTCTAGATTTCTAATCACAGGTATGGAGGCACAGGCTGCCGATTCGTATAACATGGGTGTACCAGTTTCCTGTTGTAATTTCAATAACTCCTCTAAGTGTTCTGCAATCATTTTTTTACTTGCACTTACTACTGCCTTTTTTCTGGCAAGTGCAACAGCAACAATTGCAAATGCTGCTTCCGATTCGTTAATCACTTCTACTACTACATTTATTTCCGGATCATCCAGTATATCCTCTTTTCGGGTTGTAAAGAGGTTGTCGGGTGCCGCTCTTTTTTTGTTTGCATTTTTTATGCATACTTTTTTTATAGTAGCGCGAAGGGAAGGGGTTTGCTGTAAAACTTTATACAGTCCTTCTCCTACTACCCCAAAACCGAATAGGCCAATAACTAAAGGTGGTTGTGTGCTCATGTAATTACTATTAATTAGCGTGTTCTAAAATTTGTTTCGATTTATTTTGTTCTATACGATACGATGGTACTAATTTATCCAGCACCTGTGCTAAGTCGGCAATTAAATCTTTTGCTTCTTCTAGCCCAACCGACAATCGTATTAAACTGTTTTTAACACCCGCCGCTATTCTTTTTTCTACCGGAATACTTTTGTGCGTCATACTTGCGGGATGCGAAAGCAAACTTTTTATTCCACCTAAACTTTCTGCTAATTTGAATAAGCGGGTTTGCGTAATTACGGGTAATACGGCTTCCGAAGTATCATTCACTAAGCTAAAGGATACCATCCCTCCAAATCCATTTGATTGTTTTTTAGCAATGGCATGCTGAGGATGGGTGGGTAATCCCGGATAATTTACATGGGCTACCGCCGGATGTTGCGAGAGATATGCTGCAATTTCTTGTGCAGTTTGCTCCTGTTGTTTTATTCTAAGATGCAAGGTTTCTAGGCCTCTAATTACCAGCCAGCTGTCGAAGGGACTTAAAATTGCTCCACAGGCATTCTGAAAATATTGTAATTTTTTTCCCAGCTCGGCATCGGCCGTTACCAGAATGCCGGCAATCAAATCGCTATGGCCAGCCAGATATTTGGTAGCACTATGCATTACAATATCGGCTCCCAGTGTAAGAGGTTGCTGGCAAATTGGGGTAGCAAAAGTGTTATCTACACACAGCAAACAACCATTTTTCTTTGCGATACGGGCAATAGCAGCTATATCTGAAACCTTTAAGGTTGGGTTGCTGGGTGTTTCTAGCCAGATCAATTTGGTAGCCCCAGTAATGGCATTCTCTACCGCTGCAGCATCAGCAGTGTTTACCAGTTTTACCTGTATGCCATACTGTTCGTAAACTGCCGTAAAAAGTCGAAAAGCACCCCCATAAATATCATCAACTGCAAGAATTTCATCCCCAGATTTTAGCAGCTTGATTACCGCATCAATCGCGGCTAAGCCACTAGAAAATGCAAGGCCGGTTTGTCCTTTTTCTAATACAGCCATCAGGCTTTCCAATGTTTTTCGGGTAGGATTAGCTGTTCGGGCATAGTCGAATCCTTTGTTTATGCCAGGTGCTTCTTGAACAAACGTGGAGGTTGCATAAATAGGTACAGCGATTGCGCCTGTTTGTTCATCCACAGGTATGCTGTGAATTAATTGAGTGGCCGTTATCATGTTAAACAGTTTTGTTTGCTCTGCTTTTAGGGTATAAGGCAAAGCGATGAATGAATGAAACACATCATTCTTACAACATAATAACAAGAAAGCAGGGTAATAAACCGGTCGAGAAAAGTACGACCTGTAAGGTTGTGTAACACTGACTTATCTTCCCACACAAGTGTGGTCGGATTTGGCACCTTCATGATTCCGATACACGGGTTTCATGGGTTGCCAAGGCTTCACAGGGCCTAATTCCCTCTGCCTTTCTTGATAAGTATGAATAAAGAACTTATACAAAGATAATTATTTTAGTATTTCCCCCAAAAAAATCCTGTATAGGTAGTTTATTTCCAACCTTTCCCAAGTGGCTTTGTTATATTTACATTTATATATGGCTAAGCGTTCCGTTTCTGAATTATCTGCTTCTCTACCTGATAACGACTATATCATTGTTACCGGAGCGCGTGAGCACAATCTGAAAAATCTTGATATCTCCATACCCAAAAACAAACTCGTAGTTTTTACCGGGGTAAGTGGCAGTGGAAAGTCTTCACTGGCATTTGATACAATTTTTAACGAGGGGCAACGACGATATATGGAAAGTTTTAGTGCCTATGCCCGTCAGTTTATGGGCGATATGGAACGCCCGGAAGTTGATAAAATAACTGGCTTATCCCCCGTTATTTCTATCGAGCAAAAAACTACCAATAAAAACCCCCGATCCACCGTTGGTACCGTTACCGAAATTTACGATTTCATGCGTTTATTGTATGCCCGTATAGGCGAAGCTCATAGCTATGAAACGGGTAAAAAAATGGTACGGTTTAGTGAGGAGGAAATCATTGCCAATATTTACGATAGATTTTCCGGAGATGCCATTACTTTATTGGCTCCGGTAGTAAGAGGACGAAAAGGACATTACCGGGAATTATTCGAGGAAATCCGAAAAAAAGGTTTTCTAAAAGTGCGGGTGGATGGTGAAATTCTAGACCTCAAACCAAAAATGCAGGTAGACCGATATAAAATACATGATATAGAAGTGGTAATTGATCGCTTACCCGTTAATGATTCAATGAGGGTTCGTATCAGCCAGAGTGTGCAGCAATCGTTAAAAATGGGGAAGGACTTACTCTTTCTCCTGGTTAATAATTCGGGAAAAATCATTCAATATTCAAAGCAATTGATGTGTGAGACTACGGGGTTGAGTTATGAGGAGCCCTCTCCTAATTCTTTTTCTTTTAATTCACCCTATGGGGCCTGCGAGAATTGTAAAGGGTTAGGTACTATTTCCGTTATTGATTTGTCGGCCGTAATACCGGATGCTTCCCTTTCTGTAAAAGAAGGTGGTATCGCACCATTAGGTGAAGAAAGAGATGCGTATTTATTTAAATCTGTTGTAGCTTTTGCTAAAAAGAATAAAATTAGTCTAGATAAGCCTATCCGTGATCTTACCCCCACCGCACGTAACTTACTCTTGTTTGCTTCCCCAGATGCCGGACCGCTGGAAGTGATGAATGCTGAGGATAGTCCCGTTACTTCTTTATACGATCAAGGAGTATATGAGGGCATCATTCCCATGTTACAGCGGTGGTTCACACATGGCAATAGCACGGAAACCTTGCATGAATGGGTTGAAAAGTTTATGAGCATACAAACCTGTCCCACATGCGAAGGGCAAAGACTAAAAAAAGAGAGTCGGTGGTTTTTTGTTGATGGGAAAAATATTTCACAGTTGAGTGAAATGGATTTGGATGCTTTGCAAGTCTGGTTAGTAGGTATCGAAAAAAAGTTATCTAATAAGCAGCGGCAAATTGCAAGAGATATTTTAAAAGAGATTCGGGAGCGGCTGCAGTTTTTGCTGGATGTAGGCTTACATTATTTATCCATCAATCGGCCTACGCGAACCTTAAGTGGGGGCGAGTCGCAGCGTATCCGCTTGGCTACACAAATAGGATCGCAGCTTCAAGGAATTACCTATGTGTTAGATGAGCCTTCTATAGGCCTTCACCAGCGCGACAATCAACGGCTTATCCAGTCGCTGCTTAATCTGAGAGATATTGGCAATAATGTATTAGTGGTTGAACACGATCGGGATATTATGTTGGCTGCCGATTATCTGGTAGATATTGGCCCCGGGGCCGGAAAACAGGGTGGCCAAATTGTTGCTGCCGGCACACCCTTCGAAATTTTAAAGAGTGGTTCGGATACAGCTGCCTACTTGAATGGCACAAAAAAAATTCCCCTGCCCGAAATCAGAAGAAAGGGAAACGGAAATACCATCGAATTAAAAGGGGCTTCAGGAAATAACCTAAAAAAAGTACAGGTACGATTTCCGCTAGCAACCTTTATAGTTGTATCGGGGGTAAGTGGCAGCGGAAAATCTACTTTGATTAATGAAACCCTCTATCCCTTGCTCTCTAAGCATTGTTATAACAGTCGGGTAACCCCTCAATCTTTTACCAGTATTTCGGGTTTAGAGTTTGTTGATAAAGTGATTGAGATTGATCAATCCCCGATTGGCAGAACCCCTCGCAGTAATCCGGCTACCTATTGTGGTTTTTTTACAGAAATCAGAACCCTATTTGCCTCGGTTCCGGAAGCCAAAATACGAGGCTATGCAGCGGGTAGATTTTCGTTTAATGTGAAAGGTGGCAGGTGCGATGTTTGTGAGGGCGGTGGTATGCGAGTTATAGAAATGAATTTCCTTCCGGATGTATATGTGCATTGTGAAAAATGTAACGGACAACGATACAACCGCGAAACATTGGAAATACGATATAAGGGTAAATCCATCAGTGATGTATTGAATATGACGGTAGCCGAAGCCGTGGAATTCTTTCAACCTATTGGCTATTTGTATAGAAAAATTAAAGTATTGCAGGATGTGGGTTTGGGATATATTACACTAGGTCAGTCTGCAGTAACCCTTAGTGGCGGTGAGGCACAACGAGTAAAACTTGCCACTGAGTTAGGGAAAAAAGATACCGGCAAAACATTTTATATATTGGATGAACCCACAACGGGATTACATTTTCAGGATATTCAGCACTTACTGGATGTACTTAATAAACTGGTAAACCGCGGAAATACCGTGTTGGTAATTGAGCACAATATGGATGTAATTAAAGTAGCTGATTATATTATTGATATGGGCCCCGAAGGCGGTGGGGGCGGCGGTAAAGTAATGTTTCAGGGCGTACCCGAAAAATTAGTTGATGTAAAGGAAAGTCATACCGCTCGTTTTCTCAAGTCTGAATTAGCTGCCGGATAAATGATTATTTTTTAATCATGTGTATGTGTTCAATATCATCTTCCAGATAAATGTCGCCAATAGCTTCAAAACCAAATGATGCGTAAAAATCTTTTAGATAGAGTTGCGCGCCAATTTTTATGGGGCCTTCCCCAAATAGTAAGTAACAATTTGATATGGCTTCTTTCATTAATAATTTGCCTGCTCCCATTCTTCTCTTACTGCCCGAAGAAATTACCCTTCCAATAGACATATACTCATAAGCTACTCCCGGAGGAACTAGTCTTGCATAAGCAGCTAATTCGTTATTGTGCCAAATCATCAGGTGGTAACAGTAGGGATCTCTTCCATCTGCATCTTGAAACACACAGTTTTGTTCAACCACAAATACCGCATTTCTCAACTGAATGATGGTATATAGCTGAAGGGGCGTAAGCGAATCAAATGGAACGCATTGAATGGAAATATCAGGAGTTGATGTTGAAAACATAAGGTTGAATTGGGGAAGATGATGTAAAGCCGTGTTTAATAGCCATATTTGTTTTTCCATCGTTCTTTCAGAAACTTTTTTGTTTCCTGTTCGCGCGGATTTTGGCCGGGTTTATAAAAGGTATGGCCATGTAACGATTCGGGGAGATATTCTTGTTCAATAAAGTTACCTACTCCCAGGTGCGAATATTGGTAGCCTTTTCCATAGTTGAGGTCTTTCATCAACCCGGTGGGGGCGTTTCGAATATGCAGTGGAACCGGGAGGTCGCCTTTTTGTTTTACCAATTGAAGGGCCTCCTGGATGGCTTCATAGGAAGCGTTACTTTTTGGGGAGCCAGCCAAATAAATAGCACATTGAGAAAGAATGATGCGACTTTCGGGGTATCCGATTTTTGATACTGCGTCAAAAGTTGCATTGGCCAGTAATAAGGCATTTGGATTTGCATTACCTATGTCTTCACTGGCAAAAACTAGCATTCGCCGGGCAATAAAGGTTACCTCTTCCCCTCCTTCAATCATACGGGCCAGCCAGTATACTGCCCCATTCGGATCGCTGCCCCGCATGCTTTTGATAAAGGCTGAAATAATATCGTAATGTTGCTCTCCGTTTTTGTCGTACAAAGCAACTTTTTGCTGGGCCACTTTCATAACCCCTTCATTCGTAACAACGATTGTATCAGTAGGCGTTTTTCTTTCGGCTATTTCACTTTGCACCACCAGTTCAAACAGATTTAATAATTTTCTGCCATCACCTCCTGCTAATTGTAGTAGGGCGCCAGTATCTTGAAGGTGAATGGAATATTTACTAAGGATGGCATCGTGCTGCATAGCCTGGTGCAATAGCTGCAGTAAATCACTTTCAGCAAGGGATTTGAGCACATATACTTGACACCTGCTTAAAAGGGCACTGTTCACTTCAAAAGAGGGATTTTCGGTAGTTGCTCCAATCAGGGTTATGATACCTTTTTCAACGGCACCCAGTAATGCATCCTGTTGCGATTTATTAAAGCGATGAATCTCATCAATAAATAAAATGGTTCCCGTTACTAATTTGGCAGCTTCTATCACCTCCCGAATTTCTTTTACGCCACTGCTGATGGCACTTAACTGGTGGCAAGGTACCTGCAGGCTTTGCGCAATGATTTGTGCAAGGGTTGTTTTACCAACTCCCGGCGGCCCCCATAAAATCATAGAATGTATGGTTCCCCTCTGTATAGATTGTCGTAAGATGCTATTTTCTCCGGTTATATGTTGCTGGCCTGCCATCTCCTCCAGTTTTTGGGGCCGCATTCTTTCTGCCAGTGGAGTGGTCGGATGCAACATTTGCGTTTGTTTTACAAAAGTTGAAAATAAGGTAGCTACTCGCTTACGGCAGCGTGCATTTTTTGTAAACGGAAGTTTAGAAAAATATGAACCAGTAATAAACTACTCAATATCAGCAGAAAGATGGAAAAAGATTTCATTTGTTGAGTGAGTTTTTCGATGCTTAGCCCATTGGCGAGATTACCCATACTATCTAGAGAGGGTTGTAAAAAGCCTTCCAATTTTTCACTAGGCAAATAAATGATCACTGCGGTATTCATAATAAAAAGAATACTCATAAATACGCATACATAGGCATTTACCCGCATCCAGTCGCGCAAACTTTTACTAATTTGTTCGTGCGCGTTTATTTTTTGCAAAAATCGGTGGCTGCAATATACATAGATAGCAAAACAGGCCAGCATAAAAACCGGTAAAAGTATTTGGGTATTAACTATTGCCAAAAATAACATGCCCACACCCATTACACCGAAGAATAATCCGATGGGAAGAAGTAGGTAGGTTAAAATTTGAAATATTCTTTTTTGTGTATTGTTCAATGGGAAAAGTTTATCTGAATTAAATAAAAATTATAATACAAATCTGGTTCAATAAATTAGCTGGTTCAACAGCGTATAAATTATTTTTTGTTTAATTGGATATGCAATTCATCTAATTGATGTTGGTCAATTGTTCCCGGGGCATCTAGCATTACATCCCTACCACTGTTGTTTTTTGGGAAAGCAATAAAATCCCGGATACTTTCGCTGCCTCCTAAAATAGCACATAGTCTGTCGAAGCCAAAAGCAATACCACCATGCGGGGGGGCGCCATATTCAAATGCGCCCAGTAAAAATCCGAATTTATGCAGTGCCTCGGCTTCCGTCATACCCAGCGCGGCAAACATTTTTTCCTGAAGCGGTCGCTGGAAAATCCTGATGGATCCGCCACCTATCTCATTGCCATTCAAAACCATATCATAGGCGTTGGCTTTGATGCTGGCATAAGGGTGTTCGAGGTACTTGGCTGCGTCTTTAATCTCCGGATCGTTATCAATCATCACAGCAATATGATCCGGCTTGGGGGCGGTAAAGGGATGGTGTCTGGCTACCCAGCGATTTTCTTCTTCTGCATATTCGAATAAGGGAAAGTCTAACACCCACAGCAACTTAAATTCATTTTCTTTTCTTAGGCCTAGTCGTTTACCCATTTCTAACCGAAGTTCACTGGCCGCTTTGCGGGTTTTCTCTTCTTTTCCGGCTAATACCAAAACCAAGTCGCCCGCCTGTGCGCCTGTAGCTGCGGCAATTTTTTGAAGCGATTCTTCCCCAAAGAATTTGTCAACACTGCTTTTAAAAGTACCATCCAAATTGCATTTAATGTAAACCATCCCTTGCATACCTATCTGAGGACGCTTAACCCATTCGGTAAGTTCATCTATTTGTTTGCGCGTATATTCACTGCAACCTGCTGCGGCAAATCCAATAATCGTTTCTGCCTGGTCAAATACCGGGAAACCGGTAACTCCTGATGAGAGTAGGCTGTTGCTAAGGGTTTCTTTCTTTTCCGGAAAAGTATGCAGTGGAAATTTGTAGTTAGCCAGCTTCATGTTAAACCGAATATCCGGTTTATCATTTCCGTAGGTCCACATCGCTTCTTCCCAACTGATTCTTTCAACCGCATCTGTATAATCTATCTGCTTTACATCTTTAAAGATTTGTTTAATCAGTTGTTCAAACATTTGTAATATATCTTCTTGCTCAACAAAAGCCATTTCGCAGTCTATCTGGGTAAATTCAGGTTGTCGGTCGGCACGCAAATCTTCATCCCGAAAACATTTTACAATCTGATAGTAACGATCGTACCCACTTACCATCAACAGTTGCTTAAAAGTTTGTGGCGATTGGGGCAGGGCATAAAACTGTCCTGCATTCATCCGAGAGGGAACTACAAAATCCCGGGCTCCTTCCGGGGTAGATTTAATTAGAAAAGGAGTTTCAATATCCATAAAACCCTGCTGATGTAGGTAATTTCTTGCTGCACGATTTACGGAATAGCGTAGCTCCAGATTTTTTTTCACGGCATTCCTTCGTAAATCAAGAAATCGGTATTTCATGCGAAGATCATCGCCGCCATCGGTATCATCCTGAATTGTAAAAGGAGGAACAGCCGATTTATTTAATATCATATATGAAGTAACCACTACTTCTATATCTCCCGTATCTATTTGAGAATTTTTATTACTCCTTTCTGTAACCTTCCCGGTTGCCTGTAATACATATTCTCTGCCGAGTGGCTGATCGGTAAGTTGACTATTCAATTCTTCGCCTAACAATAATTGAGTGATACCATATCGGTCTCTCAAGTCAATAAAAGTGATGGCACCAAATTTTCGAATGGTTTGAACCCATCCTGCCAGGGTAACCGTTTGATTAACATCCTGCATTCTTAAAGCACCACAAGTGTGTGAACGATACATAGGGATAAATTTCTATTCTCAATGGGGGTTGCTTTTGCAGCCCACCTTCTATTTTGCACCACAAATATAACCCAAATGAGGCATGCTTTTGGTTTTGGCAGATTCCCCTGTTTTCACACATCTTTGTAGCATGAAATGGACTCCTCCTCCCCGCCAGCTGCATCGATGGGCGGTTGCTGCTATTTTTTTTGCTTCCGGACTCACTTTTGCCAGTTGGGCCAGTCGAATACCAGAAGTGCAGGCAATGCATCATTTGAGCAATGGGGCTTTAGGAGGTGTTTTGTTTGCCTTACCGGCAGGTTCATTAATTAGCTTGCCACTTTGGGGTTGGATGATTGCTAAATATGGCAGCAAAACCATGTTACTAAGTGGCATTTTATTGTATAGTTTGCTGTTGTTGTTGATTAGTGTGGCAGCCAGTGTTAGCCAATTATGGGTGATTTTATTTCTCTTTGGTATGATTGGTAATTTATGCAACATCGCCGTAAATACCCAGGCGGTGGGGGTAGAAAAATTATATGGCCGATCTATCATGGCGGGGTTTCATGCCATTTGGAGCTTGGCCGGATTTACAGGGGCTGCTTTAGGTAACCTGCTGATAGCACTCAATGCTACTCTTTTTTCGCACTTTCTGGTAATTGTAACATTGGCAACCTCGCTGGTTATTGTAGCCAATACCCGATTGATACAGGGGGATGCACAAACCCAATCTTCAGCTTTTATGGTTCGACCCAATAAACAGCTTGGGTTATTGGGTTTGATTGCCTTTTGTTGCATGGCCTGCGAAGGAGCCATGTTCGATTGGAGTGGCGTATATTTTCAAAAAGTAGTAAATGCTCCGCGCCAGCTGGTTGCGCTGGGTTATACGGCATTCATGTGTACCATGGCCGGCGGAAGATTTCTGGGTGACTGGATTATTACCCGTTTGGGAAAACAACAGGTATTGCAGGCAAGTGGCTTACTCATTTTTGCAGGTTTATTACTGGCCGTTCTTTTCCCGTATCTATTGTTTGCCATGCTGGGTTTTATGCTGGTAGGTTTGGGCGTTTCTTCCGTGATACCCGTTGTATATAGTGCTGCAGGTAATGCGCAAAACCTGGCTCCTTCTGTTGCATTGGCAACGGTTTCTAGTATTGGCTTTATCGGATTCCTAATTGGCCCTCCGATTATCGGATTTATTGCCGAAACCCTCAGTCTACGATGGTCATTTACCTTTATCGCTTTCCTCGGATTGGGCACCACCCTGCTTTCAGCCAAAATAGATAAGAGCAACTAATCTATTGTTGCCAGCGCAACAATGATAGCGGCATGTCGGCAGTTAGTTCGATGGTTGATATTGCTGCCTGTTTGGGTTGGTTGGCATTGGCAAATAATTCGCAATTATATACCAGCCAATACAGGAATAATCCAACCAACATCAATAATAAGATGGGTTTCATACATACATTCTTCTCTGAAAAAAATAATGGCTACTCAGGTCCCCGGCTGCTTAGCAGCAGTTCAATTTGGCAAATGCCGGATGTGATTAGTAATTGAGTGGGTATCAATTACAACAATTGAACGGGAACAAGTGCGATTAACCCTGGCGGCTTATGATGGCGGCGAAAACGGAATAACAGGGCATCGAGAAGAGGGTTCATATTTCATCGGAGCGAGGCTCCATTTATTTGAAGGCATAAAGATAGTAGGTAGCTGTATTACCCTCCCATAGGAATGGGGTTTAGCGGAACAGAATCTGTTACCAACGGCGGGTACTTTATGATGAGTGGTATTCTCGAAAAATCCAGTTTTGGGGATTTGCTACATCGTTTCAAATTCCTGCGGATGTTTAGGTTTCCATATCAGGTAGTAGAAGCCTAAAATGAGTAATCCGATTGTAAAAGGAATCAGGGCAAGATGTTTATAAGTGAAGTTTCCGGCAACCAAATGGGTGTCTATACCTACGAACTCGGTAATCATCCAAAACGAATTCGCGGAAATCCATACCGAAATGGCCAGGTTATGGCATAATTCCGACATAATATTTCGGGTTCTCCAAGCGATTATCAGGGAGATGAACAAAGTGGGAATAATCATTACAACCGCAAACACTTTCCATCCCATGCACCAGGCCACATCTTTAAATAGCCAGAAAATAATGTGCATGTTTTCCATTTTTCTATACTGAACAGGTATTTCGTAGGTAGATTGAGTTAGTTTGGGTGTTTGATTCATTTCCAATAATAGGGTTTATGGGGTTTGGAAGTAGGAGTGACGGGTTACGCGAAAGATTAAAAATAATCATTCCAATGAATTTTTACCCAAAATTCTTGTAAACCTACCTATATCTGCCTGGGGGTGGATGGGGGTTCCCAGCAACAGGTGATTGGCTAATTCTCGGGCGAACCAGGGCGCTAGGGAACAACCTTTGGTACCCATGCCATTTAAAATCGCTAAGCTGGGATGATGGGGGTGGATGCCTACAAAAGGCCTTCTCTCCAAATTGGCCGGTCGGATGGCAGCCCGGTGATCGAGTATTTGAAAATTAACTCGGAGCCATTTTTTAAGCGTTTGCTCAATTTGATTTCTAAAGCTTTCCGTGGGTTGGTAGTGGGTAAAGTTCCACTCGTAACTAGAGCCAATCCAAAATACATCCCTATCCCATGGTACGATATGAATCCCCATTTTGTAAATATGGCTATCTGGCAGGTGGGGAATGCGTGCCCAAATAACTTCTCCCTTGTTGGGTGCAAAAGGTAATTGTTGAAAACAGGGCACTTGCTGACCATTCACCCCATCGCAGAAAATTATTTTTTTTGCAATTATATCCCGATAGCGAATTTCCGAATCGGAATAAGTCAAATCATTCCATTCAAATACTTCTGAACGAATAGAGCGCCTTTTTTCTAATTCCTTTCTCCAAGCGGTAAGCAGGGTTCCGATAGAAATGGATAATGCAGGTTGTATCAATCCCGGCGGAAAAATAAAATTGAAAAAGGGTTTCCATTCGTCTGCTGCAACTGGATACTGCAAATAAGCATCTTCGGCAGCCCGTTCTTCAAAGGCTTGGAGCATAGAAGGGTTGGGCGGAAAATCGAGCACACTAATTTTGCGAATCAACGGTTGTTGTAATTGTTCGCCCCAACTGCTGTAAGCCTCCCAGGCAAATGGCATCAGTTGCTCAATTTCCCAGGTTCTTACCAATCTTCTACCCGTAATCGGATTGATAATTCCACTGGCAATTCGGGAAGCACTGTTCTCAACTGGCTGATCTATCACTAATACCGAACTGCCGGCTTCTAGCAAATACCGGCTCAGAAAACTACCGCAAAGGCCTTGTCCAATAATCAGATAATCCACTTCCATAGGGCAAATATCTGCCATTATTCGGCAACGCGAAGATTCGTATTAATGGAGTGCGATCGGTATTCCGGTGCATACAAACATTCTATATTGGCTAATCCCGCAGCAAACGACCCGACATGGGTAATATTAATTGAATAGTCGATTATAAAGGTTCCTTTATTCAAATGCCGGAAGAAAAACCCTGTATGGGCATCCCGGGTGGTTTGGTAGTAACCTACCCCATCCTGCCAACGATAGCTGCTGATTACATCTACCGGCTCTGTTCCCGAGCCACGCATATCTTTTACAAATACATAATCCATCGGTTGCTTACAGGTTATAATTAATCTACAAATAATCCGATCACCCCTGCGAAGTGGCGTAAGGGATTGTATTGGTATCAGTAATTTTGATTGTAGACTGTCTTTTTGCACAAATAGTTTTTTTTCTATAGATAGTGACGGATGTGCACTACCCTTTACCGCATTCATATTTTCTAAATACTGCCAGTAAATACTACCCGATACAGGGGATGGTGCGGTAGCTTGTATAGTTGAATTTTTTTCGCTGGCCACTTCCATTCGGATATTACCCATTTGTGTATTTACTTTTTTGCCATCGATTCTTTGCCTATAAAATCCGGTTCCGGCTTCCGTTTGTTCGGGAGAAATCTGAAAGGTTTGTTCTCCAACCCGGAAGGTTATTTTTCTTGCGGGGTTATTCAGATAATTGCTTGGTAAACTATTTAGTAAGGCAAAGCAAGCTTCTGCAGTAGCAGGGGTGGTAGCCCAATGATTTGATTTCTTTTGTTGAATCATCCAGCGAATCATTTCAGTTATGTCTTTTTGGTACCTGACTGTAGTGGCCCCGCCTGCCTGGGCAAGCAATAATAACAGGTTGGTTTGCATCGAAAGGGGAGATTCAAAACCACCCGAATAGCCGCCATATTTCCAGTACATCCCCTGTATCGAATCGCGAATGGCTTTTTCCATCAAGGAGGGAATAATTCTTGTAAGTGCCGTATCTTTTTGCAAACCAGTTAACATGATGGAAGCAATTCTAGCTTGTTGTTGAGGGTTATATTTCCGCCAGTTGGGTAAAATCTCTTTTTCTAAGCGTGCTAAGTCAGCCGGAAATTGAGCGGGGATATCGGAATAATGTTTTCTTATTTGTAAATATTCTAACCAATGATGTGCAATGGTTTTATATTTCGATTGGGAGGTTGCTGTATAATCCTTTATAAAATAAACATGCAGCAGGCTATCCATAAAACGAATCGCAGAATTTTTCAGGGGATTTACTTTCTGTTGAATCTTCGGAATCCATGCCTGCAGTTGATCCAGCTTTTGAAGACCTGCTAGTATATACAAAGTAGTATATTCATCCGCATAGCCTCCCTTCATCCAGCTAAATCCTCCGGATGGTAACTGAAAAGAAGCCAGTTGATTCGGAATTAATTCTAGCTCATCCATCATTCGGCTGCTATCTAATAATAGGCTCAAATTTTTCATCTGTACTTGTTCATCTGCCGATTCTTGTAACCAGGGGGTTTCTTCCCGAAGGATGGATTGGATTTGTGGAGAAGAAGCTAGCTTACTTTGCAGTGCGGTAGTATCTTTTTTCCATTGTTCTATTACCTGCTTTATGGCAGGGAATTGTTGAAGAATATGAAAAGACAGTTGATTGGCAAAGATTCGATTGCTTACTTGTTCTGCTGTGGGATTATTATTTTCCAGTAAATAGGGCAGGGCTTTTACAATATACCAGGCAGGTTGCGTTGCCACTTCTAACTGAATACTCTCATGGGTTAGGGTACCACTGGTATTGTTGAGCAATGTTGGGAAGGAGAGCAATAAACTGGTATCACTTTTTGTCCAAAAGGATTTACTTTCTGTTACCAACGTTCTTTGCGTAATTACAGGAAGTAATTGTTGCTCACCATCTGAAAATTGTCCTGAAAAGGCTTTAATTCTTATTAATAAAGGACGGTTATAGCCAAACGGAATTTGTATCGGAAATTTTACCGGATGGGTTTTTCCGGCAGCCACCGTAAAATATTGAACGGGAAAAACATTTTGAAACCAGCCATCTACAGGTTTTTCGGTATCTCCATCTACTAATTCTAACATCACCTGACCTGTTAATTCACTGTCACCCGGATTGGCGATTTGTGCACTCAGTTCTAGTTGATCGCCTTCCCGTAGAAATCTGGGTAGCTGTGGAATTACCATCAGGGGCTTTTGGGTGAATACATCTTTCTGCAATATGCCTACCGACATGTCGCGCGTATGTGCCCAATTTAGCCACTTCCACTTGGTTAAAGATTCTGGAACAGTGAATTCGATGGAATACACACCCTTTTCGTTCGCATACACATGCGGTAAGAAAAAGCCGGTTTCTGATAAATTCTTTCTGGCTTCAAATGCAGGGAACTCAGATTTTTTGTTCTCTATAGCCGATGGTTCTTTGTCTGATTGGTTGTAACCGAATGGATTCGAATTGGATGCTTGTATAGAACTCTTACCTCTAATTTTTATGGAAGTACTTTCGCTGGATAAACTTAAAGCAGGCGCTTGGTCGTAGGCAACAACTACTTCATTGAGCGATCCCTTAAAGGGTCTGAAAATAATAGGCAAAACACGCTTTTGTCCGTTAATGCGCCTTTCTCGTTGTTGATTATACAATTCATAAGCATCTTCTGCAAGTCTAGAAGGAATTGGAGTAGGATAATTTCTATAATTAATTTCCGGGGCATAATATACATACGATGATTCGCCTTTAAAATTATGCTGAAAATTAAAATTTACCCGAAAGATACCCAGTATGGAAGATTGCGGAAGATACCATTCGTGCAATCTAAACTGATCGAGCGATGCATCATAGAGTGTACTCACCAACTCTGCCGGCGCTTGTGGATTGGCTGAGTCGAATATTTCAAGTGTCCACTTTTCCTGATTACCCGGTAACAAATGATCCCGAAATGAAGTCGTTTTTATAGTAAGTGGATGAGAAGCTGGAAGGATGGTCCATTCGAATGTATGCTCCAAAATTCGGTTATTGATGATATAACAAGTATGATACAGATAGGTGCCCGGTATCTCTGCTTTTATCGATATGGGAAAAAGGACCGTTTTTATGGGTTTCGATTCTATCTGAATCAATTCGGTGGCCGGTGTTTGGGCAATACTATGTAGCTGTATATTTTTACCCGAAAATAAAAAGGCCTGCAGGGTATCTCCCACACTCGCTTCTTTTTTCGGTTGATATACAAATGGTATAGCAGCATCACCCGGTAGCTGATGATTATTTTGCAGTAATGTTATATGTTGGATTTCCCGGATAGATTTGCCGCTTGCACTATCAAAATAGGTGATTGTTATCCTATAATATCCTGCATCAAGTTTACGCCCCGTTAATGGAATTTTACCACTTGTTTGGGTTATAAAACTATCGGTAGCAATGGTTTGTTGTACACCCCAGCTTTCAGGTTTATTTTCATTTTTATACGCATCATTTGGAAAATTTGTTTTGAATTCCTGCTCATCCATAATGTATTGATCAGGTAATGGCCAGTATCTTTCTCTTAGTAATTCTTTGGGTGCTTTTAGTGCATCAATCTGAACGCTAATGGGAGTTGCTAAAAATTCATTGGAAAGATTGGTGGTAAATAATTTGACTCCTTCCCAATCCTTTGCTGTGGCGATTTTTGGTAATTGCCAATTTGCAAAAACAGATCGTTTGCTTACCGGCAGCCACGTAGAGCCCGATTGTGTTTCGCCGCCCATATCTGTGATGGTGGCCCTAACTTCATAGGTAAAAAATTGTTCCTCCTCCAGTATTTCATCCGGATTCAGCAGGGGGGTAAACACAACACGAAAATTTCCGGAAGCATCTGTTTGTGTATTTCCACTAGCAACTTCTTGTACGGAAGGCCTGAATCTCACACTAAAATTTTGATAGGGTAGTGGTCTACTAAAGCGCATTACCTGATACCGAACAGCTGCAGTGCTGGTACTATATCCGGCAAAGGCAACCGCTTTACCAATTACGGTTAAGGTATCGGAAAGGCCATAGTTTCGTTGTTGCTTTTCCCATTCAATAGTAAATCTGGGTCTTTTGTATTCTTCTACCTGAATGCTTTCTGTGTGTTTTTTAGTACCCAAAACTTCTAAAGTGAATTGTCCTGTTAAGCGATTTCGGGGTAATATAAACTGTCCGCTACAAGAACCAAATGCATTCAGCTTGGTAATGAGGGAATCCACTATTTGATTATTGGGATCTTTTAGATATATAGTAAGTGAAGTTCCTTCCGATGCTACCTGTGATGATAAGCCACTTCTTTTTTCTAGGTATTGAATTGCCTTAAAAAAAACAATTTGGCCTGGACGATAAATTGATCGATCGGTGAGCAGAATACATTTCTCTTCTAGGGCTTCTAGTTGCTTAATCTTATCAGTTGTCGGGATTTCAACATTACCATATATATTTCGCAAAAAAAGTTCATCCTGCCCCCAACGAATACTTACACCATCCGCTTTATTTTGCGGACCATCCATCATGAACGCCCCATTCATATCTACTTTGCCTTTTGCGTTGGAGATGCGTTGGTAAACGGGTCCTTTAGAAGACCAGGAGGAGGAATAAAACTGAAATGTTGCTTCTGATAATGGGGCACCCGTTGAACGATTAACAGCTAACCAATGATTGTTTTGTTGAAGGGCGGCAATGGCAGATACCTGAAATGGAGTAACACTAATCACACAGGCATTGTCATTCAGATCTAACATGCTAGAGGCAATTATGGCATATTTCCCTGGCGCTAAGGGATTGATCATTACCTCGGTAGAATGATTTCTTCGGTCGTTATAGGCTGGTAATTCCCATTTCCTTTCCTGGATGGCTTCTTTTTTTAATAAGGCACCATCTGTTTCTTTGTAATTCGATATCGACTTTTCCCACTCACTCATATTGAGGGCAACAATTTTATAATATACACGGGGTGTATTTGTGTAATTCACTAAACTTAGGATAGGTTGGTTGGGTAAGTAAACCGATTCAGTTAGAATGCGTAGGGAGGGTTGTTGGATCCTAGCCAATAATTTTTTTATTGCATCTGTTTCGGGTAGTGGGCGGGTAAATTTACTCAGCGCCTGGTTAAGTAGTTGTTCGGCGGCTAAGTATCCATTCTTATTACCCGGGGCAAAATTTCCTCGATTCTCAGCCTGTAGTTCAAGTTCAGCCAGCAGATAATAAGCCCTGAGCGATGCAATTTGGTCGGGATATTTTAGCAGAACAGCATATAAAGCTTGTTGATAGGCAGTTTGGTGTTGCTGTTTTTTACCCAATTCGCCCCATGCCCATTCATTTTTTTCAATTTGTAACCCAACTAGTTTTTCCGCTTTTTTTTGATCAATCGCTGATTGTATCAAAACTTGGTAGTCTTTTAAAACAGTTGCTTCATTACTCGAATCTTTTTCGGGGAATTTAATTTTCACGAATGCCTCAGGCTCTGAAAAAGCAGTTGGCAAAAAATTTCTTCCGGAAATCATCAATGGAATTCGTGGAACTGGATTTTTGAAATACTGTATTTTTTCCAGTGTAATCAGTTCCCACCAGTTATCGGGCTGTATCGGGCCTGAACCGGGTATAACAATTGCTTTAATGGATGAAACCGGCATGGTCTTAAGCAAAGAGGGCTGCAACAGGGCTTTATTGAAGGCAGAACGTATGGCATTATCAAAATCATTGCTACTCCATCGGCTGATATCTCCGGATCCTGCCGTAAAGCCAGATTGATTTCTATTTCGGATACTCCATCTATTTTCTTCAAAATATAGTAGTAATTGTTTTGCAAGTAAGGTATGTAATACCATTCGAGTGAGCGGGTCTTTCTGTAATTCAATTTCTTTATTCAATTGCCGAATGGCAGATATATCTACCTGCTCATGCAAAGATGCTTCCAGCGTAATTTTATAAAGAATACACTTGAGTTGTTGGGGACCCAAATTGCCTTTAAGGGACTTCTGGTAGAGTTGATTTACTTTTTCGAGTGCTGTTCGGGGTAATTGCAGCATAGAGAGGGTAGTGTCAATATCTATCCACTCCTTGCTATAAGTGGTATCGAACTGCTGAGCTGAGGCAGAAATAGAACTCACAGTAATCAATAATAGCAATAACCCAAGTAATTTCTGCATACTTTCAAATTTGAATGGTATGAATTACAAATGAAAAGGTAGTCAAATTTCATAAGGTCCGGCTGAATTTAACATGCCGGAACAACCTATAAAAAAAACCGCTCAAGGGGGGAGCGGTTCATTTTTTCAAATTATTTTCCTAAAACCCTAGCCATAGTTTTGCCGATATCGGCAGGACTCGCTACTACATGAATACCGCAGGCTTCCATAATTTTCATTTTGGCGGCAGCGGTATCATCGGCACCACCGATAATGGCACCTGCATGGCCCATTCTGCGACCGGGGGGGGCGGTTTGGCCGGCAATAAAACCAACTACCGGTTTGCGGTTATTATCTTTAATCCATTGGGCGGCATCGGCTTCCATACTTCCACCAATTTCACCTATCATAATAATTCCTTCTGTTTCGGGGTCATTCATCAGCAATTCAACCGCATCCCGGGTAGGGGTTCCAATAATGGGGTCTCCGCCGATTCCGATGGCAGTAGTAATTCCCATACCGGCTTTTACTACCTGATCGGCCGCTTCGTAGGTAAGGGTTCCGCTTTTAGAAACGATACCGATGCGCCCGGGCTTGAAAATAAAGCCTGGCATGATACCTACTTTAGCCTCTCCAGCTGTAATTACACCGGGACAATTGGGCCCGATTAGGCGGGTTTTGGAGGTTTGTAGCACATTTTTCACTTTCACCATATCTTGTATTGGAATACCTTCCGTTATACAAACAACCAGTTGTATTCCTGCATCGGCGGCTTCCATAATGGCATCCGCAGCAAATGCTGGGGGCACAAAAATGATACTTACATCTGCCCCGGTAGCAGCTACCGCATCCGCCACCGTATTAAATACAGGCCTATCCAGATGAGTAGTACCTCCTTTATTGGGGGTAACGCCACCTACCACGTTGGTGCCATATTCAATCATTTGCGTGGCGTGAAACGTGCCTTCTGTTCCGGTGAAACCCTGAACGATGATTTTCGAATGCTTATTTACCAGTACTGACATGTTGAAATTTGCTTAATGTTCGCCGCAAAAATAAGCGAAAAGCACATTGGTATAGTGAATATTCATAAAGATTCCCGGTTTTCGGGGTAGGCGAGGGCCTAAAAGGCAAAAAGGCCCGCCGGTGGCTATCCGGCGGGCCTTGCATTGGGGATGTTTTTTTACTATTGTTTATAAAACTGCATACTATCTTTTCCGTAGGCATTGGCAACACGGAGAAAGTATAATCCGGGATTGAGTCTGTCGGCATACAGCTCAAGGGTATTATTTCCCGCCATCAGCGTTTTCTTGAAACTCATTTTCGGATTTCCATTCACATCATAGATGGTAAACTCTGTGGGCATATCCGGAAGTTTGCTCCAAACAGTTACTGCCATTTTGCTCTGAACCGGATTTGGGTTGATGGTGATAATTTTGATATAGGTAATACTGGTGGAAGGCGTATTTAGTGTGTCGGGTAGTTTTACCTCTTTACAAACATCTGCTTTACAACCTTTGGCCGTTTTCACTTGCAAACAAACTTTATAACTGCCCGAGAGGCGATACTCTTTTACTGGATTTACTACATTACCTGTCATCACCGTATTGTCTCCAAAGCTCCAGATGCGCTGAGTAATAGAGTCTCCATCTGCAGCACTGCTGGCACCACTGGCAAATTGAATCTTAGTTTTGCCAGCCTGCTCGAATTTGAATTCAGCCACTGCCCTACATTCAGGTTGTGGAGTTCCAATGATAAAGGTTACACTAAATTTACTTTCACAACCCTTTTTTGTTTTAATAACCAGATAAGCTGTATAGGTTCCAGGTTTGAGGTATTGATACTTGGTTTCTATTTCATTGCCCGATAACCCAGGTGTTCCCGCAGCATTATCTCCGTAATACCAAGTTCTGCTAATGATACTGTCTCTCACTCCGCTATTAGTTCCATCAACCGATGGAACGGAAGCACTGCTGTTGAAGTATACTATGTTTCCATTAATCCGATAGCTAACACTTGCCTTGCATGCAGAAGGTTGTGTTACGGAATCGATTATGGTTACATCTATACAGTTTTCACTGATACAACCTTTGAGCGATTTAGCCACCAAACAAACGGTGTACTTGCCCGGCTTAGTGTAGAATTTAATAGGAGAAGCATTATTTCCATCTGTAGAAGTTCCATCTCCAAAATGCCAGGTCCGTTTTACAATTGAATCACCAGCAGGAAGGTTATGGGCGGGATTTACGAACTCATATACCAATCCCACGTGTCTGCCCATCCCAATCTTTGTATCGAAACGGCATTCAACTGGTGGAATTACCACATAGGAAATAAATTTGCTTTCACAACCTAAGCGGGTTTTAATATACAGTATCACAGGATAAGTACCCGGTTTTGTAAAGGCATGCTTCATCTCGGTTTGATTACCGGCAACGGGATAGCGAACGGTATCTCCAAAGTGCCAGATACGACTAACAATACTGTCTGCCTGTGTTCCAACTGCACCCGAAGAAGCTATTGAACGGGCACTATTTAGGTATACTACCAGATCTTTTACTTGGTAAGAAAAATAAGCTTTACAGTCGGTTGGAGTGATTACAGAATCCTTCACATCAATCGTAATACATGCCTCACTGATACAACCCTTTTGCGTTTTTGAAATGGCACAAATTGTATATTTTCCGGCTTGTTTAAATTGCTTGTAAGGGTTTTCCACATTGCCGTCTAGTGAAGTGCCATCACTAAATTTCCAGCTAGTGCTGATGATACTATCACCCGGAAAATTGTTGGTGTAGTTGCGGCCAAATACGTACTGTAAACCACTGTTTTTAAGTACTACTACTTTTGTACTCAAATTACAGGTCTGCCCTTGTAATCTAATGGTTTGTGCATATTTGCTTACACAACCACCGGCTGTTTTTATTACCAGCGTAATGGTGTAAGTGCCGGCTTTGGTAAAGGTCTTTCTAAAATCTACCGGATGAGAAGTGGTAAACTTTTCTACTAAGCTATCATTGATATACCAGGTTCTGCTGATAATACTATCTTTTCTTGTATTGTTAAAGCTTCCGGCTGAAGATCCACTGCTGTTTACAAAAACGGTTAATCCATCACTTTGAACTGTAAAGAGCGCTTTGCAGGATGTATTCACCAGCAAACTATCTTTTACGCGAATAGATAAGCAGGATTCGCCATAGCAACCATATTTAGTTTTAAATTGTAAGCACACTTTAAAGCTGCCTGTATCGGTGTATCTTTTTATAGGACTGATTTCGTTACCATCCAGTATACTGCCATCACCAAAATTCCAGCTTCTTTTAATAATCGTATCGCCGGGAGCCAGGTTGTCTTCTACAGAGCTGAACTGGAAATAACGATCGGCTTGTCGCTTGATAAAAACTTTGGTATTAATAAGGCAGGGTTGCTCTTTTACTACAACGGAGTTGGTGATTTTACTTTCACATCCCTTTAAAGTTTTAATATATAAGGTTACTTGATAAGTGCCTGGACCTGGGAATTGGCGACGAATAGTTGCTTCGTTTCCGGTTACCACCTGCGTTCTGTCGCCAAACATCCAGGTTCTGGATACGATACTGTCTCCGGAACTTACTTCACTTTCTCCGCTGGTAAATACAAATGCAAATGGTGCAGCTGATGTTAGCGAATTGGCAATAGGCGCAAATTTAAATGCGGCTCTACAGGCATTTAAAATGGGGGTGCCACATAATACAAAATTGCTTTCAATCACCCGTGTGCTGCCCGGAACCATCCGATGCAAAAACAACCGACCATTACAATCGGTGGTTTGCACATTGATGTATTTAATTTCACCCGTGCAACGGATAGAGTCGATATAAAATCCATTGGCATTGGTAACAACTTTCCGTTGGATATTGCACCCAGATACGGATGATTCTGAACTGATGTAAATGGTTTTTCCTGCAATAGGTCGCCTGCTATCATCACTAACAGTACCTTTTACAATAAAGCCTTGTGCCAATAATTGGCTTTGTGTGGCCATGCTTGCAAAAAGCAGGAGAAGGGTAATAAACTTTTTCATAGGATAAGGATTTTCTCTAAATCGAGATACCCCTCAATTTAAAAATGCAGCCTGTTTAACCCAAAATGTTAAAAAATCCTGCCATTTTTTAGTTATATGGGTTAAAGATTACCTGATTAAAATCGCATATATTTTATAGTATAGGGCAATAATTCAGTGCCTTTACCTACTTTTGCGGCAGTTTAGTAATAAAAAACAATTATATGGCAACAACATCCGACATAAGCCGCGGCATGATTTTGAAATTAGATGGTAGCCTCTATTCTGTTGTAGAATTCGGGGAAAATAAAACTGCTCGCGCCGCCGCTAAAGTGTGGGCTAAGTTAAAAGGGGTTGATAATAAGCGCTCCATTGAAAAGACCTGGAACAGCGGCGAAAATATTTTTCCCGTTCGCGTAGAAAAGAAAGCTTATCAGTTTCTATATAAAGACGATAGCGGATACAATCTGATGAATAATGAAACTTTTGAGCAGATTGCACTGGCTGAAGAAATGATTGATGCCCCCCAATTTTTAAAAGACGGATCTGAAGTATTTGTGTTTATCAATACAGAAACCGAGCAACCCATCGGTGCAGAGTTGCCAGAAAAAATTGTTGTAAAAATTACCTATTGCGAACCCGGGCTCCGGGGCGATACAGCCACACGGGCACTAAAAGCTGCTACGGTAGAAACCGGAGCTACGGTTATGGTACCCCTATTTGTGGAGGATGGAGAACTCATACGGATTAATACAAAGGATGGTTCATATGTGGAAAGAGTAAAAGAAGGAAAAGAATAACTAAGAATTCTCTTTTATAGCTAATTTGGAAGAGCCCCTTTTGGGGCTTTTTTTATACAGTTTTCATCCGATTTAGGGTAAAAAATAGCCTTAATTTTTGAATATTTCATTTTTCCAATTATCAAAGAAAAAGCCATTTTTAACCAAAAAAAGGCTATTTTGCCCCACTATTTTACTAAAAACCATCGATTTTACCCCTAAAATTGCTAAACATGGACTTGAAACAAATTCACGAACTGATTAAAATTGTTAATAAAAGTAACATAGGCGAAATCAGTATAGAAGACAAGGATGGTAAGGTAACCATCCGCCAAAAAGAGGAGCCGGCTGTTACGCATATACCTGCTCCCACCCATCAGATTTATCATTCAGCACCTCCCCCCCCTCCAACTGCTCCGGTTTCTGCTGCCCCCGCTGCTCCGGCAGCCCCTGCTGCTAGCCCGGTTGCAGATAAACTGATAACCGTAAAAAGCCCGATGATAGGCACTTTTTACCGCCGCTCATCTCCCGACAAGCCTGCATTGGCTGATGTGGGACAGGCAGTAGCGCCCGGCAAAGTAGTATGCATTATTGAGGCTATGAAGTTGTTTAATGAGATAGAAAGTGAGGTATCCGGTACTATTGTTAAAGTATTGGTGGAAGATGCGAGTCCTGTTGAATTTGACCAACCCCTGTTTTTGGTAGATCCTACCGCCTAATCTTTTGCTCGTTTATCCATAAAAAGGAGCCAGTAACAGGTGTAAACGAATCTATCGAATTAAAAAATAGCGAATATGTTTAAAAAAATATTGATTGCCAACCGGGGTGAAATTGCATTACGGGTAATACGTACTTGTAGGGAAATGGGTATTAAAACCGTAGCCGTATATTCAACGGCCGACCGAGATAGTTTGCATGTAAAGTTTGCCGATGAAGCGGTATGTATTGGTAAACCCGCCAGTGTGGATTCTTACCTGAATATTCCGCATATCATGGCAGCAGCTGAAATAACCAACGCAGATGCCGTGCATCCGGGATATGGATTTTTAGCAGAAAATGCCCGATTCTCTCAAATATGTGCCGACCACGGTATTAAGTTTATCGGTCCTACCCCCGAAATGATTAGTAAAATGGGGGATAAGATTACGGCAAAAGAAACTATGATTAAAGCGGGTGTTCCTGTAGTACCCGGAGGCGAAGGATTATTAGAGAGTTTAGAGCAGGCCAACAAAATGGCAAAAGAGGTTGGCTATCCGGTAATATTAAAAGCAACTGCCGGTGGTGGCGGAAAGGGTATGCGGGTAGTTTTTAAAGAAGACGATATGGAGAAAGCCTATACCACTGCCAAAACAGAGGCGGCGGCTTCCTTTAAGAATGATGGTATTTACATGGAAAAGTTTGTAGAAGAGCCTCGCCATATAGAAATTCAGGTAGCTGGTGATCAATATGGTAATGTATGCCATCTTAGTGAAAGAGATTGTTCTATACAACGCAGACATCAGAAACTGGTAGAAGAATCTCCATCACCGTTTATGACCCCCGAGTTGAGAAGAAAAATGGGGGAAGCTGCCATTAAAGCCGCATCAGCCATCAATTACGAAAGTGTGGGTACCATAGAGTTTCTGGTTGATAAGCACCGGAATTTTTATTTCATGGAGATGAATACCCGTATTCAGGTAGAACACTGTGTAACCGAAGAAGTTGTTAGTTACGACCTGATTAAAGAGCAAATCAAAATTGCTTGCGGAGAAAAAATTTCCGGCAAAAACTACGAGCCCCAACTGCACGCCATCGAGTGCCGGATTAATGCCGAAGATCCCTATAATGATTTTCGCCCCTCCCCCGGAAAAATTACCGTGTTACATACACCGGGTGGGCATGGGGTGCGGGTAGATAGTCATGTATATGCAGGTTATGTTATTCCGCCTTATTATGATTCTATGATTGGTAAATTAATTACTGTGGCCCAAACCCGGGAAGAAGCGATTGATACTATGTATCGGGCGTTGAGTGAATATGTGATTGAGGGAGTAAAAACTACCATCCCTTTTCACCTGCAATTAATGAAGAATGAAGATTTCCGTAAGGGTAACTTCACAACGAAGTTTATGGAGTCTTTTAAATTGGTGTAAAAATCTGAACAGTATATACCATAAAAAAACCTCTTCCGCATAGAAGAGGTTTTTTTATGGAACGATTATTTGCAGAAACTCATTTATTGATTGCCGCCTCGTCCACCGCCTCCGCCACCGCGACCCTGCTGCGACAAAGCTTCAATAACTTTCTTAGCTAAATCGGGCGGTAAAGCTTTCTCGATTCGCTTGTTTCTTTCTTCGGTTATTTTTTTCATCTCGGCCTGTCTGGCTTCTGGTTCCAAATCACGCAGTGCCATTTGTTTGGGGCGCATGTCATTGTTAATAGCAATCAGTGAATCTGCCTGTACATCATCACATCCCATTCCTTTAAATCTTTCCTTCATCATCGCGGTGCGTTGTTCAGGCGTCATTTGCTGGCCACCACCGGGAGGCTGTGCCCATAAGTTTGTACTGATTCCCGCTGTTAGAATTAATACTAAAAACATCCATTTTTTCATAAAATTTTTATTTAGTAGTAGTAAGATATATCATTTTTTACCCACTGAAAAGCCTTATCGGTAAAATGTGTTATTCTGTCGGCATGCAGGAATAAAAAAACCCGAAGCTATTTACTTCGGGTTGGGTAAAAACAGGTGGAAATAGGATTTTATCTGATAAACAGCATCTCCCGGTACTTAGGTAAGGTCCAAAGATCATCATCCACTAATTGTTCCAATTTATCTACGTGGTAGCGAATATCGTCAAAGTAAGCAGCCTTGATATCTTTATCGTAAGCAATTGCTTTTTCACGGGCATGCTCTATATTATTCGCTTTTTTCCGTGCTTCTACCATTTCGTGTGCTTTGGTATGAATCACCTGAATATGTTTGCTAACAGAAGTTAGAATATCCAGTTGACTCTTATAAGCATCTGCTCCCAGGCCGGCTGCTTTTAGTCCATTAATATTAGTGAGCAGTTCGTTCTGATAACGGATGGCCGCTGGCAGAATATGGTTGATGGCTAAATCTCCCATAATTCTCGACTCAATCTGAACTTTCTTAGTATACTTCTCCAGTTCAATTTCGTGGCGGGCTTCTAGTTCTTCATGGGTATAAACACCGTTAGATTCGAACAGGTGTTTTGCTTTTTCGGTAACCATGGCATCTAGGGCAAGCGGTGTGGTTTTTACATTGGGCAAACCTCTGCGTGCAGCTTCATCATGCCACTCTTGACTGTACCCATCTCCCTCGAACAATACCTTTTTGCTTTCAACAATATAGCGTTGGATAACCTGCATAATGGCTATTTCTTTTTTATCCCCTTTCTCAATCAAGGCATCCACATCTAGTTTAAATTGTTTCAGGGTATCGGCCATGATGGTGTTGAGAACCGTCATAGAAATGGCACAGTTGGCAGAAGAACCTACGGCTCTAAATTCGAACTTGTTACCGGTAAATGCAAAAGGTGAAGTACGGTTACGATCCGTATTATCAAGCATTAGTTCCGGAATACTGCGATGCAAGTCCAGTTTCAGGATGGCTTCATCTTGCTCATCAAATTTGGTGCTAACGCGGGTTTCAACATCTGCTAATACTTTTGCCAGATATTGACCCACGAAAACAGATATAATAGCGGGTGGTGCTTCGTTAGCACCCAACCGATGGTCGTTAGGTTCGGAGGCAATGGATGCACGCATGATATCTGCATTATCATGTACTGCTTTAATAATGTTCACAAAGAAAGTGAGGAACATTAAATTGGTCTTTGGTGTTTTACCCGGTGCCAGCAAATTTACGCCGGTATCGGTAGCCATACTCCAGTTATTATGCTTACCACTTCCGTTAATGCCGGCAAACGGTTTTTCGTGCAGTAGAACTACCAATTGATGGCGACGGGCTACACGCGTCATTACATCCATTAATAAGGTATTGTGATCTACTGCAATATTTACTTCTTCAAAAATGGGTGCACACTCGAACTGCGAAGGCGCAACCTCGTTGTGGCGAGTACGGAGGGGAATGCCAAGTTTGTATGATTCCTGCTCGAAGTCGCGCATAAACGCATACACACGCTCAGGTATAGAACCAAAATAGTGGTCTTCTAACTGCTGACCTTTGGCTGGGGCCGCTCCAAAAACAGTTCTACCGCATTGCACAAGGTCGGGCCTTGCATGGGCCAGGCGCTCGTCAATTACAAAATATTCCTGCTCCCATCCTAAAGTGGCAGTAACCTTAGTAACATTCTTATCGAAGTAATTACAAACCTCCACGGCCGATTTGTTCAATGCCTCCAAGGCTTTCAGCAGTGGTGCTTTGTAGTCGAGAGATGCTCCCGTATACGAGATAAATATGGTGGGTATGCAAAGCGTTTTTCCCGATCCGATTTCCATAATAAAGGCAGGGGAGGAGGGATCCCAGGCCGTATATCCGCGAGCTTCAAAAGTGGCACGTAATCCACCACTCGGGAAGGAGGAAGCATCCGGCTCTTGCTGAATCAGCGCAGCACCATCAAATTCTTCAATAGGTGTTCCATCTCCCTTTAAAGTAAAAAATGAATCATGTTTTTCTGCCGTTGTTCCGGTTAAGGGTTGAAACCAGTGGGTATAGTGAGTAACGCCTTTACTTTCTGCCCAGGCACGTAAGCCATTGGCAATTTGATTTGCCACACTGCGATCAATTTTTTTACCACCCCGAACACTCGTAAGCAAACTCTTATATCCCTCATCACTTAAATACTGACGGGCAGTTTTTAATGTGAAAACACTTTCATTAAAAATTCCGGTAATTTTTAAATTGGGGGTAACCACGGGTCCACCCTGATCGGCCGAAATTGTTTCGATGGCGTTGAAGCGTAAAGACATAAAAAAAGGTTTAATTGAAACACAAAATTCGTTTTTTTTCATCAATTTTGAACAAAAAACATTTTTGTCGATAAAAAAAGAGGGAAAAATGTGGAAAAACAAAACATATAATTATTTTTAATGCATAAATTAGTTTTAATGAAATATCGGTTTTTGTATCAAAAGATTCAACAAATTAAGTTATAGAGGGATGCCTGAAGAATTAGATAGGTTGTTTTATTGTATCATACATTATCACATTTTCCCTTTTGATTGGGGGTAATGTACCTACACTTTTTACCCCGCAAATAGTACCTTTGCCCACATCATGGAAATAACCGCCCAAACCGCCGCACAACTCAGGCTTACTGAGGAAGAATTTAAAAGTATTTGCTCGAAACTAAACCGAACCCCCAATTTCACGGAGCTATGTGCTTTTAGTGGCATGTGGAGTGAGCATTGTAGTTATAAAAATTCCATCCAGTGGCTAAAAACCCTCCCTCGCAGTGGCGGAAGAATGCTAGTAGCTGCCGGTGAAGAAAACGCCGGTTTGATGGATATAGGTAATGGATTTGGCGTAGTTTTTAAAATAGAAAGTCATAACCACCCCTCCGCGATCGAACCCTTTCAGGGAGCAGCAACCGGGGTAGGGGGCATTCAGCGCGATATTTTTACCATGGGCGCTCGGCCAATCGCCTCCTTAAATAGTTTACGATTTGGAAATCCTGCCGATAAAAAAACACAGCGGTTACTCAGTGGAGTTGTGCATGGCATAGGGCATTACGGAAATTGTTTTGGTGTACCTACCGTTGGAGGTGAAATTTATTTCGATCACTGTTATCATACTAACCCACTCGTGAATGCCATGAGCGTGGGAATTATGCAAGCCAATAAAATGGTGAGTGCCATCGCAAAGGGCACCGGTAATCCGGTATTTTTTGTAGGCAGTGCAACCGGAAAAGATGGCATTGGTGGTGCCTCATTTGCTTCGGCAGACATCACGGCCGACAGTGCGGAAGAATTACCAGCCGTTCAGGTTGGCGACCCCTTTCAGGAGAAAAAATTATTAGAAGCCTGTTTAGAAGTGATAGAAACCGGTGCCGTGGTAGGCATGCAAGATATGGGTGCTGCAGGAATTATTTGCTCTACAGCAGAAATGAGTGCTAAAGGTGAAGTAGGTATGCACATCGATTTAGATAAAGTGCCTACCCGCCAAAAAAATATGAAGGCCTGGGAACTTTTACTAAGCGAAAGTCAGGAGCGCATGCTACTCGTGGCGCACAAAGGCAGAGAAAAAGAAGTGATTGATGTTTTTGAAAAGTGGGATCTGAGTTGTAATGAAATTGGGCATGTAACCGACGATGGACTACTTCAGTTTTATATGCATGGCAACTTAGAAGCCAGCATTCCAGCCCACGAATTGGTATTGGGCGGCGGGGCTCCTCAATATAAGCGGGAATATAAAGCCCCGGCCTATCTGGATAATGTAAATAGTTTTCTACAAGAAGAAATAGCCGACGTAACCGATTTGGCCGCCACTGCTCATGCATTAAATAAGTTACCCAATATCGCTTCTAAAAGATGGATATACACACAGTATGATAGCATGGTGGGTGCTGCCAACGCTTCCACCAATACACCCTCTGATGCATCCATTGTGTTGGCAAAAGGTACGGGTAAGGCATTGGCAATAACGGTTGATTGTAATAGTCGCTACGTGCATGCCAACCCATATACCGGCGCGATGATTGCCGTTGCGGAAGCTGCCAGAAATATTGTTTGCAGTGGAGGTGAACCCATTGGGGTTACTAACTGCCTCAACTTTGGTAATCCCTACGATCCCGAAGTGTATTATCAGTTTGTAGAGGCTATACGTGGAATGGGAGATGCCTGTAGAGCGTTTGAAACTCCTGTTACTGGGGGGAATGTAAGTTTCTATAACCAAAATCCCGATGGCCCAGTATTTCCAACACCCACCATTGGTATGGTTGGTGTGCTGGATGATTTTGCTACTCGTTTGTCTCTAGGCTTTAAGCAAGCGGGAGATCTAATTTACCTGGTTGGTAAAGTAGTAAATGATATCGCCTGCTCCGAATACCTATATCAGTTAAAAGGAGTAAAGTATTCACCTGCTCCCTACTTTCATCTAGAAGAAGAATTAGCTGTTCAACAATTTATTGCAAGTGCCAATCAAAAAAAACTCCTTGCAAGTGCGCATGATATCAGTGAAGGGGGCGTAATCATTTCATTATTGGAATCTGCTTATCCCTCCCTGTTTGGATTTACAGTAACGGCACAAGAAGCTTCCATACGAAACGACGCATTTTGGATGGGTGAAGCGCAAGGTAGAGTGATAGTATCTATTAAACCCGAATGGCAAAATTCATTTTTACAATTAGCCAAAGAAGCAGCTATACCCGTTATGGCACTGGGAACCGTAGCAGAAAAAAATGTGCAGGTGAATGGAGAAAATTGGGGCAATATCGAAACTTTCCGGAATGAATACGACACAGCTATAGAATCATTTATGAATGCCTCCACCCTATGAGTTCGATGCCTGCCGACATAAATAGAAATGCGGTTATTGTGGTAACCGGTGCCGCAGGCTTTATCGGTTCGTGTATGGTACAATGGCTGAATGAAAATGGTTTTGAAAACCTGCTATTGGTAGATGATTTTGGCGAAGAAGAGAAACGAAAAAACTGGGAATCCAAAAAGTACACCCGCATAATAGAAAGGCAGTCTTTTTTTGATTGGCTAGCCGATCAGCAACCTGCCATTGATTTAATCATTCATCTGGGTGCCCGAACAGATACTACCGAATTTAATTACAGCATTCACGAAGCACTTAATGTAAAATATTCGGAAGATATCTGGAACTATGCAACCCTCCATCAGTTACCCCTAATTTATGCATCCTCAGCGGCTACTTACGGGGCAGGTGAACAAGGCTATAACGATGATCATCAATACCCCGAAAAACTGAAACCATTGAACCCCTATGGCGTAAGTAAAAATGAATTCGATAAATGGGCTTTACACCAGCCAGTCAACCATCAACCTCCCTGCTGGACGGGTTTAAAGTTTTTTAATGTGTATGGCCCGAATGAATACCATAAGCATCGAATGGCCAGTGTTATCTGGCATGCCGTTAACCAGATTAAGGCAAAGGGCGTTGTACAGCTGTTTAAAAGTCATCGGCCTGATTATAAAGATGGACAGCAACTGCGCGATTTTATTTATGTAAAAGATGTGGTGGAAGTAATTGGTTGGATGGCTGCCAGGATGCTGCAAAACCAATGGGATGTAAACCTGAATGGATTGTACAATCTGGGAACCGGAAAAGCAAGATCTTTCAATGATTTGGTTACTGCCTCTTTTGATGCATTATCCATTCCTGTTAACATACAGTACATCGATATGCCCGAAGATATTCGGAATACCTATCAGTATTTTACGGAAGCCAATATGAAAAAATTGCACAACGCAGGATACCTTCAACCCATGCATACCCTGGAAGAAGGGGTAACAGACTATGTTACCCATTATTTGCAACCGGTTAGGTGTTGGTAGGGAACACTTTTTTAAAGAATCAACTAGTATACTATGCAACATACCATTGCTATTATTGGCGGCGGAAATTTGGGTACCTCCCTGGCAGAAGGCTTACTGAATAGTGATTTTGTACCCCCCCATCAATTATGGGTTACCAAGCGAAATGTGCAAACCCTGCAACCTTTTCAAGAAAGAGGGGTACAAGTAACTAATAACAATCTGGAAGCTGTATCTAGTGCCGATTATATTGTTTTGGCAGTAAAACCTTTTCAGATAAAAGAAGTTTTGCAACAAATACAGCCGGTATTGGTGCCAGGCAAGCAAGTTTTAATTAGTTTGGTTACGGGCGTATGGATACAAGATATTCGGGAAATAGTAGGTTCAGAAATTGCCCTGTTTAGAGCCATGCCCAATACTGCTATTGCTATTCAAGAAAGCATGACCTGTATTTGTGCATCGGAAGTAACCGCCGATCAGCAGCAAGTGGTAACTGATTTATTTAATCAACTGGGAAAGTCGGTATTTATAGAAGAAAAACTGATGGATGCCGCTACAGTATTAGGAGCCTGTGGAACGGCTTTTGCCATGCGATACATACGGGCAAATATTCAGGGAGGAATTGAAATAGGATTTAGTGCCGCCACAGCATCCCTGATTGCTGCGCAAACCGTTAAAGGGGCTGCAGAATTGTTGCTCATCAAAAAAACACATCCCGAACAGGAAATTGATAAAGTAACCACTCCAAAAGGATGTACCATTGCCGGATTGAATGAGATGGAACATCAGGGATTTAGTTCCTCCCTGATTAAAGGGGTAATCACCAGTTATCGAAAGATTCTGGATGACATGTAAAAAAATTACCCTTTCCTTAATTGATTCGCTCTCTTAAAAAAGCTAAGGTTTTTGCTCTGGCATCGTCGGTAGCAGCTTGCTTAAATGAGGGATTACTGGGATTGGCAAATCCATGTCCGGCTTCGTAAAATTGGGTAGTCAGTTTTTTGCCGGCTGCTTGCATATCCGCTTCAAATCTCTTAACTACTTCCGGAGAGGGGGATTTATCCAGTGTTCCAAAAATGCCGAGCACATCACATTGCAGGTTTTTCAATTTTTCGAGATTATTTTCCGGCCTGCCATAATACATTACACATCCTGCCCCTTGCTTTCCTGCGAGGATACTGCTTTGTAAACTCCACATACCTCCAAAACACCAGCCAATAGTAAAAATACGCGCGTTGGAACCCGCATGCTGGATGCTGCCCAATACGATTTTTTCTAGTCGCTCAGTTTTGGCACCTTGCACTAATTTCATAGCACTGTCGGCAGTGGAAGCAACTTTTCCATCGTACATGTCGAGGGCCAGCACATTCACATTACCCAGCGAGGCGGCATATTCTTCTGCTTCCCGAATAATATTATTATTGAGGCCCCACCATTCCTGTATAACCAGCAACCAGTTATTAGATGGCTTCGAGGATTTGATTTCATAACCATATGCTTCTGTACCATCCGAAGCCTTAAAAGTAATCCGACTGCCTGCTGCATGGGTTACCTGATACTTTCGGGGTAGGGGATGCATGGCTCCAAATGCAGCTGTATTGGCCTCCTGCCGAAATTGCTCCATTACATCGCCATTATAACAACTGATATAACAATCAGGGGTTAGTAAAGCCGCAGATTGCGGGGTTGGCTTATTGGATAAAAAAGCAGCGGTTATTAAAGAAACCGTTAGCAGGAGTAAAATTTTCTTCATACGAGTAAGTTTAGTAATCATTTTTGGAACTTGTATTTGTTCCCGAAAAAGATGTACACGTTAAATTAACACTTTATCGGGGTATGTATTGAAAATAGTAGGCATATTTTTTTACTAGCCGTTTTTAAGGTAGGTTTGTACGACCTCCGAAATATTCCAAATCGAACATTTCTTCCGGTCATCCATTTTTCTACTTCCGGACGGTTGAATAGAGGTAACTTTTAGGTAAGCGGGCGGCAGCTGACAAATGGGTTTCCTGTAATTCACACGTCTAATTTTTTGAAAATAGTTGTATGGCCAAGTATATTTTTGTTACCGGTGGGGTTACCAGTAGTTTAGGAAAAGGTATCATTGCCGCCTCCCTTGCCAAGTTGTTACAGGCAAGAGGTTTACGGGTTACTATTCAGAAATTCGATCCTTATATTAACGTAGACCCAGGTACTCTGAATCCTTACGAGCATGGGGAATGTTTTGTAACGGAAGATGGCGCAGAAACGGATCTTGATTTAGGCCACTACGAAAGATTCCTGAGCATTTATACCAGTCAGGCTAACAACGTTACCACTGGTCGTATATACCAAACGGTAATTAATAAAGAGCGTGCAGGTGATTTTTTAGGAAAAACAGTTCAGGTAGTACCCCATATCACCGATGAAATCAAGCGTAGAATGCTTTTATTGGGTGAAAATGATCAGTTTGATATTATTTTAACGGAAATCGGTGGTACCGTAGGCGATATTGAAAGTTTGCCTTTTATTGAGGCAGTTCGCCAACTGCAGTGGGAACTTCCGGAAGAAGATGTAATGGTGGTTCATCTTACCCTGATTCCTTATTTAAAGGCAGCAAAAGAACTAAAAACCAAGCCTACCCAGCACAGTGTAAAAATGTTATCTGAAACCGGTGTGCACCCCGACATTTTGGTTTGCCGTACCGAAGAGCCTTTGAATAATGATATCAAACGTAAAATTGCCCTGTTCTGTAATGTGAAGCAGGAGGCCGTTATTGAAGCTATGGATGCATCCACCATTTATGAGGTTCCTCTGCTGATGCTTAGGGAAAAACTGGATGTTATTTGTTTGAAAAAACTACAGATTACAAAATTCAACGAACCTGACCTGAATAAATGGATTGGTTTTTTAGATAAACTGAAGTACCCGCGCAGCAAGGTTACCGTAGGTTTGATAGGAAAGTACATCGAACTGCAAGATGCATACAAGTCTATCTTAGAAAGCTTTGTACATGCCGGAGCTGTAAATGAAGTAAAAGTAGAAGTGGTGAATGTACATAGCGAATTTATCACCCACGAAAATGTAGCCGAAAAATTGAGTCATTTCGACGGTCTCTTGGTTGCCCCCGGGTTTGGTCATAGGGGTATTGAAGGTAAAATTATAGCAGTTGAGTATGCCCGAACCCATGGATTACCATTTTTTGGTATTTGTTTAGGTATGCAAATGGCTGTAATTGAGTTTGCCAGAAATGTGCTAGGGCTTAGTGCCGCCCATTCTACAGAAATGGACCCGGAAACCAATCATGCCGTAATCAACATGATGGAAGAGCAGAAAAAAATTAGCATGATGGGGGGTACAATGCGACTAGGATCCTATCCTTGTGCGATCAAAGAAAATACTTTGGCACATACTATTTATGGGGATACTTTAATTCATGAGCGGCACCGCCATCGTTTCGAATTTAATAACCAATATCTGGCCGATTTCGAAAAAAATGGAATGATTGCTAGTGGACTAAATCCGGAGAGTGGCTTAGTAGAAATCATGGAGTTACCGGCACATCCTTTTTTTATTGGGGTTCAATACCACCCCGAATTAAAAAGTACCGTTGAAAAACCGGCTCCTCTATTTGTAAGCTTTATTGCTGCTGCCAGAAAATTTAATGAGCAAAAGGGAACCGGTCAGCGTAAGTCTGCCGCCAACTCCTGAGAAGATGCAAATATTCTGGAAGACAGTTTCCGGTAACCGTATATCCTTTCCAATCCCCTTCTGCCCCGAATAGAGGTAGTTTGGGTTGATTTTAATAAACTTCCCTCTATTATCTTACCGCCAACCATTAACTTTGCCGCTCAATACCCCTAAGCATGAAAACGGATAAAAATACAGTCATAGGCTTTATTTTACTCGCAATTTTATTTTTCGTCTATTTCTGGTATACCAATAAACAAAATGTTGAATGGCAGGCGATTCGCCAGAAGCAAGAAGACTCTGTTCGTAAGGCACAAGCCCGCTTACGTATGGCAAGCGATACTGTATTTGCTAGTAAGGATTCACTGCGCCGCGATTCTGTTTCTCGGATAGCTGCCGCCGGCAATTTTTCCTCGGCTGCCTTAGGTCGGGAATCCCTGGTAGTATTAGAAAACGATGTAGTAAAAGTAACTATCACCAACAAGGGAGCCCAAGTTAAGCAGGTTGAGTTGAAAAAGTATACCACTGCTCAGGGCAAACCTGTGATACTGGGTGAGCATAATCAATTTAGTTATGCCATTAATACCACCCAAAATCAATCTGCTGCTTCCTCTTCCCTCTATTTTACCCCACAAGCGGTAACCACCGGGTCGGCCGGAGAGCAGATAGTAAGTTTTGTGATAAATTCTGCGAGCGGACAAACCATCACACACCAATTTTCACTAGCGAAGGAATCTTATCAGGTTTTCTGGAATATTGCCATTCAGGGTGCGGGACAACTTCTTACCAATGGAACGATGAACCTGCAGTGGCTGGGAGCTAGCCAACAACAGGAGGGAACAGCGGAATATGAGCGGCAGATGTCTAATATCTGCTTTTCTGAAGGAAATGATTTTGACTATATATCTGCCAAAAATGAATGGACTTTTAGTAAGCCCGTACAATGGGTAGGATTGGTGCAGCAATTTTTTAATGTTACCCTTATTACCGATAAGCCATTCAAGAGTGGTCAAATTAAATGGGAACGTAAAACTGACTCTTCCAATCAACTGGCCACTTCTGATATATTATTACAGGCTAACAGCGATAATCAAACGCAATTTAACCTTCCATTGAAGATGTATTTTGGGCCGAATGATTTTGGCATCCTGCAAAAGCAGGCTCCGGAAATGGAAAAGATTGTGAATTTTGGTAGGGATATGTACTCGTTTGTTCGGCCTATCAACAAGTATATTATCATGCCGGTTTTTAACTTTTTTGCGAGCCTGGTAACAAACTATGGTTGGGTAGTATTATTGTTAACCCTTTTTATTCGGCTGGTAACCTCTCCGCTAACATATAGTAGTTATTTAAGCGGAGCAAAAATGAAAGTGTTAAAACCCGAGTTGGATGGATTAAAAAAGAAATTCGGTGAAGACCAACAGGGCTTTGCTATGGAGCAAATGAAATTGTTTAGAGAAGCGGGTGTGAATCCACTCGGCGGATGTATCCCTGCCTTGTTGCAAATTCCTATTTTCTTTGCCTTGTATAGTTTTTTTAATTCGAATATAGCCCTAAGAGGCCAATCGTTCTTGTGGAGCCATGACCTCTCCTCGTACGACTCGATTTTAAATTTGCCATTTAATATTCCCGCATATGGAAGTCATGTTAGTTTATTTACAATAACTGCAGTGTTAACCAGTTTCCTGATTTCTATTTATAATATGGCTATGACGCCTACCCAGGATAATCCGGCATTGAAGTATATGCCTTATATATTTCCTTTCATGTTGTTGTTTATTTTTAATAAACTTCCTTCTGCCCTAACCTGGTATTACACCGTTTCCAATGTAATTACCTTGATGCTTCAATACGTAATCCAGCACTATATTATTAACCACGATAAGATTCTGGAAAAAATCGAATTGAAGCGGAAAGCACCTAAAAAAACGAGTAAATGGCAGGAGCGATATAGTCAAATGCTAGAGAGCCAGAAAAAATTACAGGATCTTAAATCCAAATCGGAAGGTAAAAAGAAGTAGCTATTGGCCCTGTAAAGGCATATTTACAATTGAATAAAACCCACTAACCATGAATCGAGCTTTGCTTATTTATTTGCTGGGTGTAGTTGTAATGTTGCCTTTGCACATCTATGCCCAACGCATTGTTGCCGAATGTACTATTGAGTATGTAATTCAACCTGACACCTCATTTCAACTCAATAAAAATGCAGGCTTTTCGGGTACGAAGCGAATTTTCATTAAAGGAAATGATGCCAGGGTAGATGTGGAAAGTGCCGGTTTTTTTCAGTCACTGATTTACGATAAGGCAAATCAACAGGCGGTTGTGTTGCGCGTATTGGGCACCAATAAATTTATCACCCGCCTCCAACCATCCGACTGGATTCAGGAAAATAGAAAATTTGATAGTCTAAAAATTTCGTATCAGCCGGCTACTAAAATGATTCTTGGGTATGAATGTAAACTAGCTATTTTACTAATGAAAGATGGAACAGAATATAGTGTATTTTACACCCCTAGTATTGCGCCATCTGTACGAGAATTTGATTATATATTTAAAGATATTCCGGGTTTTGTATTAGCCTATGAGGTAAAACAACCCAATCATACAGTAAAATATACCGCTACGCGAATTAGTTTTAGTCCGGTTCCTGCTTCCCGCTTTGATATCCCTGTTTCCGGATATAGGTTGTTAGACAAGCAATAGGAATAGGGAACTTTACAATACAGAATGAAACAGGCGAAAAATTGAATAGGGGTAAACCGAATTTGTATTAGTAATCGAATTAACGATTGTCCCGGGTGGGTGTTTTAAACTTAGGGGCTTTCACTTTAACATGGTAGGAGTAAACATAGGTAGTGTTTCCAGATCCAAACCGCATCATCGAATTAGATTCCAACATACTGCCCTTTTGGTTAAAGGAGAGTGTTTGGGCACCTTTATAGGTTAGACCATAGCGTAGTGCTGGAAAACTTAAGCCTTTATTAGAGAGATTGCTTAAAGTGCGAAGAGAGTATTTGGCATTTTTCGACTTTTCGTCGGTTAAACCAGTGAGCGTAAATGCCGCATAGGTAACCTGAGCACCCAGAAGGAGGGATATAACGAGGACCTTAAAAAGTGGATTTAGGCTTTTCATATAACACAAAAATAGGTATTTCTTAATAATTGCACAAAAATATTTTATTAACTAACCGTTAACAATGTGAAAATGTTCATAAAAAGGCAAAATACCTTTCAGAAAAATTGGCTAAATTGTATAAACCATCGGTAAAATGACAGAAAAACCCTTCCGGGAAGACCGGGAATCATTGAAAGAATTGCTCAGGCAATACCGCCAATTGCTTCAGGGGCGTCAGCACCCTTATCTGGAAGAGGATGATTTTGAGCGAATTATTGATTATTTTGATGAGAATGAGAAGTTGTCGGAGGCATTAGAGGCCGCCGAAACGGGGTTGCAGCAGTTTCCCTATTCTTCTCAACTGATGATAAAAAAGGCTGATTTGTTGCTCGCAACCCGAAAATACAAAGAGGCGTTGGATATTCTGGAAACCGCTGCCATGTATGATGCAACCGATGTTAACCTCTATATTTTAAAAACAGATGCCTACCTGGCACTGGATCAGCCAATAAAAGCAGTAGCCTTATTGGAGGAAGCTTTACAACTATTCACCGGTGAGGAAAGGCTTGATTTGTTGTTTGAGTTAGCAGATGTGTACGATGATTATGAGGAATTTGATAAAGTGTTTGATTGTTTACAACTGATTTTAGATCAAGATCCTTTAAATGAGGAGGCCCTGTATAAGATATGTTTCTGGACTGATTTTACAGGAAGAAATGAGGAGAGCATTGCCTTGCATCAACGTATCATTGAAGAGCATCCTTTTAGTGAATTGGCCTGGTTTAATCTGGCAGCCGCTTATCAGGGTTTAAAATTGTATGAGAAATCAATTGACGCGTATCAATATGCGGTTGCTATTGATGACAAATTTGATTATGCCTATAGGAATATGGGGGATGCCTATCTTCGATTGCGTAAGTATAAGGAGGCAATTGAGGTATTGGAGAAAGTGTTGGAATTAAATCGTCCGGAAGAAGTGATTTACGAGGCTATTGGGCATTGCTATCATAAAATGGGTAATTATGCACAAGCACGGTTTCATTACAAGAAGGCAGTACACCTGAATGCTGATGATAGTAAGCTGCATTATAAAATTGCAGTTACCTATATGTTAGATCTGCAATGGACCAGTGCTTTAAAGCACTTGGAAAATGCTATGCGAATCCATCGTAAAATTTCGGAATATAATCTAGCAATGGGGGAATGCTATTTAAACTTGGGGAATTACAAAGAGGCCATTCAATATTTTGGGGTAGTGGTACACCAGAAACCCCGCAATATTGCCGGATGGGAATCGCTGTTGAAGTGTTTATTAGTAGCTGAAATGCCCGAAGAAATGATGGCAACCAGTTTGCAAGCCTCCCGGGCTACGGATGGGAAGCCCATTTTTTTATATTATTATAGCACGGCCCTCTTTTTAATGGGAAGAACGAAGGAGGCCTTGATACAACTGGAAACTGCCATGGAAAAAGCTCCGCGTCATTTGAAAAAATTTATCGACTTGAATCCCTCCATACTTCGAAATTTACAAGTGGTTGATTTGATGGCGCGCCACAAAAAAATGCCTAAACAGAAGGGGGGATAATTAACTGGAATATTGGATTGGTGGATTAATGACTAGTTTACATTATTTTTGCGCCGAAATATAGTACATATGAATTTCCATTTAACACAAATGCCCGAACGTACATCTAAGCCGCGCATATCCGGCATTACTATGGTTATGGATAAGGGGTTGAGTATTCCAGAAGTTGAACAATTTATGAGTGTTGGCAAGCCCCATACTGATTTGGTTAAATTGGGGTTTGGAACTTCTTACGTTACGCCTAACCTAAGAGAAAAAATTAATGGGTATCACCAGCACCAAATGCCCATATATTTTGGAGGCACCCTATTTGAAGCATTTTTAATTAGAAATCAGTTTGATGATTATATCGCTGTTTGCAAGGATTATGGAATCACGCATGTAGAAGTAAGCGACGGATCTATCAGCATTCCACATGCCGAAAAATGTGGATATATTGAGAAGTTGACTAAACACTTTACTGTATTAAGCGAAGTGGGCAGTAAAGATGCCGCACATATTATTCCACCTTACAAATGGATTGAGTTAATGAAGGCCGAATTAGAGGCAGGTTCTAGTTATGTGATTGCAGAAGCAAGAGAGGCTGGTAATGTAGGTATCTACAGAGGTTCTGGAGAAGTTCGGGAAGGTTTAGTACAAGAAATTCTAACGCAAATTCCTGCGGAGAAAATAATCTGGGAAGCACCTCAAAAACCGCAACAATTGTATTTTCTCGAATTAATCGGTTGCAATGTGAACCTCGGTAATATTGCACCACACGAGATTATTCCTTTAGAATCTATGCGAATAGGTTTACGGGGCGATACCTTTGATCTTTACCTCGATAAAAAATAAACATGCGCAGGTTCGGCCTTATTGGTTACCCACTTTCGCATTCATTTTCGAAAAAATTTTTTTCTGAAAAGTTCAAAAGTGAGCTAATAGCTGATTGTGTATACGAAAACTTTCCAATCAGTGAAAGCAGCCTTTTTCCAGAACTATTGCAGCAATACCCCGATTTGCAGGGAATTAATGTAACAATACCGTATAAAAAAGACATAATCCCTTACTTAACCAATGTTACATCCGTGGTTGCTTCTATCGGGGCCTGTAATTGTATTCTAATCAAGGAAAATATTCTTACAGGCTATAATACCGATGTGGTTGGATTCCGCCTCACTCTTGAACCATTTTTACAGCCTCATCATACCCAGGCATTGGTTTTTGGCACAGGAGGGGCTTCTGCTGCGGTTTGTTATGTGTTAAATCAACTCGGAATATCATATCTGTTGGTTTCACGGAAACAGGATACTTCAACAATCTCTTATCAGCAGCTTTCAGAAAGCCTACTAAACTCGCATACCCTGTTAATTAACACAACCCCATTGGGTACTTTTCCAAAAGTTACGGAATATCCCCCCATACCTTATCAATGGATAACCAACCGGCATCATTTATACGATTTGGTATACAATCCAACTGAAACGCTTTTTTTGCAATTCGGAAAAGAAAAAGGTGCCACCACGCAAAATGGTTTTCAAATGCTAATTGAACAAGCAAACGAAAGCTGGCGAATCTGGAATACTTGAGAGGAACTTCTTAGACTGGATAACTTTGTAAAAAATCTATCATTTGCACTACCGCTTTTTTGCGGTGACTAAATTGATTTTTTTCTGTACTACTCATTTCGGCAAAACTTTTATTGCTCCCATCCGGAATAAAAATAGAGTCGTACCCAAAACCTTCCAACCCCCTTCTTTCGGCAAGTATTTTACCTGTACAGATCCCCTCAAAAAAATAGGCTGTTTTTTCGAATTGTAAAGAAATAACTGTTTTAAATAAGGCTGTTCTATCCGTTGCTTTTTCAAGGGCTGCTAGCAGCTTATCTATATTTTCTTGGTCGGTGGCTTTGGCATGCGCATATCGGGCACTATGCACACCGGGAGCCCCGCCCAAGGCATTTACTTCCAACCCACTGTCTTCACTAAAGCAATTTTGTCCGGTTAATCGGTAAATGGTAGATGATTTTTCGGCTGCATTCTCCCAAAAGGTAAAATGTGGTTCGGGAATGTCTAGATCAATTCCGGCCTCCCGTAAAGTGATTATCTGAAATCCGTTGCCGGCAATTTGATTGATTTCAGTTGCTTTATGTTGATTATAGCTGGCGAATAAAAGGGTAATGGGTGTTTGCATACAATTATTTTACAACCCAAACATTTTTCTGAGCGCATTCCAAAGTTTCATTTTCTCGTCGCGGGCAGCTGCTGTTTCTCCAAGCATAGTTTCCAGCGAGGCAGCTTGTAAAATTTTGCAGTGGTCGTAGGCTTGCAACTGGTATAAGGGAATAGAAAAAGGCAAATCGATTGCGGCAGTGGTAACATCAAATAGCAATAAATAGCGGGTATCTAATAATTGATTTAATTGTATAAAGTTGTAGGCACCCTGCGCCAGATTTACAATTGCCACGTCTGCCATATTCAGTTTGCAGGCTTTTAAAATACCAGTAAGTAGGGTAAACTGTTGATCTGTTAAGTATGCAGTCTCTTTCTGATTTACCAAAATGGTTACCTTCTTGTTATTTTCACCTAAAAACCACTGAACCGGCTTTGCGGTCTCCAGCATGGTTAGCTTGGCTATAGGTGCAGCCTGGCTTCCTGTATTCGGTAAAATTACCAGCGTATTCTTGTACAAAGACGCAACTAAAAAGGCGGGTAGAGACATAACAAAATAAATATTAAAAAATAACGCTCGTTAGCTTTTTATTTTTTTGTTTCTTTGCATCAAATATAAGAGTATGAACGCTGTTGAGCCGATAAAGATCACACATGTTGAAAAGTCTGGTATAAATCAAATAGATTGGAATAACCTGCCATTCGGGAAGGTTTTTACCGATCATATGCTGGAGGCGGATTTTATTGATGGAGAGTGGACTAATATTCAAATTAGACCCTACAGTTCATTGAGTTTATCTCCGGCTACAGCTGTTTTTCATTATGGGCAAGCCATCTTTGAAGGAATAAAAGCCTATAAAAATGCTGCAGGGAAGATTTCCATTTTCAGGCCGGATGAGAATTGGAAACGTTTTAATCTGTCTGCTGCCCGTTTAGATATGCCCCAGGTTCCCGAGCATTTATTTATAGAGGGGATGCTTCAGCTTATCAAATTAGACCAGGCATGGGTGCCCGCAACACCTGGATATTCCCTTTATATCCGTCCTTTTATGATTGCAACTGACCCTGTAATTGGTGTTAGACCTTCCGATACATATAAGTTTATGGTTATATTGAGTCCTTCTGGACCTTATTATGTAGCCCCTATGAAAATTTATGTGGAAGAGAAATATACCCGGGCAGCTCCCGGTGGGGTGGGGTTCTCTAAAAATGCCGGAAATTATGCCGGCAGTATGTTGGCAACTTCTATCGCCAGAAAAAAAGGGTTCGACCAGGTTTTATGGACCGACGCATTTGAACATAAGTATTTACAGGAGGTAGGCGTAATGAATGTGTTCTTTCTTATTGGTAATACAGTGGTTACTCCCTCTTTGGAGGAAGGTACTATTTTGGCAGGGATTACCCGCAACAGTGCTATTGAGGTATTAAAGGAAATGGGGTATCAGGTAGAAGAACGACCCATTCTTATAGATGAAGTGATTTCAGCTCATGCGGCAGGTACACTTCAAGAAATTTTCGGTACCGGAACTGCTGCCACCATCGCCATGATTCAACAGCTTACCTATCGAGACTACACGATTGAATTTGACACCAATAAATGGGAAGTTGCTCCTTTATTAAAAAAGCGTCTCAATGATATCCGTGATCAGGTAGTTCCGGATACGCGCGGTTGGCTATTTCCGGTAAATTATTAAGCAATATCCTCATTGCTTAATCCATTTTCCTGCGGCACGAAAATGATGGTTTCCCTGAGTGATTTCAAGGGTATACACCCCCGGCAAAATGTCTCGTACGGATACCTGTAGTGTGCTATTGGCAATCACTTGATGGGATATCCGTTTAATCAGGTTGCCAGAAAAGTCGAAAATTGAAATCGTTATGTCTCCAGCTGGTAATACCCTGCCTCTTATTTGTATGTAATCATTTGCTGGCACTGGCCATATGAATAGGGGCTGCCTATCCAATGGATTTCTTTGAATTATTATTTCATCTTGGCTGGTGATTAAAAACCTAGGTTGTATGGTTGTAAGGGGGTCGGATGTAACCGAAAAAGGAAATAGGGTATCTTTTAATAGCGGATATTGTTGCTTAGCATAATTATCAACCAATACTAATTTAGTGGCAGGTTTTAGGGTTACATTAGAAAGACGAAGTGCATAATTACCCGGTGGTAAATTAGATATTTCCATAGGAATATAACTTCGATTGTCAATTTTTCGATAATCCAAACAAAGTGCTTGCCCTAGATAGGTTTTCGTATAGATGTTATGAGAAGGATTCAAGATTTTCTCTCCATCCAACCAATCAAAGCCATTAGTAGCCCTTGGATTTTCCCGAATAATTAGCTGATCATAGAAAATGCTATCCTGAAATAATTGCCAGGTCATTTGCTGTAAACCCTCCGATAAATAATTGTTTGATCTAATAGAAGTGCCCGTTACTTTGCTTTTTTCACTAAATAATATCTGGTGTGAATTTTTCCCCTGACCTCTTATCAGAAAGACACCAAAGGGGGGCAATACTTCACCATCCGAAAATAGATGGCAAGTAAATCCACCAGATTTTCCTTGCCCGGGATTCCACATCCAGTAAAGGGGAGCTATACTATCTGAAAGCTGAAGCGTACTCATATCAATGCTGCACAAATAAGGATTTCCTATTAATCGATATCCTGTTACCGAATCGGAGAATTCCATTACCTGATCGCCGGTATTTACCTCACCGGAAAATGAAAGTTCTCTTTGTGGTAGGGGATAGCTATCATCTTGTAGCCACTGAGTTTGATCATCAAGTCCCTCCCCTTTTTTACCTCTGTACAGCCAGCGGATTCCTTGCAAGGGGTTCCAGTAATTTTTATCCTTTCCTTTTACAGAAGAAAAAGGGATCCAAGAAAGTTCTCCATAAGCCCCACTATCAACCGGTGAGCTGCTTAATTGAAAGGCAGAAGGTAATTGAAGTGGCGTTTGTGCAAATAAACTATCCGAATTTCGATTTCCAGTTATATCTACCTGATTGGCTAATTGTAGAAGCAACATTTCTGAAGTAAATGGGTGACTGGTAAAAAGGTACTGTCGTTTTCGGGCCGGCAGCATCCATCGCGCATGAATGGCTCCCTGGATAAATGTTCCATCAGCGCAAGGGCCTACTATAGCCCCTGTATTCATCCAAAGCTGCGCATTAGAAGTTATATGCCCTTGTTGCATGGAAATCTGTTCATTTATTACCAGTGAGTCGGTAATGTTAACTCCACTCGGGTTTTGAATTAGTAAACTTCCAAGGGCATGATGCTTGAAGCTGAGCCCAGCTATTGATTGGGTTGATTTTCCTTGTAATCTTATGGTTCCCTTTGTGGCATTTATCGCATGTATGTTTGTTTGCAGATTTCCGAAAAGCGTTAGCTCTCCTGTGATGGTTAATTGTCCACCAGATAAAATTTCTAGGGAATCGCAATTTCCATTTGATTGAAGTATTGGATAAAATGGGGTTCCTCCGGGGATAACCAATGAGGAAGCAGCTGTTGGAATTTTTTCTGTGCACCAATTTGCCGATTGATTCCATTCGCTTGAGTATTTCCCTAGCCACAGTCCTTCCCCCTTTATCGGAATTATCATAGGGTTCGAAAAATGAGTGCATGGTCCTGCCATTACTTTTCTTCTTACCCAGCGCTGGGTAGTAAGGGGGGTATGTAACAAGTTAGGCAGCGTATCTTTTAATCCTGTGCGAACGAAACGGTCGAATACATGGTTGGCTGTTTCCCATTGAAATTGATAAAGAACATTTCCTCCTGTTGGGGTGGAAGCAAGAATAAGCGGAATCATTTCCCCCGCACATTGTATAGGAACAGGCTGTATGGTGTTGTTTTGGATGGTGGGGTAGAATTGCAGGTATAAAAGTTTAGTACTTCGGTAAAAGCTATCGGAAATACTTACAACCAAGGTATCTATTCTGGGGGTACTGGTGTTTTTGGTAAACACTTGGATGGCTGCCTGAAGAACTGATCCCGTACTTTTTATTTCTCCGCTTTCCAGCAAGAGGGTGTCTTCACCGGTATATTTATCAATTTGTATGCGGATTTTTTCATTGGGTTCTGTATCCCTAAAAGTCAAGGCAGTTTGAATGATTTTAAACGAGTCATTGTTGCAAAAGGGAAGCGTTGCGGGCATCGAATCAACAAATTGCGGTGCAGTTCCATCTAAAAAAATTCCGGTATTTTGCTGAAAACCTTCCATAACGGTGATTGCCTGATTGCCCACCCAATCAGAGATGATTGTGGGTTTTTCTACTGTAATGCCGATAGGATATACCCCCTTTTTGTCCCAACAATCTTCGGGCACATGATATCCAAATATTAATTGATTGGCATTCGTTTTGATTAGTCGTGCCGATTGATTAGTACTTTGAATGGATAGTGCCAGTTGAGCATCGGCTATATTTCCTTTTAGTTGTATCGGTTTATTAAAAACAATCGTAAAGTACAGCCAGTCTGATTTCTGGTACCATCCGGCAGAAGGGTGTAACACCTGTATAATTGCTGGTGCAATACCATCAATTTTTATCTGCGGAGGGCGCATAGTTTCTGTCCAGAATATCTGTATTTGATTGCCAGCAGAATCACTAAGCAGACTCCCGTTTAATACAATATTTTTTTTCCAACTAATGCCTATCGAGTCAAAATCTCCCTGCTTTACCAGATACCGAAAGAATAGGGTGTTTTCTTTTACAAGGTAGGCAGCGGCTTGTTTAGTAGTTGCTCCTATTTGTATAGATAGAAATGGGTTTCTGTTATTCTTTTCAAGTACGATTGGCTCTGAATAGGTAATACTCCAGGTAAGGGTATCGCCTATTGCATACCAACCTGCTTTAGGAAAGTTTACTGAATTTATACGGGGAGGGGTTGCATCTACTCGATCGTTTGAATAGAAAATAGTATCAATAAATTGTTCAGACCGATTACCTGCCAAATCAATTACTTCTAATTGTAAAGTAACTGGTTCAATTGCTGGTATATCCGGTACGCCTTCCGAAATCCGAATCGAGCTTATATAAACAGAGTCGTTTAATTTTTTCCAGGAAGAAAAATTTATTTCACCCAATTTTCCGTTTACTAGTTCTAGTAATGCCGTGTCTGGCAAAACCTCCGTGGTTAATTGAATAGTGTCTCCTATTTTATAAGGTTTATCTGCATAGTATATTTTTTTTATTTCCGGGGGTGTTTTGTCAATGTGGCAAATACCCCTGGCTTTTACGGGTGTGCTAGCAATAGGCGGGTAACACTTGTTTTCCTTGTTTAATTGAAGTTCGATGGTGCCATCTCCCATGCCGGTATTTACCAGTATAGAATAATTTTTTCCTGATCCCTTTATCTCTTCAACTTTTGCATTATTAATTTGATTACTTAGCACTAAAAAGTCATTGGCAGATAAATGTTGAATAGGTGCTGCTGTTTCCAGTAAAAAATTAATACTGGCAGCATTGCTGGGATTTTTTCCTGTCAACCGGAAATTAGAAACAGTAGTAGGTGTGGTAATTGTTTGTGTATTTCCATAACTAATGCCTGCTAAGTGCTTGGCAAATGCCCGTACATAAAAAAGGGTGGCGGGAGGTAACTGATTAATTACATGTTTAAAAATAAACGCGCTAGGGGAATCGGATGTAATCGAAAAGGAATTGGCGAAGGCTGGATTCGTTGCCCATTCTATGCCTATTTCCCTGGGTATATCTCCTCCCCTTAGTTGATAAAAAATACCCACTTCCATTTCCTGCATTCCGAGAAGTAGGGTAGGGGTTAGGGTGAATACCAGTGGAGGTAAGTTGGGTGTGGTGCAAGAAAAAACCTGACTAACTGATGAGCCTAGATCGTTAGATGCAGTTAAGCGGACAAAGTATTTTATACCAGGCGTTAGCTGGGTGAGTGTGCCTTTTATTTTTAGGATGTCTTCCTGCTCATTTATATAAGCTGGCATTGCGGGTAAGTTTCCTGGGAAGTCAAATGTTGGAATGGTATCCCATTCCCATTCTGTTTGTGTTTTTGCCCCACCGGGAGATACGGAACAACTTAAAAATGCTTGGTAGGGTGTAATTGAGTCTAATCGGATCAGACCTAGCGTAGGTAAACTTACCTGATTACTGGCCGAGAATTGAAATTGGTCGATTGCGCACAGATCGTCGTTGCCGGCTTCATCGGGGTCTAACCAGGCAATTAGCAATTGCTCCCCGGGTTTCCATTTGAGTTGGGGTAGTTGAAATGATAAAGTTTGCTGATGCTCGGGTAAATTTCCATTCAGGGCACTGCTTCCACTACTAAAAAGTAGGGAGGAGAAATTGCCCGCTGGGTAATTAACCCATCCCGAGGTATCCATCCCATCCCATTGGCCGGTTTTTATTTTACATATCCAAGTGTTTTTCTTTCCGGACCCACCTTTTCGCCATTGTTCTATTATGGTTTGTATGTGAACGTTGTTTAATATTTTGCCTGATTGGTTGCTCAGTATTACCCCGAACGCATAATTTCCCCCCGATGAGGAAAGACTTCCTAGTGATCTTTCCGAATTATTCATAAACCCCGTACTATACATTCCATGTGCAGCGGATGTTCCTGCCCCTACATAGAAACCCGCCTGGTTGGCGGTTCCGGCGGTTTGCATAAAAAACCAGCCAGTGTTTCTCGCCTGTGCAAAAGGGGCAGCCTGTAAGGCATGTGGCCCCTTTCCTGAAAGTAAAAAGGTACCTGATGCAGGTAAACTGTCAAAATTTTGCACATAAGTGCTCCCCGGATTGGCATATACAACCGGAGTGATTTGCGATTGCAGGTTTCCCGGAAAAAGGGTGGGCAGCAATGCCAATAAAATTACTATGATTATTTTCTTAGCCATATCCATAAAGGGGGCAATGTAAAATGGAAGTAGATCTAAGGGATTGGTTTACAGAAATCCGGTGAAAAACCTTAAAAAAATGGGTAGGAAACACCTATTTTTATTTTGTGGATAAAAACAGGTAGAAGGGCTCATTTACAGAAAATAGGGCTGGTTAGTACCATTAAATTGCCAAAAAAGCGGGGTTGCAAAGGCAAATTAGAGGTAAAGAGACCGGTTTCCGATAAAACATTTTGAATTTTCCGAATCAGCTATTACCTTTGCCGTCCGAAATTTTAAACGGAAAATAATGCCTACTATTCAGCAATTAGTTAGAAAAGGTCGCGAAATTATCAGGGCCAAGAGTAAATCAAGGGCTTTGGATGCTTGTCCTCAACGCCGGGGAGTTTGTACCCGTGTTTATACAACAACGCCCAAAAAGCCCAACTCTGCGCTGCGTAAAGTGGCCAAAGTGCGTTTAACCAACAAGGTGGAGGTGATTGCCTATATTCCGGGTGAGGGGCATAATTTACAGGAGCACTCCATCGTATTAATCAGAGGAGGTCGTGTAAAGGATTTGCCGGGTGTTCGTTACCACATCGTACGTGGAAGCTTGGATACGGCAGGCGTGAAGGATAGAAAGAAGAGTCGTTCTAAATACGGTACTAAAAAAGAAAAGGCAAAGAAATAATTCATCATCTCAATTAATTCGCGAGTAACATGCGTAAAGCACAAGCCAAAAAATTACCTCTTGCACCGGATGGCCGGTTTAATGATAAGCTGGTAACCCGTTTTATCAACAATTTGATGTGGCAGGGAAAAAAGAGCACTGCTATCAACATTTTCTATGATGCGGTTGACAAGGTTACTAAAATAACTAGTGAAGACGGATACGAAACTTGGAAAAAAGCTATTGCCAATATTACCCCTTCCGTGGAAGTGCGTAGTAGAAGAATAGGGGGTGCTACTTTCCAAATTCCTTCTGAAGTTCGCCCAGACAGAAAGATATCACTCAGTATGAAGTGGTTAATTCGTTATAGTCGTGAGCGGAATGGACGTACGATGGCAGACAAATTGGCGAATGAAATAGTAGCTGCATCCAAGGGTGAAGGTGCTGCTTTCAAGAAGAAAGAAGATACCCATCGTATGGCTGAGGCCAACAAGGCTTTCTCCCACTTCAAAATATAATTAATTATTATATATTAAAAAAAGCCCTGAACATCAGGGCTTTTTTTATTCGCAGAAAATACAGTACAGGCAAGAAGGCAGTAATTGAATGGTAATAAGTAACTTAAAATTGTCAGGAACAAAAAGTGGTCCTATTCGGAATATTTGTACCTTTGCCGCTCAAAAATAGGGTCTGATTAACCAGAACCGTCAAACCAAATAAGTACAATTTATGGCTGACTTAAAATTACAAAGAAATTTTGGTATCGCTGCGCACATTGATGCGGGTAAAACCACTACTACGGAGCGCATTCTCCGCTATACCGGTATGATTCACAAGATCGGTGAAGTACATGATGGCGCTGCTACTACCGATTGGATGGAGCAGGAAAAGGAAAGAGGTATCACCATTACCTCTGCTGCTGTTAGTTGCGAGTGGAAATTTCCAACCGTACGTGGTACTGCGGATGCGAATACAAAATCCTACTACTTCAATATCATCGATACACCCGGTCACGTAGATTTTACCGTTGAGGTTGAACGTTCTATGCGGGTATTAGATGGTTTGATTGCCTTATTTTCTGCGGTTGATGGGGTAGAACCTCAGTCGGAAACTGTATGGCGTCAGGCAAATCGTTACAAGGTACCTCGTATTGGATTTGTTAATAAGATGGATCGCTCTGGTGCAGACTTCCTGATGGTAGTAAGCCAGGTGAAAGAAATGTTGGGAGCCAATGCGGTACCCCTTCAATTACCTATTGGGGCGGAAGACAATTTTGTGGGGGTAGTTGATTTGATTACCATGAAAGGGGTTATCTGGGATATGGAAACAGAGGGAATGACTTTTAAAGAGATTCCTGTGCCGGATGATATGAAAGAAGAAGCGGACCATTGGAGAGCGAAACTGATTGAAGCAGTAGCTGAGTATGATGATAATTTGATGGAGAAATTCTTCGAAGATCCCAATAGCATCTCGGAGGCCGAAGTGCATGAAGCAATTCGTAAGGCTTGTATTGATTTGAGTATAGTTCCTATGATGTGTGGATCTTCATTCAAGAACAAAGGGGTACAAACCGCCCTGGATGCTGTGTGTAGATACCTGCCTAGTCCGGTTGATCTGGATGATATAACCGGAGTTAATCCGGATACAGGAGAAACCGAAGTACGTAAGCCGAATGCGAAAGAACCATTTGCAGCGTTGGCTTTCAAAATTATGACCGATCCTTTTGTAGGTCGTCTGGCCTTCTTCCGCTGTTATTCTGGTCACCTAGATGCGGGTTCTTATGTATTGAACGTGCGTAGTGGTAAGAAAGAGCGGATTAGCCGTATCATGAAGATGTTTGCCAACAAGCAAAATCCAATTGATTTTATTGAAGCGGGGGATATTGCTGCTGCAGTAGGATTTAAAGAAATCAAAACCGGGGATACTCTTTGTGATGAAAACCATCCGATTACTTTGGAGAATATGTTTATACCAGAGCCGGTAATTTCCGTAGCTGTTGAGCCAAAAACTCAGGCAGACGTAGATAAGATGGGTATGGCTATTGCCAAGCTGGTAGAAGAAGATCCTACTTTGCGTGTAAAGACGGATGAGGATACGGGTCAAACTATTCTCTCTGGAATGGGTGAATTACACCTGGAGATTATTGTAGATCGTATGCGCCGTGAGTTTAAGGTAGAAATCAACCAAGGTAATCCGCAGGTAGCATATAAAGAGTGTTTTACTCAAAAAATTGAGCACCGCGAAATCCTTAAAAAGCAAACCGGTGGTCGGGGTAAGTTCGCCGATATCTATTTCGAAATTGGGCCGGCAGATCAGGAGTGGCTTACAGAGAATCCAGGAAAGGCTTTCCAGTTTAAGAATGATATCTTCGGAGGATCTATTCCAAAAGAATTCCATCCGGCAATTGTAAAGGGATTTGAATCTTCTATGGGAACAGGTGTATTAGCCGGATATCCAATAGAAACCATGAAAGTGAGAATTTTTGATGGTAGTTTCCACCAGGTGGATTCGGACGCTATGTCTTTCGAGTTGTGTGCAAAGGGAGGATTCAGAGAAGCCGGTAGAAAAGCAAAACCTACTTTATTGGAACCTATTATGAAGGTAGAAGTGGTTACGCCTGATCAGTATATGGGAGATGTTACGGGCGATCTTAACCGGAGAAGAGGAATGTTAGAGGGAATGGATAGCCGCGGTAACCTGCAGGTTATTAAAGCGAAAGTTCCTTTGAGTGAAATGTTTGGATATGTAACCCAATTACGTTCCTTATCTTCCGGACGTGCAACTTCTACCATGGAGTTTAGTCATTATTCACCTGCACCCAATAACATTGCCGAAGAAGTTATTGCTAAGAGTAAGGGTAAAGTGAAGGTGGAAGATTAATATAAGTTACTTGATGTATACCAATAAAAAATGCCCCAATTAGGGGCATTTTTTATTGGTATACGCTTAAACATATTTTGTACTATTTACAGTAGCCGGAGATCAGGCCATCGGCTGCCGTAAATCCTTTCCCTTTTGATAATTTCAGCAATGCGCAGGCCTCATCTTTTCTACCCAGATTTATCAGTGCGGCTCCTTTAAAATATTCTGATTTACCATCGTTAGCAGATTTGGTGGCAAAAACCCTGTCAAACCAGGGTAAGCTTTTTTCCCACTGCTTCATATTAAAATAGCATATGGCAATGTTCTCGAAAACGCCATAACTTCCATTACTGAGGTCGGTTGATTTAATAAAACGTTGGGCTGCACCTTCAAAATCACCTTTCGCGAATAAGGCGGATGCTTCATTAAAAAGTTGTTCAGCTTTTTGCTTATTCCTAAACGCCTCATCCATCCCTGGAATAATACCTCCCGGGATGTTATTAATAATTTCACTTCTCCTAACCAATAAGGTAGAATCATTGGGAAATAATTGTAAAACACTATCCGCTAATCGCAGCATTTGTGGAGTTGTACCTTTGGGCTGGGTAGTCATTTTAATATTGATAAGCCCCTGTAAATACAGATGATACCCTAAAGACTCTTTAGGTCGGTACTTGACAAATTCTTTGTAAGCTTTTTTTAGGGTAACGGAATCTGAAGTTTTTACACAAACAGCAACCAAAGTTTGATAGTATGTTTTTGCCCTAGGTTTAGAAAAGTAGGCTAAGGAAGCGTATTTTAATGCACTATCTCCTTTGTTTTGCGCAAAATACACATCGGCTTTCAGGAACTCGCAATACATGATGTAGGGATTGGCTTTAATGCCTCTATCGAGATAAACCAGTGCCTCCTCATAGCGTTGTTTTTCATATAAGTATCTACCTAGAATTCCATCAATTGGCTGGGCCGAGGAAGTAACGTTAGGCATGCTAGGAAATGCATTGATAACATCCTCAATTGGTAATTTAAGGGGCTCGTTTTGCAAATCGGCAATAACTCTGTTTTGAACTTTCAGCGATTGAAAAGTTAGAAAAGTTACATAGGCGCTGGGTAAAAGTAATAGGATGGCAATAAATGAATAGATGTATTTGAGGTTTTCTAAAAAATTTTTACTGGGTAGCTTTTCTTCTGAGTCTGCTGTTTTTTTGAAATCAGTTCCGGTAAAGGCCATCAAATTTACTGCTGCAAAGAAGGCGAAAAATAATTGGTTAACCGGTCTTTCAATCGGGAAGTTAAATAAAGCGTCTATTCCATACCCAATCATAGCAAGTAGCGAGAAGAATGCGATGATTTTATTCTCTTGTCCTGCAGTGGGAGATAATACTACCCTCACGGTGTAGTAGGTGATTGTCAGAAACAGGCTTAAATACAGCAGTCCCCCAGGGAAACCCAATTCAGCAAAAAATTCCAGAAAGTCATTGTGGGCATGCACCGGGACTGATAAATCATCTACCAGGTATTTTGTAGGAGGGATGCTGGCAAATTTCCAGTTACCATAACCACAACCCATAATGGGGTGCTGAAGACCATAATGGAAGGCATGATCCCATAGAAAGAGACGTTGATTTTTACTGTCCTCATCAGAGGCATTGATTGTTGCCATTCTATCAATTACATTTCCGTATCCAGTTTTACTTTCATCCCCAAAACTACTTTTAGCGGCATTCAATGATACTACAGAAAGGAAATAGGCTGCAACTAGGATAACTATAATTCCTGCTGCATTATTAAGTAAAATTTCCTTGTTTTTATATTTATAAAATTGGAATCCACAAAATCCTAGGTATAGCAAAGTAATTATTAATAAAGCAACATAAGTCGTTCGGGAATTCAACAGATAAATCAGCCAAACGGTTAGCAGAAAAACAATAAAAAAGAACATTTTTTTTATTCCGGTTGATTGATAAATTCCAAGCATAACAAATGATACCTTAGCCATTACACTGGCCGCAAAAATATTTTTATTACCCGCATTTCCCTTTAATTTTAATATTAGTCCCGTCAAATCAAAATTACTCATTTGAGTAAAAAAGAAATATAATTCTTGTATGGACTGAAATAGAACGATTATAGCTAGAATAATGGTTAAAGTGGGAAACAGATTTTGTCTGTTATGCAGCAAAATTGCCAAATTAAAAAACGCTACTATTGTTGCAATAAATCGAACATAACATACCCAACCCTCCGTTCTGTTAATAGCAAAAAATACTGAAATGCCTGCTAACACAAATAGTGCTGTGTAGAGTTTAGAAAAAAGAGAATTAAAAATTGTATATACTGCATCCGTGTATTGGTCTTTATTATTAAGAAAATAGGCAACAATTACCAAGTCAAGTAGAACAAGATAAACCCACTGTGGGCCTTGGTCATCTGTAGCTCCCAAATTTGGTATAAACTCCACTACAAAATAGAGGCAACAAAAAAGAATAG
>JBBAJQ010000010.1:0-43328 GCA_040403945.1 Sediminibacterium sp.
ATTGGGGGAGGCTACGCCTCTTGTATATCAGGGTGTATTTTACCGGGAGTAAAATTGAGGGAGAAGTTCCTTGCCTATCCTTACTTTCTAAAACACAACACAAAAAGATTTAATAATTCAGCATTAACAACCGTTAGTTTTATACTGATTTCGGAAATTAGCGGGTTTTTAATAAATAACTATTATCTTAAACCTTTTCCGGAAAATTTCGTCTAAAATCTGCCGATACTATACTTGTTATGAGAAGTGGTTTGTTATTTATTTGTTTGTGTATTTTGGGTGCGGATTTGCATGCGCAAAATTTTTCTAACAAGGGAAAGGATTTTTGGCTGGGTTATGGATTCCATGTGAATATGGGTTTGGGGGTTGGCACCAATCAACGGAATGCACAAGACATGGTTTTGTATTTTACTTCCGACAAAAATGCAACCGTTACGGTGGAAATTCCGGGAGTAGGGTACAAACAAACTTTTCAGGTTCAAGCCAATCAGGTTACCGAAACTAGTCCCCTGCCTAAATCGGGTTCGCAAGATTGCAGAATCTTAGATACTGGCTATTATAACCGGGGTATTCATGTATACAGCGATGTAGATATAGTAGCCTATGCACATATTTATAATGCAAGTGTGTCGGGAGCAACCCTTTTGTATCCTACCAACACCCTTGGAAAAGAGTATTATGCCATCATTTACAACCAGGCCTCTAATGCCAATTTTTCTAACTCTTTCGCTTTTGTAGTTGCCGTAGAAGAGGGTACCACCACGGTAGAAATTACCCCTTCCGATGTTACCCTTAACAAATCTACCACAGCACCCTTTCAGGTAACCTTGTCGCAAGGGCAGGTATATAATTTAATGGGCACCACATCGGGTTCTAAAGGAACGGATTTAACAGGTACTCGAATAAGAACGATTAGCAGTAGCGGCGCCTGTAAAAAAATAGCCGTTTTCTGTGGATCCGGAAAAATGAGCATCGGGGCGTCTTCCACCAACCCAAGTGTAAACAATAATCAAACCGGCAGTGCCGATAATATTATTGCACAAGCCACGCCTGCCAGCGCCTGGGGTCTTAAATACCTCACTGCCCCTACCGGCTCTCAACCGAATAATTACTTTAGAATTTGTGTGAGCGACCCCACCACCAAAGTAAAACTCAATGGGGCCGAAATACCTATAACTCTTCTGCAGAGAAGTTTTTTTTATGAGTTGAAAAATAGCTCCATTTTAAGCAGTCCCGGAAATGGAATTGGCCTTGGTAATTCTACCACCGGCGTTTGGAACCTGATAGAAGCCGACAAACCCATCACAGTTGCCCAATATTGTACTACGCAGGGAAATGATGGAAACTCCAATACTTTCGGAGATCCTGAAATGATTTATCTAAGTCCGGTTGAGCAAACCATAAATAATATCACCTTAAACTCAACAACTCGGGACAAAATTATTCAACATTATATTAATGTTATTATTAAGAAGGGTGGCGTGGCCTCGTTTAAATTAGATGGTGTTTCTAAAAGCACTAGTTTTCTTCCTCATCCGCGGGAACCTGAATTTTCGTATGCAATATTTCCGGTTACCAGTGGCTCACATGCACTCTATTCCGATACCGGCTATAATGCAATTGCGTATGGGTTTGGATCAGCAGAAAGCTATGGCTACAATGCGGGCACCAATATTAAAGACCTGTATGCCCCCATATTTCAAAATCCTTATTCAAGACTCGATTTTGCAGCAACCTGCGTTGGCTCAACCTTTCAATTCTCAGTTCCCCTATCCTATGTTCCTACCTCCATAACCTGGGATTTTGGCAACAGTTCAAAAATTTCTCCCAATACCAATATTGGCCCTATTACCCCCATACCCGATAGCACACCCATTGTAAACGGAAAACAGCTGTATTTTTTTAGTCCCGCCAACGGCCCTACCCCGAAAAATTTTATATATACAGCAACAGGTAATGATACTATCCGGCTTTTTGCTACCAACCCCTCTCCGGATGGATGCAGCAGCTCGAATGCCGAGTATGTTATTCCCGTTGTTGTAAATCCAACCCCAAGAGCCAACTTTAGTATCCCCCCCGCATTTTGTTTAGGAAAACCCATTCAATTTACCGACACCTCCACCGATCTGGTAAACAGTACTGTGGTGAATGGCCTTTGGAATTGGGGCGATGGCACTACCGATTCATTAAAGAATCCTACGCACATTTTTACAAAAGAGGGAAATTTTTCTATCCGATATCGCCCCATAACAGATTTTGGCTGTGTAGGCGACACCACTATTACCATCAGCATTACCGGCTCTCCGGTTGCGGGGTATACAATGAAGGATTCTACCTGTTTAAATAAAACACTCACATTTAGCGATGTGTCTACTATTTCTTCGGGGTCTATAGTTAAATGGTATTGGAATTATGGTGACGGCAGAACAGATACCCAAACCAGTGGATTGGCCCGCACCATTGCTTATACTGCTACGGGGTCTTATTCCGTTTCATTAACCGTTGAAAATGGATCGGGCTGCCAAAGTGAAACTTTTTCCAAAACGATATTAATACGGCCTATCCCCAAACCAAATTTTAATCTGCCCATCGTTTGTTTGCCAGAAGGTATTGCCCGGTTTTACGATTCTACTACCATTGCAGACGGATCGGGTAATTTCCGATATAGTTGGGATTTTGGGGATGGAGTTGGTATAGATTCGATTGCCAATCCTATTTATAAGTATAAACAAACAGGTCCATTCAATATTCGTTTGCAAGTTACCACACCCTATGGATGTGTGGATAGCATTAATAAAACTATTGAATCAATCTATCCACAAGCGAAAGCATCCTTTACCTTTAACCCTGAAAACTGTTTGCGCGATAGCAGTTATTTTACAGATGCTACAGATGGAAAAGGGAGTGCTATACAAAAATGGCAATGGAGTTTTGGCGATGCTGTTGTCGACTCGCTTCAAAATCCAGTTCATTTATATTTAGCGGCAGGAAGCTATCCTGTCAAATTATTTACGATTACCGATAAAGGATGCCTGAGTGATACTGCTATTGCCAATATTGTAATCAATCCGCTACCTACCGCTCAATTTAATATCGTATCTACTGTTTGTGCCCAACGAGCCGTTGTATTTTCTAATACCTCCATTGCCAACGTAGGAGACCTAACCAATAGCTGGTGGGATTTTGGCGATGGAGTGAACGAGAATAGAAGCACTACAGATACTTTTCACCACTACTTTTCTCCCTGGGGTAATTATTCTATTCAATTACAAGTTACCAGCAGTAAGGGTTGTAAAAGCGATACACTAAAAAAAGTACAAAAAATAAATCCACTTCCCAAGGTAGGTTTCATTCTGCCTGAAATATGCCTGGCGGATGCTGCTGCGGATCTGATTGATACCACCAGTATCGAAGACAATAAACTATCCGGACTTACCTGGAAGTGGAGAATTGATAAAGGGAAATTTACCAATGCCCAACCGGTTTTTATAAAAGACAACGTTCAGAATGCGCGGGTGCAGGTTACCAAATCAGACAAGTACCTAACCACTTTGTTGGTTACCAGTGCTGATGGATGTAAAGACTCGGTTTTTAATGAATTAACTGTTAATGGATCTACCCCTAAAGCCTCCTTTACTATTGTAAACGAAAACGGTCTTTGTGGAAACGATTCGATACGGATAATTAACACCTCTACTGTTGATTTTGGGGCTGTATCTAATATGGAAGTTCGTTGGGATTTTGATAATGCCCCTTCCGCTGCAGTAGTTGATGCGTTTCCGGAACAGTTAAAAATATATGCTAAAAAGTATATCGACTTTCAAACGCCTGCCACCAAAAGTTATAAAATTAAGTTGACTGCTTTTTCTGGCAATGCCCTCGCATGTCAAAACAGTATCTCCCAAACTATCGTTCTCAATAGAAGTCCTAAAGTAAGCTTCTCTCTACCAACCCCCATCTGCAATGATGCCGCTATTCAAGCTATCAATCCCGCAGCAAGCACTTTCCCGGGCGTACCTGGAACACCCGTATATTCAGGAGCAGGCATTGTAGATCCCGTGAAAGGATTATTTAATCCGGCTGTTTCCGGACCAGGCACCTTCCCAATCAAATATCTACATGAAAGCGACAAAGGTTGCAGAGACTCGCTTATTCGCTCTATAAAGGTTTGGCCGTCGCCGGTTGCGATATGGAGTTCGGGCAACCCAGCATGCGAAAAAAATACTTTATTATTTACCGATAGTTCAACAACGTCTGTTGGTAAAATAATTACCCGCAACTGGATATTTGGGGATGGACAAACCCAAACACAACTTACTGCCAATAGTTTTACACATATTTATGCGGCTGCAGGTAACTATACAGCAAGTTTACAAGTAATAACAGATAGTGGATGCGTTAGTACACTAACTCAAAAAACGATAAAAATAAATCCGCTTCCCCTGGTAGCGTTCCAAATGCCCAATGTTTGCTTACCGGATGGAAATGGAACTTTTATTAATCAGTCGTCCATTGCCGACAAAAGCGAGGCCCTTTTCAGCTATCGCTGGAACTTCAATGATCCCAACGATCCATCTAACTCCACTTTACAAAACCCTACGCATCGGTATACCAACCTGGGGCCTTATCCGCTTCAATTGATAATAACTACCAAAGACGGTTGTGTTGATTCGTTAACACAACTGATGAAAACCATCTATCCCCAACCGCTTGCCAAGTTTGCAACCAACCCGGCTGAAGTATGTGTAGGGGGCAGCATTCAGTTTATCGATAAAAGCATCAGTCAATCTGCGCCGGTTGTAGAATGGAATTGGGATTTAGCACAGGGAAATGGTTCCGTTCAACAAAACCCATCACGCGTAATGGCAGATTCGGGCAACTACACCATACGACTGTATATTAAAGATGGCAAGGGTTGTGTGAGTGATACAAGTATAGCAACCGTTACGGCACATCCTTATCCGGTATTACAGCTTACGAACAGCTTGAAAGTACTAGAAGGCGGTACCATAACACTCAAACCTGTTTATTATGGCACCCAACTGCTTTTTGATTGGACGCCCTCTTTGTATTTAGACACAGCCACGATAGCCACCCCTAAAGCAACGCCACCCGACGACATTACCTACCGCCTCACGCTAACGGGTATTGGCGGGTGCAGTGTTAGTGATACGGCATTTATTAAAGTGCTCAAATCACCCCTGGTGCCCAATGCATTTTCACCTAATGGAGATGGCATCAATGATACCTGGCGAATACAATACCTAGAAAGTTATCCGGGGGCCAGCATTGAAGTATTTAACCGGAATGGACAAAAAGTATTCGAGTCCACCGGATATAACGTAGAATGGGATGGCTACTTTAAAGGTGCCCTGCTGCCGGTAGGTACTTATTATTACATTATTAACCCTAAAAACGGCCGAAAAACGCTCTCCGGTTCGGTTACTATTATTCGCTAATACCTATTTATTGAAGTAAGGGTTTTAAAAATGCTTTGGCCTGCGCACTGGCAACAATATTAGAAAGGGGAACCGTAGCCGTTTTATTGGGGAAGCCCATCGCCGCTAATTCAATTGACTTAAGATTCGTCAGCTTTACAATCTCCTCAGGAAAATATACATTATTGTCGTTTTTCTTCTTGTGAAACTCGATTGCCAATTCTTTTAGATTTACAAGCTTTCCTATATTCTCCGAAACACGATCTGAGCTTATAGAAAAGGTTAGTCTCTCTAGCATCGGCAAATCATAAAAAGATTCAGGAATATTTACCAAACTAAAATTTTCGAGTACCTCAACAGATTTCAACGCCTTCATGCTACCCATACTTTCGGGTAAGGTGAGTAAATCATCACAATCTTCAAGAATCAACTCTTCTAACTGCGTAAATACTGAAAAATTACCGGTAATGAACTCTCCCTCCAGATCGCGTACAATTAATTTTTTTAAGCCAGTGAAGGAAAAAATTTCTTTGGGAAATGGAGTTCCATTTCTTAATTCAACTTCAACACTGGTAACATCTTCGGGATGATTTTTCACCAAATCGAAATTACTACAGGCCACCGCATTAATCAGTAGCTTGTATTTAACAGGTTGCGTTTGCGCCAAACCCACTTTGGCAAAACAAATGGATAGTAATAATAAGCTTGCTACATAGAACTTCTTCATAGTAATTGGATTTTATTAAAAGTAGGCTATTAAAACTATTTTACCAACCCACTAGGTATAGGCTTTTTAAGTAAGTGCTGATAAATAAAGCGGGTTTTCAGGTTGGCGAAATGGACTCCTTTTTCTCCTCCCCATCCATGACGGCCACCGGGATATAACATGAATTCAAATTGCTTACCCTTGTCTTGCAGCGCACTAATCAGCTGAATACTATTTTGCATGTGCACATTATCGTCCATCGTACCATGAACAATTTGCAATACTCCTTTGTATTTATCTACATGGGTTAATACGCTACTACTTTTGTAGCCTGCTGGATTTTCCTGAGGGGTATCCATGAATTTTTCTGTATAGTGTGAGTCATACAGTTTCCAATCAACCACCGAACCACCTGCCATCGCATGGGTAAATACATCGGCACCGTAGGTAAGTGCATAACAACTCATATATCCGCCATAGCTGAATCCCGTTATACAAATTTTGGTTGAATCGGCCTGTCCGTTATTTATAAACCATTTAGCCATCTGCATATAATCCTGCATCTCCCAATAGCCCAGGTTTCGATGCATATAGTTAACGCCTGCTTTTCCAAAATGTCCGCTGGCTCTGTGGTCAAAAGCTACTTGTATCAACCCTTCCTGTGCCATCAGTTGGCGGTTAGCCGTCCAGTTCCAGCTATCAGAAACAGTGCCGGCATTAGGGCCCCCATAAATACTAATTAGCATGGGATATTTTTTGCCGGGTTGCCGATTTGCAGGCCAAGTAACCATTGCAGGCAAATCAAATAAACCGTCTGCACTTTTTATGCGAATCAATTCGGTTTTTGCAAGGGAATAGTTTTTCATGGAAGTGCCGGTGGCATCGCCCAGTTCCTTTACAATTTTACCTTCGGTATCCAGTAAAGTCATACGCGGTGGTGTGCCGGCATTACTATAGGTAGAAATAAAATATTTGCCGTTGGGCGATAGTCTCACCTGGTTATGATTAAAATTGCCAAAAGTTAATCGGGTAAGATTTTTACCATCAAAATTAACCTTATAAAAATCTGTACGTGCCGAGTTTTCGATTCCCTTAGCTGCAAAATATATCCAGCCATTTTTCTCATCAATCAAATCTACATGGAGTACTGTATAATTACCGCTCGTGAGGGGGGCAATTAGGGTTCCATCATTTTTATACAAATAGAGGTGCTTCCATCCGGTTTTATCACTTTCTAAAATAAACGCAGCCTGTTTTTCTAAAAAATGAAATCGCTCTCCGGCATTATCTTCTAGGTCTACCCATGTTTTTTGCTGTTCCTCGTACATAATTTTTTTAGCCCCATTAGTAGGATTCACATCAAATACTTTCAGGTGATCTTGCCCACGATTAATCCACTGAACCAGCAAACTGCTGCCGTCTTTGCGCCAGATAGGCCATCCAAAATACTGATCGTCTTTCTGATTAAAATCTGCCCAGGTAGTTGTACCACCGGATGCATCTACAAAACCAACTTTAACCTCCGGATTTTTGCTGCCTGATTTAGGATAACGGGTTTCTTCTAAAAAACCATTCTGTCCGTCGCTACTATATATAGGGAACATAGGCACCATACTTTCATCGAAACGCATATAAGCTATTTTACGGCTATCTGGGCTCCACCAGAAGGCGCGAAAACGGGTGGGCCTGCCAAAAATCTCTTCCCAATATACCCAACTGGCATATCCATTTAATGTAGTAAATGTGCCATCAAAAGTTAAGCGGGTTTCTTTGTCGGTAGGGATATGATACGTATATAAGTCATTGGCTTTTGTATAAGCGATATAAGTACTATCGGGGGAGAACATAGGATTTTTTACTTCTGCAGTATCCTGTGTCACTTGCTTTTGCTGAGTTCCTTCCTTATAATATAGTTTTCCCTGCTTAATAAATACAGATTTGTTGGGAGGCAGGGTACCCTTCAATTGCTCAGGGGTTGCAGGTATATATTGCCCGGAAGCAATATCGAGCACATAATTGGTGGGCTCTTTAGCCGGGGGAATAGTTAATTTCAGCATCACCTGATCGTCACTCATCCACTTTACAAATACAGGTAAGTTTTGCTTAAAATCTGCTGGTAGTTGATTGGTTACCAGCTCTGCGATTGTAAGCGTTTTGGTTTGAGCCAATGCACTCAATCCAAATAATACAGATACAAATAAAATAAAATATTTTTTCATAATGGCAACTTAAAATGAGGCATAAATATAAGAAACTACCTACAAACCAATGTAACCGAACCACCTTATAAATTTTATTTGGGAGATCAAAATCTAATAATTGTCTTATTTACGGTAGCTTTTCAAATTCAATTTTAGTTATACATAATGCATGATTACTACCCTGTATGTTAGTGCGATTCAAAGGGTGAGGATAAAATTAGCATACGGCCTATTGAGAGTTTTTGGTGTTATACACACAAATGATGTTTCATTTTTATCATTTCATACAAGTAAAATTGTATGGATATGCCAAGCATGAAATAGTTTGCAAAGAAAATTTAAAATGCTAAAGTTTATCAAAGCAACCCTGCGAGCAGGTATTCTTTTTTTATTGCCGGTAACTGTTACGCTGGTAATTCTTAGCAAGGTGTATATACAGGTGGAGAAGTTAATGATCCCCATTATCCACCAATTACCCGAACAGGTTGGGGTGTTTAGGCTGCGACTCCTGCTAACTATCTTGCTGCTGGTATTTGTTTTCTTTATTGGAGGATTACTTTTTCGGGTAAGCCTATTCAGAAAATGGGTAGCCGCCCTTGAAAATCAGGTACTAACTTTTATGCCCGGCTATTCTCTATTAAAAACAACTACCGGAGAAACATTGGGGGAAGAGATTCAAGAAAAAGCTGAACCTATTTTGGTGAGGGATAACGACCATTATCGTCCAGCTATTTTAGTTGAAATCAAAGACAATTGGGCAACCATTTTTTATCCGGAACCCCCAAAATATACTTCTGGAGAAATCACATTAGTTCCCGTTGACCAAATCGAATACTTATCCGGTAATCTTTTTAGTACAATTCAGGTTTTAAAACGGAATGGAAAGGGTTTGTTAGACCTGAGAAAATAAACTAAAAGGCTTCATTTAATCCGAAGAATATTCCACTGGAGCCTCTTCCTTTTGCGAAGTCTATACAGATGGTGCTTCGGCTTTGCTTTTGAAATAGAATGCGTAAGCCTGTTCCCACAGCGGGCTCCCAGTACTGAAATATTTTTTTGCCCAAATCGTCGGAGGCAGTTTGCATATTAACAAAACAAACCCCACTCAATAAGTGATTAGTGGTAATAGGAAACCTGTATTCGGTTTCGAAATATGCATAAGAAGGCCCCTTCACCCTGCTAATTGTATAGCCCCTGCCCATGCGATAGTAGGCATCAGAACCGGTACCGGGTAAATCTAGATAGGGAACTTTGCCGCTTACCATATACGAGCCCCAGTGCCAAAATGCCAACACCTTATCCGGACGTTGTTTACTTAAACTCCAGTATTTTCTAAATTCATATTGAAGTTGAACGGCTCGCTGTGAGCTTCCCATCCAACTGGCGTTTGTACCTAAAGTAAGTTCGGCATACATCCCTCCATAAGAGCGGATGGGATGTTCACGGGTATTATATTGTAAAGAAAATAATAAACCGTTGGCGTTATAGTCTGTTGAACTAAATCCATTTCTTACTGAATATAAAAAATGGGGAGTACTGAAGGTGGGGGAAAGTTTTTCATCGGTTATGCGCTTATGCATATTGATATTAATCCCACCTCCTATAAAAAAATGAGGGGCTACTTTCACATACACTTTCTCTTGAAGTCGAATATAATTAAAGGTAATCGGAAAAGAACTATCCGAATTTTCTAGTGGGAATTCAGCTATACTAAATTCGTCTTTCCTATCTCGTGCGTTGCCCGAACCAACTCCAAAATCTACAATTCCAAAACGGGAAAGTTGCCAGTTCCCTTGAAAATTGAGGCGATTATCTGGAAGAAAAACATTGTGGCGAGCTTGAAGGGTAACTATATTTTTAGAAGTATATAAGGCTTCCACACCAATCACAGATGCCGTAGTTTTTTCTGCAGTTCCCAATTGGAAACTCATCACCGATTTTGCCCCAATCACAAACCCCAAACTGGGATTATACCCAAAGGAGGGCAATATGGGAATTCCCGGCTTTTTGGCTGGCTGTGTGGAATCTGTTTTTTTCTTTAGCACCTGCTTAATTACATCCCCCAAATCTTGGATGGTAATCCCCTCCTGTGCATAAGAAAAATTACAACAACAGATAATACAAAATACCGTCTTCGCCCAACGGGCAGAAGACGGTACATGTAGTTTTTTTTTCAGGCACTTGCCTGAGCTAAATAAAAGCATCAATAAAGTTAAAACTATTTCTTAGCAGGAGAGAGTTTGAATACCAGACCTCCACCCAGGCCAATTTGCAACATAGACGAATAAGAGGCAAGACCAACGCCTGCACCGCCAGTACCAAAATATGCACCACCACCAATTGCTTGGCTAACAGACATTAACTGAGCCTGTAACTTAATCCCTACCGACTCGGTTATATATACGTTGGTACCCATCTTAAATCCATAACCGAATTTTGTGGCCGTTTTACTTCCACCTGCATCTGAATTTTTAATGCTGAAGATGGTCATACCCAGCATACCACCTACATAAGGTTCAACCTTTTTGCTGCTTGTAGGGAAGTAACGGTTACCCCCAATCATAATATTATTAATACCCACATTAAATGTTTTGTTTTTAACACCGCCATTGTAATAAGTCATAGGGGCGTCCGTATCCATCCTTAAATAACTAACCTCAAATCCTGTATACTTATGGGGCATGAACTCAATTCCACCTCCCCACATAAAATTTCCACGAATGGTGCCTTTATAATAGTTAGTGTTATCATAGTAAGAATCAATGTCATCATCAAAAGCATACCCGGAATAAATGTGAAAGCGGGTGTTTTGACCATACGAAATGCTAACAACTGTAAGCAGGAGAGCAAGAATGAATGTTTTTTTCATATAATAATTTTTTTTATGCCATTTCTTCCATGGCGATTAAGTAACGTAAAGGTAAAACCCCTTAGTATGGCAAATAAGAAATTGATTGTTTCAATTTGCCATTTTAGTGATTTTAAACAAGAAAAAATGTTGATTATCAGTTCATAGTTTAATACCCGGGTTTCATTTCCACCCAGCTATCACCGAGGCGCCTGCAGATAGACGAACCTGATGGAATATCAAATCCCGTTGAAACCGATCTTGGTATTGCTGAGAAGCAGCATCCAGAAAGGTTTTCGTTTCGGATGAAGGAATAAGATTAAGGGTGCAACCGCCAAATCCCCCTCCCATCATCCTTGCCCCTATCACTTGTTGTGATTTTTCGGCCAATGCTACCAAAAAGTCGGCCTCTTGGCAACTTACCTCATATAAATCGCGGAGACCGGCATGGGTTGCGTACATTTTTTTTCCGAAACTGATTAAGTCCTTATTCTCCAAATCGCCCGTGGCTTGCAGCAAACGGCTATTTTCTTGAACTACATAGTTACATCGTTTATAAATAGTTGCATCAGCAAAAAGGCATGCATCTATCTGTTCTTTTGATGCCTCAGACAAAAACCGAACTTGCGGATGAAATTGTTGAATACTATGTAATCCTTCTTCACAGGAAGCCCTTCGCTGATTATAGGCAGAGGTTGCCAGAGAATGTTTTACACCGGTATCCAGCAGAACAATATCAATTTGTGGGAAATGAAAGGGTAGATAATTAAAAGAGAGGTTGAAACAGTTGAGCCGAATCAATTCGTTTTCCTTACCCATCATACTGGCAAAGGGATCCATGATGCCACATTGTAATCCTATAAAACTATTTTCAGCTGCCTGCGCCATCTTTACCATTGTAAGCCTGGGCAATTGAAAATGAAATAATTGATTCAGCGCTAATAACCCTGCACATTCTAGGGCAGCGGAGGAGGATAGTCCTGCCCCAACCGGTAAATCGGAGATTATTACTGCATTAAAGCCGCCGGGAAATAATGACTGCTGCTGCAATTGGTCTATAACACCCAATAAATAATTTGGCCAGCCTTGTTGGGTATGATGCAATTGATCGATACGGCCACTGTAAGTTTCGTTAAAATCCGCTGATACCAATTCGATACGATTATCATGGCGGCTACCTATGGCTATATAAATTGCTTTATCAATAGCTGCCGGCATCACATACCCACAATTATAATCGGTATGCTCACCTAAAAAATTTATTCGTCCAGGAGCAGAAACTACCCAAGTTGGCTCACCAAAATGCTGAGTATACAAGTGAATTAATCGATAAATAATTGGCAACAGATGCATTATTCAAGGATATATTGCTCATGAAAATCTGGAATTTCAACGTACCGAAATCCCTTATGCAATAAGCGCTCTTTAAATTCTTCTTGCACTTGATATTCACCGTGCACTAAAAATAAGGCTTTAATGGAAGCTATATCCTGACAGGCAATAAACTGGCATAAATCATCATAGTCGCCATGGGCACTCATACTGCGCATTTCGCCAACTTCTGCCGCTACTTCATACATTTCTCCAAATATTTTCACTTCCTTGTCGCCATTAACCAACCGGCCACCCAGTGATCGGGGTTCGCAGTAACCCACTAAAAGGATGGTGGTGGATGGATTACTGATATTATTCATGATATGGTGCTTTACCCTTCCCGCATCAGCCATTCCACTGGCAGAAATAATGATACAGGGCTGTGTCATGTCGTTCAGTCGCTTACTGTCATCGGCCTGCTTAATAAAATGAAGTCCCTTAAAATCAAATGGATCTTCATCATTTTCCATAATCTTTCGTATCTTCTTATTATAATATTGCGGATATTTTTTTAATAACGCAGTGGCCTCACCACTCAGTGGACTATCCACATAAATAGGTACCTTCGGCAAACGATTTTCTATTTCCAGTTGATTAAGCGCAAATAATATTTCCTGGGTGCGCCCCACACTAAATGCCGGAATAATTAATTTCCCTTTCTTCTGAATACAGGTTTTTTCAATCCACTCTAATAATTTATCGGGAGCTCCGGTAATTTCTTCATGTAACCGATTTCCATAGGTACTTTCAAGAATCAGGTAATCAGCTTGACTAAAAGTAGCCGGGGCTCGTAAAATAGCATCATTGTATCTACCCACATCTCCACTAAAAGTTATGCGGGTAGTTTTACCATTTTCATGGATGCGTAAATGAACGGCTGCGCTGCCGATAATATGACCAGCATCTGTAAACATTACCTCGAGTTCAGGCAAAATAGAATGCCATTGATCGTATTCAATAGTAACAAACAAATCCAATGCGCGCGAAGCATCCGACAAATCATATAATGGTTCAAAGGGAGGCAAGCCTTGCTTGGCGCGGCGTTTATTGATAAAGCGGGTATCATCCCGCTGAATTTCTGCAGAATCTTCCAGTAATATAGCACTGAGTTCATTGGTAGCAGGTGTAGAGTAGATGGGCCCTTTAAAACCTTCTTTAACTAATTTAGGAATAAGTCCACAATGATCGATATGTGCATGAGATAGAACAAGTACATCCACTTCCCTAGGATCAAATCCAAAAGAGGCATTTAGTGGTTGGGTCTCTTTTCCCATCCCCTGAAACAAGCCACAATCAAGTAAAATTTTTTTGCCGGAACGAAGGGTAATCAAATGCTTAGAACCTGTAACGGTTCGGGTGGCACCGTGAAAGCTTATTTTCATGCTTTAGTTTTTCCTTGCTTTAAAACTCCAAGTAATTAAAAATTCTGCCACCACCTCATTGTTTTCATTCGTGCCAACAGATCGGGTAACTATTTGTGTACTTTCTCCGGTGGCAATCGTTTCCTCCACTGCCTTTTCAATTAAGGCGCCATCTTTGCATGTGAAAAGAATTAATCCGGTTGCCTTTTTAATAAAGGAGGCTTCTAATTTTACCACCAACATACTTACTGCAGGGTTTCTTCGATATACCTGGCCAAAACTCATCAGTCCAGTACTCATTTCTGCAGCCATAGATTGCACAGCAAAATACATAGATCGGAAAGGATTTTGATTAAACCACCAATGTTTTACCGAAATAACGGTAGTAGTTGGATTCAGTTCTCGTATACGCAATCCACACAAAAAAGCAGTAGGAAGCTTCTGTAAAAGAAAAAAACGAAAACTGATAGGATGGTTGATTTTGCTTTGAAAAACCGAAAAAGAAGGATTCATACAATATGTTTATTGAAATAAATAGGGATAGGCAGAGTCCTGAAATGCTTTGGGCGTAAAGCTCAGGAGGAATTCCTTCACCTTAGCGGTATCGTAACTTTTTGCCGACTCTAAATAGCTGGAATTTTGGGTGTGAATTAATTTCCCCTCTCCCGTAAGAATTAGAAAAACCGGAAATCCAAATCGATTAGGGAAATTATATTCTTTAAAAATAGCCGCATTTTTGTTTTCAGAACTATAATTCAAATGATAAACAATAAAGTTAGACTGGATAATAGAGCGAAGGGTAGTGTCGTTAGAAACGAATCTATTAAATTCTATGCACCAGCCACACCAGTTACCGCCGGCCTGAATTAGCACATACTTGTTTTGTGCTTTTGCTTTGGCTACCGCCATTGCAATATCTTTTCTAGCATCTGCCCTGGGATTATACAGTGAGTCGGCGGCGGAAGCAGCATATGAAGCGGCAATTAATAGAACTATCAAAAGTACTCTCATATTAATTTTTTAAGTTCCCATTATAACAATAATGCTGCTAGTGCATAATCTGCCACCAATATCAAAATACAACTAATCACTACCGCGCTGGTGCTTGCCCTGCCAATTTCCAAAGCACCCCCCGAAACATTATATCCAAAATAACACGAAATGCTACTTATGATAAAAGCGAAAGTGTAAGATTTGTATAGCGCGAAATTGATATTAAATTCATTTAGGTTTTGGCGCAACCCGATATCATAAATATCTGGTGCCAAGATTCCGGTTAGAGCCCCCACAAATCTTCCACCCCAGATGCCTAATACTGCGGATATCACTACCAAGCAGGGCATCACAACCAAGGAAGCCAAAATTTTAGGCATAATCAGATAACTCTTTGTGTTGATACCCATTATTTCTAAGGCATCAATTTGTTCACTGATACGCATATTACCTAGTTCACTAGCAATTTTACTGCCGATCACCCCTGCCAGCACAACACATAACACAGTGGGAGACAATTCCAGAATCATACTATCTCTAACTATCTGAGCAATGGTAGCCTGGGATACTAAGGGGCTCACCAGCTGATAGGCTGTTTGAATAGTAGTTACCGCACCCAGAAAAATTGAAATAATTACAACAATTGGCAATGCACCTAGGCCTATCTCTACACATTGATGCATAAACTCCTTCCAGTACATCCGGCCACTTTCTGGTCGAGTAAACATGCCCTTGAGCATCAACAGATACGTTCCAAAATGTGTAAAAAAATTCATACGGGTTGTATCAATAAAAAAACTAAAATTTATTTTTTTCTCTTCTTCAAACGCTTCCACCAGGTACTCTTTTGAACAGCCGCGTCTGTATCTACCCTGCATTTTAATTGCGCATCCACTACTGCTACGGTAGCCATGTTGATAATATTCCTTACCGTACTGCCCAATTGCAATACGTGCACTGGCTTTTTTAATCCCAGTAAAATAGGCCCTATCGCATCCGCCCCGCCCACTTCCTTTAGCAAATTATAGGCCACATTGCCGGAAGTAAGGCTAGGGAATATTAGCACGTTCACATCCTGATCTACCAAATCACTGAATGGATAATTATCCCGCAAGATTTCTTTGTTAAAAGCCATACTTCCTTGCATCTCTCCATCCACAATCAAAGAGGGGTTCCGTTGTTTTAGTATACGGGTTGCATCAGCCACCAACTTAGCTTCCGGTGAATCACTGCTGCCGAAATTGCTATAGCTCAACATAGCAATCCGAGGTGTTAGATTAAAGTTTCTTACTTCCTTAGCAACCATTTGCGTAATATCAGCCAATTCTTCTGCAGTAGGATTAAAGTTTACAGTAGTATCTGCGAGAAACAGAGGACCTTTTTTGGTAAGTAATAAATACATACCGGCAATTTTTTTCACCCCTTCTTCTGTACCAATAATTTGAAGGGCCGGCCGAATAGCTTCGGCATAATTTTTAGTGAGGCCGCTTAACATGGCGTCCGCATCACCGGTTTCCACCATCATGCAACCAAAATGATTGCGATCCTTCATCATCTTCATACTCTCGTAATGATTCACGCCCTTTCTTTGCCGTTTTTTAAAGAAAAGTTGGCCATAAAATTCTCGTTTGGCCTCCTGTTCATCGCTTCGGGGATCTATGATAGGGATATCAGATAAGTCGATATTGTTCTCTTCCGCAATCTTATTAATCTTTATAGGGTCGCCCAATAAAATAGGATACGCGGTTCCTTCATCATATAAAATACTGGCTGCCTTTAAAATTTTCTGATTATCGGCTTCGGCAAACAAAAGACGCTTGGGGTCTCGCCTTGCTTTATTGCTAATTACCCGCATCAATTGATTATCTAGGCCTAACCGCTTATTTAATTCTAACTGATACGCTTCAGTATTGGCAATATTTTTTTGTGCAACACCACTATCCATAGCTGCCTGGGCAACTGCGGGTGCTACCGTTGCCAATAAACGCGGATCTAGGGGCTTTGGGATAATATATTCTGGGCCAAAAGCCATGTTCTGCTGGTTGTATGCCATATTTACTATATCCGGAACCGGCGATTTGGCCAGATTAGCTAATGCTTTAACAGCAGCCAGTTTCATAGGCTCATTGATTTGCCGTGCCCGAACATCCAATGCACCTCGAAAAATGTAGGGAAACCCGAGAACATTATTCACCATATTAGGATAATCCGATCTACCGGTAGCCATTATAATATCTTTCCGAACCGAAGTGGCTAACTCATAAGAAATTTCCGGATCTGGATTGGCCATGGCAAAAACGATGGGGTTTTTAGCCATCGACTTTATCATATCTGCCGTTACTACATTACCCACACTTAATCCTAGAAATACATCTGCATCCTTCATGGCTTTCTCTAAAGTCCAATCGGATTTATCCACTGCAAATTTTTGTTGAATATTTCCTAAATCAGTACGCTTAGCATGGATTACGCCTTCTTTATCAAACAAAATAAAATTGCTGTATTTTGCCCCCAGCGCGATATATAGCTGAACGCAAGCTATAGCGGCTGCACCTGCTCCATTTACTACAAAACGAACCTTTTCAATTTTTTTCTTTTGTAATTCCAGTGCATTTAACAAAGCAGCGCTGCTGATGATAGCTGTTCCGTGCTGGTCGTCGTGCATCACCGGAATATTCATTTGCTCGCGGAGTTGCTGCTCTATATAAAAACATTCCGGTGCTTTGATATCTTCCAGATTTATCCCACCGAAAGTGGGGCCCAGCGATTTTACAATTTGGATAAATTTATCGGGATCCTTTTCGTCTATTTCAATATCGAATACATCTATATCGGCAAAAATTTTAAACAATACCCCTTTCCCCTCCATTACCGGTTTGCTGGCTTCCGGACCAATATCCCCCAATCCCAAAACGGCTGTGCCATTGGTGATTACAGCTACCAGGTTTCCTTTAGCCGTATATTTATAAACATCTTCACGATTAGCTGCTATTTCTTTACAGGGTTCTGCTACTCCGGGACTATATGCTAATGAAAGGTCGCGTTGTGTTTTAGCTTCCTTGGTAGGTACCACTTCAATTTTGCCCGGTCTTCCGCCAGCATGGTATTCCAGTGCCTGTTCTCTGCGTAATTCAGTTTGCTTCGCCATTTGCTAGATTTTCAATCCGGTAAGGAAAATTATGTTCAATTGAATAACTTGATACAAAGTAAACAAATATTCGTTAACCAACGGATGTGATAGCGGATTGCGGAAAAACGGTAGCCCCTAACCAAGCCATCACCCCCATTCCTTTTTCAATTGCCCGTTCGTCTATATTAAATCGGGGTGTATGCACCTGATGTATAATACCTTCTTCTTCGTTGCGCACACCAATTCTAAAGAAGCATCCCGGTATTTTTTGCGAATAATAGCCAAAGTCTTCTGCTCCCATCCGCAATTCAGTTTCCAGTACATTATCGGCGCCCATCCAGTTTTCGGCTTGCTTCCAAACTATCTCAGTAAAAGCGGGGTCATTATCCACGGTTGGATAACCCACATCAATATGCAGATCCAGTTCGGCACCCATCCCTTCTACTAAACCGAATGCCTGTTTTCGGATTAGTTCATGTGCTTTATAGCGCCAGGTTTCATCCATGGCACGAAAAGTTCCCATCATTTTTACCTCACTGGGAATCACATTGGTTGTATTTCCTCCCTGAATGGAACAAATAGATAACACCGAGGGAGAAATTGGATTATTATTTCGGGAAATGATTTGCTGTAATGATACCACCAGTTGTGCAGCAATCAATACAGTATCGGCCGTTAAGTGAGGAGCAGCGGCATGGCCTCCTTTACTTTTGATAGTAATATATATTTCATCGGCACTGGCCATTACCCTACCTTTTCTAAAACTCAATTTACCAATATCCAATCCCGGATGAACATGTAGGGCTATGATTCCCTGTGGGGCAGGATTATCTAAAACCCCGTCGCGAATCATATAGCTTGCTCCCCCGGGATTTTTTTCTTCCCCGGGTTGAAAAATAAGCTTGAGCGTTCCTTCCCATTCATCCTTTACCTGAGATAAAATTTTGGCTGCCCCCAACAACAAAGTAGTATGCACATCATGTCCACAGGCGTGCATTACCCCGTTATGAACCGAACGATAAGCTACTTCATTTTCTTCCAGAATAGGGAGGGCGTCTATATCGGCCCGTAGAGCTAATACGCGTTTAGTTGGATTTTTTCCTTCTATCAATGCCACTACACCTGTTTCAGACATAACCTGAAATGGTATACCCATTTCGGTGAGTTTTGCCTGAATAAATCGACTGGTTGCAAACTCCCGATAACTTAGCTCGGGATGGGCATGCAAATGATGTCGAACCTGAATAAATTCATCGGCATAGGTACGGGCCAGTATTTGTATTTTTTCAGCTAACATATTCATTCATTAACCGGGAGTTCATCTTCCCGGGGATTATACTCCACCGCATCTTCCACAATATAAACCCCCTGTGGGTAATTCTTATTCAATAAGACTTTTAACTTAGCCGCCTCGTCTCTGTTAATAAAGTTACCGATTCGTACTTTAAAGTTAGGACTCTGGTAAACGATATACGATTTATGATCGGGAAAGTTGGTTAGCAGTTCTGCTTTGATTCGCATGGCTTCTTCCCTTTTATTGGTGCTGATTACCTGGATGCGAAAGCCTTTGTACAATCCATTGCCGGCCATCATAGATAATTTCTGATTGATTACTCGCTGCTTCTGGGTAAGTACATCCAGGCGGGGATCTTTTTGCACAATGGTTGTATCAGCAGCCTGTGCGGTTAATCCGAGTAAACATCCCATAACTGATATGATACCTGTTATCCACCTTTTCATATGCAATGATTATTGTGTAATCAGTATTTGGTTGCCGCTTGATTAGATTCTCCAAGAACAATGGCTACCCCCGAACTGGTACCCAAACGTGTAGCACCCGAATCAACCAAGGCTTTTGCAAATGCATAGTCCCTAATTCCACCAGCCGCTTTAATTTGAACAGCTTCTGGCAAATGCTTTTTAAACAATGCTACATCTTCTACAGATGCGCCCTTTTCGGCATATCCGGTAGAAGTTTTCAGAAAGTCAATTCCTGCAGATCCATATATATCACAACAAGCGATAATTTCCTCCTTGGTTAATACCCCCGACTCGACAATCACCTTAATTACCCTATTCTTAGATCTGATTACCGGCAACAGGTGATTTATTTCATTCGCAATAAAAACCCAATCATGGTTTTTGATGGCTACAATGTTGGCTACTACATCCAGTTCATCCGCCCCATCTACCATAGCCAACACTGCTTCGGCAATTTTTGCTTCTATGGCAGCATACCCAAATGGAAAGCCAATAACGGTAGCCACTTTTACTGTACTATTTGCCAAATTTTCTTTAGCAAACTTTACAAAGGGAGGAGGAACGCAAACAGCTGCAAACCCATACTCCCTGGCCTCATGGCACAATTGCTCTACTTCCTGCAACAGGGTGGTAGGCTTAAGAAGTGTATGATCAATCAGATGATTCAACTGCATTACCGGCTATTTATGGAAAGAAAATCAAGATTCTCTTCCGTGACAGGCTTTGAATTTTTTTCCACTACCGCAGGGGCAAGGATCATTTCTGCCAATTTTGGGTGCCGCTACCAAGGGCTGCTGCTTGGTAGCAGATGGATCAAAATATTCATTCTCAGTAGGCGCACCATCCACATCCATTTTACTGGTATTCATTCTACTCATATCCGTTTTTTCCTGTCGTCCTTCTTTTAACTCATCTCCATCATTTAATGGAATACTGGAATGACAAAGAAACTGAACGATATCGCGGTTTACTTCTGCGTCCATTTTACGGAAGAGTTCAAATGCCTCCATCTTATAAATAACCAATGGGTCTTTTTGTTCGTAGGTAGCCGTTTGAACACTTTGCTTCAAATCGTCCATAGCACGCAGATGTTCTTTCCAGGCATCATCAATAAATGCGAGTGTAACGGTTTTCTCTAAAGAATTTACCATTTCCTGTCCCTTACTATCCAGCGTAAGTTGCAGATTGGCCAAGGCCTGAATCATTTTTTTGCCATCGGTAAAAGGTACTACCACATTATCTATCTGACGCCCCTGCTGCACACGAATATTATTGAACACGGGAATGGCTTGCTTACGCATTTCTGCCTTCTTTCTTTCGTATGCACTGATAGATGCCAGGTACAATTTTTCAGCTAAGTCGGCATGCGACCACTTATTCATTTCGGCTTCTGTAAAAGGCACATCTATTCCAAAGTTCACGATTACTGCGAGGCGGAATCCCTCAAAATCATTCATGTCTTTATAAGCAGCCACCTGTTCTTCTGCTACTGAATAAAACGCATTGTCTAAATCCAAGGCAAGTCTTTCTCCAAATAGTGCGTGACTGCGTTTTGTATAAATCACAGTCCGCTGTTTATTCATTACATCATCATATTCCAGCAAACGCTTTCGGATTCCGAAGTTATTTTCTTCCACTTTTTTCTGGGCACGTTCAATAGACTTGGTAATCATGCGCTCTTGAATCACTTCACCTTCTTTGTAGCCCGCAAAATCCATCACTTTGGCTATCCGCTCGCTTCCAAACATTCGCATAAGATCATCTTCGAGCGAAACAAAAAACAGAGAAGACCCCGGATCTCCCTGACGCCCGGCTCTACCTCTCAACTGACGATCTACCCTTCTGGATTCGTGCCTTTCTGTACCAAGAATGGCCAGTCCGCCTGCTTCCTTAACGCCTGGCCCTAATTTAATATCCGTACCCCGGCCGGCCATATTGGTGGCGATGGTTACTGCGCCGGCAAATCCGGCTTCTGCAACAATCTGCGCTTCTCTCGCGTGCTGCTTGGCGTTGAGTACGTTGTGTGGAATTTTATTTTGATGCAACATGCGGCTAAGTAACTCACTCACTTCAACGGAAGTAGTACCCACCAACACCGGGCGCTGAGCTTCACGCAAACGGATAATTTCTTCAATCACGGCTTTAAACTTCTCGCGCTTAGTTTTGAATAATAAATCCTCTTCGTCTTTACGTATAGCCGGCACATTGGTTGGTATGCTAACCACATCTAACTTATAGATGTCCCATAATTCAGCCGCTTCGGTTTCGGCAGTACCCGTCATCCCCGCCAACTTATGGTACATCCTGAAATAATTCTGCAGGGTTACGGTTGCATAGGTTTGTGTAGCCGCTTCAATTTTTACATTTTCTTTGGCTTCAATTGCTTGATGTAATCCATCAGAATATCTTCTGCCATCAAGGATACGACCAGTTTGTTCATCCACTATTTTAACGGATCCGTCCATCACCACATACTCAACATCCTTATCAAATAATGTATATGCTTTCAATAACTGATGTACCGTGTGGATGCGGTCTGCCTTTACCGAATAATCGTTGATGATAATTTCTTTACGATGAATCTTATCTTCAGCAGATGCATTTTCTTCCGACTCAACTGCGGATAAAGACAAACTAATATCGGGCAGTACAAAAAACTGAGGATCTTCACCTGCACGGGTTATCAGTTGAATTCCTTTTTCGGTTAATTCTACTGAATTGTTTTTTTCTTCAATGTAAAAATATAGTTCTTCGTCGGCTTTGGGCATTTCCTTCGACTGATCGGCGAGATAATAATTTTCGGTTTTTTGCAATATCACGCGGATACCGGGTTCGCTCAAGAATTTAATCAGGGCACTATTTTTAGGCAACCCTCTGTGTGCTCTAAACAAGGCCAATCCTCCATCTTTAGGATCATCGTTTCCGTCGGCAATTTTCTTGCGGGCTTCATTCAAAAATTGATTGGCAGCTCTTTTCTGGGCATCCACCAGCTTTTCTATGCGGGGTTTCAGTTCGAAAAACTGTTGTTCGCCGGTAACATGCCCTACCGGACCGGAGATGATTAAAGGTGTTCGGGCATCATCAATCAATACACTATCCACCTCATCCACCATAGCAAAATGGTGTTTGCGTTGTACCATTTCTTCGGGTGCATGTACCATATTATCACGTAGATAATCGAAACCAAATTCGTTATTGGTACCATAAGTAATGTCGGCCAGATAGGCATTGCGACGAGCTTCACTGTTGGGCTCGTGTTTATCTATACAGTCTACCCGCAATCCCAACCACTCGAAAATAGGGCCATTCCACTCACTATCCCTTTTAGCCAGATAGTCGTTTACCGTAACTATATGAACACCTTCCCCGGCCAGCGCATTCAAGTATGCCGGAAGGGTAGAAACCAATGTTTTACCTTCCCCGGTAGCCATTTCCGAAATCTTACCCTGGTGTAAAACCGAACCACCAATCAACTGAACATCATAATGCACCATGTTCCAAGTAATTTTTCCGCCACCAGCCGTCCAGCTATTGCTAAAAACCGATTCGTTACCTTGTATCGATATGTAAGATTTGCGAACAGATAAGTCACGATCCAGCTGGGTAGCTGCACTGCGCATTTCGATATGTTGGGTAAAACGGCGGGCAGTTTCTTTTACCACAGCAAAAGCTTCGGGTTGAATATCTGAAAGAACCTCTTCAATTTTCTTGTCCCGATCTTTTTTCAGTTTATCGATGCTCCGATAAATTTCATCCCTGCCATGGATATCCTCCACTGGTAATTGTTCAGCAGTATTTTTTTGTTCCAATATCAGGGCATCCACAGCGGACAAATGTGCTTGAATTTTCGATTTAAATTCAGCTGTTTTATTACGAAGAGCGTCGTTACTTAACCCTGCCAATGAATCACCAAAAGACAAGGCTTGCTGAACAATAGGCATAATTTTCTGAACATCTTTCTCACTTTTGCTGCCGCCCAATAACTTTGAGATAAATTTGAACATATTATTAATACGTTGATGGATTCGAATATATAGCCAAAAAGAGTGCTGAATTGCAGGTTACGACAATTTGACACTTCGTTTTGAGCCGTCAAAGGTAAACAATTTGAGCCCATCCTACAGAAAACAGCCAATACAGCTTGATATTATCGAAAAACTTAACAAATTATGCATCGTTTCACTCCTGGTTTTATTATTTGTCTGCTACTTATCAGCTCCTATCTACAGGGTCAATCCAACGTGTGGGATTCACTCAATAAGCGGCGATTAGCCATTAACCAGCAGCACCTATATGTACTAGGCGCCTGGGCGGGCGCCAATATTGTGCAGGGAACCATTTCGGCCAGTAATACAACCGGAAGTGCCCGGTATTTACATCAAATGAATGCCTACTGGAATACGGTAAATTTGGCAATTGCCGGATTGGGTATTTGGGCACTGAAAATGCAACTCAATCAGGCCATTACTCCAGCCGGGCTAATGAAAGAGCAAAAAACCGTGGAAAAACTACTTTTACTGAATACAGGGTTGGATGTAGCCTATATTATGACGGGTTTATATATGAAAGAGAAGGGATTACGCCTTAATAATGACCGAAATACAGGATTCGGAAATAGTTTGGTTCTACAGGGTAGTTTTTTGCTGGTATTGGATCTGGTACAATACTTTGCTCACCAGAAAAATGGGAAAGCCATTCAAGAACAGGCGAATAAAATACAATGGGGGGTTGGTGCCAATGGGTTAGGACTAAGTTACCGGTTCTAACTAAGGGAATAGGAAAAGCTTTTCGAGGTGCCGTGTTGCTATTTTTACACAAATCAATGGAATTTCACCCTGTTTTGGTTAGTTTTGCAGCCCAAACGAAGCACTCGAGAAATGAGTGCTGAGTAACAACCGCTTTATCTCGACTGTAAACATTGAAATTTTTTACATATGGCAGGCCAGTTAAAAGAAGTACGTAACCGGATAAAAAGTGTGCAAAGTACCCAGCAGATAACCAAAGCAATGAAAATGGTGAGTGCTGCCAAGTTACGCAGGGCGCAGGATGCAATTACACAGATGAGACCCTATGCGAATAAGTTGCAGGAAATGTTAAGCAATATTGTTAGCAATTTAGATGGGGGCGTTTCTATAAAGCTGGCAGAAGAAAGAAACATTGAAAAGGTATTATTTATAGTAATAACAAGCGACCGGGGCTTATGTGGTGGATATAATGCCAACATCATCAAATTAGCAAAATCTACTATTGCAGAAAAATATGCAACCCAACATAAAAAAGGGAATGTAACTATTTGGAATATTGGCAAGAAAGGATGGGAGGGCATGACGAAAGGTGGATATCATACAGATGCCCGCTTTAAAGATTTGTATCTCCAACTCAGTTTTACCCAGGTACAGGCAGCAGCCACTGCCGCAATGACTGCATTTGAAAATAAGGAATTTGATGCGGTTGAAATTGTATACAGTGAGTTTAAGAATGCTGCCACGCAACGTTTTGTGGCCGAGCGATTCTTACCCATCCCCAAAGTAGCCAAAAAAACAGGCGAAAAGAAGTCGGACTTTATATTTGAACCCGCCAAAGACCAGTTGATTGCAGAATTAATGCCCAAGATATTAAATACGCAATTGTACAAGGCCGTATTAGATGGAAATGCGAGTGAGCATGGCGCCCGTATGACGGCAATGGATAAAGCCAGTGAAAATGCGAATGAGTTATTGAAATCATTGAAAATAAGTTACAACAGAGCAAGACAAGCTGCCATTACTACCGAATTAACGGAAATAGTAAGTGGTGCGGCTGCCTTGCAAGGTTCCTAATTGTAATACACCCTAAACCCGGATACCCTTATTTCCCCAACCATGGAGCTTAGCCAGATTATACCCCATATTGAAGTACTGATTTTTGCCAGTGAAAAGCCGCTCACCGCTGCCGACATTCTGGAATTGATTAATAATGCATTTGGGTTTATGGAAGAACGGGCTACAAGCGACCAAATAGATGCTGCTTTAGAAGGTATCCGCGAAAAATATAGTGCCGAGTTTTACCCTTTTGAAGTAAAACAAAGCGGAGGTGGTTGGCAATTTTTAACCAAACCAGTATATCACCCCACCATTGCACAATTAAACGGTGATAAGTTTTTAAAACGTCTCTCAAATGCTGCGCTAGAAACCCTATCGATTATTGCCTATAAGCAACCGATTACAAAAGGAGAAATTGAAGCAATTCGAGGCGTAAATAGTGACTACAGCATTCAAAAATTACTAGAAAAAGAATTAATCATTATCAGCGGAAGAAATGAGCACATGCCCGGAAGACCACTGGTATATTCTACTTCTCAAAACTTTATGGATTATTTTGGCATAAATTCTTCCGAAGATTTACCCAAAATAAGAGAGGTGCTAGCTGATCAGATTGTAGAAGCTACTGTTGTTAAACCTGAAGACTTTACCGATTGGCCGGTAGCAGAGGAAACACAGGTGTCCCCAACTCCAGAGGAATCAGTAACAACAGATGAGCCCCAGTTAGGTGATACTTCGGCAGATACATCCGAAAAACCCCAACCCCCTACGGAAGAATAACAGCGGGTTCGCATCCTCTTCACAAGTGTAGTATATTCGCATATGTTCAAACCCCTATCCAACGAGGTATTGCGGCAATTGGCCCAGGAGTATGGAACTCCCTTATATGTTTACGACGGAGATAAAATTGCTGAACAATATCAATTACTGCAAACTGCTTTTAACCCCTCAACTACCCGCTTCTTTTATGCCTGCAAGGCACTCACTAATTTGAATATCCTTCGCCTGATAAAAAACTTAGGTTGTGGCATTGACTGTAGTTCTATCAACGAAGCATATCTGGCCATTCAAGCGGGATGTTCGCCCGACAAAATTTTATATACCAGCAATGGAATCGCTTTCGAAGAAATAGAAGCAGCCGTATCTCTGGGAATTCACATTAATATTGATAGCCTAAGTAACCTAGAAAAAATGGGTGCCCGTTTTGGTAACAGCTATCCGATAGGTATCCGTTTGCGCCCCAATATTATGGCAGGAGGAAACCTGAAGATTTCTACCGGGCATGAAAAAAGTAAGTTTGGCATTCCAATTGAAGATATGCCCTTGATTTTGGAAATAGTAAATAAGTATCAACTACCAATTGCAGGTTTACATGTGCACACCGGCAGTGAAATAAAAGACGTAGCTGTTTTTTTACAAGTGGCCCACTTACTAATTGACCTAATTCCCAATTTTCCAGCATTAAAATGCATTGATTTAGGGGGTGGATTTAAGGTTCCTTATCGGGATAATGAAACCGGTACAAATATGATGGAATTAGGAACCAAAACGGCTGAATTACAACATGTGATAGAAAAAAAATTTGGTAAACAACTGGAGATCTGGTTTGAGCCGGGAAAATTTTTAGTAAGTGAATGCGGCTACCTGATTACGCAGGTAACAGTATTGAAAAAAAGTGGCCCAATATTATTTGCCGGAATTAACAGCGGATTTAATCACCTGATTAGACCAATGTTTTACGATGCCTATCACCGGATACAAAATATCAGCAACCCCGAAGGGCCCGAAAAAAATTATACTATTACAGGATATATCTGTGAAACAGATCAGTTTGCAGAAAACAGATTACTGCCTGCCATCAGCGAAGGAGATTACCTGGTTTTTTATAACGCCGGTGCGTATGGCTATGAGATGGCCAGCAATTACAATGCCCGCTTTAAGCCCGCACAGGTATTAATTGAAAAAGGAAAATCAAGGCTAATCAGTCGCCGAGATACCCTGGATGATTTACTCCGATTACAAATTTTATAGTAGCTTTATACATACCAGAAACAAAACGGCTGCACCCCATTTTCTAACCCAGACATTATGATTGAGGTACAAAATCTATACAAAAGTTTTGGCGAAAGAGTGATTCTCGAAGATATCAGCGCAGTAATGGAGTCTGGTAAATGTAACCTCATTATTGGTACCAGTGGTAGCGGGAAGACCGTTCTTACCAAATGCATGGTAGGTTTGTTCACCCCCGAAAAAGGTCAGATTCTTTTTAATGGAAAGAATATGCTGGAAATGGAAACAGATGAACGCAAATTACTACGGCAGCAAATAGGCATGTTATTTCAGGGAACAGCTCTCTTTGATTCTATGACGGTTGAAGAAAATGTACTATTCCCCCTGAACATGTTTACCAAATGGACGGTGGCCGAAAAAAAGAAAAGAGCTTCAGAAGTGTTGGAAAGAGTGAATTTGAAAGACGCCCACAAAAAATATCCTGCAGAAATCAGTGGGGGCATGAAAAAAAGGGTAGGTATAGCCCGGGCAGTAGTAATGAATCCCCAATATTTATTTTGTGATGAGCCTAACTCGGGATTAGATCCGCAAACTTCGATGGTAATTGATAAACTGATTCAGGAAATTACCCGTGAGTATAATATTACAACCATTGTTGTATCTCATGATATGAATAGTGTGATGGAAATAGGCGATCACATTATCTATCTACACCAAGGAAGAAAACAATGGGAAGGATCTAATAAGGATATCATTTTCAGCAAAGACGAATTACTGAACAAATTTATATTTGCTTCTGAGTTCTTACAGGATGCCAAGGAATTGAGAATGATGGAACAAATAAAAAATAATCCTTCGTAATTTTTTCCCATGAAAACCTTGCGTCTGCTTATTTTTAGTGCCCTGATGCTGATTTATACAAAAACGGAAGCACAAGAAACGCCCCCTTTTTTAAAAACCAAAGAACTGCCTGTTTTCGAATTGCTGCTAACCGATAGCAGTACTTATAGCAGCAAAGCTTCTTATAACTATTCCTTTTATACACTTATCTATTTTTCTCCGGATTGCCCCCATTGTTTAGAAACTACCGAACAATTGATTAAACGGTCGGATAGCCTTCAAAATTCGTTGATAGTGATGGCAGCCTACAAAACAGTAGATGAACTTCGCAAATTTAGTAGTAGCTATCACCTTACTGCATTTTCTAACGTGCTGGTAGGCAGAGATAGTCGTTATTTTATTGCCCCCTTTTTTTCAATCAGTTTTACGCCTTTTGTGGCAGTGTACGATGCTAACCGAAAACTGGTTAAATATTGGTCAGTGCCGGAACATCCTTTTGAGATCAGCGAATTAACAGCAATTTTGCAAAGAAAATAGGCTTGTTTTTCGATTTTTACAGCTTTTCATCTTGTCAAATACTACCTTTGCGAAGTAAAAAAAATCACCCATCAATAGCTGCTTATGAAAATTACTGTAGTAGGTGCCGGAGCCGTTGGAGCTACCTGTGCCGATAATATTGCCCGTGCCCAATTGGCCGATGAACTGGTTATATTAGATATCAAAGAAGGACTGGCTGAAGGAAAGGCGCAGGACATGATGCAAACCGCTACCCTACTGGGTTTTGATACCCGAATTACCGGAAGCACCAACGACTATGCGAAAACTGCTGATTCGAATGTAGTGGTTATTACCTCCGGTATTCCCCGCAAACCCGGGATGACTCGGGAAGAATTGATTGGAACCAATGCCGGCATCGTGAAAGGTGTTACCCAAAATATTCTGCAACATTCCCCGGATGCTATCATTATCGTGGTAAGCAATCCAATGGATACCATGACTTACCTAGCACTTACCAGCACGGGCTTACCCAAAAACCGTATTATCGGTATGGGAGGCATTTTGGATAGTGCACGCTTTAAATATCAATTAAGTAAGCACCTGGCTTGCAGCCCTGCCGACCTGAATGCAATTGTAATTGGAGGACATGGTGATACCACTATGATTCCCCTGATTGGTAAAGCCACCTGGAATAGTATTCCCGTTTCTCAATTTCTTTCTGCTGCACAGCAGGAGCAAATTGTTTCGGATACGATGGTGGGAGGTGCTACCCTTACCAAGTTACTGGGCACCTCTGCCTGGTATGCTCCGGGAGCTGCCGGCGCTGCCTTGGTTGAGAGTATTGTACGCGATGAGAAAAAATTGTTTACCTGCTGCGTAAGCTTGAACGGCGAATACGATCAGTCTGATATTTGCCTAGGAGTGCCTGTTGTAATCGGAAAAAATGGTTGGGAAAAAATTGTACCGCTGGAACTAACCGAAAATGAGCAAGCACTTTTCAACAAAAGTGCGGAAGCTGTTAGAAGTATGAATGAAGTACTGAAAACATTATAATTGCTTTTACATCAAAAAAACCCGCCAATGTGGCGGGTTTTTTTATGTGGCTATTGCTAATTATTTAGTTGTCATAAGCTCCTGCACCCATTGTTCAATCTGACCTACCTCTTGTTTTTCCATACAATTAAAATGACCACGTGGGCAACGGTTGTATCCGATTTTACTGCAGGGGCGACAACTGAGTGCAACCTCCGATCGCTTTTCGGCAATTGATGCATTTCCATAATAGGGCGTCATGCCAAATGCAGGTATTGTATTTCCCCAGATACTGATGATGGGTTTACGAAAGGCTGCTGCTATGTGCATTAGTCCGGTATCATGGGTTACTACTAAGCGAGCCTGCTTAACTAAATCGGCACTCTCGTGCAGCGAAAACTTACCACATGCATTGTATATCTTAATAGGGTCTGCTGCCGCTATAGCTGCCCCATTTGCTCGGTCTTCTTTGCCGCCCAATAAAATAATTGGAAAAGAAATGCGGCTGCACAATTCTTTCCAATGCTTCGCCGGCCACTGTTTGGTAGCATGTGCTGCACCAATAACCATACCGATATAACCCATTTGATGAGAAAAAGGAAGATCGGTTGAACGAACCTGCGCCTTATCCGGAATAAAATAATCCAGCCCCTTGCCATCATTCACTACGCCAAAAGACTGAACCGTTTGCAGGTACCTGTCAACAATATGCACTGCTGGCAAGCGGTTAATTTTGCAAGCAGTTAACAACCATTTTTGCCAGTTAAGTTTGGGGAAACTATAAGCGGGGATTCCTTTGAGGGCTCGCTTGATTTGCCAGGTACGTAAATTATGATGTAAATCAATAATGGCATCATACCCCTCCGTTTCTAGCTGATGCATCATTAATTCTTTGCTATAGCCCAACTCGATAACCCGATGCACATAAGGGTTGGCCTCAAAAATTACCCGAAACTGTTGTTTAGTAAGCACATGAATTTCAGCACCGGGAACCTGCTGGTGCAAGCAGCGAATAACAGGGGTAGTAAGCACAATATCCCCAATAGATGAAAAACGAATTACTAAAAACTTCATGCATTCCGGCGTATGAATTGTAAATGTAGTGTTTCAAAAAATAAAACCGGGTTGTTTGCCAATAATACCCAAAAGGCATTGCCTATTATTCCTCAATATAGTTCAGGTCTTTATGAAAGGTTTCCTCTGTAAAATAAAACGCAATCAGGGTGATTCCCATCACGATGGCCCCTGTAATCATACCGCTGCCGCTCAAACTATACCCCCAGTTTTTTTGAAATAAGTCTAAAAACATCCAATTGATCAGCGGCAATGCCCCTCTAACCATATTAGGAATAGTGGTGGCAGCCGTTGCCCGAAGATTAGTACCAAATTGTTCGGCACCCATGGTTACAAAGATTGCCCAAAATCCGGTACTGAATCCCAAATAACCGCAGATGGCATACATCGTGCTGTCGCTTGTATTAAACGAACTGAAAAAGAACAAGAGACCCAATATAGATAACCCGTAAAAACTCAATAATGCTTTTTTACGACTTTTAAATGCCTGACTTACTAAACCAATAGCAATATCGCCGATTGCTATACCTACATAAGCAAACATAATAGCCCTTCCGCTATCAATATGATTGGCCCCATATAATTCACCCGCAAAGCGGTTACTGAAGTTTACCAATATGCCGATAACATACCAAGTAGGCAGCCCAATGAGGATGGCCAATATATATTTTTTAAACCGGCGGGAGTTATTAAAAAACATACTAAAATCGCCTCGGGAAACCCCTTTTTCTTTTGCTTCTTTAAACATACCACTTTCGGCAACAGAGATGCGGAGCAGGAGCAGTCCGATACCCAAAACCCCGCCTATTTTATAGCACATACGCCAATCGTTGGTGAACTTGTAAATAAAATACGCGAAAACCGCTCCGAATAATCCGATTCCCGCAACCATAGAAGTACCTACCCCTCTTTTTTCTTTGGGCAACAGTTCACTAACCAATGTAATTCCGGCTCCGAGTTCTCCCGCCAAACCTATACCGGCCAAAAATCTAAGCAGGGCATATTGATCTACGGTTTGCACATATCCGGTAATAAAATTAGCCACCGAATACAGGGCAATAGATCCAAATAATACACTCAGTCGTCCTTTTTTATCGCCGAGTGTACCCCACAACACCCCTCCAATCAACAATCCAATCATTTGCCAATTGATAATTTTTGTACTGGCAGCCAGCACAGCCGCTTTATTGCCAAGTTCTAGTCCAACACCCTCTAAACTGGGTTCCCGAACAATGTTAAACAACAACAAATCATATACATCAACAAAATATCCCAGGGCTGCCACCAATACAGGGATAGAAAATATCGAAACTGGCTTCTGGCTCATACAAACTATTTAGCGTAGCAATAAACTTACGAATTAATTTCAATGAAAATGAGCAAAAAAGAATGCAAACCGGGTGGAGAACAGATCAGGCTTCAATAAAATCCATATCCCTGCCATAGGTTTCCTTTGTTTTTATTAAAGCCCATATAGCGAGGGACAATACTAACCCGGCACAAATCATCCCTGCTTTCAGATAACTATGGGTAAACTGTTGCAGCAATTTTTGCAATAGAATTATCAGGGGTAATAATCCCCTAACCAAGTTAGGAATGGATATAGCGGTAGTTGCCCGCAGGTTGGTTCCAAATTGCTCGGCCGACATGGTGATGTATAATACAGATATCCCGGATCCAAACCCTAACATGGCACAAATCCAATACATAGACCACAGGGTGCCCCATCCGCTTGCCTGCCAGAAAAAGAGGATTATGGCAGCAATAAGAATAGTATAAAATACCCAAAGGGCTTTCTTTCTACTTTGTAAATAATTACTTAGCAATCCAGCACTGATATCTCCCAAACCTATCGCAATGTATTGAAAAAAAATAGCCCTGCCCGGATCAACTCCGGCAATACCCATCTCTTTCCCAAATTGATCGGAAAACGTAATCAATACTCCAATTACAAACCATACGGGAAAGCCAATTAACACGCCTCGCAGGTACCGCATCAATCGATCGCGATTGTTTATTAACATCATAAAATCTCCCCTGCTGGTGGTTGCCGATTCTTTCACGGTTGTATATAAACCGCTTTCCATCATATTCGCCCGTAAAAACAATAATAAAAATCCCAGTCCACCGCCGATATAGTAACAAAGCCGCCAATCTTTAAACAGGTCGTAGGTTAAAAAAGCTACCAGTGCACCGCAAACACCGGTAGTAGCAATGATGGTAGCTGCTAAACCTCTCTTATGTTTAGGCAACATTTCTGTAACCAGGGTAATGCTAGCACCCAGTTCCCCGGCCAGTCCTAGCCCGGCAATGAATCGCACAATCACATATTGTGGAACCGTTTGCACCATGCCATTCGCAACATTGGCCAATGAATACAAGAGAATGGAACCAAACAAAACACTTAATCGTCCCTTTTTATCACCCATAATACCCCAGGCAATTCCGCCCACCGTAAGGCCAATCATTTGAACACTTATAATCAACTCGCCGCTATGCAATACCTCATCTGGACTAAGACCCAAAGATTGGAGACTGGGCTTTCGGATAATTGAGAATAGCAGCAAATCAAAAATATCTACAAAAAACCCTAATGCACCCACCAGCACAGGCAGCGAAAGTAAGCCCGGAGAAATTGATTTGCTTTGCATAGTTCAGGATGGTTCGCTGTTGGATGTTGTATTTCCTTTATGAAAAATCAACTTATAAATAATGGGAGCGGTGGTAACCAATACAATACCCAACACAATCACTTCTAGGTGCAACCGTAAATCAAAACCAAATTGAGAGAGTATCCATTTTTGCAAAAAATGTCCGGCAAACAACATACTAAATACCCAAGCAACACAGCCAAGGATATTAAAAAAACTAAACTTTTTATAGTCCATATTTACAATTCCGGCAACGATGGGAGCAAAAGTTCGAACGATGGGTATAAAACGGGCAATCACAATAGCCCCGCCGCCATGTTTTTCGTAAAAATCGTGTGCCTGGGTTAGGTATCGTTTTTTAAATAGCATGTTATCTTTCCAATCGTACATGGCATGTCCTACTTTTTTTCCAAACCAAAAACCCACAAAATTGCCGGCAATTCCGGCAGCAGAAATTAGCACAGCAATAAGAATCAGATCAGCCAATTCACTTCCGGGGGCAATTAATACCCGGGCGATATCGCTGCTATATATTCCGGCAACAAATAAAAGGCTGTCACCCGGCAGAAAAAAGCCAGCAAAAAGACCGGTCTCAGCAAATACCACCAACAATATCAGCCATAATCCACCATGTTCGATATAGAACTGGGGTTGTAATAGTTGGGTCCAATGAAATTCGGCAGCAAGCAAAAAAGGCAGCAACATGATGGATAATTGATAGGGGTATTAGAGCGTAGGTATTTCTTGTGCAGGTCCTAATTCGTTTTCCCATTTACTTACTACAGTGGTTGCCAGGGTATTCCCTAACACATTGGTAGCTGTGCGAAACATATCGCAGAAATGGTCGATGGGCAAAATAAGGGCAATCCCTTCGGGTGGTATATTAAACATGGCACAGGTGGCTGTAACAATCACCAAGGAGGCGCGAGGCACTCCGGCAATCCCTTTGCTGGTAAGCATTAGCACCAGCAACATCGTTAACTGGGTACCCATATCCAGATGGATATTATTTGCCTGTGCAATGGCAAGGCTGGCAAAAGTCATATACATCATACTCCCATCCAGGTTAAAAGAATAGCCAAGCGGAAGGATAAAGGATACAATTTTATTTTTGCAACCAAACCTTTCCAATTCTTCGGTTAGTTTGGGAAATACGGCCTCGCTGCTGGTAGTACTGAAAGCGATGATAAGGGGCGAAGCAATTCGGCGTAATAATTCGGGCAATCGTTTTCTGAGGATTAAATACCCAACTGAAAGCATAATTGCCCAAAGAATAGCAATGCCGATTAAAAAATAAAGCATGTATTTACCATAAAATACAAATACTTCCAGTCCCTTAGAGGCAATTACGGCAGCAATAGCCCCAAATACACCCAGGGGGGCAACATTCATTACATAGCCTACCATTTTTAGTATAACATGTGATACGGCATCCAATGCCTTTACAATTACATTGGCTTTTTCGCCCATCGAGGCAGCGGCTACTCCAAAGAAGATGCTGAAAATTACCAGCTGCAAAATCTCATTGGTAGCCATGGCTTCTATCACACTCCGCGGAACGATATGTTCTACAAATAACTGCAAGCTGAATTGTTGGGTATTACTTACCAATTTACCGGCTTCCGTTTTATCTAATTCTACATTAGAAAAACCGGCACCGGGTTGAAAGAAATTCACCAAAACCATACCCAGCAACAAACTCACCAATGAGGCGGCGATAAACCAGAGCATGGCTTTTCCGCCTACCCTTCCCACGGCTTTCAGATCACCCAATTTGGCAATACCCACCACGAGGGTAGAAAAAACCAGGGGGGCTATAATCATTTGCACCATCCGAATGAAGATGGTAGTTAAAAGTTTGATGTTTTTAGAAAAAGTCTCAATAAACCCAGCAGAAGCTTGCGTGTGAACAATATACCCCAGAACGGCTCCCGCGAACATGGCAATCAGTATATAAATAGTGAGTCGGTTAGACTTTTTCATATGCCAAACAGATTATTTTGCAATATAACGATTCCCTGTTAAACCCCTTCCTTATCCCCATTTGAAAAACTTTTATAGCAGAAAACAAAGAATTGCCTATTTTTCCACTGGTTTTTATTGAAAATCTTAACTAAGTATTTATGAGTTTATTCAGCAGAAAAAAATCGTTGGATGTTCTGATGGCGCAGGCCGGGGACTCCGAAAAAGGACTAAAAAGAACCTTGGGTGCGGGTAGTTTGATAGCCCTAGGTATTGGAGCCATTATTGGTGCGGGGCTATTTGTAAGAACCGCCGCAGCGGCCGGTGAACATGCCGGACCAGCCGTTACTTTATCCTTTATTGTTGCCGCTATCGGTTGTGCCTTTGCCGGATTGTGTTATGCAGAATTTGCATCTATGATTCCTATTGCCGGAAGTGCGTATACCTATGCCTATGCCACCATGGGTGAATTGGTTGCCTGGATTATCGGCTGGGCGCTGATTTTAGAATATGCACTGGGTGCTGCCACCGTTTCAATCGCGTGGAGTGAATTTCTAAATAAACTTCTTGAACAATACCATTTGGGGGCAATCCCCTACGAATGGAGCCACTCCCCTTTCGAAAAGGCATTGGATGTTAATAATGTGATGCATGTGGGTATCATGAACCTACCTGCCTTATTTATTCTATTACTGCTTTCTTTGTTGCTCATCAAGGGTACCCAAGAATCGGCACTGGTTAACTCCGTAATCGTTATTGTGAAAGTGGCTATTGTTATTCTGTTCATCATTGTAGGCTGGAAATATATTAACCCTGCCAACCACACCCCCTTTTTGATTCCTGCAGATGCTCCGCCAGCACTAAAACCAGATGGCACCATGTATGATTACAGTGGTCTATGGAATCATGGTTTATATGGCGTTTTAACGGGTGCTGGGATAGTATTTTTTGCATTCATCGGGTTTGATGCAGTATCAACAGCCGCTCAAGAAGCAAAAAACCCCCGGAAAGATATGCCCATTGGGATATTAGGTTCTTTAATAGTTTGTACCATTTTATATGTTCTTTTTTCTTGGGTATTAACCGGCGTTGCCCCTTATACTGATTTTGTTAAATCTGGTAAAGAAGCTTCCGTAGCATATGCCATTGAAACCTATATGAAGGATCAGCTTTGGCTGGCCAAGGTAGTAACCATTGCCATTCTTGCCGGTTTCTCTTCGGTTATTCTGGTAATGTTAATGGGTCAAAGCCGCGTGTTTTATACGATGGCAACAGATGGTTTGTTACCCAAGATGTTCTCCGATTTACATCCCAAATACAGGACCCCCTATAAATCGAATATGATTTTGTTCTTATTTGTAGGAGCATTTGCGGCTTTTGTACCTTCCAAAGTAGCCGGCGACCTTACCAGTATCGGAACGCTGTTCGCCTTTATCCTGGTGTGTGTGGGTGTATGGGTGATGCGAGTAAACGACCCAGGTAGAGAGCGTCCATTTAAAACCCCCCTTGTACCCCTTGTTCCTATTCTGGGTATGGTGGTTTGCGCTGCTATGATTTATGGTCTTCCCAAAGAAACTCAATTAAGTGCCCTTGGATGGATGGCAGTTGGGTTATTGGTGTATTTTGGCTATAGCAAAGCCAACAGCAAATTAAAAGAATAGTCAATTTTATTTTGTATATACTCACAACAGCCGGATCAGTACCTGATTCGGCTGTTGTATTTCAAAGGGTTGGTTTCTAAGGTTGCAAAGCGTAATTTTGCAGTCCCGGTTAGGCTACCGGATCAAAACACATACTATGGGAAGGATTTTTGAGGTTAGAAAAGCTACCATGTTTGCCCGATGGGATCGCATGGCGAAACAATTCACCCGCATCGGGAAGGAAATTGTAATTGCAGTAAAAGCCGCAGGCCCCGACCCTGCTACCAATCCAGCTTTGCGGAGATGTTTTCAGAATGCCCGAAGTGTGGGTATGCCCAAAGACCGGGTGGAAGCAGCTATTAAACGAGCTTCGGGAAAAGACACCACCAACTATGAGGAAATCTTATACGAAGGCTACGGACCGCATGGAGTAGCCATCTTGGTAGAAACCGCCACCGATAACCACGTAAGAACGGTAGCCAATGTGAAAAGTCATTTCAATAAAGGCAACGGTGCCATGGGAACAACGGGCAGTGTAAGCTTCCAGTTTAAGAAAATGGGGGTATTTAAACTAAAACCCGAGGGACTCAATACAGAAGACCTAGAATTGGAACTGATTGATGTTGGGCTAGATGAAATGGGGGAAAGTGTGGATGAGCAGGGAAATGCCATTATCGTTTTACGCTGCCAGTTTGTTGATTTTGGCAAATTGCAAAAGGGTTTAGAAGATAAAGGGATTACCCCTATCAGTGCCGAGCTGGAATGGATTCCCGAAAATACAGTTCCTGTTAATGATGAGCAGGCAGAAGAAATTAGTAAACTGATAGAGCGGCTTGAGCAAGATGATGACGTGAATAAGGTATTTCATAATATGGGGTAAGCAAACCCTGCTAATTTTTATCGGTGGAGCATTCCACAACACAACTCGCTGAACACAACAAGCGCCGGTTGATTTTTTTCGACGGGGATTGTAATCTTTGTCAATATGCGGTTCAATTTATTTTACAACGCGACAAAAAAGGGCGTTTCTCTTACGCTTCTTTACAAAGTGAAATAGCGTATGAATTGCTTTCCGCTGCAGGCCCTTTGCCATTGAATGTAAGCACCTTTGTTTTATGGGAGGAAGGGAAGATTTTTTATCGGTCAACCGCTGCACTCAGGGTAGCAAGGGGTTTGCCGGCATTATGGCCTTTGTTGTATGCATTTATTATTGTACCAATCTTTATTCGGGATGGGATGTATAATTGGATAGCAGCTAACCGGTATCGATGGTGGGGGAAGTCGGCCAGTTGTTGGGTACCTAAGCCAGAGTGGAAAAATCGGTTTCCGGAAAGTCTGCAAGCAATGCGAGAAACTGAATAATTATTCCCGCATCATTTGTTGCACTACTTGAACAACTTGTTCTGCATTGGGTTTACCAAAATAATCGCCATCGCTGCCATAGCCTGTGCGGTGTTCTTGGGCAGTGAGTGTTTTGGGGCTCACATCCAGGTAGCGAAATGCCCCTTGTTCTTCCATTACTTTCGCTAACATGTAAGCCGAAGCTCCTCCCGGCACATCTTCGTCTACAAAGAGAATGCGACTAGTTTTTTTCAATGATTCAATAATAGCGTGATTAACATCAAAGGGTAATAGAGTTTGAACGTCTATAATCTCACAATCAATTTCCAAGTGGGCTAAGCGCTCAGCAGCTTCTTCTACAATGCGCAATGTAGAACCATAAGAAACGATAGTAATATCCTGCCCGTTCCGGATGATTTCGGGGATTCCCAGGGGAACCCGAAATTCGAGGGGATTATCAGGCATTTTCTCTTTGAGGCGATACCCATTTAAACATTCAACAATAATTCCCGGGTCGTTGCCTTGTAACAAGGTATTGTACATACCCATGGCCTGCACCATATTTCGGGGAACACATATATGCATTCCCCGCAGCGCATGCACCATCATGCCCATAGGAGATCCGGTGTGCCAGATACCTTCTAAGCGGTGCCCACGAGTACGGATAATCAGCGGATAACTTTGCAAGGCAGTAGTTCTAAAATGCACGGTGGCCACATCATCACTTAAAGTTTGCAAAGCATATAAAATATAATCGAGGTATTGAATCTCAGCAATCGGCCTTAATCCCCTCAGGGCTAATCCAATTGCCTGACCTACTATGGTGAGTTCACGAATGCCGGTATCGGATACTCGGTCAACCCCATGTTTTTCCTGCAATCCGGCAAAACCCTGATTTACATCCCCGATTTTACCAACATCTTCTCCAAATGCATACACAAAAGGATTCTGAGAAAGCAACTGATCGAAATAGCGATTAAGAATTTCATATCCATTCAGTACGGCAGATGCTTGGGTATACCGTGCGGCAATCCCCTTAACTGCTAACGTGCTTTTAGCACCCGCATTATACAAATGCGTATTGTATAGTTGTTGGTGGATAGATTGTAATTCGGTAAAATAGTCATTTACTTGTTGAATACTGGGAGATTGAGGTGCCAGCTCTTTGGCAATGGATAGCGAGCGCATTACGTCTCTGCGCAGCAGTTCTTTTCCAGCAACTAAATGGGCTGCCATGGATTGCAGTTGTTGATATACCTGCATATCGTTAATCACCATTTCACGAAGTAGTTCACCGGCTTTTTTTGCTTGCTCCTGAATAGGTAACTGATATTCGTCCCAAGCTTTTTTTCTGCCCTCTTTTACATGATTTCTAGCTTCAGCTTCCAGGGCAGTTAGTTCTTCGGGGGATGCCAGCTCGCATTGTAGGAGCCACTCTTTCATTTTTTTATTACAATCCCATTCTCTTTCCCATTCTAGGCGCTCGGTAGTTTTATATCTTTCATGGCTCCCGCTGGTGGAGTGTCCCTGGGGTTGCGTTACTTCCTGAACGTGAAATAATACCGGTACATGGTCTATACGTAACTGATGGATGGCAGACTCGAACACTTCACACATACCTGCATAATCCCAGGCCTTCACTTTATAAATGCGAATACCATTGGTGCCCTCTTCTTTTTGCATGCCACTTAGGGCTTCTGAAATAGATCCTTTGGTGGTTTGGTATTGGGTAGGAACAGAAATGCCATAGCCATCGTCCCAAACAAAAATGGCCAGGGGTATTTGCAAAACGCCGGCAGCGTTTACTGCTTCCCAAAAATGACCTTCGGAGGTGCTGGCATCGCCGATGGTACAAAAGCAAACTTCGTTACCATTTTTACTCAGGTGAGAGAATAGCTCGGGTTGAGGAGCATTTCTGAACAGTTTAGAAGCGAGCGCCAGACCTACGGCACGGGGCATCTGAGATGCAGTAGGTGCCATGTCGGATGAGCTGTTTTTTCTGTTCACTATGTCTAGCCAATTACCATCAGCATCTGTTATAGGGGTTGCAAAGTGGGCATCCATTTGTCTTCCGGCGCTGAATGGATCATTCGCAGGATTAGGATCGCCGTATAGTTGAGCAAAAAACTGTTGAACACTAGAAATACCCGCTGCAAACATGAATGTTTGGTCGCGATAATAGCCCGCTCTAAAATCGCCGGGCTGAAAAAATTTAGCTACTGCAATCTGGGCTACTTCTTTACCATCCCCGAATATGCCGAATTTTCCTTTTCCGGTTAATACCTCTCTTCTACCCAGCAGACTAACCTCCCGGCTTACAACGGCCATGCGATAGTCTAACAAGATAGCTTGTCGGAATGTCTCGAACGACATTCTACTATCTAGGCCCTCTTGAGAAACGGGATTATCCATGCAGCAAATTTATGTATTACATGCTCAATAGGACGAAGGAAATTGGTTGAGAAAGTAAAAAACAGCGATTCAGGCAACAAAAAGGGGATAAATTGGTGTCTACAGAGTGTTAAAAACTATAAAAACTACCTGTTTTTTACAAACAGGTGACCCTGAAACAGTGATAATTAAGTAATTTTAGGTAACAAAAAAACTATCGCTATGAAAAAAATGCTATTGGCTATTTGTTTGCTGGGTGCCGGATATACTGCATCTGCACAAACGCAAGCTGCCGCAACTACCCCGTGGGAAATTAGTAAGGTACTCGAAATCACCAACACTAACTTTGAGGCGGGTGAGAGAACTGTTGGGATTCCTGTGGACTATGTAGTTGAAATCAAGAATATCAGTAAAGATTCGCTAACCCTTTTAAATGCGAAAGCAGGTTGCGGATGTACTACTCCGAATTTCACGCCCAATCAGCGTTTTGGTCCGGGACAGACTGTTAAGGTATCCATTAGCTATAATAATTCTACGGCGGGTCGGTATAGTAAGTTAACGCAGATATTTTTCGATCATGATATGATGCAGCAGGTTATGTTGACAGGGGTAGGTGTAGCTCCCAAGCAGGAAGCGACTCCAGCAACTCCTCAAACGGCTACCCCTGTTAAACATTAATGATTCTAATAATCTTTCTATGAAACCTCTTTTATCCCTGCTGTTTTTTTTCGGAATGATTTCGCTGGTGAATGCGCAAACCGAAGTAAATTTCGCTGAAAAGTCGCACTCTTTCGGAAAAATCAAACAGCATGTTCCAGTAACCTATGTGTTTAGTTTTACTAATACTTCTACTCGGCCTGTAGTAATTGAAAATGCTTCTGCCGAATGTGGTTGTACCACACCGGAATACGCAAAGGGTGCCATAATGAAGGGTAAAACCAGTGAGATTAAGGTTACTTATAATTCAGAAAATGCAGGTAGTTTTAAGAAAAATGTTACCGTAAAATTTGCAGGAATTCCTACTCCCTATATATTAACCATTGATGGAGAAGTTATTCCGGAAAAAAAATAAGCCCGGTTCAATTTAACAAAACAAAAAAACGTAACCCTTACCGGTTGCGTTTTTTGTTTTGAACAGCCGCTGAGTCGTTCTATCTTTGCGGTATGCCAAACATTAGTAAGCGTGGGCAGTTAATGCCTTCCTCCCCCATCAGAAAATTGGTGCCTTTTGCGGAGGCTGCCAAGAAAAAAGGAATCCGGGTATATCATTTAAATATTGGTCAGCCCGACATTGTTACGCCTCCGGCCATGCTGGAAGCTGTAAAAAATAGTGATTTTACTATTTTGGAGTACAGTCATAGTGCTGGCAATGAAAGTTATCGCCAGAAGTTAACCCACTATTATGCTTCGGTAGGCATACACGTAACGGCCCAGGAAATCATCATCACCACCGGGGGTAGCGAAGCGATTCAGTTTGGCATGCTAGCCTGCCTAGATGCCGGTGATGAGGTAATTATTCCGGAACCTTTTTATGCGAACTACAATGGTTTTGCCGTTGCTGCCGGGGTAAAAGTGGTACCGGTTACTTCTTATATAGAAGATGGTTTTGCGTTACCCCCCATAAGTGAACTGGAACAAAAAATAACACCTCGCACGAAGGCGATTGTTATCTGTAACCCGAATAATCCAACAGGCTATTTATATACGGCTGCAGAAATGGAACAATTAAAAGAGCTGATTCTGAAGTATAATTTGTTTTTATTTTCCGACGAAGCCTATCGGGAGTTCTGCTATGAGGGAACCCATATCAGTGCCATGCATTTGCAGGGTGCGGAGGAGCAAGTAATTTTAATGGACACAATCAGTAAAAGATACAGTGCCTGTGGTGGGCGGATTGGTGCATTCATCACAAAAAACAAATCAGTATTAGAAGCCGTGATGAAACTGGCACAGGCAAGGTTAAGTCCGCCTTCCTTTGCCCAAATTGCCGGAGAAGCCGCGATTGATCTTCCGGCAGACTATTTTAAAGAAACGCAGGATGAATACCGCTCACGTAGAGATTTATTAGTTGCCCGGCTGAATGCAATTCCGGGTGTATTTTGTCCCAACCCCGGTGGAGCATTTTATGCGATTGCCCGTTTGCCTATCAACGATTCGGATCAGTTTTGTCAGTGGCTGCTGGAGGAGTTTTCCTACGAAGGAAGAACGCTTATGTTGGCTCCTGCAACAGGTTTTTATGGAACTCCGGGTTTGGGCAAGCAGGAGGTTCGGTTGGC
>JBBAJQ010000010.1:43428-46018 GCA_040403945.1 Sediminibacterium sp.
CTCTTTTTCATAAATGGCAAGCAATCGTAAATTTCCCCTGTTTCTACAGGGGATTTTTTATTGCCGTACCGAACGGATGAACTCTCCCTGCTCATTTTTTAGCGTATAACATAAATTTGGGTTAATTTGTCCATACAGTCTTCCATTTCGCACCTCAAAACTCATATAGCATTTGCCGTTCTCCCGCCATCCGGTTCCCCGTTTCTCTTCTCCACCCTCATACCAAATCTCTTTTAATCGGTTACCAGAGGCATACCACTCTTTAAACCATCCCTCGTAATGCCCCTTGTGGAAATGATATTCAAATCGGGGCTGCCCGGATTCCCACCAACCTGTATGCACACTATCCTTTTCGCCTAAATGATAATAACGCCTAGCATTGATTTTTCCGGAGGGGTAATACCATTCCGACCAACCTTCTTCCCTTCCCTGATAATATGATTGCCTACTAATGATGGCGCCAGCCGAATCACGCTCTAAAATAATACCACTATATAAATCACCCCGAAAATAAATTCTATCCCCATTTCGCTGCAGTAACCTATCTGAACTTTCAACACTTCGGCTAGGTATATGCCCAATTACAGCAGGATCCTTTTGGGTATCAACAGACTGATTCCCGCAGCCACTTGCCAGCAACAACCATAAGCCTATCGCATATAAAAAAACCGTCCTCATGGTTGCAACAATTTTTGGATATCCTTTATCAGCCAATCTACCTCGGCCAACGAAGTTCCCTTATATACCCCCCGGATTTTTCGGTTCTGATCTATCAATAATAAATTCTCCGTATGCAAAAAATCTTGACTCGTTTTCTGCATGCCCATGTCTTCATCTGCAAAATAATCCCGCCTTGCCAACCTATAAATACTATCTCGATTACCAGTTAGCAACCACCATTTATTACTATCGATGCCATATGTATTTGCATATTGTAATAACCTTTCGGGTTGATCGGTTTCCGGTGTTACACTGTAACTAACTATCATAATTCGATTATCCACAATAAATTTTTCTTGCACCCTTTTTAATTGCAAGGTGAGGTTTCGGCAAATACCTGGGCAAGCGGTAAAGAAAAAACCGGCAACATATACTTTACCTGTCAAGCTGCTTTCCGTAATGGTATCGCCCAACTGATTCACCAGTAGAAAAGGTGCTATTTGATGTTGAAAAAAAAGCGGGTTTGTATCCGTTTGCCTCCAGTGTGGGGTAAATGCGGGATCCGAATAATAAGGTAATGTAGTATCCGTGCTAACAGCTGGCTGATTTGAAGCGGATTTACAGGAGAAAAAAAATGGTATAAGCAGACTGAATGAAAATAAACGGAAAACCCGCGAAGGGTTAGTTATTGGTTTCCGGATTATGGGGGCTGCTAACCAAGCTGGGAGGCTGAACCTGAGGTTGTAATGATTTTTCAATATCCTTATATTTTTGGTACTGAGCAGCACTTAATACACGCCGAATTTGCTCATCTCTCTGCTTTACCAACGCCGATCCATTTTGCAGACCGGTAAATTTATCTAAAGACTTATTGTTCATTTACCTGTATTGGTTGAAACTATGGGTAAATGTAGAATATTTTTTATTCCTTTTATAAGATTTTATTAACAAAACCGACGTGAAATATAATATGTTGATAATGTGTGCGTACTCGAATTTCTTATTGAGTTACCGTCCCCTTTTTTCCATAAAACCCGGCCCCATTTATATAGGGGGCATCCGCAGTAATATGATAATGATAAATACCATTGGGATAATCAGCTGTTACACTTGTATGACCATGATATGTATCTAAGTCGGCACTCACCAATGTTTTTCCGTTCTCCAGAGCACCATACACCGGAAATCCGTCCAATAGAAAGCCCACTAAGGCAGATTTTGTTTGAGTAAGGGTAATATAAAGTGGTTCTATGTGATAATGATAGGTGGCTGTTGGGTCCGGATGTCCGTTATACTGATCAAACGAATTGATTTCATTCGTTAATGGTTGGTTGGGACCTGCATACTGATTATAAATAGCCACACCATTTATGGAAATACCAATGGGCCCCAGCGGAGTTGCCTGATGTGCTGCATCTACTGCCGGATTCGCAGGAATTGTAAACACAAAATTTTTCGTGCCGATGCTATTTGGGTTTTTAGAAAATGCCGGGTTCGTTCCATTGTAAGCCTCATATCTACTATCGCCTGCCGGGAAATAACAACTTTTATGGTCTGGCACACCATTGCTTTTGAGGGTTATATAATTTCCATCTGAACTGATGGTAACTGAAGTTGCAAACTTTTTAAACACAGCGGGTACCGTTGCATTAGGAGTAGTGGGGTTAGTAGTGGTAGTATTATTTTTATTACAACTTATTACTACAATACCTACAATGGTTATCGCAATTGGGATTAAACAAACCTGTATTCGTTTCATGGTATATCTTTTGTGTTGTTTGAAGTTTATATAGTTATCTGATGGTATCTCCGGCCAATTGCTTTCCTGGATGGTGAGGGGGAGGTCCAGGGGGATGATGACCCGGAGGAGGTGGCCCAGGGGGATGATGACCCGGAGGAGGTGGCCCAGGGGGATGATGACCCGGAGGAG
>JBBAJQ010000010.1:46118-50695 GCA_040403945.1 Sediminibacterium sp.
CCAGGGGGATGATGACCCGGAGGAGGTGGCCCAGGGGGATGATGACCCGGAGGAGGTGGCCCAGGGGGATGATGGCCTGAAGGAGATGGTCCGTTAGTAGGTGGTGGACCAGGTGGGGGTGGAATATGCTTATTATGTTCGGGAGGCATCGGAGGAGGGTCTCCTGTAGGATATTTTTGCGGCAATGCGCTTTCAGGAGGTTGATTCGAATGAGGGGGCATTCCACTTATGGTTGCACCCACCATTCGCTGAAGTAAAGAATCGAATCTTACTAATTGCTGTGGGTTGGCAACCCCTCGCACTTTTCTAATAAACGAAAAGGTTAGTTTATCTAATGCCTGTTCGTTATCGGCAACCGATCGGGTGGTTTGTTCTAATGCTGCATCCGACACTTTTTCAAGTTGGGCTAAAGAAAACAAAGCCTCTTTTAATGTTCTTTTCTTCTCTAGCAATGGCTGCATATTTTTTTCATGTTCATTTCGCAATGAAATAATTTGTTGTTGTTGAGCAGAATCAAAATTCATCACTTGCATTAAGTGAGTTATTCCTCTGCTAAATGGTTCAGGGGGATGGGGTGGTTTTTTGACCTGCATTGTAAAAAAAACTACTAAAGAAATAAGATTGGCAACTATAAGCCCAACAATCGCAAAAGCCCACCAACGAGGTAAAACAGGAGTCGTCATAACACATTATTTATCAGTAAGAGTGTAATTATAAGTTACATTTAATGCATACGCCAGCTGCTGTATACCGCTTTCCTGTGTAGCAGCCACTTGAGTGGTTGATTGATGGGATGCATAAATAAACCAACAATTCAGCAGAAAAAAAGCGCAAAGACTGGCTACAACAATAGCTGGCCTGAAAAAAAACCAACGATGCCAACCAGGTGTTTCGGCAGGCGAAAAAATACGATGCATCACTTTTGCAGTAAAGAAAGGAGGAGCACTGGCTCTTTCCATATTCTCCAGGCTTTTCAATACCGCTTCTATTTTAGAATGATTAGCTTCCATCTTATTTATTTTGATGCATAATAGGTTTGTAAACTTTTTTTCAAATTTGCCTTAGCCCGATGAAGCAGGGCTTCTATTGCTTTAACGGTTGTTTCCATTATTTCTGCTGTTTCCGCATAGCTTAATTCCTCTGTTTTAATCAAAATCCAAGCTACCCGCTGTTGTTCCGGAAGTTGTTGGATGGCTTTAAACAAGAGGGCTGCCTGCTCTTTTTGTTCGGCTACCACGCCCGGATGGTGAAAATCTGCTGCTTCTTTTTCTACTTTTCCGGGCAACCAATTTAACCAACGGCGAACTGCTTTTTTTTTTCGTATCCAACCCAATGCCTTAGAAACAGCAATCTTATATATCCAAGTGCTAAGGCGGGCTTCCCCTCTGAAATTACTTATAGAACGAAACACCGAAATATATACTTCCTGAGCCAGATCTTCGGCGGCTGCTTCCTCCTGAACAATGCTCAGAATGGTATTATATACCCAATGCTGGGTATCCTGCAACAACCGTTGATAGGCTGCCGAATCCCCTTTTTGTAAGGCAGCAATAAATTCCGGATCGTTCAACTACTAAGTATTAAGTGAATAAGATGTTACAACTTACAAAAACCTTCGCTAAGTGATAAAAACTCCTTTTATTTGTACTTTCGGGCCCTCAGCGGTGCTGGCAATGCCATATAAATTGTTATAAAATCCAAAAAATCTCTGCGTGGGCAGTTTTTTATGGGGGTAATGGTATCCTTAGTCTATGAAAAAAATATGGCTATTTCAGGGGTTTCTATTTTGGCTATTCAGCTGTCAGTTTTCTTGGGGGCAGAGTTACCATGCCATGAATGGCTCTTCGTATACAGGTAGTATATCCCGCTTTAACAACCCGGCATCCCCTATTCTTGGGGCATATGCCTGGGAAATATCCCCTGTATCCTTTCAGGTATCGCTAACCAGCAACTCGTTGTATTTGGATACCAACTCCTTTCGGGTTAAAGGGGGTTTGATGAATCATTTTGTTCACGGAAATACAGATATTAGTATCCTGAATGGTATGTTTAAAATCGGTTCAAAATGGGCTTTTAGTGGAGGAATCAGGGCACGCTCGTACAACCATTATCGAACCCAGCCGGTAAATATTGTAGACACCACTACCAGTTTATTCAGTTTTTTGCAAGACAACCGCACTACCCCCTATATTGGAGGATTTATAACACATACTGGCTGGTTAGAGGGGGATTTAAATGTATCCAGATTATTGGTATCTAATGCAGCAGGAAAATTGAGTGCCGGTATAACCTTACAAATTATGAAAGGAGTATCGGGGGCTTATCTTTCTTTACGACAGGTTACCTATCAGGAATTGGTGAGTGGGCCAGATACCGCCTATATTTTTACAGGTGGTAGTGGTAAATTTGGCTATTCCTCTCTGTACGACCCTGCCACTTCTATTGAAAAATTTAAAGACGTTCTAAACCAATCACTTCCCTCTTTAGGCGCAAGTTTTGGGATAGAATACCTCCATTACGATCAAAAAGCGGATGAGAACAACCAGAAAAACCCATTAGCATATAGCTGGAAGCTGGGAATAAGTTTATTAGATATTGGCGCCAACCGATATCAATTTGCCGAACCTTCCCGAAGCTTTGCAGACCCTAAATATCCCATCACGGATGCGCAATTAGAGAACACCATTACGGGTGCCAATAATTTGCCCGACCTAGTAGATTCTGTAAGCACCTTATTTAACACCGTTACCCCATTAACGGGCCTTTTTACCGTTAGTTTACCTACCAAACTAGTGGTAAATTTTGATAAAAAAATCAAGGGAAACCTATTTGTAAATGCAAATGTAAATCTCAATTTAGTTTCCGATGCTTCTACTAAAAAACTGAAAGTACGAGAATTCAATTTGATAACCCTTACTCCTCGCTGGGAGAATCAGTGGCTAGGGGTGTATTTGCCTATGCAAATTACATCACAGGGTGAGGCGTGGGTGGGCGCAGCCGTAAAAATAGGGCCCTTAACTGTAGGGGTACATAATTTCGAATGGACCAAATCACTTTATCGAGAGCCCAACCTGAGAGGCGGGGGTTACCTTCTATTGTCGATTCATCCTTTTAACAGAAAAAAAATATTAACCAATCTGGACTGCTGGCAATAAAAATGACCCCATAGCGGGGTCAATTAGGTATAGGAACCGGAAATGTCCGAATCTGGTAATTAGGTTACTCAGTTGCCTGAATATTGGCAGCCTGTTTGCCTTTTTTACCATCGGTTATTTCGAAGCTCACTTTCTGACCTTCTTTTAAAGATTTGAAGCCTCCCATGTTGATGGCTGAGAAATGGGCGAAGAGATCTTCCCCACCATCATCGGGGGTTATAAATCCAAAACCTTTTGAATCATTGAACCATTTTACTACTCCTGTTGGCATAAAAGTGTGTTTATTTTTCTCAATATACGGAAAAAAATGGCAGACAGCCACTATTTATGTTTTTTCAACGTTATTAAATTTGCCCACAAAAGGCGGAAAGTGTTTAAAATAAGCCTTTTGCAGGTGATGAATTTATTAATTTAGTAGTATGAAAGAAAAGAAAGCATCCACCATCAGTTTTAATCGATTAAGCGGCGATAACTATGCCAGTCTTATCCTTTTAGCCCTGTACGTGCTAGTTGATTTTATTCCAAGGGGAGACTCCATCGACTTTAATGGTCCACAATGGTTCTATTTGAGCGTAATTAACCTGTTTGCTGTGCTCTATTTATACAACGCCAACCGGGGGCGAATTAGTCAGGTAAACCAACAATTCACGCTGGCTTTATCCCAGGTTCCTAGTAGAATGTATACCATTTTTTGTATACTGTCTGGTATCAGCTTTTTTTTCGCATTCAATAAAAACGAATTTGTTGTTTGTTATGCTCGCTGCATCATTGCATTTATCGCCTTTGCGAGCATCGCAACCCTGTTAACCCAAACCCGAGTGGTTCTGCCCTTTTTGGCACAAATTGTATCCCTTATTCTTTTTTATAATGTATTTCAGGCTTTGCAGATATTTTTTACTGATGTGGAGGAAATGGGTTTTGATGGAGCAGTATTAAATATGAAAGGGGTTACGGGTAACAAAAACATTTTCGCGAGTGCCATTGTGGTTAAAATTCCGTTTACGCTTTATTGCATTTATGAAGGAAGAAAATGGAAAAGAATTCTTAACCTGGTGATTTTGTTACTGGCACTATATGCTATCGCCTTAGCAAATGCTCGTTCATCTTATGTGGGCATCATTTTCGAATTATTGGTTTTTTTAGCTTACTGTGTTTACGAGTTTTTAAACCATAAAGATGTACGGAAAATGTTGCAAAACGTTTCTCTATTTTTAATTCCAATTGTTTTGGCATTAATGCTATCACAGTTAACCGTAGAAACTCAGCGCCGTAATGCGGTGAACGGGCAGCAAACCAACTTTGGAACAGTGGGAGAAAGAATCAGTAATATTGGTTTTACCGACCAAGGGTCTTCTAATCGGGTAGGTATTTGGGCAGTTGGTATGGATTTATTTAAACACTATCCCCTTACCGGCAGGGGAT
>JBBAJQ010000010.1:50795-66762 GCA_040403945.1 Sediminibacterium sp.
ATTTGGGCAGTTGGTATGGATTTATTTAAACACTATCCCCTTACCGGCAGGGGATTTGGTAACTGGAAAATCACTTCACAGGAATTCGACCAATTTACTAATGATGACAATTCTATGAGTGTGCATGCCCATAACGACTTTGTGGAGGCATTTGGTGAAAGTGGAATTTTGGGTGGTATTGCCTATCTGCTGGTTTTTATTTTACTACCCTTTTATTCTTTAAAAAATATTTTTTCGTCGTCGATAGACCATGAAGAAAAAATCCCTCTTCTACTCTCTCTTATAGGCTTGGCCGGCTATTTTACAGATGCCTTTCTAAACTTCCCTATGGAACGGGCGCCTATGCAAACCTATTTCGTGCTGCTCTATGGGCTAAATGCAGCCGAGAATGTTCGCTTATTCAAATTAAGATCGGAAGAAAAAACAACCGCCACCCCTTCGAATCGATTGCGCTGGATTCTGCCATGCTTTTTATTGCTTACAATAACCACCATTTACATTACCTACCAAACCAATCAGTCGATGATTATTCAGTCGGCCTTGTTCGAAGATGTGAATGCAGATGTAGTTAGTAAAAAAACAACGGATATTAACGATCAATTGCCAGCACTTACCAATGTTACTATGTGGGGTCTCCCACTTAGCCTTATGAAAGGCCGTTACCTGCTAAATGAGAAGCGCATTGAAGAGGGTATGACGATGTTTGAAAATGTGAAAAAAGAAAACCCATATATGTATTATGCGGAATTTATAAAAGGACGCTGGTATTGGGAAAATGGCTACTATGATAGTGCTTATAAGTATGGAGTAATGGCATTCGAAAACCGCCCTCGCAACGTAGCCTACTTTGGACTACTCGCCTTTGTGTGTGCCAACAAAAATGATTCGGGCCGTTTATTCCGTGATTTTAATTTGATTAGAAAATACCGAAATGATGAAGGTATGGCTAGAGGCTGGAACAATTATTTATATGCACTTACCGTAATGAAGTATCCCAATACGTATACAGTAAAGGTGGCCGACTCAGCACTGGCACTTTATCCTAAAGATTCCGTTACTATTAATAATAGTTTGAAGCTGCACACACAGCTCGGCGATGTTCCAGTAGCACAAGCCCAAACTCCTGCAGTTCCAGCACCTGCAGCACAGCTAACCCCGCAGGTACCTACCCAACAAGGCCCTCCAAATCCTGGCCCTATAACCCCGGGAGGTGCTCCGGCGCCCACCCCGCAAGCCTATCAGGATAGTATGCGGTTTTATGATTTTTTCAAGCGCGGAAATGAAGCATTTACCAAAAACGACCTGAAAACCGCCATGGAATTATATGAGAGTGCCCGAAAAATCAATCCTAAATTTTCTCCGGTTGTTGAAAATATTGGACTAGTTCATTTTCTCAATAAAGAGTGGGCCTCTGCATTACCCTATTTTGAAAGAGTAGTAAATAATAAATGGTCTGCAGACGGAAAAGCAGAATACTACAGAGGTATTTGCCTGTATAATGTGGGAAAAATTCCGGAAGGCTGCCAGTCGTTCCTCACCTCCGAAGCCAAAGGTTATTCGGATGCCAGAAGATTATATAACCTGAACTGCGTAAATCCACCGGCAGGAGCGGCTCCCCCTCCACCCAATCAACAATAAAAAATGCCTGCCCTCATCGAAAGGGCAGGCATTTTTTTATAAGCAACATTAACTATCCGGCGGCCAATACTGCTTTGAAATATCCAGTAGACTCAGCAATACCTGGCAACGGATCTCCCATATCTTTTTCAAACTCAATACTGCAAACCCCTTTGTATTGAACCTTTTTTAATGCCTTGATTAATTCGGGGAAATTAATCACTCCCCTTCCAATTTCGATTGCTTTTCCTTCCTCAGCCGCCACTGTTACATCCTTAATATGCAAATCGAATAAACGATCCTTATAATCACGCACCGCCTTTTCGGGTAATACCCCTGCACGAATGGTATGACCAATATCAATGCATAAACCTAAACGGGCATCCTTGTTTTTTATGCGGCCATACACATCACCAGGACTAGGGTAGAGTGGATCTTTAGGGCCATGGTTATGTATAGCCAGTTTTATATCATAGGCTTTCACTTTTTCCTCGCAATAGTCGATTAGATCGTAATTAGGCACGCCCACAATCATGCTTACACCTACTTTTTTGGCATATTCAAATGCCTGATCCACCGCGTCTTTGCTGCGCATATAAATTACGCCTACCGTATACACATTGATGCCCGCAGCGGTATATTTACCAATAGTGGCTTTTATTTTTTCTTCCGAGCTATTTAAAGGAAGATGAATTTCTTTTACGGAAAGCTGGTTAATGCCTACCCTTTTCATCATAGCGATAGACTGATCTACATCAAATTTGGCGAAAGTATATCCGGCAATTCCAATCGGAAAATCAGCCCCGAAGTAATTTTCCTTCTCTGAAAATAACTGAGCAGATTTTCCTGCCAGTGGTAAAGTAAGCGAGGCAGCTGCCGTTAAAACAGACTGCCCGATAAATGTTCTTCTTGTTGACATAATGATGGTTTAAAAAATAGTTTATAAATTAGATTTCCAGCCTTTTTCATAGGTTTTGCTCCAACCTGGCAATATTCTGCCAATCATTTAAGCGGAAGTAGTTCCTGTTATATTTTTTATACAATTCAACTTTCCCTTTAGCATGCAACAAAATATTTTAGGAAACACTAAATGGCAAGTGATATTGCAATATGAAATGAATCAATTTTAGTCAAATTGAACAGATTTAACTCACCAATTTTTACGAAAACGATGTAGGATTCAAATATTCAGGGCTTATCAGTAACACATTCTGGAGATTGATTAACTTTAAGAAGTATTATAGTAACTTATTATAAATTCAGATGGCAAATACAATTGGTTGGGGCATTATAGGCTGTGGAAATGTTACCGAAAAAAAAAGTGGTCCTGCCTTTCAACAGGTACCGAATTCAAAATTAGTGGCTGTAATGAGAAGAGATGCCACTAAAGCAGCAGATTATGCTTTGAGACACGGGGTGCCCAAATGGTATTCGGATGCTACGCAACTAATTAACGATCCAGCAGTAACGGCCGTTTATATTGCAACCCCGCCTGCATTTCATGAAGCCTATACCATTGCAGCCCTGCAAGCCGGTAAACCGGTGTATGTAGAGAAACCGATGAGCATTAATCTTGCTTCCTGTTTGCGGATGCAACAAATGGCTGAAACAACCGGAATCCCGCTTTGTATTGCTCATTACCGAAGAGCCCTGCCTAAATTTCTGGCTGTTCAGCAATTGCTGGCAACCCAAACTATAGGAACCGTTTGTACAGCCCGGATTGGAATGCAGCAAGCCGACCAATCGGCAACTATGGCTAACCCCGAAGAAAATTGGCGGGTGCAGCCTGCTCTTTCGGGTGGAGGAATTTTTTACGACCTGGCCCCTCATCAGCTAGACTTACTGGTTTTTTTATTAGGCCACCCCGAAGAAATTAAAGGAATGGCAGACAACCGGGCAAAATTATATGCTGCAGAAGACGTGGTTTCGGGAAGTGTTCGCATGCAAAATCAAGTCCTTTTTTCCGGACTATGGTGTTTTACTTCCAATAATTCCTGCCGGGAAGATATTTTTGAAATAGTGGGCAGTGCAGGAAAAATTTTTTTTCCGGTTTTCGGAAATGAGCTAACGGTTATAACAAGTTCGGGAGAACAACAATTACATTTTGAACCTCCTAAACACATTCAGCAACCCATGATTGAACGGGTAACCCAACATTTTTTAGGTTTAGCACCCAATCCCTGTTCGGCAGCAGAAGCGATACAATCTTTTCGCATCATGGAATCATTTGTATACGGTTCTTCAAAATAACATACACGATGAAATCCATGCAAAGAAGAAAGTTTTTACAAACAGCCTCTATTTCAAGTGTAGGTTTACTGCCCTTGTTACCTGGAAATTCCAAGGCCTTACTGGAATATTTGGATGAGCCCTATTCAAACAGATTTAAACTCAGCTTGAATGCCTACTCCTTTAATGCCCCGCTAAAAAATGGAACAACCACCCTGTTTGAAGTGCTTGATTTTTGTGCAAAAGAATCATTGGATGCGGCAGATTTAACCGGCTATTATTTTCCGGGATACCCTGAAGTGCCCACTGATGAATATATTTTTCAATTGAAAAGAAAGGCCCATCGATTAGGCATAGCCATCAGCGGAACGGGTATCCGAACCGAATTTGGTTCTCCGGATGCTGCAATCAGAAAAAAAGAAGTTGCATGGACCAAACAATGGATAACCGTAGCAGCCAAACTAGGTGCGCCAGTAATTCGGGTATTTACTGCGAAAGCCATGCCAGAAAACTATTCTCGCGAAGAAGTTACCAATTGGATTGCGCAGGATATGGCTACTTGTGCGGCAGAGGGCAAAGAGAAAGGGGTAATCGTTGCATTTCAAAATCATAACGACTTTATAAAAACAGCTGAACAAGCAGAAAAACTACTTACAAAAGTTAACAGTGAATGGTTTGGATTGGTATTAGATACCGGAAGTTTTGTAACAGAGGAGCCTTACAGCGAGATACAGCAAATGGCACCCATGGCTGTTAACTGGCAAATAAAGGAGAAGCTGGTTTACAACGGGATCACAGAATCCATGGACTTACCCAAGCTATTCCGAATAATTAAAAAATCACCCTACCGGGGATATCTTCCCATTGAAACACTTTCACCCGGGAACCCTTTTGAAATAGTACCTCCCTTTGTTCGGTTGGTAAGGGCTGCAATGGATCAAGTGATGAACGAAAAAGAATAAGTATCCCAATAGAGTAAATAAACTTATCATTTTATTGGTTGAAAGGTAAATAGCCAATTTCCCTTTGCCGTAAGATTTTTAGCGTGAAATACCAGTCGCTTAATGCTTACGCCTGGCCATTTATTTACGAAACTACTATACTCCATCCCCTCTACAGAAGGGTATTCAACAGAAAAGGAAAAATCACCGGCCGGATAAGCAAGAATTATTTGCTTACCCATTTTAGTGGTAAGCATAATTTCACCCGCACTTCGCAGTTCAATAGTTGCCGTGGTTAAAAATATCTGTTGCAACGAATCTGCTTTTTTTTGTAAATGATATTGGTCGCTGCAGGTAATGATCTGTTTTTTTCTATCCAGTGAAATTTTTCGTTTCCATTCTACCACCCCCGCCTTTGGATCATAGGCAGCACCTATATCCATACTTATTTGAGCGAATTCAGGTGTGATTAAACTGCTCACCTCCCGGGCAGCGTATTTGCGACCAGCTAATTGTCCATACCCATTAATTACCGGAAGATTATGATACTGAGATTGGGTAAACCACAGTTCATACCTTTTAGAAGAAAAGGTTCGGGCGGTGTAATTACCTTTGCCGGCATCGATAATTACTGGCTCGCCCTTATAGTAAACAATAAAATCACCTACGTCATTGTGGTTATGACTTTCAGCATTATGCCCCCCATGGGCAGCTAAAAATAAATCTTCCGAACTACGAGCTGAAAGCAACTGTACATCTGCCATCCAGGAATCCATAACTGGCTGATAATTTCCATCAACACCACTTACATTTTTAAGGGTTAGCAGATTGAATAAAAACCGAGGGCGCATAAAATCCTCCGCAGAGCCTGAATATCCTTTTGCCTTTGCGGCAAATTTTTGATAAGCCCAGGATCCCATTCGAATCAAAGAACTATCGGCCAATATAATTCCCATTCGGTAGAGCAGCACACCATCGGGTGTAAGGGTTGGATCGGCATCGGCAAAATTCACAAAATAACGATCGCCTATATGAACTTTGGGTATATATCCTGCCATATTTTTAATCAGGGGTTCGGAAAAAATATTCACCGTACCCTTCGTACCTGAATGTAATATTTCTAGACAATCAAAAACGCTGGCACCTGCAGCAAACCAATATCCAGGACCTTCATCGCAACTACCTTCTTCTGCAAGACTATTTAAATAGCTATCCAAGCCTTGCATGGATTGATATAACATAGCAGCTCTTCTTGTTTCATTTTTTTCCAACAATAGGGTGGTCATCATCCAATTAGAATGAATCCAGGGATTCCAGTTATTAACCGGCTGGGTTTTACTTTGCCAACCATACTGAGCAGACTCAGACACCATAGGTACAAAAAGGCGCTTATTAGTTTCACTATAAATACGCTTCCTAAACAATACATTGATAGAATCGAGCTGAGGACCCACAAAATAATCTGTAAGCGCTAAAACGGCGGCGGTTTCTGCACCAAACAACTCAACTACCGGATGATCTACATCTGGCAACCCGGTTTTACCAATATGAGCCGGAACACCCCAGAAGCTTTCTTCGCAAATAGACCATAGTCCATTAATGATGGCCTCCATAAATCGCCCTTTTTGTTCAATACTTTCTGCTATGATTAATTTTTTTAGGGCAGCTCTTTTTCCAAAGGAGATTTTACTATGTTCTAATCGATCTCCCGATCTTACAAAATTGAGAGATACAGAAGCAGAAATAGGTTCGAATCGATAGGTTACTGCATCTTCTCCGTCTTTTACCAATTGCGTTAATACTTTTTCAGGAACTGCCGCCTTCCACTCAGCAGCAGTAGTTGGAAAAGGATGATAGGCGCTGGCAGGAATCAGCGAAGATTGAACATTGGCAAGGGTATAGTGGGTAGATAAAATATTTCGTTGGGTAACCTGTGCGGTTAGCTGAACAATTACAAAAAGAAAAAGGGATAGAAGAGAAATTTTCATAAAGCAGATTTGTCGCTTCAAAATATGAAAATTCTTGCGAACCGAAAGATTATTCGTGCATTGGGATACTATTCGTAAAAATCCAGATTCTTTTGGTAGGTCTCCTCTAGTTGGGTGAGTGCGAAAAATGCAAAAGTGAGTGCCAGGGAGGCAATGATGATTGCACTATAATAATAATTTCCATTTACCAAGCTAGCCACCCACTGAAAAGCAAAACTTAATGGAATAACCCATCCTCTGATTAAATTGAGTGCAGCACTGGTTACCAGGGTTCTGATATTGGTGCCAAATTGCTCTGCCGTTAAAGTGAGTAACATAATTGTGAAGCCTACACTCAATCCCATCATGGTAAAAAATAAATAATATAAGGTAACGGAATACTTGGCGAAGAGAAAAAACAAGCCTAAAAAAATACTATAGGAAAGTAAAAAAATAAAAATGGCTTTTTTTCTGCTTTTCAGGTACTGACTCAATAATCCACAAAGGGGATCGCCTAAAGCAAAGCCCAGAAAGTTGAGGGAGATTACCGTTGCAGCAACTGGCAAGGTACTCATGCCCATGCTGGTGGCTACTTCTTTTGTAAATGTTATCAGAATGCCCGTTGCAAACCATCCCGGCATACCTACTAACAAAACGCAGAAAAATTTCCAGCTGCGCGATTTGCTGCGCAAAATAATCCAGAAATTACCTTTAGAAATATTACGGACAGCCATATGCTTAAATAAACCACTTTCTACCACACTAAAACGCAATAGTAGTAAAGCCACCCCTAATAATCCTCCAATTATAAAACTGGTTTTCCACGTAAAAAAAGTGGCAACAATGCCAGCGGTAACTGCGCCAAACATCCCTATACCACCCACCAGAGCAACTGCAAATCCCCTATATTTTCCGCTTATCTGTTCACTTACCAATGTAATACCTGCACCCAACTCTCCTGCCAACCCTACCCCCGCCAAAAACCTACACCACATATAACTATCCACTTCTTTCACATAAGCATTTAAAAAAGTAAATGCGCTGTACATCAAAATAGAGCCGAATAAAACTTTCAATCTGCCAAATTTATCACCAATGGTTCCCCATAAAAATCCACCGATCAGCATGCCCAACATTTGGGCATTCAGAATATTTCGGGTATGCAAAGGCCAGGAATCTTCGGGAATTCCCAGTGAGCGAAAGCTATCAATTCGTTCGGCACTAAAAATAATAATGTCGTAGAGGTCTACAAAAAAACCGAGCGCAGCTACCATTACTCCAATGATAGCCTTGCGAGAAACCTTATCAGAAGAAGTATTCATCATCAGGATGCGGAAGATGAGGGAGTAGATAATTTAGACCAGTCACCAATACCATAGGGATCAGGATGTACAACAGACACATGCTCATGCTTTATTTTCCATTCATCGCCTGCTTTAACGAGCACAAAAGTCGCTCGAAAAATATTTTCAAAAATATGGTCATCAATTTGAACAGATAAGTGAATAATGCCACTCACCCATGCCATGTTATCGGATTCTTCTGCAAATGGACCTTCCGTCCATTGGATTGTTTTCAACTGAATAGGAGACAAACAAAAATCTTTCCACCCTTTACTGATTTTCTCAAATCCCCTGGTAGTTAAGCGGGGGCCTTCCAATACAACATAGGTATCTTCGGAGGGTACATATTTATGAAGAATTCCGTTAATATCCTTTTCGATTATTACCCGATAATGTTCATTAACTGTATCTATAGCAGCAGGCATCATTACATTTCATTTATTTCGTCTGCAATGGTTCTCATGGGAGTATTGTTTTCGGGATGAGCTGCGGCTTCTACTTCCTGCTGAACAATTCGTAAGATACGGGCAGTAAATCGGGCATGCCAACCTTGTCTTTCTTCGGCTGCCACTTCATCCGGCACATACGCTTCAATATCTTTACGGCTAAGCAACCCTTTAGATTCCAGCAACCGCTCCAGGGTATCCATTCGCTCATGTGCAACGGCCACTTCAGTAGCAATAGCCATGGCTATATTCAATACCCTTTCTACGGCAGGGTCTTCCAGAAAGTAAGGTCGCCCCCCTTTACTTTTGTTTCCGGCCATTACAATGTCATTCACTGCATCAATCCCGGGATTACCCTGTATCGATCCGCCGGCATGTGATCCACTTAATTCAGTTTTCATACGATTTGTTTATTCGTGCAATCTTTTACTAATTTTTTACGCTTTCCAACCGCCAAATACATTCCAGATTGGGCTGCGTCCATAATCTTCTGTTACTTTTCCATCCTGCTGCTTTTTATCTAGGTCATTAATGGCTTTTACGCCTACCTGCATAAATTTATCTTTTGGCACCCCTGCTTCTTCCATCAATGCTGCGGGTTGCAAATCGTGCATATGACCCCAATAAGGTTCTGCATTATAATACGCATCCCAGTCGCGCATAAATTGTTCGTACATGCTCATCTCGGGTGTATATTGGGGTTGTTCGATATGGAGGTTGAGTCCCCCCTTTTTCAATACGCGATTGATTTCAGCAAAAATTGCATGAATGGATTTTCCGCCGGTTTCGTGTAAAAACATGGTAGTTTGTACCCAATCGAATTGTTCATTAGCAAATTCTTTCATACGGGCTGCATCTGCCTGTATAAAAGTAACATTGTTAACTCCCAAAGCATGTGCCCGGGCTGCTCCATATCTAAGCATGGGGGCTCCGGCATCAATGCCAATCACTTGCGCGTCAGGAAATGCCTGTGCAATGGGTAAGGTATTATGCCCTAAACCACAGCCAATATCTAAAATTTGTTTGGGACGAAAATCGGGATAGGTTTCATTTACCCAGGCTGCAATGGCTCTTCCTCCGCCGTCTGTTAAGCTTCCCAGCATACCTCCACTGGTTACAAACAATCCACTATCATAATTGGCTGCATTGGAAACATCACCCGGAAAATATTCTGTATGATAACTTCCCGGCATCAAATGGTTATCTACATGCGTTAAATAAGGAGGCACCTGAAAATTTTCTTTTAATTGTAATATCTGCGTGCCTTCTAATTCATGTGCTACTTTTTGAGCGAGTTGATTGGCCTGCCTCAATACAACCGACCTTCCATTTTGCTGGCGCATTTCCATGGTACTTCTTCTTAGGGCAGCCCACATCTGATAAACAGGATCTTTTTTCATGGCTTCTCCCACTTCAAAACGATCGTTGAAGCTGCGCCCATGCTCTTTTGCAAAAGCAGGTTCTACACGGCTCGTATAGGCAAGTTGATTTCCGGGTGCAATTACCGTACTTACAAAACGATTCAAATTGGCAAGAAAATTATATCGCGCCCGTTCATCATGACTAAACTCTGGAAATACAGCATGCTGCTTAAGTTCAGTCCACACAGGGGGTAATTGGTAAGGCATATCACTGTTTTTTTACAATATAATCAAAAAAATTATTTCGCACGTCCATATCCGCCACCGCCGGGAAGTTCCATCACCAATTCTTCACCCGGCAACAATTTATCATGCCCTTTAGGAGGGGTATGTCTCTTTTTACCATTCGCCATTTTTACGAATACTTTTCCTCGTTTTCCCGACTCCCCACCTAGCAAACCATAGGCTTGGTGATTGATTTTTTCGGTTACGTTGCTGATTTGTATGGGAGAGTTTCCAATATTTCGATATGAAAATCTTTGACCTTCTCCCCCCGGATATTTTCCTTTTCCGCCGCTTTCTTTTAATAAACTTTTTTCGGTTACCAGAACGGGGGCATCATTTTCAAAAACCTCGATGGGCACATTGGCCACATTGGTAGGATAGCATAAGGTAGGTGCTCCTGCCATTCCTTTTCTGCCACCATATCCGCCTGCCAAAAACAGATACTCAACAAACTCAGATCCATCTGCCCGCTTTCCACTTAATACCATCACCCATACTGCCGCTCCGCAATCGGCCTGAACCTGATCGGGAACTGCCTGAGAAAGTGCTTTCATTACCGGTCCGTGTAACAAATTGCCGGTAACATTTCTGGCACCCAGCGGAGAGGGCTTTTGGGCATTCAGTAAACTGCCTACCGGCGCCCATACTTTGATGGGTCGAAAACTGCCTTCATTATTGGGCACTTCAGGACTAAACACACATTTTATAGGATAGGCGGTATAGGCAAACACATAATTCAAAACAGCATTAATTGCCAGACTATGGGCGGGAGAAGTTCCTGTATAATCAACTTCAATTTCATCTTTTCGTATGGTAAGGGTACAAACAAATTTTACCGGCTCCTTTAATCCATCTCCATCAGCCTCGTATTCTGCACTATATACACCATCCGGTGCTTTGCGAATAGCATCTCGCATCGCTTTTTCAGATGCCTGAATAATCTGTTTTCCTAATTCATCAATGGTATCAATACTATTCTCATCAAGCATTCTGTGTAAAGATCGGATGCCCTGATCATTCGCAGCTACCTGAGCAAGAATATCTCCCATAGTTTGGCGCGATGCTCTTACATTGGACGATATCAATGAAAAAATGGTTTCATTTCTTTTCCCTTCACTAAACAATTTCATGGGAGGTATATACAATCCCTCTTCGTAATAATCTTTAGCACTGGCACCCCATAATGTTCCACCAATATCCGGTGAATGGGCGATACAGCCAATAAATCCAATCAGTTTATTATTTCTGAATATGGGTGTTACTATACCTATATCAGGTTTATGGCCGGCGCATAGCCAGGGGTCATTGGTAATAACTACATCACCCGGTTTCCATTCTTGTAGGGGAAAATAATCTTTAATCAGGGCTTTTACCAAAAAAGGCATTACGCCTAAAAAGGAAGGCACACTAACACTGCTCTGTGCCAGCGATTGCCCTTGGGTATCCATCAACACCACGGCAAAGTCGGCACTTTCACGGGTAACGGAAGAGAAAGCAGTTCTTTGTAAAGTAGTGCCCGCTTCATCTACCAATGAAATGAGCCTACTCCAAAGCACACTCAGCTCGATAGCATTAAAGGATATTTTATTTTTTTGTAGGGCCATTTTCAATTAGCTGTTTGAGTAAATATATCTGCTGAGATGGGTTCATTTACCTTATGTTGTAACCATTGTATATCCATCCAGCGAATACCGTCGAAAAATAATTTAACCGAACCCGGTTGCATAAAAAATCCGTTGGTTGTTTTTATTTTTTTAAACTTACTATAAACCCGGTTGTGAAATCCTACGCTGGTAATAAAACTCACTCCCCTAATTAAGAATAACTTTTGATCGATTTGAAAATTTGTAACCATTTTCTTGGGGTCGGTGATTTGAACTGTATAACAATCAAATCCATCTACCCGATCGTCTGCCAATCTTTCCACCCGAAACGAATCCCGATTGGCAAAGCGAATGATGCCAAAACCAAAATTATTACTCCATGAAAAATATACCTGGTATTTTTTGGCTTCCTCGCTCATCTGATTGGTGGTTTGCTTTCCATCATATATCAATTGCATAAACATCCGATCACCTGCCATTGCATCAAATCGAATTTTTCCGTTTGCCTGATGGGCAGCTGTGTTTTCTGTTGGATAAATTCGATACATACTGTACGTGTCAAAAAATCGCAGATGGGCCGTATCTGTTTTTCCAAAAGGGGTAAAAGTTGCTGTTCCCTGTAAAGAAAGTGTAGCTGGCTGTTGCCACACATCACCACCCGAAGCGATTACAGTTTTTTGTAAAATTTCGAGCGCAGTTTGGCTGAAGCTATTTTGAAGCTGCGTACAAAATAGTACAATCACTAAAAAATAGGTTTTCATAACAATTCAATTACGAGATTATTATATCTGTCGGCCATTACCGTGCTATTATATCCAACAACCGTTGTGCTTTCAAATTCTTCGATGATGCAGGGGCCATTTATGGGTTGATTGGGTTTTAGCAGGTAACGGTCGTAAACAGGGGTATTTGCATATTGTTTTCCAAAAAATACTTTTCGTTTTCCTTTCAATGCTTTCGTATGGTTGCCTACTACTGCCTGTTTTGGAATAAGTGAGGTTGTGGGTCCACTCGCCAGAACGCGCCAGGTAACAGCTTCAATCGGAATTCCTTCAATATCTCTCCCATATCGCAACCGATATTCAGCCTGAAATTCACGGGTTATAGTGGGTATTGATGCGAGGGATAATTTTTCGGCAGGAATGGGTATGGTAATTTCATGTCCCTGCCCTGCATACCGCATATCAGCTACAATAGAAATTTGTATATCACGGGTAGCTATTCCGGCATTGCGCAAAAATGCTTTGCCCTGGGTAGTCATTTCGGCAATCAATTTGTTCAAGTGTTTCCAGTTGATAGAAGGGAGGGTGCTGATGTAACTGGTAATCGCTTCGGTAGCAACTGGACTCACTAAAAATCCCAGTGCGCTTAACACGCCTGCTCCGGCAGGAATAATCAGTTGTTTTGCGTTGAGTTGCCGGGCTACATGAAAAGCATGCACCGGTCCGGCACCGCCAAAGCCCAGCATGGAGAAATGTCGAGGGTCAAGCCCTTTTTCTATGATATGAACCCGTGCAGCGTTGGCCATATTTTCATTCACCATGCGATGAATGCCCCAGGCAGCTTCCTCCACAGATATTTTTAGCGGAGTAGCAATATGTTTTTGAATGGCAGCCGTAGCAAGGTCTTTCCGAAGCGGCATAGTTCCTCCCAGAAAATAATCTTCGTGCAAAAATCCTAATACTAGATCGGCATCTGTTACAGTAGGTAGGGTGCCTCCGCGATTATAACAGGCCGGACCGGGTTGAGAGGCGGCACTTTCCGGACCAACCGTTAATAATCCCAATTGGTTAACCCGGGCAATACTTCCCCCGCCTGCGCCAATTTCAATCATATCAATCACAGGTATTCGAACTGGCAACCCACTTCCCTTTTTAAAACGCTTTTCGCGGGCAGCTTCAAAGTGATTGGTAATTTCGGGTTTACCGTTTCGGATCATGGAAGCTTTGGCGGTAGTTCCCCCCATATCAAAAGCCACCAGGTCTTTTTTCTTTACCAGATTACCGAAAAATATTCCTGCCATAGTTCCGCCGGCAGGGCCACTCTCGAGCAATTGCACGGGTGCTTGAATGGCCCCTGCTATTGTAGTTAGTCGTCCGGCCGAGTTCATGATATGCAATTTTCCGGCAAACCCCATTCCCCTCAAAATTGAATCTAATTGGTTGAGGTAGTAACCGGTTAGCGGTTGCACATACGCATTCATCACGGTTGCGCTGGTGCGCTCGTATTCTCTTATTTCGGGCATCACTTCACTGCTGAGAGAAAATGCCAGTTGAGGAAATTGGTTGCGAAGGATAGCCCCAATTTTTTGTTCATGCGAAGGGTTTGCATAGGAGTGTAACAAGGAAACAGCTACCGACTGAATCCCTTTCTTTACTAAAGATTGTAAAACAGTAATCACCTGTTTTTCATTCAGCGGCGTGATAATATTCCCGTTCCGATCAACTCTTTCTTGTATGCCTTTTCTAAAAGAACGTGCAACCAGGGGTGCTGGCATTTTAATAAATATATCGTAAATGTCGTACCGCATTTCACGCCCAATTTCCAGCACATCTTCAAAACCAGCGGTGGTAAGTAAAGCAGTAGGGGCTCCCTTTCTTTCAATGATGGCATTGGTTACTAAGGTGGTGCCATGAATAAGGGTAGTTACATCGCGAATAGATTTTCCATGCTGTACCAGTAATTCTTGCACACCATTTAAAATACCTTTGGTGGGATCGGGATAGGTGGTGAGGGTTTTGCCAAAAAATAATTTTCCGGAGTCGGGCTCCAGCAATACTAGGTCTGTAAAAGTTCCGCCAATATCTATTCCTAATTTCATATTGTTTAATGATATTCTTCTCCTCCACTTACATTGATGGCTTCCCCGGTAATATAGGCTGCTTCATCACTGCATAAAAAAGCCACGGCTTTGGCAATATCTTCGGTTTGTCCGGTTCGGCCCAGTGGATTTTTTTGAACAATCGACTGCAGATAGGTTGCGTAATCCATTCCTAACTTTTCACTAAAAAAGCTGTTCTGCCAATGTCCGAGACCAGTAGTAATATGGTTGGGACAAACCGCATTTACCCGAATCTTATGTTTACCTAATTCCACGGCATTGCTGCGGGTGAGGCCTACCAGTCCATGCTTACTGGCCGTATAAGCCGCAGCAAATGGAAAGCCGCTTTTAGCAGCCTGAGAGGCAATATTAATAATTGCGCCACCGGTTCCTTGTTCAATCATTTGAACAGCAGCATGTTTACTGCAAAGAAAGGGTCCCTTTAAATTAACATCCAACACCACATCCCAACTGCTCTCTTTAAATTCGGTAAAGGGTTCCATTAAATAACCCACACCTGCATTGTTTACTAAAATATCTACCCTGCCCAATGAGGCTACCGTTTGATGAATGAGTTCTTTACATTCAGATTCAATTCTAACATCACAGGGGATGGTAAGTACCTGCACACCAAAAGCTCGGCACGCGTCTGCAATTGCATTCATTTCAGTTGTTACGCCAATATGTTCGGCAGCTAAATCTGCTCCTTTGGGGGTTCCAAGATCGCTGATAACAATACTACATCCTTCGGAAGCCAGTTTCAGTGCAATTGCTTCACCTATTCCCTTATGTCGTCCGGAACCGGTAATGATGGCCACTTTATTGGTAAGCTGGTACATACTGTATGGATTTAAATATCGCTGGCAACAATAAAAATCGGATTATCGGCAAACTCATTAAACTGTTTAGCACCCGCCTGTACCGCTTCTGAAGAAAGGTCGGCAAAAAATGCATTCATATCAGGCACTTCAATAATTTCACAATAGGCATAGGGCCCGGGGGCATCAGAGCCAAGCAGATTGTTCATTTTCAATACGCGAAAATCCTGTACGGAAGACAAAGAGGTAACTACAGGAATATCTTTTGCTTTTGCCCAATTTTCGTAATCTGTTACCGAAGCCGTTGGTTTTAGATTGTATAAAGCTAGAATGGTTGGCATAGTAGAAAATTTATGGTTATTTAAGAAACTCTTTCTTTAGTAAATGCAGCTACCCCGGTTGCCAATAATCCTTGCACGCTGTTCAACAACAACCGAACACCTTTGGCAGACAAATCTCTGGCCTGATCTGCATTAGCAGCAACGGTACCGGGAATTTTTCCATGCTTCACCATGATTTGAATGGCCTGATCGAT
>JBBAJQ010000010.1:66862-68926 GCA_040403945.1 Sediminibacterium sp.
GCGTCGAGGTATTGCAAAATTAATTTCTCGTCTAAACTTCTCACCCGGGCCAAGGGAGTGATGCCGGTAGATTCCATGGCTCGGATCATGTGGGTAGCTTCGGTAAGGGTAATTGCTCCATGTTCACTATCGATGATATAAAAATCAAGACCCATCCAACCCAGGTATTCACAAACCGTTGGGTCGGTGGTGGGGGAAATTACTCCGTAACAGGTAAGATTACTGGCAAGTCTTTTTTTAACTGCTTTGTTCAACATAGTATATCAATTAGTATTCAGCTCAAGTATGGGTGCACTAGTGTAATTCTTGTATGGTACCATCTGCTATTTTATTACGGATGAAGTTCATCAAGCCTCCGCTGGCAGCAACTTCAGCAACAAAGGGTGCTACGGGAACACTGGAAAAAACTTTTCCATTGGTAAGGTTGGTGATTTCTCCGGTATCGGTATTATAAGAAAGTTCATCTCCTGTATTACATTCTAGGTTAATGTCTTTACTGGTGATGAAAGGCATTCCATAATTGATAGCGTTCCTGAATTGCAGTCGGGCAAAGCTGGTGGCAAATACTGCTTGTATACCGGCTCCAATTAATCCGGTTACACAATGCTCAATACTTTTACCGCCTCCGGCAAAATTATGTCCGGCCACAATAAAAGTATATCCGGCATCCACGAAGCCGTTTTCGCGATTAAATTCTTCTGCTACGCCTGCCATTACCCACTTAGCATTTTCTGCAGGATTGATGGGGGAGGTCCAGAACTTTTGGAGAATCATATCGAAACTCATCACATAATTTTTTGCAACCCAGGCTTTACCGGTAATAGTGGCCATTTGTATATGTTTTTTCGGTTACCAATTTTGAGAACGGGGATCGGTGATTTCCCCTTTAATTGCACTGGCGGCAACTACTGCCGGTGAGGTAAGAAATATTTTTGCGTTTTTACTACCCATGCGTCCTTTCATATTTCTGTTGCCTGCACTCAAAACAATATCTCCATCGCCAGCTACACCTGTATGAATGCCAGCACATGGCCCGCAACTGGGGGTTTCTATGGCTGCTCCGGCCCGGATAAGGGTTTCAAAATAGCCTTTTTGAATACATTCCAGGTAAACTGCTTGACTGGCGGGAATACATATCATATTTACATTTCGGTGAATCTGCTGCCCTTCCAGAATTTTAGCCATAATGGCAAAATCTTCGGTTCTACCATTGGTGCAGGTGCCAACGAATGCTTTATTGAATTTAGTGCCTACAACTTTATCAATAGGCACTACATCATCTAGTTTATCGGGCATAGAAACTGTAGGGCCTACCTGAGTAACATCTACTTCATATACGGCATCATAGCGAGCATCTTCATCACTAGTTACAAAATCCCACTCCCCTTTCTGAACAGGTTTGAGGTAATTGGCGGTAGTGTTATCCGGTGCTATTATACCATTTTTTGCGCCCAGGTCAACCGTCATATTACACAACGTCATTCTTCCAGCCATACCGAGTGATTCTATGGCTGGTCCGGTAAATTCAAGTGTTTTATAAATAAGATGCCCATTCCAATGCATCATGCCCATGATGTGCAGGCTCAGATCTTTGGCCATCACCCAAGGTTGCCAGGTACCTTTGATTACAAATTTTACCGACTCGGGAACTCGAAACCAGCATTTGCCCGTAGCCATAGCAATAGCGGCATCGGTAACGCCAATGGCATTTCCTACAGCACCAACTGCACCATAGGTATTGGCATGCGAATCGGTTCCAATAGATACCTTACCGGGCAGCACATGCCCCTGTTCTACCATTAACTGATGCGCAATTCCTTGTCGTCCTAAATCATAGAAATAGGGAATATCATATTTACGTACAATCTCGCGCCACTCATTAAGCATGGTAGCGAATTGTTCTGTAGGTGGCGGTGCCAAGTGATCACTCACACAAATCAACCGCTGCTTATCGAACAGTTTTTTATCCGGAGAAAGACTCTCAAATGCTGTAAAACACTGCTTTCCCAGATAGTCCATGGTCATTACTGTGTGCACATCAACCCAAACCAGTTGTCCGGGCAC
>JBBAJQ010000011.1:0-234 GCA_040403945.1 Sediminibacterium sp.
CCTTGGGGGGTTAGCTCAGTTGGCTAGAGCGCCCCGATGCATCGGGGAGGTCGTTTGTAATTCCGATGTGTAAGTTTCAATACCTTATAATTAAAATTTTGTAAAATACTTCGTACGGAGTAAGTTTGCAGCCCTTGGGGGGTTAGCTCAGTTGGCTAGAGCGCTTGCATGGCATGCAAGAGGTCGTCGGTTCGACCCCGATACTCTCCACACTTTAAAGCCCCTAACGGGGCT
>JBBAJQ010000011.1:334-25767 GCA_040403945.1 Sediminibacterium sp.
ATTAGAGCGCCCCGATGCATCGGGGAGGTCGTCGGTTCGACCCCGATACTCTCCACACTTTAAAGCCCCTAACGGGGCTTTTTTCATGAATTTTAGTGTTTATATCATTTATTCAGCATCGTTGGATAAGTACTATACTGGAAGCTGTCATAATTTTGGTATTCGGTTGTTACAGCATAATTCAGGTAGAAATAAATCTACTAAAGGGGGCATGCCTTGGGTATTGAAGTATGAAGAAAAATATGCGACGAATCAAGAAGCAAGGAATCGTGAATCAGCCATCAAAAAGATGAAAAGTAGAAATTATATTGAGCAATTGATTAGTTCAACTGATTAGAGCGCCCCGATGCATCGGGGAGGTCGTCGGTTCGACCCCGATACTCTCCAAAGTAGAAAGCTGATTAAAAAACCAATAAATTCTAATTGCGCTTCTTAATCCCAAATCTCATCCTTCCCCGCAATCCAGTTCTTTACCGATTCCGTAGTTACCGACTTTGGCCGTTCAATAGGGAATCCAAGGGCTCTATCCCAGCAAAGGCTAGACAATACCCCCAATGCACGGCTAACAGCAAAGAGAACGGTATAAAACTCATATTCTACCAGTCCATAATGCACCAGTAAGGCACCACTGTGGGCATCTACATTGGGCCAGGGGTTTTTGATTTTTCCAAGAGATTGTAAAATGGGGGGAACCGTTTCGTAAATATTCCAAACCGTATTCACCAGTTTATCATCCGGCATATGTTTCTTACCAAACTCCATTTGGGCGGTAAAACGGGGATCTGTTTTTCTAAGAACCGCATGTCCATATCCAGGAACTACTTTTCCGGCAGTCAAGGTATCCTGCACATATTGGGCAATTTGCTCCTTTGTGGGGGCATCTGTTCCCAAACTCTCCTGCATCTCATATATCCACTTAATCACTTCCTGATTGGCTAATCCGTGAAGCGGACCTGCTAGTCCATTCATCCCTGCTGCATAACTTAAAAAAGGATCACTTAAGGCAGAACCTACCAGGTGCGTAGTATGAGCCGACACGTTGCCCCCTTCATGATCAGCATGAATCGTCATATACAACCGCATCAATTCCATAAAGCTCTCATCGGAATATCCCATCATGTGCGACAAATTTCCTGCCCAGTCGAGTAATCCATCCGGATGAATATGCTCATTGTTTTTATATTTTCGGCGATATATATAAGCGGCAATTCTGGGTAAACGGGCAATCAAATCCATAGCATCATCATACACATAAGCCCAATATTCTTTTTTATTAATCCCTTTACCATAAGCACGCGCAAAATTGCTCTCCGTTTGCAGTGCCATTACTCCGGTAACAAACATCGTCATCGGATGTGCATTCAGCGGCAAAGCATCGATGGTAGCAAATACGTGGTTGGGTACATGACTTCTCCTTTGCCATACATTGGTAATATGATGGGCATCCTCTTCGGTTGGTAACTCCCCTACCAGCATCAGATAAAATAATCCCTCCGGCATTGGCTCTCCACCGGGCTTTGCCGTGGGCAACTTAGCCTGTAATTCGGGTATGCTATAGCCCCTAAAACGGATTCCCTCCTGGGCATCCAGTAAACTGGTTTCAGTTACTAGTCCGGTAATTCCCCGCATCCCCTGATAAATCTGCGAAAGCGTTACTTCGCCAGCCTTTTTATTGCCATGTTCTTTGAGTATTTCTTTGATTTCAATATTGGCAGCATCTGCCTTGGCTTTGAATCGTTCTTTGATGATTCCCATACTTATTTTTTTACGGGGTGAAGCAATTTGAAATACCTACAGAGGAGTGTTTTGTGTTTATACTCAAAGGTAGGGCAAGTTCATTTGCATAGCAAAGAATAGAGCTTAATCGAAAGTTAAAATCGTTTTAACAATTACTTGGGAGCCTTGCGATACAAGATAATTACTACAAAAACAAATAGTACATTCGGTATCCAGGCGGCAATCAGTGGGGATAAACTTCCTTTGGTAGAAAAAATGGTCGAAAATCGGTCAGCTATAATAAAGAAGGCCGCCAACATAAATCCAATCGCCAGGTGTAAGCCACTTCCCCCTCTCACTTTTCTGCCGGCTACTATGGCGCCAATTAAGGTTAATAGCAATACCGTAACACTGGTTGCATCCCGGCGGTATCTTTCCACTTTCAGTTCATTCAAGCCTTCCGATCCGCGGAGGGTTTCTAATTGTATATACCGATTCAATTCGGGGGTTGTTAAGCGCTCTTTGGTATATTTGTCTCTCCCTAAATCCTGTGGAGTAAAATTATAAGTGCGGTTATCAAAATCCTGCAGTGTTACTTTCTCCCCCAACTTATATACTTTCCGGCTTAATAAAGATTCTAGCCGCCATTTACGGGTTGCCGTATCCCAAACAATACCTTCTGCCCGCATGTTATCCGTAAGCTGATAGTTATTTATCCGATACATAAAAACTGGCCCACCCCGCTTGGTTAATGTATCATAGCGCTGAATACCAGCATACGTAAACGAATCTACCCGAAAATATATATTGGTATTACCCCCTACCAGTGCATTATAACTCGAATTGGCATCAATATACTTCGATTCAAAACTGCTTCTAATTTTATTAGCCCGGGGTACCACATACTGGTTGGCAAACCACAAAACAGCACCTAAAAAAATACCACCTATCCAGTAAGGTCGCAGCCATCGCCGGTAACTGGTTCCCCCCGCAATTATGGCAATGATTTCAGTTTGCACCGCCATCTTTGAAGTAAAATAGATTACCGCAATAAATACAAACAAGGGAAAAAGCAGGGCAATAATGTGCGGAATGAAGCCGATGTAATATTCTAAAATAATGCGTTTTACCCCTAACCGAGAACGAACCATCTCATCGGTTTTTTCACTCACATCTATTACCACCGCAATAATGGTAAACAGGAATATAGCAAAAAAGAAGGTGGTCAGGAATTTCTTTAATATGTACCAGTCAATCTTTTTCATGGCTCTTGGCAAAGATAATGGGCAATAGGCTGCACCAATAAAAAACCTTGTTAAACCCCGAAGCGGGTTACTTAAATTATAGCCGCTTTTTCAACTGGGGAATCATTTGTTGCTTCCAAGACGTAAAATTCCCCTCCTGAATTTTTTTTCTGGCTTCCCCTACCAGCCAAAGGTAAAAACTAAGATTTTGTAAACTGGCCAATTGCAGGGCCAACAATTCGTCTGCTACAAATAAATGACGCAGATAGGCTTTTGTATAGGGAAGCTGACTTTCACTGGGTAAACCATCATCAATCGGTGTAAAACTATCGGCCCATTTTTTATTTCTGATATTAATTACCCCCTGGGTTGTAAATAACATGCCATTTCGGCCATTGCGGGTAGGCATCACACAATCAAACATATCTACCCCCAATGAAATACATTCCAAAATATTCCAGGGTGTGCCTACCCCCATCAAATAGCGTGGCTTATCGGAAGGCAGGTGCTCGCAACAATCCGCTGTGTGCTCGTACATCATTTCCTCCGGCTCCCCCACACTCAAGCCTCCAATCGCATTACCTGCCGCCCCAACAGAACTTATATATTCACAGGATGCTTTGCGTAAGTCTTTAAAAGTACTTCCCTGTACTATAGGAAATAACTGCTGGCTGTAGCCGTACATGGGGGGATGTTCTGCCAGGTAATCGATACAACGGGTTAACCATCGATGGGTTAAATCCATACTGGTTTTTGCATAAGCATACCCACTGGGATAGGGCGGACATTCATCAAATGCCATAACTATGTCGGCACCAATGCTGCGTTGGATGGCCATTACCGATTCTGGACTAAACAAATGTTTACTTCCATCAATATGGGATTGAAATACAACACCCTGCTCAGTAATTTTTCGGTTGGCGGCGAGGGAAAATACCTGATAACCTCCACTATCCGTTAAAATGGGCTTATGCCAGTTCATAAACCGATGAAGCCCACCAGCAGCCTCCAAAATATTGGTGCCGGGGCGTAAATAGAGGTGATAGGTATTTCCTAAAATAATCTGGGCCCTTACCTGATCAAGCAACTGCTGTTGATTAAGCGATTTTACAGTGCCAACCGTGCCAACCGGCATAAATATGGGTGTTTCGATGGTACCATGGTCGGTTACCAAAGAACCGGCCCGGGCAGCAGATTGCTGATCGGTTGCGTGTAATGTAAAAACGAATTCGGCCATTCGCAAAAATAAGCAGAATAGTGCAGGCAGAAATAAGGGTTTAATATCCACCGGAAACCATATTCCGGGATTTCTTTGCATCACAAACATTATTTTTGCCGAATGTTACCAGAAATAGTAGGTGTTATCTTATTTTATGTATTCTGCGGGGTTTCGGCCATTCAGATTTTTTATTATCTGTTTTTCTTTAGCCGGCTGGCCTTTTATAAAGAAAAACCTAAATCCGCCACCCAGGAAAATCCCGTTTCCGTTATTGTTTGTGCCCGGGATGAAGCTGAAAATCTTGCCAGAAATCTTCCTGGAATCTTGGTGCAGGAATATCCCACTACCCACGAACTGGTAATAGTAAACGATAACTCACTGGATGATGGCAGGTACGTGATTGATGAGTTTAAAAAGTCTTTCAAGCATATCAATCATATCCATCTAACCCAGGAAGCCAAGTTAATCACCGGAAAAAAGTTCCCATTAAGCATGGGCATCCGTGCAGCAAAATACGAAACCCTGTTGCTTACGGATGCAGATTGTATTCCAGCTTCTGAACACTGGATTAACAAAATGCAAAGTGCCTACGGTGAAAATACCGAAATAGTGTTGGGTTACGGCCCCTATCATAAAAGACCGGGTATTCTAAATAAATTAATTCGCTTCGAAACGTTCCATACCGCTCTCCAGTATTTGTCTTACGCCCTTGCCGGAATACCCTATATGGGAGTAGGTAGAAACTTAAGTTATAAGAAAGAAGTATTTCTAAGAAATAAAGGTTTTTCATCTATTAATCAGATTCCCAGCGGGGATGATGATTTGTTTATCAATCAGGTGGCAACTGCTTCCAACACAGCCATCATGATTGACCCCGAAACCTTTACATACAGCGAAGCCCGTAAAAAATGGAGTGAGTGGATGGTACAAAAATACAGGCACTATACTACCAGCCGCTATTATCGGCCTCTCCATCAATTTTTACTGGGCTTATATTCAACAACTTTATTTTTCTACTACCCCCTATTGATTTTGGCAGCCATTTTTTTTAACTGGCCACTCACCTTAGCCATATTTGGAATTCGGTTTATTATTCAGGCAGTTGTGTATTTCAAAACCATGAAAAAACTGAATGAAGCCGACCTTTGGCCCTGGTTTTTGTTACTAGATTGTTGGTCGCTGTTTTATTACCTCTTTACCTTACCTGCCATATGGAAAGCACCCCGGAAAAACTGGAATTAATCGAGCGCTATTTTGGCGATTTTTCTTCCCACCAGCTTGATCAATTCAGGAAACTGGAAGGATTGTATAAAGAATGGAATGCGCAAATCAATGTGATATCACGTAAAGATATCGATAGCATCTATTTACATCATGTGCTTCACTCGCTTAGCATTGCTGCCATAGCTGATTTTCGGCCCGGAACCCGGATACTGGATATCGGTTGTGGTGGCGGATTTCCCGGTGTACCCCTGGCCATCTTCTTTCCGCAAGTTCAATTTTTACTAGTTGATAGTATTGGTAAGAAATTAAAAGTGGTAGACGCCGTTTGCGAGGGCGCGGGCATAAAAAATATTACAACCCAACATTCAAGGGTAGAGGACCTGAAAAAATCCGGATTTCATTTCGCGGTTTCCCGGGCAGTAGCCCCCCTGAAAGATTTGTGGAAATGGAGTAGCCCCCTGATAAAAAAACGCCAGCCAAGCGATCCAGAAAATCCAATGGCACATGGACTGATCTGTTTAAAGGGAGGAGATTTATCGCAAGAAATTTTTGAAAGTGGTGTAAGGCCGCGAATGATGCCCATTTTTAAACTTTTTCCTGAACCTTATTTCGAAGAGAAATTCATCTTACATGTACCAAAATAAAAAGGGGAAGATGTAGAAATCCTCCCCTTTTCAACAGGTGGTTGCGAAGTTTTTTTATTCTGGAATGATTAACCGATTATTAGACCGGTTCAAATCTGCCAGGCGCATACTGGGATCAATTTCTATTGACTTAATTTCTTTCACAGATCGATCGGTTTCGAAAGTGTAGGTAGGGTGTGTCCATCGCCACGCGGGCTGTTGTTTCCACGGAATATTACCTTCAGCAGGTTTATTACCATACATTAGGTTTAGGGGGATGGAATGCATTTCTTTACTTCCATCTTTAAAGGTAATCAGCACATCCACCGGCATAGGCATCTTTCCTACTCGTTTAATGGTTACTTGTGCCTTCCCATCTTTCATATTGATGTCTCCTACCGAATAGTCAATCGTTTTGGTGGATTGAATCCAGTATTCCTTATACCAATCCAGTTCCATGCCACTTACCTTTTCTGCTACCCGGATAAAATCATTCGGATTGGGATGCTTATAGCGCCATGTTGAATAATAATTGAGCAAAATATTATTCAATAAGCTGTCAGACACTATATATCCAAGCTGTGCCAGAAAAACTGCCCCCTTACTATAGGCGGCTGTTGAATAGGCATAGTTGGTATTAAAATGATCGGAATGTGTGGAGGCGGGTTCCTCTAAACCACTTTTTGCCAGATTAAAATAACTTCTATACGAATTGGTAAAATAAAAACCGGTTTGTCTTTTCATCTCACTCATCACTCGGTTAGTGGCATAGTCTGTAAAGCCTTCATCCATCCAGGGATAAAGCGATTCATTTGTACCCATCATCATCTGAAACCAACTATGCATCCATTCATGTAAAGCCGTACCGATACTGGCCGATTTTATCAAGGTTGCCATTGGGTATTCCATCCCGCCATCGCCCCCCTGAATAAATGTGTAAGTTTTATAAGGGTAAGCTCCAAACGTTTTGGCGATGATGGGGTAAGCCGAAACCATACTATCTGCTAAACGCTGCCAGTTGGCCTCCAGGGAGTCTACCTTTTTATATACTACCCTTACCAGTGGGCCATTTGGCAGATTTCGTGTAATTAATGTATAGCTGGTGTCTGCCGCCCAAACAAAGTCATGTACATTATTAGCCTGCCATTTCCAGGTTATTTTATCTACAGACGGCTTTCTAACCGCTTCTCCCTTGTTGGTTGGGTAACCAAAACCAGTTTCTGCCGGGTTTAGCAAATCCCCACCTGCTGTAACCAGATAATTTTTATCTATGGTAATATTTACATCATAATCCCCCCAAACACCGTAAAATTCTCTGGCTATATAGGGATTGGCATTCCAACCTTGGTAATCATACTCCACCATTTTAGGGTACCATTGGCTCATGCTGTAACGGATCCCTTCCTTATTGTCTCTTCCGCTTCTTCGGATTTGTAAAGGCACTTGTGCTTCAAATTGCAAATCTATCAGCACCTTCGAACGAGGTAGAATAGGTTTGGATAATACAACTTCCAAGATCGTTTCATGGTCTTTCAGTTGCTGGGCAACCCCATTTATCACTACTTTTTTTATCTGCTGATACCCAATTTCATTGGGTTGCAATTTGCTGATTCGGTCTTTCACCCGATCATCCCAATCCAATCCATCGGAATTCCGGGTGGCCTCGTATAATTTGGTTTTTCCTAATTCCTGACTACGCACATCCATGCTACTGCCGGGCTGAAAAGCATTCCAGTATGTGTGAAAAAATAGTCTATTGAGGGTATCGGGCGACTGATTAGAATATTCAATTTTAGAAGTTCCCGTAATTCGGTTAGTAACCACATCCATATTTACATTCATGGTATACTTGATACGCTGTTGCCAGCGATCGGATTGGGAAAGTGCAGTAGAAACTATCGAAATAGTTAGCAAAAAAATCCAGCCAAATCGTAAAATCATAGTAAAACTTTAAATAGTGTATGTATGTAAACCTGTAGGGAAATTAAGCAAACTTAGCTAAGTGTACAAAGGCTATTTAAAAATTATGCTGATTTCGATGCTTTCTCATCACAGCCTTCAATAACTAATACAATCTCTCCTTTTGGTGGTTTTTGGGTATAGTATGCGAACAATTCCTGTAAACTGCCCCGCCGGGTTTCTTCAAACATTTTAGTTAATTCCCTACTAACACTGGCTCTTCTATCATTTCCCATATAGGTGATCAGGTCGTTTAGTGTTTTAGCCAGGCGTACAGGACTTTCATACAAAATAATTGTTCTTGCTTCATTGGCTAATTGTTTTAAAGCAGTTTGCCGTCCCTTTTTAAGGGGCAAAAATCCTTCAAAACAAAATCGGTGAGCTGGTAGTCCGCTATTTACTAAAGCCGGCACAAAAGCTGTAGCGCCCGGAAGACAATTTACTGGTATGTTTTGCTGAATGCATGCGCGTACCAATAAAAATCCCGGATCAGAAATGCCAGGGGTTCCGGCATCGGTAATTAGGGCAATTTTTTTTCCTGCCTGCATTTGTGTAACCAGGTGGTCGGCAACTCGGTGCTCATTATGTTGGTGATAAGGAGTTAGGGGCTTAGTAATTTGATAATGCTGCAATAATTTTTTAGAGGTTCTGGTATCCTCACATAAAATAAAATCAACCTCTTTGAGCACTTCCAAGGCTCGGAGCGTAATATCTTGTAAGTTACCAAGGGGAGTAGGAACCAGGTAAAGCAATCGGATTATTTTTGGGTAAAGTGAATACTCAGGCGGTAACGGAAACCTCAAAAAATTCCATCACAGGGTTGGCCAATAACTGCTGGGCTGCCTGGCGGGCAACAGCTTCTGCTGTAGTAGCATCCGCAGCCTCTATAGCCAGCGTAATATGTTTTCCTACCCGTACATCCTGCACACCGGAAATGCCTAATTGGTGTAAACCCGTCATTACGGCTTTGCCCTGCGGATCTAGTAAATCTTTTAAGGGCATTACTTTAACTTGTACCTGGAAGGTCATGTGTATTATTTTTAAAAAGTAAAGATACTACTAGATAGGCAATGAACCCAACCGTTACGCCCAGCCATCCCAAAAACCAGCAGGCTATTGCTGTTATCACAACCAGCACGATCAGGTATTGAATTTTTTTACGGGCAGCCACATCGCCCGAAAACTTAAAAGCCATCATGGGCAATCGGCTCACCATCAGATAAGATGCAACCAGTATTAATCCATACCACCACCATTTATTTCCGATTAAATTATATTGCCATTCGTCTGAAGTAAACATGGCTACTAGCGGAAAGGAAGCGAACCAAATGCCGATTGCAGGGATGGGTACGCCCGTGAACTCTTTAGAACTGCCACCGGAGGTATTAAAACGTGCCAATCGATAGGCGCCAGCCATGGGAATTAAAAATGCTGGCAATAAATACCATTCAGGCACATCTAACCCATTAGGTTCCTGTGCAAATGAATACCGCAAAAATTGAAAGGCAATCATCCCCGGAGCCACCCCAAAACTTACCACATCCGAGAGCGAATCTAGTTGAGCACCTATTGCTGATGTGGCATTCATCCACCTGGCTACTAGTCCATCAAAAAAATCTACCACTGCAGCAGCCGCAATTAGTGCGGAAGCCCAAACCATACGTTCGGGCAAATCTACCAGGTGTTGACCATACTCGTTAGTAGTAATCAGCACACCCGGTTGAAGCAAACATACCAAAGCAAGGCAACCTAGCAATAAATTGAGGAGGGTAAAAATATTGGGGATCTGTTTCATGTAATTTGTTTATGCGAAAATGACCCTTTTATTTATTTTTTAAGCTTCATCCAACGCTCAATCTCATCTGCGGTGATGGGTATATTTTTCATCAAGTCGACTGATCCGTTTTTGGTTATCCAGCAATTATTTTCAATTCGAACCCCCAGCTGTTCTTCTTCAATATATATACCCGGCTCTACTGTAAACAACATGCCTGCCTGAATAGGAGCTGTTCTAGTACCTAAATCATGCACATCTAAGCCTAAATGATGTGAAATACCATGGTATAAATATTTCCGATACAGGGGTTGTTCGGGATCTTCCTGCTTTACTGCAGCCTTATTCAATAAACCGATTTTAATAAATTCGCGAGTGGCCTCCTTGCCTATTTTTTCGGTATAGTCTACAATGCTGATGCCAGGTTTCAATAATGACTTTGCATAATTATGCAGATGTAAGCAGGCATTGTACACCTGCTTTTGACGAGGGGTGAATTTACCATTTACCGGAACTGTTCTGGTAAGATCTGCGCAATAATGTGCATATTCTGCACCAAAATCCATTAATATCAAATCGCCTGACTTACAAGTAGCATTATTGCTTATATAGTGCAGGGTTCTGGCATTATCCCCGGAAGCGATGATACTATGATACGCCGGTCCGGTAGCCCGATTCATTAAAAAAGAGTGATAGATCTCTGCCTCTATTTCATATTCATGTACACCGGGACGGATAAATTTCAGTAACCGCTCGAATGTTTTTCCAGTAATATTAATCGCATGTTGAACCAACTCGATCTCATACGGTGTTTTAATAGCCCGTAGTTTTTTTAGAATTTTTGCCGAACGATGGTACTGATGTAATGGATAGGATGCCTTTACCTTGTCGATATAACGATATTCGTGACTGCGGATTTCCGAAGCTTTCCGATCATTTTCATTTGAATCCAAATAAATATGATCAGCTAGATGAATCCAGGTTTGCAAAAGTGGTTCCACTGTATCTAACCAAACGATAGTCTGAATTCCGGAAATAGCCGAAGCTTCTTTGGAGCGTAATCTTTTACCATCCCATTTTTCTTTCAGCTCGTTGGGGCGGGATACTACCAGCACTTCTCTGTATTTAGGATCTGGGCAATCCGGAAACAGAATCACCATGGTTTGTTCCTGAGGAATGCCACTTAGCCAGATGATATTGCTATTTTGCTTAAACTGATGAAGGGCATCTCCATTATAGGGCCACTCATCATTACTTACAAAAATTGCAATACTGTTGGGCAGCATTTCCTTTACAAAACGCTTTCGGTTAGTAATGAATAATGCCGGATTAATCGGATCGTATTTCATAAAGACCGTTTGTACTGCAAGATAAAAATAAAGGTGGGTTAACCCATATTTATCTTTTCACATAAAAACTAGAATGATACGGTGGGGCAGCGGGTAAGACGGCCCTGACTAGAGGGAAATATGCCTGATTTTACAATCGATATCTCATAGGCACCCCGTGTAAAATTACTTCTGCTTAAAGAAGATACGGTAGCATCGTAATTAAACGTCATTTTTAGATCGTTTATCTGATAGCCAAAAAGGGGAATAATCGCATCATTGTTTCGGTAATAGATTCCCAGCACCAATTGTCTTGCACCATTGTCGCCTAAATCGCGGTTCGCATTTAATCCGGCCAGTATTTCACGCGAATTGCCTGCCATACTAACATATACATTCGGATTCAAAATCCAGTTATCCCGTACTTTCAAGTTTGCATTCACAAACAGGTTATACCTACGACTGATTTCATTATTAGAAACACTGGCATCAAAAAAAGTTTCCCGTGGGGTATTGATATGCATCACACTAACCCCTGCATTAAAATAAAAGTTCTCGGAAGCAAAATAGGCATAATTGATGCCGGCCTGCAAATCAACATACGAAACCTGATTAGTAGCAAAGGGTTCGAACGAAGGGATATTGGTATCAAAGAAAACACCATTCCACTGGCTATCAAAAGTTAGCTTGGCTAAATCAATTCTCTTTTGCGTATAACCTACCGAAAATCCTCCACTTAATAAACTATTATAACCTAACATCTGATGATAGGCCAGAGAAACCATACCCGTGGTGGAGGTTAAACTTCCCGAACCTGCCTGATCTTTTATTAAATTTCCTCCTAATCCTATCCAGCCATTTTCTAACTTATTCCCCAACAGTTTTACATCTCCCCAGGCCGACATCGTTTTGTACGGAGAACCCACACTGGCCCATTGATTTCGATAATTGAGTCCTAAACGATAATCAAAATCAGGATTAAAACCTGTATTGGCCGGGTTTATTAAAAAAGGTGCATTATAATACTGCGAGAAATGCAAATCCTGCCCCGCTGCCTGCCATGAAACCATCCAAAGCATGCCTATCCAACCTAGCCATATGATTTTTCTTCTCATCATTTTAACAGAGTTATATCGCCTTTTTTAGTTCCCTTTCGGCCATCCGAAAACTCTACTTCCAACACATAATGATATACACCTTGCAACAAGTCTTTTCCATTTTGTTTCCCATCCCACCCCTGCATATAATCATTGGTAAAAAACACCAATTCTCCCCAACGGTTATAAATACGCCAACTTATTTTTGCTATACCAAATCCCTTAATAAAAACCCGATCATTTCTGCCATCCCCATTGGGAGAAAAAGCGTTAGGAACTTCCACTCCCGGTACAACCGTTACGGCTACATTAATGCAAGCGGTATCGGAACATCCTGCAGGATTAAAGGCTACCAAACAGGCATTATATGTTTCGGAAGCGTTGTATAGATGCTTTACTATAGTGTCTTTACGAAATGTTTCTAAAGTAAATCCATCTCCAAATAACCATTTATAGCGGCTAGCACCGGAACTTAGGTTTACGAAATTCACTGGCTCATTGGTTGGAACTGGATTGGGATTGAAGTCGATTCCCGATTGCGGTACTGGCTCAACCCGAAGGGTAAAAGAATTGGTATCAGAAATATTACAGGTAGCCGCATCCACAGCAATTAACGTAACCAGATAATTACCTGTAGACGCATACCGGTGCGTTGGATTCACTTCATTACTCAATGGGCTGCCATCTCCAAAATTCCATATAAATGTTTGCCCACCCAGCGATGTATTTTCGAAAAATGCATCATAAGGAACACAACCCTGTGCGGGTGTATTAAATTGGGCTTTCACATTGGCTGCAATCCGTATTTGCTTCACAATGCTATCAGGCTCGTTGCAAAAGTTAGTATCAATTAAAACCATTTTCACCTGATAAGTTCCCGCAGCTGTATAGGTATGCGTGAAAGCCGTTTTGCCACTAGTAAATACAGTGCCGTCTCCTAAATCCCATCGGAAACTATTGCCTTGGAAGGGTTTTGCCGAACTGCTGGTATTGGTAAACTGAAAGGTAAGTGATGCACAGGGTGGCAATTTAGTTTCTACGTAAGACAAAATAGCTTTATCATTTCTCACCCGAAGATTAATAAAAGTTGAATCTGCAATGTTACATGCAGTGGAATCCACTGCAATCAATTTAACCCGATAAAAGCCTGCACTATTAAATGTATGCGATACCGAAGGTCCATTTGTAATAACAGGCACAGACCCATCATTAAAATCCCAGATATACTGTTTACCCATTGCGATGGTATCCGTAAAGTCAACCGTCATAGGAACACACCCGGATGTATCTCTTGTAACGCCGTCGATACTCGTTCTTATACCTGCAGCAATGCCCGCAAGGTTAAACGCAATTTTTATAGCAGCCAGATTACATCCGGATGAACCATTGTTTGGAGACCATACACCCGGTGTAGTAGGAAAGCGGGGCTTTACATTACCGCAATTGGCACAAAGTGACTGATAAATTACCCCATTTCTATCGAAACGACTGGTGCCGCCATCCACATGCTCTCCGAAGCCGCCATTCTGTCCAAAATAGGAACCATATAATTGAGATGCAGCATTCTTTTCCATTACAAAGAAATACAAATCGCTGTTATCGGTAGTTTTTTGAAAACCATCGTTGGAAATAGGGAGACCATTTGTTCCACTATTTGGATAATTAGTTTGCGTATTGGCTGATCCACCCCAACCGGAGTAGTAAACATTTTCACATCGATCTACCAGAAAGGCAGTAGGGGATAAATTAGGACTAGAAGTGTTGGGTCCAAAAATGGTTGAATATTCAGGATCACTAAAGTCTTGCTTAACTTTTACTATAAACTGTTTCCCTCCGGGCTGATTAAAAACGGCATTTACAACAGGCCAAGCGCCGGTAGTGGTACCCGCAATATAAGGGAAGCCAAACCGATCGAACTGCAATCCATAAATGGCATCTACCCCAGGGGTTCCCCAATAAGTGCTACGCAATAAGCTGCCGGAATTGGTAAATTCGGCAATAAATCCATCGGCTAGTCCTCCTTGATATGCAGGATATTTAGCCCCGGTTTTATTTCCGGGAAAATTAGTGCTAGCAGTGGCTCCAGCAACTAAGATATTATTATTAAGAGGATTCAGTGCCAGCACATAAGCTGCATCATCATTATTTCCTCCAAAAAGCACACTAAAAATTACAGAGGAAACATTGGGTGAAAGTTTTAACATAACAGCGTCTTGTGCACGTCCGCTGGCATTAGTTCCCCCTAAAGTAGATTGAGAAGATACCGGTGTTGTTGGAAAGTCTGATGATTGTGTGCAGGTAACAAAATAAATATTACCTGCCTCATCCAAAATCACTTCACTTCTGGCATCATCTCCATAGTTTCGGTTGATAGATTCCGCTCCAGAGGGGGAGGTATATTTGTGTCGTATGTTTACACCATCCAATCCTCGTCCACCTATTTTTACAGAACCGATTAAGCCGGTTCCACTGGCATTTAATTTGGTTACTACAATATGCCAGGAAGTTCCAATTAAAGATCCATATGTTTTTAAGGCCCCGGCTGTAGGATAATCTAAGGAGGTAGTTCGTCCGGCTATGATTAAATTACCATCTCTATCAACCACCATGCTATGGGGTTGTTCATTACCGCGTGTTCCGCCTAAATAAGTAGCATATTCTCTACGAGTGCCGGATGGATCAAACTTCATGATGGCCATATCAAATCCACCGCCTTCTCCGGTATTTTCCCCTCCCTGATAAGTTTGTTGAAATGCCCCGTTACTTACCGGAAAAATTAAGGCACTTGATCCTCCGAATACTATGCCTCCAGCATAAAAACTACCCTGGTTATCGTAAGTAGCCGAATATCCCCAATTGTCAGCCCGACTGCCTGTAAAAGTTGAAAAAACTAGGGTTGGGTCAACTACCAAGGTGGCAGAGCGATTGATAGGTGCATCCAATGAAAAACGTACAATATTTCCCTTTACGTCGTACCGGCAATTAACTTCCTTTTTTATCCCACCGAGCAATTGATAACTATAGGGGGGTAATTCCTTTACTTGTTGCACAGATGTTTGCAAAATTAATCCCGCATCTTTAACTTTCAGTGATTCTAGGCCATCAAAATAAAGGGCAATATCCTCTACACGGCCACCAGGATGTATAATAAAATCATATTTAAGAGAACCCTCTGAAGTATAGTAACGAATATCTATGTTAGGATAAATGTTCTGATAAGTAATTGCTAAAAAAGAACGACAGTTGCTGGCCCATTTGGTAGGATCATTACCCAATATGTAATTGGTTTTTTCATCCAATATTTTTTCGGGTAGGATTGTGGAGTTGGGATTCGCATTTAATAATCGCATCTGGTATTGATGCGAATGCAGTATAACCGGAGCAGCGGCAATGTTATCAATAACAGGCGTTTGCACGGAAGCCACCGGACCATCGCTTGATGAAATGAGGTTTCCATGGTGTACCATTTCTCCCAGGCGAGCCAAATCCTCCGGTTTATGTAAAATCACTTTATATCCATCCCGGGTAAGCATAAATAAACCCGATGGTAAGTCGCCTTTAAACTTTACTGATTCATGCCACTGTCCTTTGTTCTCAACAAACTGAAGATTATCTTGCGCATATACCCCTGATGCCCCCAAAAAGAGTACAAAACAAAAACAGCTTATTATAATTCGACTTACCATTTGCGTAAATATCTAACTTAATTCTTCTATTTTTCCTGATTATTATCAGGAAATTTTACTCCAAACTGTTCCTCCCGACTGTGTGCTCAGATAATTCCTTAGTAGCAAATTCTTTGCCAATTCCAAACTCAAATCCTCTTCAACCAAATTTTCGGCTGCTATTTTGGCTTTTTCCAGCCAATCCCGGTCGTGAATGATGCTGGCCACCTTAAAATTCAGGGCGCCGCTCTGTCGAGTACCCTCAATTTCCCCGGGTCCGCGCAGTGCTAAGTCCTTCTCTGCCACCACAAAACCATCATTGGTACTCGTCATTACTTGGATACGTTCCGCAGCTTCTTTGCTGGTTTTGTAACTCGTTAATAATATGCAAAAACTTTTTTCACTGCCCCTACCTACCCTGCCACGTAGCTGGTGTAACTGGGATAATCCAAATTTTTCGGCACTTTCAATCACCATCACCGTGGCATTAGGTACATCTACCCCAACTTCAATTACCGTAGTACTTACCATTACCTGGGTATCGCCAGCAACAAATCTTTGCATATTGGTTTCCTTTAAATCGGCCGGCATTCTTCCATGCACCATGCTTATTTTGAATCGAGGTTCCGGAAAAAAACTTTTTACCTGTTCGTATCCCTGGGTAAGATCTTCGTAACTCATTTTCTCACTTTCTTCTATCAGGGGATAGATAAAATAGGCTTGCCTGCCTTTTTCAATTTCGCTCCGCACAAAATCATAAACCTGTCCACGCGCCGATTCATTTCTATGTACAGTTGTTATGGGTTGTCTTCCGGGAGGCAATTCATCCATTATGCTATAATCCAAATCTCCATAGGCCGTCATAGCCAGGGTGCGGGGTATCGGAGTGGCCGTCATAACCAGCACGTGCGGAGGTATAGCTGCTTTTTCCCATAATCGGGCACGCTGGGCTACGCCAAATCGATGCTGTTCATCTACAATTACTAAACCGAGTTGGTTAAACTGTACCACATCCTCAATCACTGCATGTGTTCCAACAACTATTTGAATGGTTTGTTCTAATAGTCCTTTTAAAATTTCTTTTCTGGCTGCAGTTTTGGTGCTTCCGGTTAAGATGGCTACCCGTATAGGTAAATCTTTCAGTAGTTTTTGAAGACTCGCATAGTGCTGTTGCACCAATATTTCTGTGGGCGCCATAAAACAACTCTGATAGCCATTATCCGCCGCAAGCAGCATACTCATTAGAGCTACGATGGTTTTTCCACTTCCAACATCCCCCTGCAAGAGTCGGTTCATCTGTTTGCCGGCACCGGTATCTTGTCTAATTTCCCGCAATACTCTTTTTTGTGCACCTGTTAATGTAAAGGGTAAATGATGATGAAAAAATTGATTAAATAAATCGCCTACTTTTTCAAATAAAACTCCTTTACTATGCCTATGTCTTCGCAAGCGAACCAGATTTAACCGAATCTGGGCAATAAAAAATTCTTCAAATTTAATGCGTTCAATTGCCTGCCGGTAATCTTCGGGGGAAGCCGGAAAATGGATTTGCCGAAATGCCTGGGGTCTGCCAATAAGTTGGTGCTCTTGTAAAATATAGGCAGGAATGTTTTCGGGAATATCAGCAGGCTGAATTTGTGTAAATAAGTTAGCAGTTAATTTCGCCAGTTGCCTGCCATTTAATGCCCGGGCCTTTAATTTTTCGGTACTTGGATATACGGGTTCCAGAAATGGCTTTCCATCTACCCGAGCAGGGGTATACAATTCCAGTTCGGGATGAACGATCTGGGGCTTACCGTTAAAAAGGCCGGTTTTACCAAATACCAGATAAGTTGCGCCTTCTTGCAGTTGTTTGGTTACCCAATTAATTCCCTGAAACCAGGCCAGTTCCATAGTTCCGGACGAATCTCTGATTTGTGCAATTAGTCTCTTTCCCCTGCCTGCCCCAACCACTTCTGAAAATAATAAAGTACCCGCTACCTGAATCGTGTCGGTATCGGGTTGGATATCACTGATTAAACTAATATGGGTCTTGTCTACATGCCGGATAGGAAAGTGCTCCAGCAGATCAGAAAAAGTGAATATTTGTAATTCTTTTTTCAGCAATTCTGCCCGTACGGGTCCCACCCCTTTCAGGTATTCAATGGGCGTAGATAATATGTTGGAAGATCCTGAAATAGACAAACAATTGAGTAACATTACAAATTTAGCTACTTACCCGCTAAACTAACGGTTAATTATACCCCGAAAATGCTCGGATGATGCAAAAAAATAAGGCCGGTATTGGTATAAAACGATGCAGGCATATTATCTTCGCGCCCTATGACTAAGGAGGTAGTATTAAGCGGAATCCGGCCTACCGGGTTTTTACATCTGGGTAATTACTTTGGTGCCATGCGAAATTTTGTTCGGATGCAGTCGGAGTTTACCTGCTATTTTTTTGTAGCCAACTGGCATAGCCTAACTACCCATCCGGATACACAACTACTAAAGCAGAGTGTTAATCGGGTTATTGCCGAGAATATTGCCTGTGGTTTAGATCCCGATCAGGTAGCCTTATATGTGCAGAGTGATGTACCTGAAATAGCCGAATTATACTTGTACCTGAACATGCTTGCTTACAAAGGGGAACTAGAAAAAACAGTAACCTTTAAAGAAAAAGTACGTCTGCAACCCGACAATGTAAATGCCGGCTTACTAACCTATCCTGTTTTGCAGGCGGCGGATATATTAATTCACCGGGCAGTTAAAGTGCCGGTGGGTAAAGACCAGGAACAAAATTTAGAAATGGCCCGAAATTTTGCCGAACGGTTCAATCACCGGTATGGGGATGTTTTTCCTTTACCCTACGGATTTAATTATGGAGGTGAACTGGTAAAAATTTTGGGTTTAGATGGCGAAGGGAAAATGAGTAAGAGTGAAAATCAATTATCAACGCTGTATTTAGCTGATGACGATGATACTATCCGAAAAAAAATAGCCAAAGCAAAAACAGATCAGGGCCCGGCAACGGAAAATGCAACCAAACCCGACTTTGTAGAAAATTTGTTCACCCTGATGAAATTGGTGAGCACACCGGATACTGTTGCCAAGTTTACTGATGACTATAACAATAGCAGCGAAGGAAAATGTGTTATTCGATATGGCGATTTAAAAAAGCAATTAGCGGAAGATATGATTCGATTTATCAGCCCTATTCGGGAGAAAGCGATTGATTTACAAGCGAATCCGGAACTGCTGAAAAAAATTATACGGCAGGGGGCAGAAAAAGCGCGGGCAAGTGCCAGTGCTACTCTTCAACTAGTTAAAAAATCCGTTGGCACCGATAACGCGTAAGCGCGAAAATACTTACCGGAATTACAAGTGATTGGAACCCGCAAAATGATAAATTAATAGTATCTTGTAACTTATGGCAAAAGCGAAAAAAATAAAGCATGTGGCAGTAGCCGGTAACATCGGAGCTGGTAAAACTACCCTCACCGAATTACTTAGTAAACACTACCGCTGGATTCCTCAATTTGAAGATGTAGATCAGAATCCGTATTTGATGGATTTTTATGATGATATGCCTCGTTGGAGCTTCAATTTGCAAATATATTTTCTGAATAGCCGGTTGAATCAGTTACTAGAAATACACCATGGAACGGAAACCATCATTCAAGACAGAACAATTTTTGAAGATGCCAATATTTTTGCCCCCAACCTGCATGAAATGGGTTTAATGAGTAAGCGGGATTTTGATAACTATTATCAGTTTTTTCAAACTCTCAAAACCATGGTACAACCCCCCGATTTGCTGATCTACCTGAAAGCATCTGTGCCCACGTTGGTTTCGCAAATTCAAAAAAGAGGTAGGGAATATGAGGAAAATATCCGACTCGATTACCTGAAAAAACTGAATGAGTTTTACAATAAATGGATAGACACTTATCGGGAAGGACCTGTATTGATTATAGATTGCGACAAAAATAAGTTCGCAGAAAATGAGGAACACCTTGGAGAGATTATTCGCAAGATAGACAGTACGCTGTATGGGTTATTTTAATGGGCAACTTTGGGTCCGGCCCTGCGAATTTTTTCATCTACCCCCGAAGCATATTGTTCAAAATTATCGGCAAACATTTTAGCCAACCGATTGCTTTGAACTTGGTAAGCTTTTTCATCCCGCCAACTTTGCCAAGGCAATAAAATTCCATCAGGTATTCCTGCACAATGGGTTGGTATTTGCATGCCAAAATTTGGGTGAACAACTTTGGGTACGGCTTGGAAATTATTTTTAAAAACAGCCTCAATTAGCGTTCGGGTATACGATAATTTAATACGTTCACCGGTACCAAAAGAACCGCCAATCCAACCCGTATTAATTAGCCAAACTTCTACGCCATGTTGTTGTAATTTCTCTCCCAGCAATTGTGCGTATACGCCAGGATGAAGCGGCATAAAGGGGGCTCCAAAACAGGCACTGAAGGTAGCAACGGGTTCAGTAATACCAGTTTCTGTGCCAGCTACTTTTGCGGTATATCCACTAATAAACTGATACATGGCCTCCTCCACACTTAGTTGACTGATGGGGGGTAAAACACCATACGCATCACAGGTAAGAAAAAATAAAATAGTGGGTTGGCCCCCTCTTGCAGGAAAACAGGCATTGGGAATATACGATAGCGGATAACTAACCCGGGTATTTTCAGTTATTGTTTTATTGGAATAGTCAACCCGATTTGTATTAGAAAAAAATCGGGTATTTTCTAATAGGGCCCCTTTTCTAATGGCACCAAAAATGGCAGGCTCTTGCTGTGGATTCAGATGAATTACTTTAGCATAACATCCCCCCTCGAAATTAAATACCCCTTCATTCGTCCAGCCATGCTCATCATCGCCAATCAACTTCCTTTCCGGATCAGCACTAAGGGTAGTTTTACCTGTTCCACTCAGTCCAAAAAAAATAGCTACATCACCCCCTTGCCCTTTGTTTGCGCTGCAATGCATACTCAACACTTTATGTTGAAGGGGTAATAAAAAATTGAGTACCGTAAAAATACCTTTCTTCATTTCCCCTGTATATCCTGTACCACCAATTAGGATAATCCGCTGAGAAAAGGAAAGCAAGCTAAACTGCGGATTGGGTACCCCGTCTGTGGCTGGATCTGCTGCAAAAGAAGGTAATTGTATAATTAGCCAATCAGGCTGAACATCCTGTTGAGAAGTATCTGGCGGCAAAAACATATTAGCCACAAACAAATTACTCCACGGATTTTCATTAATTACCCGAATGGATAAATGATACACTGGATGATCTCCTGCCCGAACATCCCGAACCCATAGGGTAGGTTGCAGGTTAAGATGAGTAAGCATTTTATCCCGTAACCCATTAAAAACTCCCTCAGAAATGGGTTGATTAAACTGATTCCAATTAATCGTGGTTTGGGTAATGGCATCCTGAACGATAAATTTATCTTTTGGCGAACGCCCGGTAAATTTTCCGGTGTTAATGCATAGGGCCCCTGTATCACTTAACTGCCCCTCTCCGCGCTTAAGCGTGGCTTCTTCTAATTGCTCGCGGGTACATTGAAACTGAACCCCGGGATGTTGAAATGATAGCCGACCCTCGCGGCTGGGTTTATACCAATCACTCAATAAACTCATGCTTACAATCGTTAGTTAATATCAAAGTTAACCATTTACAGCATTTTGACGGCAGAAGAAGTAACAAAATACAAAATAATAATTTATTATACTTATAAATTTATTATATTGAATATGTTACAAATACTAATTAATTATAATTAAAAATATGTAAAAACCTAACATAATTTTACAAGTACAAACAAGCAGGCCCTTTGTATAAATAGTAGGTTTGCGTTTTCGATATATGAAAAAAAATCTATTGCTTTTTTTGTTTATTAGCCTTGGATTGGCTGCATTTAGCCAATCGCAGGGAGAAGATCAGCATCGGGGGTTTTCCCGTTCAAATATGTTTTTTGGTTCGGGTCTTAACCTTGGAATAGGCGATCGTTCCTTTAATATTGGATTAAATCCCGAATTGGGTTTTAGTTTGAACCGAATAATCGATGTAGGAATGGTAGTTAATTGCAACTATTATTCAGAGAATGCCTCGGATTTTAGCTCCATTCGTTTACAGAATATCAACTATGGTTTGGGAGTATTCACGCGTATTTGGCCGGTAAATTTTATATTCTTACAAATTCAACCTGAGTATAACCGAATACATTCATCGCAAAAAAATGTTACTACCCAGCAAACCCTGAAATATACTTTTGGTGGTGAAAGTATTTTAGTGGGTATAGGGTATGGTAGCCGTATTCCGGGAAGTCGTATATCCTATGCAAGCTTACTGATAGATGTTTTACAAAATCCGAATTCGCCCTACCGCGACCAATTCAATGACCCTATTCCCGTATTCAGGGCTGGATTTGGCGTGTATCTCCATCCAGCACGTTAATTGCCTCTGCCGGCGTATTAACTACTACCAGGCGGTCTGTCCAGCTTTCGTATAAAAACCCTTCCGCTTGCATTTGCTGCATGTGTGCAATCAGGTGTTGGTAATACCCCCCTGAATTTAGCACTACAATCTTTTTGTTGTGAATTTGCAGTGTATTCCAGGTAAGCATTTCAAACAATTCATCCAGTGTTCCATTACCACCGGGTAAAATGATGGCGGCATCGCTTAGTTCGTACATCATTTTCTTCCGCACATGCATATCCGGCACCACACGTAAATCTGTGATTCCGGTATGTTGCTGCTCCCAAGTTAATAAGAGTTCGGTAATTACGCCAATCACCTGTCCGCCCCCATGCATTACCGCATCTGCCAACGCACCCATAATTCCCACACTTCCGCCCCCATATACCAGGGTTTTCTGCTGCTTGGCCAATAAAGTACCTAATTCTGTTGCATGCGCAACAAATATTTCGGAAGTCCCTGATTTAGAACCGCAAAACACGGCAATTCGTTCTACTAACATACCTCGGCAATTAAAATGGAAAAATAGGTGAATTATTTTTTACATCTTTACAAATTACTTCTTTGTTTTGCACAAACCCACTTTATGTCGCCAACCTTACTTTTCAGCTTTGTAATTGCCTATTTTCTTATTCTACTGGGCGTTGCCTGGTATACAGGCCGAAACAGTAACAATGAGTCGTTTTTTATTGGCAACAAGAATAGCAACTGGATGCTCGTGGCTTTTGGGATGATTGGTACCTCTCTTAGCGGTGTAACTTTTGTAAGTGTACCCGGCGGAGTGGGTGTTTTTGAAGGGGCAGCATTTAAGGGTTTTGCTTATCTGCAGGTAGCCCTCGGTTATCTGATGGGTTATGCCGTAATTGCTTTTGTTCTTTTACCCATCTACTATCGCTTAAATCTAACCTCGATTTATCACTATCTGCTTCAAAGGTTTGGCAATATAGCCTATAAAACAGGAGCACTTTTTTTTATAATCAGCAGAACCGTAGGAGCAACGGCCAGACTATATCTGGTAATTAACGTATTGCAATTCTTTATCCTCGATCGCATGGGTATTCCATTTATTGTAACGGCAGCTGTGATATTACTTATGATTCTCCTGTACACTTTTGAAGGCGGGGTAAAAACCATTGTATATACAGATACACTGCAAACTTCCCTGATGATTACCGGTTTGGTAGTTTGTGTAATTTTTATTTTAAATAGTATGCAGCTCTCGTTAGGGGATGCTGTTACGCAAATGAAGAGTATTGGATATCTACATGTTTTTAATACCGATGTAAATAGCAAAGGATTTTTTCTGAAACAAATTATTGGTGGCGCTTTTATTACGATTGCCATGACGGGTCTCGATCAGGAAATGATGCAGAAAAACATTAGTGTTAAGAAATTAGGTGACTCGCAAAAAAATGTTATTACGCTCGCCATTGTGCTGGTTTCGGTTTTAGTGTTGTTTCTATTCCTAGGAGGGCTGCTATATATGTTTGCACAATCGAAGGGTGCCCTGTATCAGGAAGTTATGGTAAATGGTAAAATGGTTAAGCAGCTGGTACTTGATCAAAAAAATATCATAGGCGATAAAGTATTCCCATCGGTAGTAATGAATTACTTGCCTCCGGCAATAGGCATTTTGTTTATCATCGCGCTTATTTCAGCCTTATTTCCCAGCGCAGATGGTGCATTAACAGCACTTACCTCCTCCTTTTGCATAGACATACTGGGGTTACAACAAAAAGAAAATTGGTCGGAACAATATAGAAAGAAAATACGGCTAACTGTTCATTTTTCGTTCACCCTGGTTTTTTTACTATGCATCATGATTTTTTATAAAATCAACGACAATAGTGTTATCGACATTATTCTAGATCTGGCAGGGTATACGTATGGACCATTATTAGGCCTATTTGCCTTTGGCATTTTCACCCGGCGCAGTTTGCCTAATCATGCAGGCATTACCCTTATCTGTTTATTGGCACCCTTGCTTAGCTATATCCTTAGTAAAAATGCGGCAACCTGGTTTAATCAGTATCAAATAGGCATCGAGCTACTAATCATTAACGGACTACTCACATTTATAGGTCTATTTTTAATTTCTACTACCCAAAAACGGTAAAATTGGCGGATATTTGCCGTATGGAAATTATTCATACGTTGGCGGAAGCTTATGCTGAACAGTTCAGTTCACCTGAACCTGCATGGGCACAAACGCTGGCGAATGAAACCCGCGAGAAACATCCTAAATCGCATATGTTAAGTGGACACGTGCAAGGAAGATTCTTATCTATTCTCTCTCAACTAATGCAACCACGTTATATCCTAGAAATAGGAACCTTTACCGGCTATAGTGCCGGATGCTTGGCTGAAGGTCTATTACCGGACGGAGAATTACATACCATCGAATGCAGGGAAACAGATGCTGTTGTTGCGCAGCAATATTTTACCCGAATTCCTAATGGAAACCAGATTCATGTTCATGTAGGGCAAGCATTAGCAATAATACCTACGCTTGCACCTACCTGGGATTTGGTTTTTCTGGATGCCGATAAAACCGGTTACTGTGATTATTACCCTTTGATTATGGAGAGATTAAGAAAGGGAGGTCTATTAATAGCCGATAATATATTTTTCCATGGGGAAGTTTTACAAACGCCCATAACCGGGAAAAATGCACTTGCCATTAACGCATTTAACCAACTGGTAGCTAAAGATACCGCAACTGAAAAAGTTGTTATTACTGTTAGAGATGGATTATTGTTAGTTGTTAAAAAGTGATGAAGACTAGAAAAATGAAGCAATTAATATACATAGTTTGTTGGATGATGCTGGGAGCAATTCAATTGCAGGCCCAATCATTTACCACCGAAACGTATATACAACAATATAAAGATTTAGCCATTGCAGAGATGAAACGAACGGGTGTGCCAGCAGCAATAAAACTGGCACAAGCCATATTAGAATCGCAATCGGGAAACAGTATGCTGGCCCTAACGGCCAATAACCACTTTGGTATTAAATGCAAAACAGAGTGGACCGGTGGAAAAACCTATAAAGATGATGATGAAAAAGGAGAATGTTTTCGGGTGTATGCGTCTGCAGA